>JALOON010000083.1 GCA_025454405.1 Oscillatoriaceae cyanobacterium Prado104 | reverse complement strand
CTCAAAACTCCCGAGAAACTCAAAACTTAAAACTCTCTTTCAACTCAAAACTTAAAACTCAAAACTCAAAACTCCCGAGAAACTCAAAACTTAAAACTCAGAACTCCCCCTCTCCCACTCTCCCTGTCGTTCGCCAGTTTCAGTATCAATTGTTACTTAACTGCCTCCAAGCTTTCTGTTGTGACTGATGTGTGTCAGGAACGATCGCCCTCCGGGCTACCTAAATCTGGGGCGATCCCGGTAAAAGTGCCCGGGCCCAACAGGATAATCGCCCACCTGTATCGCCCTACTCAGAAATCGCACCCCCGATCGAACGCTCGAAAATCCCCAACTTTACGTAAACCTCATATTTAATTGGGTGAGCGATCGAGCTTGCAAACAGTTAACTGTAAACAAATATTAATTATACTTGACGTTCTCAATCGACTGTGAGAATCATAAAGATATTGTAAAAACACTGAGAGTTGCTGGTAATTTTTAAAAGGTTGTGGGAAACTTTAAACATAATTACGGAAGTACCAAATAAGACAGCCTGCTACTGGCAATTGCAGTAAATTCCCGCTTAATTGGGGAGCAGAAAAAATTGACCGACATAGCAGGTAAGGTGTTGCTATGAATCAGCAAATATCAGCTTACTCGCAAAAACTTTTGCTACAAATAGGTAGAAAGATTCGTCGAAGTCTGGATATCGAAGCGATTTGGCAACAAACAGCCAACAGTTTGGGACAAACGCTCGGCGTCAGCCGCTGCATAATTTGTCCCTACGAAAACTCCAGCTCGCAAGTCACAGTAGCTGCTGAATACTGCTTAGATCCGTTTCCCACCATGCTGGGAATTGAAATCTCTTTAACAGCAGCACCCGATCTCGCTCAGGCACTAAACACTCTCGAACCTGCGATTGTCGAGTCATTTGCAGCCGATGACCCGTTCCAGAGACAGTCAGTATTAACGGTAGCAACTTCTTATCAAGAGCAACCCAACGGACTGATTTGTTTGCATTGGTGCGGGAATGAAGATAGCGGGAAAAAAACAGGCAATAGATCTTGGACTCAAAGTCAGATCGAATTCGCGCAAGAACTTGCCGATCAAGTAGGCAGCGCGATCGCCCTAGCTACCCTCTACCAACAGCGCAGCGATCGATCGGTCGAAATTTCCCAACTCAAAAAGCAATTTTTGTTGAGCGCGTCCCACGAGCTCCGCACTCCTCTAAATCATATTATCGGCTACCTTCAACTAGCCATAGACGATCAGGCAGAAGATCCAATAGAAGAAAGAGCTTTTATCAATGAAGCTTACCGTTCTGCCGTACACCTTTCCAAAGTAATTGCCAATATTTTAGATTGCATGCAGTTAAATGAAGGTTGTCAGATTCGCGCCGATTTGACTGCGGTGCAGTTAAATGAAGGTTGCCAGATTCATGCCGATTTGGCTGCGGTTAGAAGCAAAGAGAAATCTCTACATCAGAAACAAGTTTACCAGCAAATTCAGCAGGCAGAATCTTAACTCGCCATCAACTTTTCTAGTTGGCAAATAGGACGATCGAGCGCGCTCTATCTGACTGACGAATGCCAAATATCAAGTGTCGCGCTCTTGCAAGTTATAGCAACCGCCATATAGGTAAAGTTGACCTGGTTTAATTACCTAATTTAATTTACAGCAGTTTTCAGGTATGTGAGGTACAAAGAAACCGGGTTTCTTTAAGAAACCGGGTTTGGAGGGGTGTACTTCATAAACTTGCAATCTGCTGTAATTACCGATCGTCCTCCGGTTTGCGGTTCTTCGGCGGGCTGACATATCGAGCCCAAAAAGGTTCTTCCATATTTTTTAAAGCTGCTAATTTTTGACGTTCCTCCTCAATGCGCTTGCGTTCGGAAACATCAGAAAATATGCCGATCGTACCAGCCGTTCCGCCACTTGCAGTCCGCACCTGCGATGCCCACATCCAAACATCAATCGTACTGCCATCTTTCTTCACCAGCGACATTTCCAAACCCTTTTGCCCTTGACTGTTCAACAAAGATTTCAATGCTGCTTGAAAATCTTGCTGCTTGCCTTCACCAATAGCAGGAAAAGACTTCCCGATAACTTCTGCTTTCCCCCAGCCAAAAAACTGTTCTGCTGCTCGGTTCCACACCTGAATTTTCCCGTTACTGTCAGTCAAATTAACAGGTAGCGGCGCAGATTCCATTGCATCCAGCAACAATTGGCGATCGGCTTTCGCTTCTAATTCTACTTGCTTGCGATCGGTAATGTCCTGACAAGCACCCCACAAGCGGACAACCCGCCCTTCTGTTTTGTCCCAAACCGCTTGCCAACAATCCTGCAGCCAACGCACTTCACTTTTTTTATTAACAATTCGATACTCGTTAGTTCCCGTGCGACTGTAAGTACAATTTTCTAACTGTTCAATTAATGCTGCTCGATCGTCCGGATGAACCAAATCTAAATTCCACCAGCCCGACGCTGCTAATTCTTCAGGAGAGCGGTTCGTGTAGCGTCCAAAAGCTTCCGTTACCCACTCGCAAGCAAAATAGCCGTCGGGCAAAATTTTGAAAGAATAAGCAAAATCTGAGGTAATTTGCGACAGAATTTTGTAGTGAGACTCCGACTCCCGCACGGCAATTTCAGCTTGCTTGCGAGTTCCAATTTCCCGAGAAGTAAGGATAATTCCGCGCACTTTAGAATCGTGAAGCAAACTGTTAGCAACCGCCTCCAAATACACCCACGAACCGTCAGCATGTCGTTTGCGATATTCGATCGGCCCTGCCATTCCCGGATGTTCTAGCAGCCTGCCAAAATACGCCTGCCAAGCTAACAAATCATCTGGATGGATTAACTCGCCGTGAACTTTGCCAATTCTCGTTTCTACCTTGTAGCCCAAAACCCTTTCCAGTGCCGGACTGTGGTATCGCACCCGCCCGTCTGACTCCAAAATAGTAATTATATCGGCAGAATTTTTCAGCAGGCTTTTGAGATTGGCTTCTGCTTTGGTTAAAGCTTGATTGTCGCGGCGGTACTGACTGAGTTCCTTGTGCAACTGTTCTTGCAACTGTTTAATTTGAGAAGCTTGCTGGGCAATCGTGCGTTCTAAGAGGCGATTTGATTTTTCTAATTCGATCGCTTTGGCTGCATTGTTTGTCGAACTCTCAAACTGGCGGCTGGTTGACAGTTCCTGCAAACAATTCGCTAAATTTTCCAAAGACTTCGTTAAAATTTCCTGTTGTTGTGCGGGGAGTTCTTTTGTTTGTTCCTGCAGCAGTTGCACGCATTCAAATATTTTTTTGAGCATTTGAGAAACACGGTAATTTTATAAGGGCGATCGGCTGCAACTATTAGCAACCGAAAAAAAGGTGTTTTAAGGGCAACTTATTATTAACACTTTTTTCTAGCGATCGTCCAACAAATAACATTATTCTTGAGTCATCTGAATATTATAACAACTACCGAGACTTAAATATCCGATTCGATCGTCTCTTTGAAATGAGCAGCCAGGGCTTCTGCAGCTTGAGCTAAAATAGATAAGTTGAGAAACAAATTGGAATTTTATGACAGAGCAAACCAGCGCTCGCGATTTATTTCGCGCTGCCTACGAACACCGCTACACTTGGGATTCCAACTTTCCCGGCTATAGCGCCGATATCGAACTCAAGCAGGGCGACGAAGTTTACGCAGGCCAGGTTGCCATCAAGCCCGACATGAGCGTATCCGTAAGCGGCATTGCTGATGAAGAAGTGCAGCAGAGCGTTTACACCCAACTGCGCGATATTGTCACCCACCGCAAACGCTCCTCATTCGAGCAATCCCACGGCAAAAACAGCTTTACACTAGGAGCAGCAGACAGCAGCGGTGCCGTCGAAATTTTGGTGCAAGGCGATTCTATGGGATCGAATTATAAAATCAGAGGTCGGGAAATTTGTCAAGTCAGCCGGGTGATGGGCAGGATGGCTTTCGTCATCGACACCCACGAAAGTTTAGAGACGCCACAAGGCTATCTGGCGAGCCGCTACGACGCGATTTTCCGCAATCCCCAAAGCGGCGAAATCATCAGAGAACTCGAATTTGAAGACACCTTCGAGCAAATCGGCGACTATTATGTGATGACCAAACAAATAGTTCGATCGACAGAAAAAGCTCAACTGACAACAACCGAGTTTAACTATTCCAACGTCATACTGCTAGAACCAGCAGTAGTGTAGTAGACATCTGGTAAAAAGATTGTGAAAGCCTTGCCCTATAAGGGCAAAAACCTAATTTTGCCAGATGTCTAGTTGACAGTTGACAGTTGACAGTTGGCAATTTCATATTTATTTCACGGACAACTGTAGCCGGCTAAACTCAATTTAGCTGCAAATAACGGTACGATCGAACTAAGTCAATTCTACGAATCATCTTCGAGGCAAACTATGACACTAGCACTAACAAGAGATAACGTCGAACAAGTTCTCGATGAAATGCGCCCCTACCTAATATCCGACGGCGGCAACGTCGAGCTCGTAGAAATCGACGGCCCAGTAGTACACCTGAGACTGCAAGGAGCCTGCGGCTCTTGCCCCAGTTCCACCATGACCCTGAGAATGGGTATAGAGCGCCGCCTCCGCGAAGCGATCCCAGAAATTGCCGAAGTCGAACAGGTAATGTAATCAGTTGACAGTTAAGAAAAGTTTTGAGTTTTAAATTTTGAGTTTTGAGTTAAAGACTGTTCTTAATTCAAAACTCAAAACTCAAAACTCAAAACTCCCGATCGATTCCCAATTACTAATTACAAATTCCCAATTACAAATTCCCAAAAAACACAGATGATACGGATATACGGATAGGTTTTTTGTTACTCTCTACGGATTACCAATTACCAATTACCAATTACCAATTACCAATTCCCCATTCCCAAATTCCATGTCACACCCTCTCTACGTAGCCTTCATTTGGCACCAACACCAACCGCTGTACAAATCGCGAGCATCCGCCGCGACAGCCGAGGCTCAATACAGGCTACCTTGGGTGCGCCTGCACGGAGTCAAAGACTACTTGGATTTAGTATTAATTCTAGCAAAATATCCCAAACTGCATCAAACCGTAAACCTGGTGCCATCATTGATTTTGCAGATAGAAGATTGCCTGGCCGATCGCGCGATCGACCCTTACTTAGCTTTAAGTTTAAAGCGAGCCGAAACCTTACACATCGAAGAAAAAGAATTTATCTTGCAGCACTTCTTCGACGCCAACTACCACACCCTAATTCAGCCGCACCCCCGCTACGCTCAACTCTACGAGCAACGACAAGAAAAAGGCATTCAATGGTGCTTGTCAAACTGGGAAGTAAAAGACTTCGGCGACTTGCTAGCCTGGCACAACTTAGCTTGGATCGACCCGCTATTTTGGGACGATCCCGAGATTGCAGCATGGCTGAAACAAGGACAAGGTTTTCGGTTGGCAGACCGCCAAAAAATCTATGCAAAACAGAAAGAAATCCTCGCCAGAATCGTTCCCCAACACCGAGAAATGCAAGCCCAAGGGCAGTTGGAAGTCAGCACAACCCCCTATACGCACCCGATTTTACCGCTGCTAGCAGACACGAATTGCGGTCGCGTAGCCATTCCCAACATGAAGCTGCCCCAACACCGTTTTCAATGGGCAGAAGATATTCCCAGACACCTGAGAAAAGCCTGGGAAATGTACGAAGACAGATTCCATTGCCAGCCGCGCGGTTTGTGGCCTTCAGAACAAGCAGTCAGCCCGGAAATTTTGCCCTACATTGCCAAACAAGGATTTAATTGGATAGTCTCCGATGAAGCGGTATTGGGATGGACAATGAAACACTTTTTCCACCGCGATGGAGCGGGGAATGTTTGCGAACCGGAATTGCTGTATCGCCCTTATCGATTGGAAACTCCCAGCGGTGATTTAGCAATAGTATTTCGAGACCACAGATTGTCCGATTTAATCGGATTTACCTACGGAGCGATGGAAGCTGGCAGAGCAGCATCCGACTTAGTAGGGCACTTAGAAGCGATCGCGCGCACTCTCAAACACCGCCAATCTAGCGGCAGCACGGCATTAGAAAATCCCTGGTTAGTTACTATTGCTTTAGACGGCGAAAACTGCTGGGAATTCTATCCCCAAGATGGCAAACCATTCTTAGAAAAACTCTACCAAACTCTCAGCGCCCATCCCGACCTCAAATTAGTCACAGTTTCGGAATTTCTCGACAAATTCCCCGCTACGGAAACAATCCCCGCAGCTCAATTGCACAGCGGTTCTTGGGTGGACGGTTCCCTCACAACTTGGATCGGAGATCCTGCCAAAAATCGCGCTTGGGATTTGTTAGCGCCGGCGCGGCAAATGCTGGCAAACCATCCCGAAGCTACAGAAGAAACCAATCCCGATGCTTGGGAAGCGCTGTATGCAGCGGAAGGTTCCGACTGGTTTTGGTGGTTTGGCGAAGGTCATACCTCGAACCAAGATGCCATGTTCGACCAACTATTCCGCGAACATGTAGCGGGGATTTACGAAGCTTTGAACGAACCCGTACCGCCGTCCGTGCGCCAGCAAGTAGAGGCCCACGAAGTTCAAGGCGATCGCGGTCCTCTAAGCTTTATTCATCCAGTAATTGACGGTATCGGTAACGAACAGGATTGGGACAAAGCAGGTCGCCTCGAAGTAGGGGGAGCGAGGGGAACGATGCACCAAAGTTCGGCAATTCAACGGCTGTGGTACGGGGTTGACCACTTGAATTTTTACATTCGCGCAGATTTCAAAACAGGGATTCGTCCGGGAATTGATTGCCCGCCGGAGTTAAATTTGTTATGGTTTTATCCCGATCGCACGATGCACAACAGTTTAATTCCGCTGGCGGATTTGCCCGATAATGCACCGCTAAATTATCGGTTTCACCACCAGTTAGGAATTAATTTGCTGACGAAATCGATTTGGTTTCAGGAGGCTGGAGAACGGGATGAGTGGCATCCCCGCACCAGCAGGGCTCAAGTTGCTCTTGATAAATGTTTGGAGGTAGCGGTGCCCTGGGCAGATTTGCAAATTGCTCCGGATTGGCAGGTGCGGCTGATTGCGGTGTTGTCGGAAGAGGAGCTTTATTCTACCTGTTTGTCGGAGGATAATTTAATTGCGATCGGAATGCCATAAATAGTTGATAGTTGACAGTTGACAGTTGGGGATGGGGCATTGGGGATTGGGGATGGGGCATTGAGGATGGGGCATTGGGCATTGGGGATGGGGCATTGAGCATTCTCCATTTCTCCCCCACTCTCCCACTCTCCCCCTCCCCCTCTCTCCCTCTCTCTCCCACTCTCCCCCTCTCCCCCTCTCCCCCTCTCCCTCTCCCCCTCTCACCCTCTCCCCCTCCCCCCCTCTCCCCCCTCTCCCCCTCTCCCTCTCTCCTTCACAAGCTAATGAGTCGCATTTTGCTCTCGATCGATCGCTACTATCCATGCTTGCCGGTCGAATGCCTCAAAAGCGAACATGAGGTAATCGTACCCGAGCGCGTTTCACTATCGAGTTCGGAATTTTCGCTGCCCGATATATCTTTCGACCTTTGCATTCTAGACGAGGCAACATTCGATCGGGTGAGGCCACTTTTAGGACCTTTAAAAAGGGCATCCGAACCGATATTTTTACCGTTTTTGCTGGTTTGTAAAGCCCTCACGCCTGGGGAGAGAGAGCCGCCCTTGATAGCAGAATTTAAAGACTCAATTGACGATGCGATTCTGCTGCCCGTCGAGCCTTTCCAACTGCAATTGCGGGTAGATAATTTGTTGGAAAGGCGGCGGCTGTCCCGAGAACTTCACAAACTTCAAGAAACGGCTAAAGAAGCGATTAATAAAGAAAATTTGTTGCTCGATTCCCTGCAAGTAGCTAACGCTAAATTGCAACGGGAAATTGTCAGGCGGAACGAAGTAGAAACAGCACTGCGAGAAAATTCTTACCTCGATTCTCTGATGAATGCCATGCCGGATATTGTCTGTTTTAAAGATGGCGATGGCAGGTGGCAGGAGGCAAATCAAGCAATATTGGATGTATTCGAGCTTTCAGCGGATGAATATCGGGGGCTGAAAGATTTTCAGTTGGGAGAACTCAGCCCTTTTTATCGGGAAGCTTTGCGGTACTGCGAGGCGAGCGATCGCATCGCGTGGGAAAAAGGTATGCTTTCTAGAGGAGAAGAAGTAATTTCCCGATCGGACGGTAGCGTTAAAATTTACGATGTCATCAAAGTACCGTTATTTTACTCGGACGGCCGGCGCAAAAGCATCGTGATTTTGGGTCGCGACATTACCGAACGCAAGCAGGCACAAGAAGAAATCCTGCGTTTGGCCTCGATTGTGGAGTCTTCGGGCGATGCGATTGTTGGCAAAACCCCTGACGGGACAATTCAGAGTTGGAATGCCGGGGCACAAAAGATTTACGGCTACACAGTGGCAGAAGTTAAGGGACGGTCGATCGAGATTTTAGCACTGTCCGATCGGCCGAATGAAATGTCGCAAATTTTGGCAAATATCAGAGCCGGGGGAGCTAGTATCGACCATTACGAAACCGTTCACTTGCGCAAAGATGGCAAACAAATAGATGTCTCCCTGACGATTTCTCCGATTAAAGATAGTGCGGGAACAGTTATTGGGGTTTCGACTATCGCTCGGGACATCACCGACAAGAAGCGAGTTGAAAAAGCCCTCGAACAACTCCGCCACCAAAATGAGTTGATTTTGTTCTCTGCTGGGGAAGGCATTTGCGGCTTGAACAAATGCGGGAAAGTAACTTTTGTGAATCCGGCGGCCGTGAGAATGGCAGGATATTCTGGTAAAGAATTAATCGAGCGACCTCTGTGGGAAAGCCTGCACCGCAAACCGGAGAACAACCAGAAAATCCTGCAGGAAAATTTATCGCCACCAACTCCCAATGCCGACTCAGAACTGACGCTTGCTTGTTCGCCGAACTCTGCTAACTGTCAAGTTTTAGCAACCTTGCAAGATGGCAAGACGCGCCGCGTTACCGATGAAGTTTTTTGGCGGCCCGACGGTACGAGTTTTCCGGTTGAGTATGTTGTCACCCCGATGCGAGAAAGGGGCGAAATTATTGGGGCGGTGGTGACATTTAAAGATATCACCGATCGCCTTGCCATCGATCGCATGAAAGATGAGTTCATTTCGGTTGTCAGCCACGAACTGCGCACGCCTATGACTTCGATTCACGGTGCCCTGGGTTTGCTCAACAGCGGGCTGCTTCACGCTCAACCTCACAAAGCCAAGCGGATGCTGGAGATTGCTGTCACGAACACTGAACGTTTGGTGCGTTTGATCGACGATATTCTCGATTTGGAGCGCATGGAGTCGAGTTGCGACTCTGCAGTCAAAGAAATTTGCAATGCGGCGGATTTGATGCGACAAGCGGCGGACGCAATGCAGGGCATGGCTTTGCAGGCGGGAGTTACTCTGTCCGTAACGCCCGCAACGGCTTGCCTGCGAGCTACACCCGATCGGCTGATCCAGGTATTGACAAATTTACTCAGCAATGCTATAAAGTTTTCTCCTGCGGGCGCTACAGTTTGTCTGAGCGGTGAAGTGGCTCCCAAGCAGGGCATTGCTGCCAACCCGCACGCGCCCACCCCGAGCTCGGAACTCCGGATTGCGGTGCAAGATCGAGGGCGGGGCATTCCGCCAGACAAATTGGAAGTTGTCTTTGAACGCTTCCAGCAGGTTGATGCTCCCGAGCGCGGCCATTCCGGGGGAACTGGTTTGGGGCTGGCTATTTGCCGGAGTATCGTGCAGCAACACGGAGGGCGGATTTGGGTGGAGAGCGTTTTGGGAGAGGGCAGTACATTTTTCTTAACTCTGCCAGTGTTTGTAGGTGGGGAGATTCAGGTTTGTTGACATCTTCTCGCACCGTTTGCTGGCGCGCATCCAGTGCGGGCTCTTAAAGAGTTCAAAACTTAATACAATACCGCTTCCCGAAAAGAATGCAACTCAATACAAGCTTTAAACCGTTACGCTGCCAGTAATTTAAAATCGAAGATCGAAAATGGTATAAAGTTCGATCGGGCAAAACACTTTGCTTTACAAAACATTCACATTTTGGATCTAGCCTGAAAATAATTTCTCATTTCTAAAAAAGATGTTGATTTTGACTGCCAAGCGCATTTTGGTGATTGACGATGCGGAAGATATTCGAGAAGTGGCTCAAGTCAGCCTTGAGGTGGTGGGAGGCTGGGAAGTTCTGACAGCGAGCTCGGGTAGGGAAGGTGTGGCTAAGGCTCTTGCCGAACAGCCCGATGCGATTCTCTTGGATGTGATGATGCCCGATCAAGACGGACCTACTACTTTTCAGCAGTTGCAAGCTAATATTGCTACGCAACACATTCCGGTTATTTTGCTGACGGCTAAGGCTTTGGCTAGCGACAGGCGGATGTTTGCCGAGTTGGGAGTGGCGAGCGTGATTGCTAAGCCTTTTGAACCCCTGTCTTTGGCAAGTCAAGTGGCGCGCGTTTTAGGCTGGGATCGAGAATAGCCGATCGCCCTGAATTCTGTAGCTTTAAAAACAAATTATTGCCGCTCGCTCTGTTTTTATGTGGATTGAGAATAGCCGATCGCCCTTTAATCTGTAGCTTTAAAAACAAATTATTGCCACTCGATCTGTTACTGCAAATATAAGCTGGCGGTAGTATTTTACTTTTTGTGACAACTTCCATGTCTTCATAAGTTCTTCAGTTTTTTGTTTTAATTTAGGCACAACGTCAGGGATCGATCCTGGCTTGCGTAAAAACCTTGGGAGATGACCGCTATGCCCTCAGCTTATATTTTGTTACTGATAGCTTCTCTGGCAGCCGTCTGGCTCTACTGGCAAACCTCTCGGGCTATTTTTGTACTTTTTGTTTTTGCGGGAATGGGTTGCTTTATTTGGGGGTTTTCTTGGGCGCCTTGGAGCGTTCAGCTCGCTATTGTCGTACTGCTGTTGAGTTTGAATAAGCTCTACTTGGAAGGCAGTCAAAGTTGGGAGTAGAACAATCTTATTGGCGGTTTTTTTAGTGATGGTGTCTGTAGCAGAGACGCGATCGGCATCAGTTAAAGTTTGCAGTTAATTCGGTTATCGCTCCAGATCTTAAAAAAGGTTTAAAAAATCATGAATAGTTGCCCTTGTTGCTCCTCTCAATTACTCCGCCACGCTCGCCACAATCGCGTTTATTGGTTCTGTTCGCACTGCTGGCAAGAAATGCCCGATTTGTCGGAGATGGTTTTAGGTGGCGGCCAGCGCGCTCTCAAACGGGATAGTTTGGTAAAATTCCCTGTTTTGAAGCCCAGTTTGAATCCGAATTTAACTTCAAAGTTGAGGGTTTTAAATCCGGTAGGAATTGCTTAATTGAATCTTAAGAAAAGAAAGATTGTTGTTAGTTTGCAGTGAGGACTTGAGCCTTCTGTCACACAGGGAATCATGATGTCTGAGGTTTGTAATGAGGACTAAAGTCCTCGATCGAACTTTAAATCGTGACTGAAGTTTTGACTGCAAACTTAATTAGCCTCTCGCCTACTTCAGAATCTTAGTGACGGCGTAGAGCGAAACGAAGCAAAAACTACTCCCTACTCCCTATCCCCACTCCAAGACTCATTCAGCAAACCCTAAATAGTATATTTCTTTAATCGATCGACAATCGTCAAATCCTCTCGCCCTCTCCCCTTCTCCCACCACATACAATCTAGAGGCAACAGAGCCGATCTGACATTGCTTAATTTGGCAGCAATTCTTGCAGGGCGATCGCAATTCCCTGTTTTAATTCAGGTTTAAGATTCTTTTGTTGAGCCAAATTTTCTAATTGCTGTCTCGCTCGCACGGTGCTTAGCTGTTTGAGTGCTGCGGTACAGTGCAACCTGATGCTGTTGTCGGGAATTGCTAACAGTTTAATTAGAGGGTCGAGGGCTCTCATATCTCTTAATTGACCTAACCCTAAAGCTATAGATTGTTCGAGCGCTGCGTCCTGCAATGTTGGATAGTCTGTTTCTAGCAAATCTATTAAAATTTCAGCCGCTTGGGCTTTGATTTCCGGTTTTTCAACTCTCCCTAAAACAGTAACAATTTCTTGACAAACAGTATATTTTGTGGAGTTACCGATCGAGCTTTTGCTAACAGTTAGCTCGGTGATACCTGGCGATTCTCCAGGTGGAAATTCTCGGCTCGCTCGATCGATTAAGATTTGTTTCAAACAGTCTAAAGCAGTAGCAGTTTCCATCCATCCCAAAGCTCGAATTGCTTCTATTTGTAAAGGAAAGGGAGTTGCAGGCGATCGCAGCAGTTCCAGCAAAGCGGTAGCGGCTGCATCGGTTTTCAATCTCCCCAGCGCGCTAACCGCACAAGAGCAAACCTCTAAACGGATATCCCACAGCAGGGGTGCCAGCAATTTAACTAAATCGAATTCTGCATCTAAGTAGGGACGGACGCCCAGGGCCCGCACGGCTTCTTTTCTGACTGCTGTCGCGGGATCGCTGAGAGCTGCTACCAGTACCAGTCCGATGCGGGAGTCGTGAAAGCTGCCCAGGGCCTCGATCGCGGTGGCCCGCACCGTTGCTTCCGGATCGCGAACTACACTTAGCAGGGGTGCGATGGTTTCGCTGCGCCGAATTTGGGCGAGGGCAGCAGTTGCAAACTGCCGCGAGTCTTCTAACAGCAGCAGATTTGCTAGGGAATCGATTGCTTGCGGGCCCACAGCGGCTAAGGTGTCTGCTGCAATTTGGCTCAATTCTTCATCAGGATTTTGAACTTGTTTTGCCAAAGCTAGAATTACTTCGGGGCGATCGAACTTTCCGAGGATGCGGGTGGCAAACCAACGCTGTTCGGGATCTGCGCCTTCGTCTTCTAGAATTTCAATTAAAGGTGCGATCGCCCTTGTGCCAAAATTAGGCAATACTTTAGCAACATCCCACCGATCTTGAAAATCTCCCCGCACCAAGACTTCTATTGCTAAACTTACTGCTAGTTCCAAATTTTCTGATTCTTGCAGCAGTTCGATCTGTTCGCCAACATTCCGCTGCTGTCTGGCATCAGGCTTGCGCCTGCTGACTGGCAATTGCTGCAAGCATTGAACGAGTTCTGACCAGTTTTGGCGATTGGCAGCCATTTGTGCTTGTGCTAAAACATTTGACATGATTTCAGTTGAGCTATTTTGAGGAGTGAGGTAAATATTTTTCATCTAGCTTTGGCTAAAATTACCCATTTTTTGGTATTTGTGTCAATCTATTTTGGCGGGTAAAATGTAAATTCAGCATTAATTTAATGCAATTAATTCAACACTCATTTTGCTGGAAGAAGGAAGAAAGAAGAAGGAAGCAGGAAGAAGTAAAAAATATCCCCCTCGCCCACTCTCCACCTCGCCCACTCTTCCCAATCATGAGCGATCGGTCATTTCAAGGAGAGTAGCTGTGAAAAAAGTAGCAGTATTTGGCAACGCTGGAGGCGGTAAATCAACTCTCAGCAAAAAATTATCGGAAATTACTGGTTTGCCACTTCACATTTTAGACAAGATTAAATATCGATCGGGAGGCGCAGAGGTTCCAGATGAAGAATACAAACGCGCCCATCAGGAAATTTTGCTAAGCGATCGATGGATTATTGATGGATTTGGTAGTATGGAAACCCTCTGGCCGCGACTCGATGAAGCGGATAGTTTGGTTTTTGTCGATTTACCGATTTACTTACATTTCTGGTGGGTTACTAAACGATTCCTCACGGGTTACTTTAAACCGCCCGACGGCTGGCCTGAAAAAAGTCCAATATTACAGAGTTCGATTAATAGTTACCGCGCGCTTGTATTGTGTCACAAATATTTGACGCCAAGATATCGCGAGTATATCGATCGGGCGCAAAGTACCAAAAAAGTTTATCACATCCGATCGAGCGCGCATATTTCAAAATTTTTTGAATCAATTGAAAATTAAATCCTATGAAAAAAGCTCTGCTATTAATCAACCAGCATTCCCGCAAAGGTCAAAAACTCTTATCTCAAGCTATTACCGAATTGCAAGCACTTGGTTTTGAGTGGATCGCAGAGTCTACCAATCATCCCTTGGAAATTTCAGATACAATTCGGCGCTACCAAGATCGTGTGGAATTAGTAATCATCGGCGGCGGTGACGGGACTCTCAATGCTGCGATCGAAGGGTTGATAGACACTCAGTTACCGCTGGCTATTTTGCCGATGGGAACCGCCAATGACTTAGCTCGCACTCTGGGAATTCCGACATCTTTACCCGAAGCTTGTCAAGTAATTGCCAGCGGAGAAGTGCGGGCGATCGACTTGGGTTGGGTAAACGGCAAGCATTTTTTTAATGTAGCCAGTTTGGGATTGAGCGTGCAAATTACAGAGCGTTTGACTAAAGAAGTAAAGCAGCGTTGGGGAATTTTTGCTTATGCTTTTACTGCCGTGCAGGTACTTTGGGAAGCGCGACTTTTTCGAGCAGAAATTCGAGCAAACGATCGAGCTTTTCGGGTAAATACAATTCAAATTGCTGTAGGAAACGGTCGCTATTACGGCGGGGGAATGACTGTTGCTGAGGATGCCACCATAGACGATCGGCGGCTGGATTTATACAGTTTGGAAACGCAGCATTGGTGGCAAATAATTGCTATGCTGCCGGCGATGAGGCAAGGAAATCATGCTAGTTTGCCTAACGTTCGCACCTTACACGCTCAAGAGATTGAAGTATACACTCGCAAACCCCGTCCGATCAATACTGATGGTGAAATTACAGCTTACACGCCTGCAAAATTCCGAGTTATTCCCCAAGCTTTAAAGGTGATAACTCTCAACTGATTAATTTGGTGGCCGCTGGTACTTGCTCAACATCGCCGCAAATCGCTTGTAATCCAAAGGCTTCCTCACATACTCCGCTGCCCCCAATTCCAAACCCCGCTCTTTGTCATCCAAAAAAGTCATCATAATTACCGGAATATCAACCAAATCCGGATCGGCTTTCAAAGCAGAAAGCACCGCCCAGCCGTCCATACTCGGCATCATCACATCCAGAGTAATCGCATCCGGCCTCAACTCCTTCGCTAGCTGCAGTCCCGCTTGCCCGCTAGCCGAAGATTCTACCCGAAAGCCCTGTTTCGACAAGCAGCGCACTACCAACTCCCGCGCGTCCGGATCGTCGTCAATTACCAGTACAGTAGAAGCATCGGGAATCGACAAAGGGGCCGATCGTACTTCTTCTGGGTTTGGCTTGGCGGTGCTACTCGTCTCGGCACAAGGATTTGACTCCCCCTCGGTTGCTGCTGTTTCCTCTTCTTTATCGCTTTTCACCACCAGCGGCAAGCGGATCGTAAAAGTAGAACCGACGCCGAATTCGCTGTCAACACTAATGTCCCCGCCCATCATCTGGCAAAACTTCCGGCTGATTGTCAGCCCCAAACCGGTGCCGCCGTATTTGCGAGTTGTCGAATCATCCGCCTGGGTGAATGCCCCGAACAGTCTCAATAACTGATCCTCTGTCAGCCCAATGCCCGTATCGTTTACCTGAAAGACGATCGCGCGTTTTTGATTTTTCAAGTTGGGGCTTTGCTGTTCGTTAGAGTTGTTGGCAAAAGCAAATTCCCGATCGTCCTCTTGCCACACGCTTAGCGTAATTTTGCCCTCTTGGGTAAACTTAGCAGCATTGCTTGCTAAATTCAGCAGCGCTTGCCGCACCTTCGAGGAGTCGGCGTACATCGTACCGAGATTGCTGTCGCAATTGACGGTAATCGTATTGCCATTTTTTGCTGCCAGCGGTTGCACGGTTGTTACTACTTCATTGATTAAACTTGATATCTCAAAAGTCTCCAAAACAAGAGTCATCTTGCCGGCTTCAATTTTAGAAATATCCAGGATGTCGCTAATCAGATTGAGCAACTGTTTTCCTGCGAGATTGATGCTGGCCAAATCGGAAACAAATTCCTCCTCGCCGAGTTCTTCCGCTTCTTCTTGCAGCAGCTCGCTGTAGCCGATAATCGCATTTAAGGGCGTTCGCAGCTCGTGGGTCATATTTGCCAAAAATGTGCTTTTCGCCCGGTTGGCGGCTTCAGCAGCCTCCTTAGCGGCTTCCAATTGGCGGGTGCGCTCCTCTAACTGCTGGCTGCGCACTTCCACGCCGTTGAACAAGCTGCTGATTTGCTGCGCCATTGTATTGAGAGTAGAAGACAGCACGCCGATCGCGTCGTTAGAAACTACGGGCGATCGTACTGTAAAATCGCCGCTCGCCATCTGTTGCGCGGCTTCCCGCAGCTTTCCGAGATTCCGAATAATTGTTGACACCGACACCAAGCCGACAATGCCCGCGATCGAACTTAAAACCAAAGCTGCCATCAGCCATTGTTGAGTGCGGCTCGCCGCCCTCAGAGTCTCTTCCATCAGTACGGCCATTGCTGCCTCAGAAACCCCCGAGGCCGGATCTGAAGCCGAGCCGATAGCCAGCAAATAGCTTTTCATCTGGGCAGCACCCAGCCACCCCACTCCTACGGCCATCCAAACGAGCGTCACCAAAATCGCGAACAGCCCGATTAAAGAAGCCCGAGTTCCCAGAGAGATGCGCCTCGGAGCAAGAGCCGCTGCCCAAGCATAGCCTTTGAGGAACGGATCTGGTTCCACCGGTGCGCCGGAATTCCAAATTTCCTCAACTTGACCGTCTGACTTGACCTTACCAATTCGCACTGTTTTCCAGGTATGCTGCGTTTTAGCATCTATTTTAACTCTTCCGCCAGGGGCCGCAAACTCGATATTTTTAGCAGCAACTCTGACTTTTGCCACTTCTGTCGTACCGGCTTTTTCTACTGCTTCTTTCCACAGGTAAACGCCAAAATAAGCAGCTTCGATCGGATCGTCGGTAACGCGATTTTCTCCGTATTTTTGCTTGTAAGCCTTGACAAATTTGTCATTTTCTGGTGTATTTACTGTTTGAAAATAGTTCCAAACCACCAAGTGTCCGGCAATATTTTCAGGTCCGATCGCCCGGATCTCTTCTTCTGCTACGCTGACCGACACAATCGGTAATTCGCTTGCAGTTAAACCGGCTTGTCGCAGTTGCTGGAAAAAAGCCACATTAGTATCGCCGTTAAGAGTGTTGAGAACCGCATCCGGCTTGACTGCTAAAATATGTTCGATCGCCTCCTCAACTTCCATCGAACCCAGCGGCAGGTACATTTCCCCCGCCAACTCTCCCCCACATGCAGCCAGTTGAGCTTTCACGATCTGATTTGCCGTCCGGGGAAAAATATAATCCGAACCCAACAGAAAAATATTTCGCTTCCCGCAAGACAGCAAGTAATCTACGCCGGGGACAATCTGTTGGTTGGGCGCAGCACCGGTGTAGAAAATATTCGGAGATTGTTCGATACCTTCGTACTGGACAGGATAAAACAGCAATCCATTGCAGTTTTCCAACACCGGCAGCACCGCTTTGCGGCTGGCGGAAGTCCAGCAGCCAAATACTGCTGCCACCCGTTCTTCCTGCAGCAAACGCTTGGCTTCTTTAGCAAACGCCTGCAAATCGCTTGCCCCGTCAGCTACAACTGCTACCAGAGGGCGTCCCAGAACTCCACCAGCCGCGTTAATTTCCTCAACAGCCAGCAGCGTGGCGTCTTTAACACAAATTTCGCTGATGGACATCGTGCCCGTCAGCGAATGCAACACGCCTATTTTTATCGGTTCGCTAGCTGCGGCGGCTGCTTTTAGCTGGTTAGTGTTCCTTGCTCCCATAACGTTTTAATTTATTTTTACTGAGTTTATAAAAGTTCGATCGATTCTGCGCGGTGAGAAACTGTATGGGTTGTTCGGAGCGGAGTTTGGATTTGATGCTAACTCTTGTTTAACCGATTATTGCACCCGACAGCAACAAAACTTTGCAATTGCTGCCTTCTGTTGCCTTTAACCACTGTACAACTCAAATTGTGAGGCTCGATCGGCATACTTCAAAGCTTTTACAGCACCTGAAGAACTCGAACCGGAATGTTTGGTGTCTGTGTATTGAGTTTTATGAAGCGCGGGACTTGTTCCCAATCTCCCTTGAGGCAGATGGGAGTTTTAACTCTTTGTTTTTATCATCGATATAAGGTGAACTTTTTAGTTAACATCTTTGAAACAAATTTTGCAGGCAACAAGGTGAGTGAATAATGAATATTGAAGAACAAGATATTGCAGAAGCAGAAAGCCCTCCCATCACTGTCAAGGGTCATAAAGTCTCCCTTCCAAAATCCCGAGAGGAATTGCTGGGTGAGGTAACGGAAAAAGCGATCGGTCAGCGCAAAAAAACTGCCCAGGAAACTCAGCGCGCCGTTGCACAGTTGAAAGGAGAACTCCAGCACAAAATAGAAGTAGAATGCCATCATAAAGTAGATTAAAACTCCTAGAGATTCAAAAGACAAGGTGCGGGCAAAATACAGAAGTGCCTGCACCTCTTTTTGTGAAAAAATGATGCTTGCACTCATGAATAACCCTCGCGAGCGGGGACGCTCGCTCTAAACTGTCCCAGGTCAACTGTCAACTATCAGGAGTTTTGAGTTTTGAGTTTTGAATTAAAAAATGTCTTTAACTCAAAACTCAAAATTTAAAACTCAAAACTTTTCTTAACTGTCAACTGTTTTCTATTCCTAACGACTCATCGATTGTGAATGCTGACTTCATTCTCTAGGAAGAGTGCGAGATAACGGTTTGGTATCTACGATGAAATTAAGTTGTAAATGTAAAAGAAGTCACAAAACAGGAGGCAACAATGAGCGTTGAAGATAGAGCAAAAGCAACTGGCAAAAACATTGAAGGCGCAGCTCAAGAAGCTCTAGGAAATATTACTGGCGATCCCAAGGATAAAGCTCAAGGTAAAGCCAAGCAAAAACAAGCTGAAGCCAGCCACACGATCGAAGATGCAAAAGATGCCGTCAAAGATGCCGTAGACAGAGTGTAACCATCAGTGATTTTCGATTTTCGATTCTCGATTTCCGATTTGGGATTGCTGTTAGAACATTCGTCGAGTAGCAGAGTCGTAAGGTGCGCGCTGCGCACCCTACATACTCTTGCACAAATAGCAGATTCGTAAGGTGCGCACTGCGCACCCTACAGCGATCGAAAGTTTTCTAAAAGTTTTCGGATAGGAGGAAAAAAAGTGAGTTTATTTCAGCAAAGCCGCAAAATAATTGCTGGGTTGCTCTTAGTTTTGATGCTGAGTTTTACCACAGCATGCTCGGGAGGTCCCTCAGCCCAAAAACCGACTAATTTACCCACAGTAATTGGTGGCAGTCCGAGTTATTACGCGCAGTTGCAGCGCGGCAATACCCAAGCCGGACAAGATTTTGGTCAGTGGGTAACGCAGACGGCTAAAGGATTAGTTCAGGATGCTTACGTGCGCGACAATAATAAATTGGGAGTGGTAATTACCCAGCAAGTTCGCCCCAATGAAGTGAAAGATTTGGCGAAATCTTTAGCTCAAGGTTTCCACCGCAATTTTCCAGATCGAGATGTTAGCGTTTTGGTTTACGCGCCGGATAAAAAACTGATTTTGACTGCTAAATACGACCAGCAGTCAAATCAGATCGAGTACAAGTCTTAAACAGTTAATAACTGTTGGCAGTTGACAGCAAACAGTTGACAGTGAGGTTTGGAGAATCGAGAAAAATTATACTGTTTGCTGTTAAAACAAGAATTTACACCGGGTAGCTCGCACAAAAGGATTGTGAGATCGGGACGCTAACCAAACTTAATTTTGGGAAAGCGAGTGAGTGAAAAATATTGCCGATCGGCGGTGAAATTTCCGCTAAAAATTGGCAGAGAAGTCTCTAGTTGAGACACAAATGTTCTTTAGACTGGAAGAGAGTTGCGAAATGAGTGTTAGCGATAATTACAAACGTCAAATCATGAACGATTTGGCACAGGGCGATCGAGAAATGATGCCGGAGAATTCTGCTGAAGAATACGAAAATTTTGACGATTTTGCCCAGCGGACATCGCCCGATCGGCGGCGACAGTTATTCGGTCGATCGTTGAATCATGAAAACCTGCCGCCATCCCAATTAGAGCCGGAATTGCAAAAGGCGATCGCCCAAATTAAACCCAACGAACGCGATGATGTAGCGCGGGAATTTTTCAAACATTTGGGCAAGAGAGGATTGAGCGATCGGGATTTGGAAAGACAGCTAGGACTTTCCACCCACCACGCCAGCCGGATGACTGCCGATGATGTTAGTAGATTGGCATCATTTACCTATCACAATCACCCGGATATTTTCCGAGAAGTGCTGGCAGAACAACCGAGTTTGATGAAATTCCTTAAAAAGGGGGACTTTGAGTGTTTGGGTGCTTGCTTGTTTTCGCTGAGTTTAGATCCCCCTAAATCCCCCTTAAGAAGGGGGACTTTGAGTGTTTGGGTTTTTGCTTGTTTCCGCGGAGTCTCGATCCCCCTAAATCCCCCTTAAGAAGGGGGACTTTGAGTGTTTGGGTGCTTGCTTGTTTTCGCTGAGTTTAGATCCCCCTTAAAAAGGGGGACTTTGAGTGTTTGGGTGCTTGCTTGTTTTCGCTGAGTTTAGATCCCCCTAAATCCCCCTTAAGAAGGGGGACTTTGAGTGTTTGAGTATTTTGCTTTTTCACAGAGTCTCGCTCCCCCTAAATCCCCCTTAAAAAGGGGGACTTTGAGTGTTTGGGTGTTTGCTTGTTTTCGCTGAGTCTCGCTCCCCCTAAATCCCCCTTAAAAAGAGGGACTTTGAGTGTTTGGGTGTTTGCTTGTTTTCGCTGAGTCTCGCTCCCCCTAAATCCCCCTTAAAAAGGGGGACTTTGAGTGTTTGAGTGGTTTTCTGCTTGAGGGAAATTTCGATCGCTTCCGATCCCCCCCCTTCTTAAGGGGGGGTTAGGGGGGGATCGAAATCTCAGGGCCAAACAGAAAGTCTATGACTGCATTGACAACTAAGGAAATACCAAATAACATTGCGATGTTCCAGAGATTTCTAAACAGCAGAAACCCTATAATTTTCGCAGCAGCAGTAAAAGGACGATCGCGCGCGCGATCGTCCTTTTAGATGTTATTAATCTTTGCAATTTAACAAAAGATGTCTTGTATATGTTAAATTTTAACGTCCCAGTCATTGTTCCCGACTGCCCGATCGCGAGGCAGTAATAGGGATCGTGTATATTGAAGTGTTACCGTGAAGGTGTACGAGATCCTGAGACTTTTATGAACATCTCATCAATTTGGCGCAAACTCCGCAACCAGCAAGCCTTTTGCTTGGCCGCACTGCTGGTAGTTTGCATGGCATTCATCGGTTGTTCGCCCGCCCAGTCAGCAGCGGGAAATCAATCGCAAGTAGATCCCAAATTTAAAGAGCAAGTTTTGCAAGTAATTCGCGAAAACCCGCAAGTGCTTTTGGAATCGGTACAAGCCTACCAACAGCAGCAGCAAGAAAGTCTTAAAGCAGCGCAACAGTCATTTTTGCAGCAGATGACAACTAATCCGAAATCTGTCATCGGCGATTCTCCCAGCACCGGTGCGAAGGACGGAAAAATTGTACTTTTAGAATTCTCCGACTTTCAATGTCCGTTTTGCGCTCGCGCCCACGAAACTGTCAAACAGTTTATGGCAAAACATCAAGACAAAGTTACTTTAGCCTACAAACATTTACCCTTGACTTCTATTCACCCCGAAGCAATGCCAGCCGCTAAAGCAGCGTGGGCGGCCCAACAGCAAGGGAAATTCTGGGAATATTACAGCGCTTTGTTTGGGGGACAAAAACAGTTAGGCGACGCATTTTACGTTGCTACAGCCCAAAAACTGAATCTCAAATTAGATAAATTTAACAGCGATCGCAACAGTCCCGCCGCCGAAGCTGCAATTCAAAAAGATATGCAGTTAGCTCAATCTTTGGGTATCGAAGGTACTCCATTTTTTGTGATGAACGGCCAAACTTTCTCGGGCGCGGTCGAACTTGCGAAAATGGAAGAAATTCTCGCTAGCGTCTCTAAGTAAAAGGGATCGAGTAACAAGAAAATAATTCTTGTTGTTTTTTTGACAATCCCAAACGCACTGATAGCAAAGAAACCGGGTTTTTTATTCAATCTGTTGGCAAAGGCTGAGGATTTGTGAAAAAACCCGGTTTTTGACTTTACTCGTTTTTTTGAATGTTTGATTTTTCGATAAATGCATTTGACATGATACTAAATTGGGGTTTGTGACCCCGATAAAACTCGGCGATTGAAATCGCTTTATTTGACCTCTTACTCGAATGTAGCGAAGCGCCCGTCATTCGAGTAAGAGGTCAAACTATACATACAAAACCCGCCCTTCAAGGGTTTCAGGAATAAAGGGCATATGATACTCGGATTTGGTATGATTTATTCTTAACAGCTTATTTTTAACAGCGGAAACACAAGTTACGCACCGAACTTTTTGAAGCCTGGTGTTTTGCAGTTTACTAGGTAAATTTGCTTAATAAAAATTAGCTGTATTTACAGTCCGCGAGTAAAAAATGTCTGTCGGGCTATTGGTAGCAGTAAAGCTATCGGAGTGCAGCCGGCGAGTGAGTTTGATGCTTCCACGGCTACATTAAATAAAGATTTTATGCTTGGGAACAATTTTGCTTTAAATCCTGTCTTAGGAAGCTTTAAGAGACCTGAAATCGCCCGAGTGTCGATCGACTGAATCTGATTTCTAACCGCGATAGTTTCGATCGCGATTAACTCAAACTATTGTACCGCGATCGCCAGCGCGGGGGGCAAAGTTTGAGTCGATCGTAACTTAATAAATATATCTTGCCTTTTAGCGCCTTGCGGTAAGGTGCGCACTGCGCACCCTATGTATCGAGTTTGCGGTAAGGCGCGCGCTGCGATTCCATGTATAGAGTTTGCAGTAAGGTGCGCACTGCGCACCCCATGTATAGAGTTTGCGGTAAGGTGCGCGCTGCGCACCCCAAATATCGAGTTGGCGCGCAAATCTTGCCCTACAGAAATAGTGCATTCAAATGCTTATTTGTCAAGAGATATTTGAATTTTTTAGGCAAGAATATCGCACATCAAACGCTCCAAATTTAATTGAATCAATCGGGGAAATTATCATGCAGAAAACTACACAGATAGTCTTCATAGATGCGGCAGTTGCAGATTGCCAAAATCTCGCCCAAAACACCGCACCGAGAACTAAAACATTTATCCTCGATCGCGCGCGGGATGGCATCGAGCAAATTACTCAATTACTAGCTAAATACACCAACATTTCAGCAGTTCACATTGTTTCTCACGGCAAACCGGGCAGCTTGCAACTCGGCGCGATCGAACTCAATTCCCACAACTTAGATGCTTGGTGCGATCGACTCAAACAATGGAAGGTAGCCTTAACTTCCAACGCCGATATCCTGTTGTACGGTTGCAGGATCGCGGCAGAAATTGCACCATCGGTAACGGGGCGATCGTTCTTGCAGCGCATCCACGAACTCACCGGTGCCAACATCGCAGCCTCGAAAAACCTCACGGGAAATCCTGCCTTGGGTGGCGATTGGCATTTAGAAGAAACCATCGGTTGCGTTAAGACAAATTTGGCATTTACCGAAAGGGCGATCGCAACTTACCCTTATGTTTTAGCTACCATCAACGTCACCACTAACGCCGATGAAGATAACGGAATTTTGGGCGGAGGTAGTGGCATCTCTTTGCGCGAAGCGATTCGCTACTCCGCAACGGGCGATACCATCAATCTGCCCGGAGGTACTTACACGCTGAGTATTGTTGGCGCTGGCGAAGATGTCGGCGCAACGGGCGACCTCGATATTACCAAAAACCTGACGATCGCGGGCGCAGGTACGGCGACAACAACTATCAATACTGCAGCAGCTTGGAACGATCGCGTATTTCACGTCATCACTGGCAATAGCTTAAGCATTTCCGGCGCGACTATCTCCGGGGGAAACAGTACTGGTAACGGTGGCGGTATCTTAAATGAAGGAACTTTGACTGTTGCTAACAGCACTTTTCAAAACAACCAAGCCAACGCAGGCGGTGCCATCCACAACAGCGGCACTCAAATGACCGTTACTGGCAGTATTTTCAACGGCTTGAATACAGCAGGCGGTGGCGGGGCAATATTCAACGCCGCGCCGGGGACAATAGACAGCAGTACGATCGAGAATAACAGGGCGACGACTTTCGGCGGCGGCGGGCTCAGAAACCAGAACCAACTCAGCATCACGAATAGCAGCATCACCAACAACGAGGTGATACTCCAAGGCGGCGGCGGCATTTACAACGAAGGTACGCTTACCATCACCGGCAGCACTTTCTCCAACAACAAAGCCAGCGATCTCGATCCTTTTTGGGGAGGAGGCGCAATCTACGGCGGAGGTGGCAGTACTCTCAACATGACTAACAGCACGCTTTCCGGCAACACAGCCGCAACAAGAGGTGGTGCTGTATTGTGGATCGGTGCTTCAGGGACGATCGCCAGCAGTACCATTACTAATAACACGGCTGACTCAGATGCTAATAACGGTGTTAATGATAGTGGCGGTGGCATTTTCAGCAGTTCCACAACGATCGCCCTGACCAATACCATCATTGCCGGTAACTTCGATGCTTCCACAGCAGGAACCATCAACCCCGATGTTTCAGGCAATGTCACCGGGAATAACAACAACCTAATCGGCAATCTGACGGGCAATACGGGTACTCTGGGTACAGGCAGCGACATCGTTAATCCAACTCCCGGATTAGCAGCCCTGGCAAATAACGGCGGCCCGACGCAAACTCACGCTTTACAACCCGGAAGCCCTGCCCTAGACAGGGGTAACAGCGCCCCTGCTACAGATCAGCGTAACTTAATCCGGCCTTCCGGCAGTGCAGCAGACATCGGCGCTTTTGAATTGCAGCAAACTGTCAGCATCACCGCCCAGGATGCATCGGCTGCGGAAACTCCGATCGATACAGGCACTTTCCGCATCAGCCGCAGCGACAGTACAGTCGGTAATTTGACGGTGAATCTGGCGATCGATCCCAGCAGTACCGCCGTTGCAGCCGATTACAACCTCAGCAGTACCTTTCCCGTCACGATTCCCAACGGACAAAGCTTTGTGGATGTTGTTCTCACTCCGGTTGACGACGCGATACCGGAGTTAGCAGAAACGCTGCGACTGAACTTGGCAAGCGGCAATTACACGATCGCCCCTGCCAGCAACAACGCGACGGTAACAATTGCCGCCAACGATGCGATTTCCTACGCGATCGCGCTGACAAATCCCGCCTCGGGTTCCCTCACAGAAGGCAATTCCGGCACTCAACCCGTCACCTTCACCGTCACTCGCAGCGGCGGTACGGCAGTAGCGAGCACTGTAGATTACGCGATCGCGGGCAGCGCAACCAACGGCGCAGACTACAATAACATCAACGCTGCGGGGGCTAGCAGCCTCACGGGGACGATCGCGTTTGCGGCTAACGAAACAACTAAAACGATCGCGATCGATGTCTTGGGCGACACCGCAGTGGAAGCTGACGAGACAATTAGCGTCACCCTCAGCAACCCGAATTTGACAGCAGCGCCGGAAAGTTCGACGATTACCACAAATAGCGCCGCTGTTACCATTACCAATGATGACAATCCCAGTCTCTCGATCGGCGATGTAACTGTTACGGAGGGAAATACAGGTACTGTTAGCGCCAACTTTACCGTCTCCCTATCAGCAACTTCCAGCTTGCCCGTCACTGTCAATTACGCTACATCAGACGGTACTGCTACCACAACCGATAGCGATTACGCGGCGGCAAGCGGCAGCCTCATTTTCAATGCCGGGGAAACCACAAAAACCATTAATATTTCCGTCAACGGCGATTCTAAGTTTGAAGCCGACGAAACATTCAACGTCAACCTCAGCGCTGCTGTCAATGCAACTATAGCGAAAGCAACGGGCATAGGTGCGATCGCAAATGACGATTCGGAGTCACCAACTCCAACGCCAACGCCAACTCCAACCCCGACTCCAACGCCAACCCCGACCCCGACTGATACGCCGACGCCGACGCCAACACCAACTCCAACGCCGACGCCAACTCCGACGCCAACGCCAACGCCGACTCCAACTCCAACGCCGACGCCAACGCCGACGCCGACGCCAACTCCAACGCCAACTCCGACTCCAACTCCAACGCCGACGCCGACGCCAACGCCGACTCCAACGCCAACTCCAACTCCGACGCCGACGCCGACGCCAACTCCGACGCCGACACCGACTCCAACTCCAACTCCAACTCCAACACCGACTCCAACGCCAACTCCAACACCGACTCCAACGCCAACTCCAACTCCGACTCCAACTCCAGGAGTTCGAGAGGAAGATTGTATTTGCGATCGAATAAATTTCCCCAGCCTGACAGCAATTCCCAGTCCCAACCAAACAACTAGCACCACCAACGGTACGGAAGGCGACGACACGCTGCTGGGTGTTTATTCTGCAGACAATACCAACAGCTTAAGGGCCAGTCAATTCTTCTTTAACTTCACTAGCAACGATCCGATTGTTATCGGCACTGGCATCAACTATGTCAATGACAATCTTAACGGCTTAGGCGGTAATGATTTGCTTGTTGGTTTCACTGGCAACGACAATATTTACGGTGGAATTACCAGCAATGTTGCGGTTGGTAGCGGCCAAGATGACGATCGAATTTTTGGCAATGAAGGCGATGATTATCTCAACGGCGTTGCTGGAGAAGATTTAATCTTTGCGGGCGAGAACAATGATGTTATTCGCGGAGGCAAAGATAACGATACCATTTTTGGAGACAAAGGGAGCGATACTTTAATTGGTGATGGGGGCAACGACACCCTTTACGGCGGCACTTCTAACTCTTTAGACAACGATACTACAGGTCGCGATTTGCTATTTGGTATGGCCGGCGATGATTATTTAAATGGGGAAGAACTCGAAGATTCCCTATCTGGAGGTGATGGTCAAGATACAGTGCGCGGCGGCAAAGGCGATGATTTAGTTTTGGGTGATTTGGGAAGCGATTTGTTATTTGGCGATGGAGGCAGCGATACTCTCTGCGGTGGCGAAGGGGAAGATACGATTTACGGAGATATTGGTAGTTCTGAGTCCAATATTGCTGGCGATCGAGACCAGATTTGCGGCGGAGAAGGTAACGATCTGCTGTTTGGAAATGAAGGTCAAGATACTGTTAGCGGAGATGCTGGGAACGATACTCTTGAAGGGGGTAACGATCGGGATAGCTTAATAGGAGGTGCTGGGGACGATCGACTGTTTGGAGGTGAAGGAAACGATACTTTAATTGGAGGTATTGGGAGCGATCGATTTATCTTGGGGATTGACTCGGGAAGCGAGACGATTGTAGATTTTCAAGATGGGATAGATGCGATCGGATTGACTGGCGGTTTAAGTTTCTCGCAACTGAGCGTTGTTGCGGAAAATAATTCGATTTTGCTGCGAGTTACGAGTTCCGGTCAACTGTTAGCAACTCTCAGCAATGTATCAGCGGGAGCGATTAATCTTGCTGATTTTGTAACGCTCTAAGCGGAGAGTGGCTGATACATAGCTCATGCTGTTACTTGTAAGTATTTGTAAGCATGAGCTTTGGTCGATCGCACCCAATGTTCTAGGAGCAAATATCGATCGAGTTCGATCGATTCTTCTCGTGAGAGAGTACCGGATTTATGGGAGTCGAAGTCTTCCGGGAGGCGCGAGCCCAATTGTTGCAGTTTTTTGCCCAGGCGATCGGGGACTTCTAGGATAATTTGCATTTGCGATGGTGTGAGGATGAGATTACTTGATTGTAATGAGTGAATGCGATCGCCCGATAGTTTGAGTAGCGATCGCATCCACGAATCATGAGACTAACTTAACTGTTACTGCTTGGTGGACTGAACTGGAGTATGAGGAAGCGCTCGCCTTGTGATGTCTCCCTCTCCATAGGATCGGTTGCGCGAACGCAAGCACCGGGTTGGTTGTTCGTCCTTGCCTGTTTCACTCACCTCATCTTTCTGCAACGCAGCCAGAATTTGAAAGCACAGCCGGAGCAGAAAGAGCAGAAATCCTGCATGGGGATTGAGCCAAGTGGCAACACCCACTACGGTAAACTCGATAATTTTGAGCCATTTTTTCTTGTGGGAAGCTTTCATGAGATTTACCTTGTTACTGAGCTTCCAACAAGATGCCAAACTTAACCGAGGAAGCTGGTTCAGGTAATGTTCAATGGCTTGTCATATTCTGTCCAGGTTCTGTTCAGGTGGCTATGATAGTTAAAAGACTGAAATATGGACTATGGCTGGACAGGTGGGACGATCGCTCAAACTCTCGACTGAAGGAATTAAAAAAGCGAATGAGGCTCTAGCAAATTCATTTGTCACAAAGTCAGATTTAGCAACCCATATCAGTAATTCCCGTACAAAGAAGAAAGGAGCATCTGCGAGAAATACGACTGGCATCTCGCGGACAACGATTGATGAGTTTTTTGACGGAACTCCAAAAAATGCCAATATTTTCAAAGAAATCTGTGCTGCCCTCAAGCTGAAGTGGCAAGATGTCGCTGATGTGGCTGGGCAATGCGAACCTCAGCCTTTAGCCTCATTTTTAGTCAATTCCCAACCCAGCAACCGCCTGATTCGTTTAGAGGAACTGAAGCGAGAATCCAGAGCATGGTGCATAGATCGCTTTCGGATTGCTGTCTCCAGCAAAGAGGAAGCAAAGAGTCTTGCTGATGACCTTTCTATTGGATCGCCTCCCTCTAGCCTGAGACTTGAACCAGGAAAAGTAATTCTTGTGGTTGGGGAATTGGGCATTGGCAAGACATTAATTGCACAACGTCTGTTTCAGCAAGCAATCCAACAAGCACAGGAAAGTACAAATACTGCTATACCTGTCTACTTAGAATCGTGGCAATGGCGGCAGGAAAGACCCCTGAAAAAAGCTGTAGAAACTGCTGCCGATGGCTTGGGCGATCCTACAACTCAACGTGCGATCGTGATTCTTGACGGACTCGATGAAGTAGAAACCCAACTTGCCAGTCAACTTCTCAGCGAAGCTCATCGTCTCGTTGACGTATGGGACAACACGACTGTAATCATTACCAGCAGACAAACTCAATATACCGATGATGTTCAAGAGAAAATCCTAGTCCCCTTGTTGTCTGAAGCGCAAGCCTATTCCCTGGTAGAAAGAGTTTCCAAACAGCAAATGACTGCGATGGTTTGTTTGCGTTGGACTGAATCTATTAGAGATGCTATTCGCCGTCCTCTGTTTGCCCTAATTGTAGCGAGGTATCTGGGGAGGGCGGATGAGAAAGCTCCGCGCTCAAAAGGAGAGCTATTATCGTGGCTTGTTGAAGACGCACTAGAAAAAGTAAATGCAGACCGCAGGAATTGCGACCGACTGCTGAAACGATTGGCAATGCTGTGTGTCGAGTGTGGAGGCGATCGGATTCGCGCTACTGATCTTGTACCGACAAAAGATGCACTCAAGCCACTTTTAGATTCCAGGTTAGTTGTTGAGCGTGCCAGAGGAATCATTTCCTTTCCTTTGCCAATTCTCACTGAGTGGTTTGCAGCGCAAAGCTTATCAGACGACCCATCGAAGGTAAAAAATTTTGTTAGCGATCCTCAGCAACTAGAGAATTGGCGATATCCTCTGACGATTGCTACAGCAACTTTTGGTCACGAGCTAGTGTCAAAACTATTAGCGCCGATCGCAAAAAAATACCCTGCATTTGCTGCAGAAATTGTGCGCGAGGGAACTACACGTTGGGGAGATGAAGAGGCATTGCTACCATCACCCCGCAAGTGCGGACAGCAAATTCAAACAGCAATGCAAGCTTGGATCGAGGGAATTGATTCGCTGGCTGAACTCATCGCTCCAATCCGGAAAGATGGTACAGTGAAACCCATTGGTGTGCGGACACATGGCGCGAGAATCGAAGTCGCCTGGTATGAAGGTAGTGAAAATCTACAAAACGTAGTTGATTTGCCCCTAAATAGAAATGGCCCTGAATCGTGGGAGTGGTACAAATGGCCGAGGGTCATGACTTCCCGACCCGGACATGAGTCAGCTTGGGCTTGGCGTTGGACACTCGATGAACTCGTCAAAAACCTTTCACGACAACTAGAATCCCCTACATTGTTAGTTGATAGCGAAATACTCATTCGCGAAGCTGCGTGGCGAGCAGCACTTGCCATTGTCAAATATCGATCGAATTCTAAGTTGACCGCACTCAAGTGGTGGGAACTTGATGGAGTTCCCCTAGTACAAATTGAGGAAACTCTCTCCGAAATTGAAGCACAAGCTAAGTTGAATTGCTACGTTATTCTGCCAGATATAGGCAATTCTTTTAGAATAAAGGAACAACAATACTATCTCAAGCAGCTCAGAAAAGAGGTCAACCGTCTTCAGAGTTTGGGTGAGTCTGCATTGCACAATCCTTGGCCTAATTTCAATCCAACTCAGTGTAAATCGCGCGGTCAAGAGTACAGTCTTGAGCGACTGCGTATCCGTGCTGAAAAGGTTTACAAAGGGGCGCTTGATGCTTACCAGTTAATTGTTAATACCTGGTTTAAGCAACTAATTCCGGGACTGCGGATAGCAGCAATATTACCAGCTCGTCTTGTGGGCAAAATTTCACCATCTCCTCCCAATCCAGGACCTTTTGGCAGTCCTCCATACTTTGATTGCTTCCTATTTGATTGGTTCCTAGAACCATTACCAGAAAATGCAGAAAATGAGATTGAAATTGCTATCAACGAACATTATCTACCTCTTGTTGAAACTCACAGAAGCCAGATAGATTTTGCTTCCAAGCAACTAAGTTTGTTACGTCCGAATTCAGCTATATGGATAAGAAACATACCTCACAATGGTAATTTTGACGACCATTTTTTTCGCGACATCCCTGCCACGGCTTTGGCTTACTCTTGGTTGCATGAGGATCTAATAAAGATTTTTGGTCTTAGCAATTTCTCTCGTCGCACTCGCTTGGATTAGGAAAGCTAACAAGTATGAAAGTAGAAAGCACACCATCTCTTAGCTTGACATCGAGTCCTCATAAAATAGAGTGGTGTCATCGATTCGCACCGACAACTAATGAAAACAGACACGATTTTCTACAGCCTGTTTCAAGAATTCCCCAGCTTCTTTTTTGAATTAATCGATCGCCCCCCTGACGAAGCGGCCACCTATGAATTCACCTCTCGCGAAATCAAACAACTGGCATTCCGCATTGATGGCTTATTTCTCCCCAACACCGAAACACCAGACACACCATTTTACTTAGCAGAAGTTCAGTTTCAACCAGATCCCGATTTGTACGATCGCATTTTTGGCGAATTGTTTCTCTATTTACGACAATACAAACCCCTCAATCCTTGGCGCGTGGTTGTCATCTATCCCAATCGAACTGTTAACCCAACAGCACAATCTCTTTTCGGTCGCACAATTAACCGAACTAGCGCAGTTAATTGAGCCTTTACCTGACGAAATCGATGTGCTTTCCGAAGCAATTGTAACCTGGTGTGAAAATCACCCGGAAATTAAAGAAGCTCGATCGAAACTTCTGGAACCTTTAGGACTAAATGCCAACGCATCAGAAATCACAGCAGCAAGTCTAGAAAGTAGCGCATCTCAAAAGGGCGATCGACTTAACAAACAAGCTCTCACAAATTCCATTTTATTGTAAGATGGAGCGGGCGATCGTCCTCACTTGCTCCCGACAGTAGCTAGTGGGGATGATTCTGAAATGCTCACCGACAACTCATGAAAACAGACACGATTTTCTACAGCTTATTTCAAGAATTTCCCAGCTTCTTCTTTGAATTAATCGATCGCCAAATGCTCGATCGCCCGCAAAAAAAAATGGAAGAATTTGCTCCTTCCATTTTTCAGTAAAAACTATTTTTCCTGACTGCAAACCGCTTGAATTATTGCTAATTTACCGGACAGGAGCTAATTGTTAATTAAACAGCAGCCAACTCGGGAACCGGGCGCTTGCTGTGGCGGATACCTTCAATCGCGCCTGCATAATCCTTAGCTTTAAACACAGCAGAACCGGCAACAACAGCATTGGCACCCGCTTCCAAAACCTGCCAAGTATTGTCCACCTTCAAACCGCCATCTACCTCAATCCAAGGATCGAGGCCTCTTTCATCGCACATTTGGCGCAATTGGCGAATTTTTGGCAGCACGCCTGGAATAAAACTTTGACCCCCAAAACCCGGATTGACGCTCATAATCAGCACCAAATCGCAAAGTTCCAGCACGTACTCGATCAACTCCAGCGGTGTAGAAGGGTTCAAAACCACCCCAGCCATTTTGCCCAATTCCCGAATTTGCCCGAGAGTGCGGTGCAAGTGAGGCGAAGCATTGTGCTCGGCGTGAACGGAAATGATGTCAGCGCCGGCTTTAGCGAAGTCCTCAACATATTTCTCGGGTTCCACAATCATCAAGTGAACGTCCAGAGGCTTGCGAGTAACCGGGCGAATTGCCTCAACAATCAGCGGTCCGATCGTAATATTAGGAACGAAGCGACCGTCCATCACATCCACGTGAATCCAGTCAGCGCCGGCTCGATCGACCGCCTGAATCTCATCTCCCAGACGGCTAAAATCGGCTGATAATATTGATGGAGCAATAACAATCGGTTTTTGGGATTGGGTCATGACTAAGTACGTTCTCCTGTCTCCTGTGCTGTATCCAGTTTACCAAAATGCGGCTCTCGGAGCACTGAAAATTGCGCGTCAACCGATCGACTCGCTCCTTCCAGAGGCAACAGTATTTGGCGATTTCGCACACAAAAACACGGGCAAATCGACCGCCAATGTGCCAAAAATCAGTAAATCTGCTTAAATCAAGCACCAAATCATGAAAAAAACAGATCCGCTAGAAAATCCTGACCTCGATCGAACCAGCCTGTTTGTATTATTAATCCCAGTCATCGGCTTTTTTCCCGCCCTGTGGACGCTGTACCGCCGCCAGGGCAGCCCGGAACGCAAAGCCGTCAGCCGCTTGGCAATTGCTCTTGCTTTTAGTTGGCTCTTAGGACATATTTTGTTAGAAGCAGGGGCCCTCTCTGCGGAAACTCGGACACTTCCTATGTTATTAATGAGTAGCTTGTTGACAACCAGTTATTTCATCATCAGCCTCGGTCTGATGGTACGCCTCTGGAAGCGTCAGCCGCTTTGGTTGCCCGGAATCAGCCGCGCGGCCGAACAATTTCTCGGCAAACATTTATCATAGTTTGGGGTTTTGTTAATCCCTAACCGTATCGATCGAGTGCGTCGCTAAATTGATACTACAAACTGCCATTATCTTTATTTATTCTAGTTGCGTGTGAGGAAGCCCGTGCCAGCTCAAAAGATTCCCCATCAAGACAATAACAGTAAACCAGCAGCTCAAAATTCAACTAAAAAATCGAACCAGCCCCACAAAGGTCGCTGGCTGGGATTCGGTTTCGGCTTAGCGGGAGTAGCCATGCTCTCTGCAACAGCCGGAGCGCTGCTCGCTGTTTCGCTTTCGACAACCCCCCTCCAGCAGCAAAAATTAAGTCCCGAAGAAGCTGCAGTATTTTCTCAAAACGATATGGCGAAGCTCAGCATGAAAATGCCGGAGCTCACCCGCCCAGTTAATATTTTAGTTCTAGGACTTAAAGTTCTGACTACAGACCTCGAAGGTAGTTACAACAAACAGCTCGGATACGATGTTTGGGAAAACTCTTTTAAAGGGTTGACCGATACGATGCTACTAGTCAGGTTTGACCCGCAAAATAAAAAGTTAACCGTGCTTTCGATTCCGCGAGATACCCGCACCTATGTTGAGGACCGGGGACTGGTGAAAATTAATGAAGCTAATTACTACGGCGGTCCCGCTGCGTCAGCAAAAGCCGTTAGCGGACTGCTAGGTGGTGTGGGAATCGATCGCTACATTACAGTTAACGTTCACGGGATCAAAAGTTTGGTAGATGCCCTTGGAGGCATCACGATTAATGTCCCTAAAGACATGAAATATACCGACAACAGCCAGCATTTATATATAGATTTAAAGGCTGGCAAACAACGTCTAAACGGCGAACAAATCATTCAGTATTTGCTTTACCGCCAAGACGGTTTGGGAGACATCGGACGGGTGCAACGCCAGCAAACATTGATGCGAGCTTTTGTCGAACAGGAAGTTAATATCGGTTTGCTCTCTAAACTACCAAAACTGCTGTCGGTGGTTCAGTCTCACATCGACACGAATTTGAGTATCGAGGAATTGGTTGCTTTGGCCGGCTTTGCTACTCAAACTCAGCGTGCGGACGTGCAAATGTTGATGGTTCCCGGTCAGTTCAGCGATAACAAAGATTACAAAGCTAGTTATTGGCTGCCGGATCAATACGCCATTGAAACTCTGATGGCAGAACATTTTGAATTCGGTCAAAATACTTGGCAAATCGAGAATGCTGATGCAACTTTTCTGAAGGTGGCGATTCAAGACAGTACGGGTGACGAATCGGCTGTTGAAGATTTGGCCAATACTCTGACTGCCGCCGGCTACCGCAACGTTCAGGTGTACAACAAGAAGTGGTCCGAACCGCTGGATGTAACTACTATCGTAGCTCAAGATGGCGATATCAAAAGCGCTCAAGCTATCCGCCAATCTCTGGGTTTTGGGGATGTTTTGGTAGAGAGTACGGGTTCTTTGCAATCGGATGTAACGGTGCGTTTGGGCAAAGATTGGTTGGAGAAAAGGGCTCAATCGGGTAGCCCAGTTAAGCCTTTTTAAGCAGTAGACTGTGAGGTATTAGAAACCCGGTTTCTTGAAGAAACCGGGTTTCTGGGGAGTAATCTGACTGTAATATTATTAGGAGTTGCTCGATCGAATTCTATAGAATCCATTTGAGATATTTTGACGATCGCCCGCAGACTGCGATCGACTACGATTCTTAAATTCCCCCTCCTCAAGGAGGATGTGAGAATATCTAAACTCAAGTAAAAATGAGTTTTCCCCTGGCTTTCAATATTTCTGATGAATAAGAGTTCCAAAATAGACCGACAGCGGGAACATCAGGCAAACGAACGAACGTTTCTGGCATGGTTGCGAACTTCGCTAGCTTTAATTGGTTTTGGGTTTGCCATCGCTCGCTTCACTTTATTTCTGCGTCAATTTCAAGCTACCCTAACTCAGCAACAAGTCTCGTCTCATCCCTTCTTTAACTCCGAAACTTTAGGGTTAAGTCTGGTCGTTGTTGGCATTGCAGTCATTGCTTTGGCAGCATGGCGTTACGATCGAATTTTCTGGCAAATCGAGCGAGGTGATTATCGCCCCAATCGCCTGCTAGTTTGGATTCTCGCTGGTGTAGTGATGCTTTTAGGAACTTTAAGCATTCCGCTGTTGCTCTGGCGAGAGCGCGTCAATATCAATCCTCCTTCAAATTCTAAAAACTCTCGATCGAACTCGCTCTCGATCGAAAGACGATAGTTTTGAGATCGTGCAACCATTTTCTAATTTTAGTGGAGAAAGCAACTCTTTGCGGTTCGTTTAAGGGATTTGTATCGCCTCCGAAATTGTTTGACTGATAGCTGCTGGCTGATGACTAATCGACAAATAAATCTAGAGGTAAATGACCGTAGGTTCCTGTAATCCCATCTTCTGAGGAAGATTGACAGGACACCAAAACGCCCCTATAAGTTCCTGTATAGCTGTCAATATAATAAGAACCCTTCAAAGTATTGAACTTAATATAAACCGAACCTGTCATTGCAGGGACAGCATTTGAGTCGAAAACAGCCTGATATCCCAAAGCTTTTAAATAGGTTTCTAAAGCTAAAAAACCTTCATCTGTCGAAGTCGCGCAAACTCCCAACATCTGGTAATCCGAACTATCGGCTACCAGCAAGACAGCTTCGCGCAGCACCTGTTTTTCGGCAACAGATGCTACAGATTTGATATCCAAACAGGTGAAATCCTTGAGGATTTGCTGTGCTTTTTCAACAGTTAAGTCAGTCTGATGTTGGTTGGACATGAATCGATATATTATTTTTTCCCAAAAAGTGCGATCGAGCCGATCGCCACTTGTCGATTTGCGGTGACAGTTACGCGATATTTAATTGTAGCATGGCGCACCGCTCTGTTTTGTATTGTGTACTTTTGCAACCGATCGGGGCGATCGAATGCTTGCCAAATATCGAGAGTCTCGCATCTGGCGTTTTAAAAACTCCACTGTCAACTGTCAACTGCGGACAAAAACTACCCAGATTCCAAAGAAATACCAAAAAATACCTCATCATTGCTGAATTTACAGCCATTAATGGTAAAGATGAAAAGGCCAAAATAAATTGTCAAGAACCAAGAAACCGAATTGTTTGCGAAAAGATGCGTCGCAGCCCTTAAAATTGGTAAAAACCCAGTTTCTTGGGTAGATGCCTAAATTCCAATAAACAACTGAGGAGTGTATGAAGATCGAGAAATTCATGGAAACCGGAAAATTATTGCAAAAATTTCTATTTCGCCTGCTACGCAGAGCCAAATCGATCTACTTGCTGCTGGTACTAATAATTGCTTTGGGGCTTTCAGGCTGGACTGTAGAATCTACATCGGTCAGAATTCCGATTATCGGCTTTCACGACATTATAGACATTCAAAATCCGGCGGATTTACCGCCTCGCAGGCTGGCTTTTGAAACTGACTACACCAAACAAAAACTATCAGTGTTTTTAGAATATTTATTCAAACAAAATTATTGGTTTTTATCGTCTCAAGATTTGTACGTATATTTCATCAAGAAGTCTCAGCCTTTACCGCCGCAACACCTCGGTCAAAAACCAATTATGCTTTCCTTTGATGACGGCTATGAAGGAGTGCATAAAAATGCGCTCCCGCTTTTAGAAAAGCTGTCTTTTATCTACAAAGAAAAGGGCAAGTTTGTGTTGTTTGTCAACCCACTTTTTTTAGGTGTTGATATTGGCGGAGATTTTTTAGCTCACACGAGTTGCGAGGAGTTAAGAGCCGGATATCAAAAGGGATTTTATGACGTGCAATCTCACGGTTTCAGTCACAAAAATTTAACTAAATTGAGCGGCAAGAATTTAGAATTTGAAATTGCTAAATCTAAGTCAGCTTTGAGAAAATGTATGGGAGATTTAGACAACAACAAAGTTATCGGCGCTCACATAGCTTATCCCTACGGGGCATTAAACAGGAAAGTGGAAAAGATTTTGCCGAAATATCATTTAACTGGGTTTTTGTATAATGACGGTTATCTCAGAGTCAAGCGGTTGAGAAATAACTATCGCATTTCTCGGATGACTGTTAGCAAAGATACGTCACCTTCTGAGTTAATTTATATAGCTCAAAGAGCTTCTACTTTAAAAAAGAAAGAGTAGTTGCAAGGACTTGTTTCGATCTATTGAGAAATTTAGTTTGTACCTGAGTCTAGATCCCCCTAAATCCCCCTTAAAAAGGGGGACTTCGATCGTTTCCCCCGCCTCCTTCAGGAGGCTAGCAATTCCGGTCCCCCCCTTCTTAAGGGGGGCTAGGGGGGATCTAGATCTCAAGGTGAAACATACAGTCTGATACTAGCTTTCGATCTTAAATTGACACCAATGGACGCTGCCTTGTCCCTACAATTGGAGATGATTCACCTGGATTTAGTATGACAGGATATTATTGAACAATTTCGCTGCGAGATACTTTGCTGCTTCTAGCAGGATTCGGCGTTAAATCAGCAGGTGGCGTTGGAACGCTGCCCCATTCATTCAAAAAGCTTTTCAACAAAACTTCTTGTTGGGCGCGAAATTGTTCCACATTCACGCCGCCATTCATAATCGCAAACCACACTGTTTCTTGTTTCTGAGTCGGTAGTGCACCCCCCAAAGCGCTGACATTATCCAAAGTTCCCGATTTGATTACTGCTAATTTTGGCAAAGGCCTTTCTGACAGGATACCTTTATCTCTGCCAACTACCGTTAACACATCGGCAACTGTCATGTTGAATGGTTTGAGTTCGCGTTCTAATGCTAAAAATAAAGCACAGGCAGCGCGGGGAGAAATGCGGTTGTCTTCACTCAAACCAGAACCGTTGACGAGTTGAATTTCTGCGGGTGGAACTCCTGTTGCTGCTGCTGCTTGTTGCGCGACTGTTTGAGCACCGCCGACAGTATCTGCTAGCATATCTGCCATTGGATTGTTGCTGTACTGATTCATTTTTTTAATCAGTTCGGCGAGGGGTAAAGAGTAATGTTTTACTAAGGGTTGCGCGTTAACGTCTGGTGTTTGCGAAACTTGTACGTTACCCTCAATTACTACTTCAGGTTTTGGCGTATTTGGAGGCAGGGTTTGATACTGGGCTGCAGCTTCTGGCGGCCAGATTTGACTGTTCAATCCTTGTTTTAACAATTCTCCCGATTTTAGCGGATCGAGTTCAAAATTCATGTAGAATTTCCCGGCAATTATGAGATTGCCGGTAACTCGTTTGATACCCATTTTATTTAAGGTATTGCCGAGGGCGATCGATTCTTCCCAAACAAACAATGGATCTTCGCTTCCTCGAACTATCAAATCTCCTTTTAAAACTCCATTTTCTAAACTGCCATTTGTCCCAATTTCTGTGATAAATTGATGTTCCGGTCCAAATTTTTGCAAGGCTACTAAAGATGTTGCTACTTTGGTAATTGAAGCGGCCGGCAGGGGAACTGTGCCTTGATGGTTGGCTAATAAAGTATCGCCAGATTGCATCCAAACTCCTTGATTTTCTTTAGCATTACCTTGCGCTGCCAATTGGTTGAGGTATGCTTGGATTTTGGTATTTGCTGGTGTTTCTGGAGTCTTTTCAGCTACCGTTAACGGTTGTGCGGGTGGGGCTGGCGGCTGCGGGGAAGACGCAGCTAGGGGAGTCAGAGAAGGAGAAGGAGAAGGAGCAGGAATTTCGGGCGATTTAGTAGCGGCGCATCCGGCAGCAAGTGCCAGCATGAGTGTAGGTACGGCAGCAGTCAAATAGCGAATTTTCAGCATTACTTTAATTTCTATCACATTTATCCCAAGGTCAGCAAGCCCGCTGGAAAGTCTACCACTAATTTGCGCGTTTTCAACCATTCCAAACCGATTAAACTTTCGGGAAGTTCGCTACCTGCGATAACTGGAATATCAAACTCTTCTGAATCGAATAAAACTTTGCCTGCATAGATCTCGAAAAATTCCTCACCTCTTGCTGTTTGCATGGATCTCTGGCGTTCAACTACAGGCCATTCTAAAATTTCTATATCTTGGGAGTTAATTGCCAGCCAGCCTGTTGTGAAACCTGTATCTAGCATTACTTCGATCGGAAAAATTTTACCGCTAGCAGCAATTAACTCTATTTCAAAAAATAACTGACCGATGTCGCCGAATTCACCTGAAATCATATCATTCCGCAGGTTCCTGTTTCATTGAGCCGTAAAGTACCTAGCATATTCATAGCGTACTTTTGGCAAGCTTTTTGGACGGCATTATTAGCATCTGGATCGATGAAGTAGTCGCCGCTATCTGGCTCAATAACGATAAACCAATTGTAGTGGTCTGCGATTAATTCAGGTGCAACCCGATCGAAAACTGCGCGACACCTTTTACCAAATGCTGCTCGTTCTGCTTTATATTTAGCCATTTTTTCCGGCGACCAGTTATGTTCTGGGAAAATGCGACCCCGGCGTGCCTGACGTTTTGATGGTGTTGGTGGTGCGGTCATGTTAACCTCTCCTAATGAACCGTTGTTTTCTGAAATATATTATAATCTAGCACGCGCCTTAATTGTAAAAAATAAATTAACTCGAATATATAAGTCGAGCGCCCCTCATCTTTTGATATGCTATTTGGGGAATGCAACAATCGCGATTCAACTATGAAAGGCAATCCAGGGCAACCGACTACTCAGAGCGATCGACCGTATTTAGTATTAAACTGTCAAGGTAAAAGCATACAATTCGAGTTGACACAGCAACAGCATATCTTGGGTCGCGATCGCACTCGGGCTGATGCGATAGTTCCCGAAGAATGGCAGGTAGTTTCTGGCGTTCATGCTATTTTGCGCCAAATAGGAGATAATTACTGGATTTTCGACGGTGACGGCCAGAAGCCGAGTACCAATGGATTGTTGGTGGGTCGCACGCGGATTACTATTAATGAAGGCTATTGCCTGCAAAATGGCACGAAAATTCAGATCGGGCTCGATCCGATAAATCAAGTAATCATGACTTATTTCAACCCCCAAGCGTATCGGGTTGTAGCGCCCTCCCAGCAGTCAATTAGTCTTCAAAATCGCTCTGTTTTGTTGGGTCGCGATCCGAACGCTACCCTACAATTAGATGCGTTGCTTGTTTCCCGACGCCACGCCACAATTGATGCGGACAATCGCGGCAATTATATTCTGCGAGACCACAGCGCTAACGGGGTTTTTGTTAACAGTCAGCGAGTAATAAATTCCGTGAAATTGTCGGAAGGAGATGTGATTCGGATCGGACCTTTTACTCTAATTTACCGCAGCGATCGGTTGGAGGTGCAAGACCGGGGCGATCGCATTCGTTTGGATGCTTACAATCTGGTAATTCCGCAGCGTTTGGATGGAGTTACCCTCGCTATTGAACCAGGTCAATTCGTAGGTTTAGTCGGCGGTAGCGGTGCGGGTAAATCTACTTTAATGCGCGCGCTTTTAGGTCTTGAAAAAACTTCGTTGGGTGTGGTTTTTATTAACGGCGAAAACTTGCGCAAAAACTTTAACATCTACCGCAATCAAATTGGTTACGTACCTCAAGATGATATTATTCACGCAGATTTAACAGTAGTAGAAGTATTGACCTATGCGGCTAAATTGCGTTTGCCACCGGATGCGGAACTCCAACAAATAGTCGAAAAAAATTTAGAAGATATTGAAATGACTCAAGAGCGCGATAAGTTGGTCAAACAGTTAAGTGGCGGACAGCGAAAACGAGTGAGTATCGGTGTGGAACTGCTAGCAGATCCCAAACTTTTCTTTTTAGACGAACCGACTTCAGGACTCGATCCTGGTTTGGATAAAAAGATGATGCAACTGCTGCAAAAACTGGCAAGTCAGGGGCGGACGGTAATTTTAGTAACCCACGCGACGGCTAATATTACAATGTGCGATCGCATCGTTTTTCTAGGTCGAGGCGGACGCCTTTGTTACTTCGGACCGCCCGCTGAATCCCGAGATTTTTTTGAAGTCAAAACAGGCGATTTTGCGGACATTTACAGCGAGTTAGACACCACAGAAAACCAGGTAAAAAACTGGAGTCAAAAGTTTAAAGACTCTGAATACTACCAGCGCTATATAGTCAACCATTTCAGCAAAGGCAATGCCGAAAAGCAAAAATCCACCGCTCCTCCCAAACCAAAATCCGTATCTTTTGTCAAACAAATCAGTCTCCTGTGCCAGCGCTATTTTCAGTTAATTTCGCGCGACGTGATTAACTTGAGTTTAGCTCTTTTAACAGCGCCAGTCGGCATTATTGCGCTGCGCATTGCAGTCGGAGATAAAGACCCGTTAATTGGCGCACCGGAAGCAACTTTAGCGCCTTTAGCGCTCAGAGTTTTGTTTGTATTTACCTGCGCCGCAATTTGGGTTGGTCTGTCAACTTCCCTGCAAGAAATTGTCAAAGAATCAGCTATTTACTTGCGCGAACGCTTGGTCAATTTAGGATTGTTTGCTTATTTAGGTTCAAAACTTTTGATACTTTCCGGCTTGGCAGTGCTGCAAACTATATTAATGGTAGGAGTAATCTCGATCGCATTTAAATCCCCCGATCCGAGTTTAATATCATGGCCTACGGGAGCTGCAATCACCACATTTTTAACTTTATTAAGCTGTATCAGTCTCGGATTGCTAGTTTCAGCAATTGTCAAAAATGGCTCGCAAGCCAATAGCGCTTTGCCTTTATTATTGCTACCTCAGATTGTTTTTTCAGGAGTTTTGTTCAAGACCGAAGGTGTGGCGAGCAAGTTTTCTTGGCTGATGTTAAGTAGGTGGTCTGTAGGTGCTTACGGATCGTTAGTTAATGTAAATGCGATGGTTCCCGCGCCTGCAACATTGCCCGACGGGAGTACGATTCCCCAGCCCTTCGAGCCTACACCTGTTTACGATCCGACCTGGCATAATTTAAGTTTAAATTGGGGGATGCTGTGCGTGCATATTTTGGTTTATTTGATGCTAACTTTGGGGTTGCAGAAGCGGAAAGATATTTTATGAATAGTTGACAGTTGGTAAGGAGTTTTGAGTTTTGAATTTTGAGTTGAGAGGGAGTTTTGAGTTTTGAGTTTTGAATTTTGAGTTGAGAGGGAGTTTTGAGTTTTGAATTTTGAGTTGTGAGTTAAAGACAGTTCTCGGGAGTTTTGAGTTTTGAATTTTGAGTTGTGAGTTAAAGACAGTTCTCGGG
>JALOON010000019.1 GCA_025454405.1 Oscillatoriaceae cyanobacterium Prado104 | reverse complement strand
GAATTTGTAGTCATGTATCAGGTGGGGAGTCTCACCCCGATTGCCCGTGAGTTCTTGGTTTGAAATCTAGGAGCGATCGAGCCTGGGGGTAAGTTCCGTCTAATAAGTAATGTAGAATAGCACCGATCGCACAAAAACAGCCCCGAACGCGATCGTCAGACTTGAACAAGGCTTTACGGGTAGGTCCTGCGATTTGCGATTTGCGATTTTAAAACCTCCAATCTCACCTCTCAAATGGCATAACAACGCTGTACAGTGCGTCAGTTTTCAGGTGAGTGCGAAAAATAGGGGTTTGACCGACCCCGGAACCCTAATAATTGGGCTAGTTGCTCCCAGAATTATAAAGTCGATCGAAGTTCATGTCACAATTGCTAAACACTATTAAAATAGCGTAAGATTTAATATCCGAATCGGTAAAGTTGAGCGATCGCTTTCGGTAACGGTTTGAAAATCTAAAAACCCCCAAAAAACTAACAGCTAAACAAAGAGAAAGCAGTGCTTCTCAAGCTTACTTTACGAGCAAAAATTTATGAGCAAAGTTCTAGTCATCTTAGGCGAATTGAGCGATCGCGACATCGATTGGATGCTGGCCAACGGCACCCGCACCAAAATTGCAGCAGGCACGAAGCTAATCGCCGAAGGTACACCCCTAGACGCGCTGTACATAGTTCTGGACGGAACTTTGAGCGTTTCTGTCGCATCTTTGGGCGGTAAAGAAATTGGCAAAATCATCTGCGGGGAAGTATTGGGCGAAATGTCTTTTGTAGACGGACGCCTTCCTTCTGCTAGCGTCACGGCCATTGAAGAGTGTTCGATCCTGTCAATTCCCAGGCGGCTGCTAACAGAAAAATTGGAACAAGACGTGCTGTTTTCCCTGCGCTTTTATCGGGCAATTACCAAGTTTTTATCGTCCCGACTGCGGGGTACTGTCAGGCGCTTCGGCGAAGATACTGACTACTTAATATATCAAGACCCTGAAGATGAGGGCGGCAGCCAGCAGTTTGTAGAAAATCCTGATTTGGCTAAATCTAGATTTGAATGGTTGTTGCAGCGCTTGAAGGGGAGTTGAAGGAAGTCATTAGTCCTTAGTCATTAGTTATTAGTCATTAGTCAGCGGTTATTGCTTAGCAGTTAGCGGTCGCGGGTTACTGCTTAGATTCTATCGGGGAAATTCTACCAATGGTAAGGAGTTTTGAGTTGTGAATTTTGAGTTTTGAGTTAAAGACAGTTCTTAATTCACAACTCAAAACTTAAAACTTAGAACTCCCACTCTCCCCCTCTACCTCCCTATTTCTTATTTTTTCCGACCCTTTTTAGGGCGTTCCCCACTCTTAGAACCGCCAGTGCGATCGACCTGTTCTCCCTTAGGAAATAACTGCATTTCCAACTGTTCGTAACTGCTATCTAAGACCCAGACAATGCTGGACATTAGTTGACACTTCAACGGGGGGCGACGGCGCAATTAACCCTCCGATCGATCCCGATCGCGATCGATCGCTGGCACAGCGCCTAACAAGGTAAAGTTGCAGCCGTCGCAATCCAACGCCCGCCCTTTAGCCAAAATCAGCCCCAAAATTAGTAAACTCAGGTTAAATAATGAGTCAAAATCCCATGGAAACTTTTTCGGTGGACGCTGAAACGATCGAAAGTTCAGCTAAAGGGCAACACCAAGGTACGACACAACCAAAAGATAGCTCCATTCAAGAGTTCGATCGAGCCATGATGCGTCGGTGTCTGGAATTAGCCCGCCGCGCTTTAGGCAAAACCTCTCCCAATCCGCTAGTAGGTGCGGTAATTGTCAAAGACGGCAAGATTGTCGGCGAAGGATTTCACCCAGGCGCGGGCCAACCCCACGCGGAAGTTTTTGCCCTCCGGGAAGCGGGGGAACTTGCCGAGGGGGCGACGGTTTACGTCAACCTGGAACCCTGCAACCATTACGGGCGGACCCCTCCGTGTTCCGAAGCTTTAATTAAGGCAAAGGTGGCGAAAGTAGTGGCGGGGATGGTAGATCCCAATCCCCTGGTAGCGGGCAGCGGGCTAACCAGACTGCGGGAAGCCGGCATCGCAGTCGTAGCGGGCGTGGAAGCGGAGGCTTGCCAAAAACTCAACGAAGCTTTCGTACACCGGATTTTGTACCGCAAGCCTTGGGGAATTTTGAAATATGCGATGACCTTGGACGGTAAAATTGCTACAACTACCGGTCACAGCGCTTGGGTAACGGGCGAAGCGGCTCGGGGCGAGGTGCACGAGTTGCGCGTCGGCTGCGATGCGGTGATTGTTGGGGGAAATACGGTGCGTCTGGACAACCCCCGACTTACCAGCCACCAACCAGACACGCACAATCCCCTGCGAGTGGTGATGAGCCGCACTTTGGATTTGCCCCCATCGGCTCGATTGTGGGACACATCGGTGGCGGATACTTTGGTGCTGACTGAACCCGGTGTCAATCCTGAGTTTCAGAAATTTTTGACGGGCAAAGGAGTGGAAGTTGTGGAACTTTCACCCTTGACGCCGGCGAAGGTGATGGCTTATTTGTACGATCGCTCTTTGATGTCAGTATTGTGGGAATGCGGCGGCGTTTTGGCAGCCAAAGCCATTACTGAGGGTGCGGTGCAAAAAGTGATGGCGTTTATTGCTCCGAAAATTGTCGGCGGAGAAACTGCCCCTACTCCTGTTGGAGATTTGGGGTTTGCTGAAATGACTGAAGCTTTAAGTTTAGAGCGAGTCTCTTGGCGCGTTGTCGGTGCTGACTGTTTGGTAGAAGGCTATTTAAAATTTAAGGATTAAAAGTTAAAAATTAAAAGTAAATATTTCTTTTTAATTTTGAACTTTTATGCTGGAAATCCTGATTTGGAGCTTGATGGTTGGCAGCCTCGGTTTGGAGGCTGCCCTAGCAGGTGCTTTGGTGAGTCGCGAGCAATTTGCTGCAGCGCAACAAGGTGAGGAAGAGGAGGAAGTTTTGACGCGGTACGAATCTCAAGAGGATAATGTTGCTGGGGGAGATAGCGCGCCATCGAATGGCAATCCCCAAGCTGATAGTAAGAATTCTAATTCGATAGTTTGGGAATATAAGATCGTGCGGGCTAACAGCGATTTGTTTCGCAATCCTGCGATTTTTCACAGGCTGTGTCGGGAGGAGGCAGAGGTTGGCTGGATTTTGCTCGAAAAGCTCGACGACAGGCGGGTAAGGTTCAAGCGCCCCGCCGCGCTGCGGGACGCCAAGAGGTCGGAACTGCCGCCGTTTGACCCTTACCGGACTCATTACGGCCCGGCGTCGAACGCGATGACTTGGGTGGTAACGATCGCATTTTTATGCGCGATCGTCCTGCCTGCGATTTTGGGTTATGCTTTGGTGTCGGCTACTTTGACTAGAAATCGTTCTAGCTGGCCTCGCGCGCCGATTCAATCTTTGCCCGCTCCCAGCCGCCCGGAAAGCCAAAATTAAAACTCGGGCCTAAGAAACAGGTTTTTTAACAGGAATTATGTTGTTGGTAACAACTCCTACACCAAGCCACGCTATGGTGTAGGCTTCTGAAGTCTTCTCAAATCGGATTATTGTTGCCAGCGCGCAAACTTAATGTAATCCCCCTCAAATGACTCTCCTTTCAACATCCGATGCCAATAAATCCAAGGCAAAACAGTTGTTTTCATTTGCCACATCAGCCAGCGTTCTTTAACCGGATTGAGGGGAAAACTCGAAAGCACTTTCCCACTATAACCATCAAATTCAGCCATAATTGTTTTGCCATAACCAGTAATTAAAGGACAGCAAGTATAACCGTCATACTGATGTAACAATGGTCGGCTATCTATGAAAGCTAGTAAATTTTCTGCAACAATCGGCGCTTGTTTGCGTACTGCTGCTGCTGTTTTGGAAGTTGGCAACGCCGAAGCATCTCCCAAACTAAATACGTTGGGATATCGATCGTGCTGCAGCGTGTATTTATCCACATCCACCCAACCGCAGGCACTACCCGGAACTGCCAAAGGACTTTGTTTGATGAAGTCAGGGGCGCTTTGAGGCGGTGTAACGTGAATCATTTCGTACTTGTGGGTAACTTCACCGACAACAGCGCCGCGATCGTCGAAAATATCAAAAACTGCTGTTTTGTTGGCAGATTTAATTTCCTTCAAATTGTGCTGGAATTTCACATCAATTTGCCGTTCTCGGACAACGTTATCTAATAGTGCTGAATACTCCGCTACCGTAAATAGTTGAGTTAATGGCGTCAGAAACATCACGTTAGTGCGCTGGCGGACTCCTAATTTACGGAAGGTGTCATCTGCCATGTACATTACTTTTTGCGGCGCACCGCCGCATTTTACCGGAGTATTGGGAAAGGTAAATAAAGCGTTACCACCGGGGAAGTTTTTGATGAGTTCCCAGGTATAAGGTGCATAATTAAAAGCGTAATTGCTAGTAACGCCATCTTTTCCGAGCGCTTCTTTTAGCCCTTTAATTAAATGCCAATCTAATTGAATGCCGGGACAAACAATTAAGTAATCGTACTTAACTAGAATGCCCGATCGAGTGAGAACGGTGTTGTTTTCTGGATCTAATTTTACTGCTTGTTCTGCAATCCAAGTAGTTTGTCGGGGAATGAAATCTTTTTTATCCTTGACTGTATCCTCTATTTTGAATACTCCGCCACCTGTCATCGTCCAACCGGGTTGGTAATGCTGTTTGTGCGATGGCTCGATAATGGCAATATCTAGAGATTTGTTTTTTTTCAATAATATGGAGGCGGTGGTAAGTCCGGCTGAGCCACCTCCAATAAAAACGATTTGGTGGTGCAGTGTTTTAGTAATGGCGGGGGTTGCGGGTAAATTTGGAGTCGGGGATTGTTGGGGTTTTGGGACGCTCATAATGAGTTTTTTCTATTTATTAGAGTGACAGTTTTTTTGCGCGATACTAAATCCGATTTGCTGGTGCCTTCGATCGCGCTAGAATGCGCAGCTAGCGATTTTCGAGGTCAATCTAAAATCGTCTTTTCAACAATCTAAAATTGTCAGGCGCACCGTACAGCCCGATCGAGGGGGCGGGATTCCCCGGATTGGGGATCGGTCGATCGATATTGCCGTCGGGCTGCCACAGCCGATTGACTGCTGGCAGGCTCAGCAAAATCTACGTACCTGCCCTGCTGGCTTGGTTGTGGCTGTTGTCAAATTGTACAACTTAGTTTATTATATAGTAATATAAGAAAGTAGCCATATTGACTGCTCGCGCGGCATATTAAACAGGGCTGTCGCGCTTCAGATGTGGGGCGCGCGCCGCGCACCTTACTGCCGCTAGGGCGTGTTTTCAAAGTCTGAGATCCCCCCCGGCCCCCCTTAAAAAGGGGGGAGAAAGAGTCTCAAAGTCCCCCTTTTTAAGGGGGATTTAGGGGGATCTGGATCTGAAAAAGTAGTTTGAAAACACGCTCTAGAGTGCCAGCATCAGAGTTTGCGCTATTCCCAGGCCGCATCTGGGAGCTCGATCGCGATCGCCCGACATTCCATCCCGCAAGGAAAAAACTTGACAAGGAGTTCAGAGAAATGTTATTTCGCCAAATGTACGACAACGAAACCAGCACTTATACTTATTTAATTGCTGACGCAAACACCAAAGAAGCAGCTTTAGTCGATCCGGTAATCGAGCAAGTCGATCGCGACTTAAAGCTGATTCAAGAATTAGGATTAACCTTGCGCTATTGTTTGGAAACTCACATTCACGCCGACCACATTACGGGAACGGGTAAGTTACGAGAAATCACAGGTTGCGATGGCATAGTGCCTGAAAATGCCCGAGTTGCTTGTGCTAACCGCTCGATTAAAGATGGGGAAATATTAAAGCTAGGCGAGATTGAAATTAAAACGATCGCCACTTTAGGACATACTGACAGCCACAACTCTTACCTAATCGATCGAGACAGAGTGCTGACCGGAGATTCTCTATTGATTCGCGGTTGCGGGCGGACTGATTTTCAAAGCGGCGATCCGGGTTTGATGTTCGACCATGTTACGCAAAAATTATTTACCCTACCAGATGAAACCTTAGTTTATCCCGGTCACGACTACAGGGGGAATCAGGTTTCTACAATTGGAGAAGAGAAGCTACACAATCCCCGATTTGTTGGTAAAGACCGGAGCAGTTTTATCGAACAAATGAACAACCTAAATCTGCCCGATCCGAAGAAAATTGCTGAAGCAGTGCCAGCTAATCAGCAATGCGGAAATACACCTATAATGGCAGAAGTTTGAGGACTGAGATCGTGGAAAATTTGAACTGGTTTATTGCTTTAATTGGTGGCATTTTAATTGGGTTAAGTGCGACATTATTACTAGCATTTAACGGTCGAATTGCTGGTATTAGTGGCATTGTCAATGGTGCGATCGCCTTTTCCAAGCAAGAAGTCTGGCGCTGGATATTTATTTTGGGTATGTTGCTAGGTGGCATATTGTACGAATACGGACTGGCACCTCAACCAACTCCCACCGCGACATTGACTCCTTGGGCAATGATAATTGGCGGTTTTCTAGTGGGTTTCGGTACTAGAATGGGTGGCGGTTGTACCAGCGGTCACGGAGTCTGCGGATTGGGTAGGTTATCAATGCGATCGCTCGTGGCAGTTCTCACTTTTATGATTACCGCCATTCTGACAGTTTTTGTTGTCCGTCACGTATTGCAATTGAGTATATGAAAGAGCAGCTAATCGCGTTATTGTCAGGAGTGTTATTTGGTCTGGGACTGGGGCTTTCGCAGATGATCGATCGCGATCGCGTACTCGGTTTTTTAGATGTCGCCGGTGCTTGGGATGCAACCTTATTATTTGTATTGATCGGTGCGGTTGCAGTGACAGTAATTGCCTTCCGATTCGTGCTGCGCCGCCCTCAGCCAATATTTGCCGATCGATTTCATTTACCAACTAAGAAAGACATCGACAAACCTTTAGTTATTGGCTCTGCTATTTTCGGTATCGGTTGGGGAATTTGCGGCTACTGTCCGGGGCCAGGTATTACTGCTTTAGTGTTGGGTAATTGGAATCCAATTTTGTTTGTGTTAGCCTTCATTGCCGGTTCGCTGACCTATAAAAACTTCTCGGAAAAGTAATTTTCCCATAAGTTTAACCCCAGACAAGCGCGCCTATGGACAGAGTTTTTACGTCCCGTACAGAGATATTAGCTAATTCAGAGTTTGATTAACTGAAATGTTTGATAAAAATACAATGGTTGGACGATCGCGGCAGCAGAAATGGCTCGATCGTTGCAGTGAATTTCTGCCAATTTTAGATTGGGGATTGCACTATCAACGCGCGCACTTTCCGGGCGATTTAACTGCCGGAATTGTGGTTGCTACCGTGCTGGTTCCCCAAGCAATGGCTTATGCTTTGCTAGCCGGTTTGCCCCCTCAAATCGGGCTGTATGCTAGTATTTTGCCACCAGTAGTTTATGCGTTTCTCGGCACCAGTCGTTTGATTTCGGTTGCCCCTGTCGCATTGGATTCGCTGATGGTTGGAGCGGCAATTGCTCCCCTAGCTGCTGAAAATACTCCAAAATATTTAGGATTGGCATTGTTGCTGGCACTAACGATCGGCGCGATCGACATTTTAATGGGTGTCTTGCGGTTGGGATTTTTGGTTAATTTTCTCAGCCAAGCGGTGATTTCTGGTTTTATCAGTGCGGCAGCGATCGCGATCGGTTTCAGTCAGGTCAAACATTTATTGGGCTTAAAAATTACCCAAACTGAATCTTTTCTCCAGTTACTAACTTATCTAGCGCAAGGAATTAAGGAAACTAATTTGGTTGCTGTTTCCTTGGGTGTAACGAGCATTTTGTTTTTAGTTTATTTTCCCAAATGGTCGGGCAAAGAACTCAATAAACGCGGTTTTCAAGAGTTAACAATTGTACCTTTAACTAAAAGCGCACCCCTCCTGCTTGTGATTGGTAGTTCGTTGCTAGTTTGGTTCTTTCACCTCGATCGAATTGCAGGGGTAAAAGTCGTTGGTAATATCCCCAAAGGCTTACCATCTCTATCTTTTCCCGCGCTTGATGGCGATACTGTGACGGCATTACTGCCTGCGGCTTTGGCGATTAGTTTTGTCGGGTTTATGGAAGCCTACTCAGTGGGTAAATTTTTGGCTAGTAAGAGAAGGCAAAAAATTGATGCCGATCGGGAATTTATTGCTTTGGGAGCCGCTAATATTAGTGCAGCTTTGACGGGAGGTTATCCGGTTGCCGGAGGTGTAAGTCGATCGAGCGTGAATTTTTCGGCTAATGCCAATACTCCTTTAGCATCAATAATTACGGCATTAATCGTGGCGCTTACCGTCATGTTTTTAACGCCGTTGTTCTACTTTTTACCGCAAGCTAGTTTGGCGGCAATTATTGTGATGGCTGTTAGCAGTCTCTTCGACTTTGGCACGCTAAAGCGCTTGTGGGTGTATAACAAGGCTGATGCGTTCGCCTGGATATCGGCATTTCTAGCCGTCTTAATTACCAGCGTGGAAAAAGGTATTTTGTTGGGTGCTGCTGTATCTATTATATTGCATTTATGGCGCACTAGCAAACCGCATATTGCAGTTGTTGGTAGAGTGGGAAATACCGAACATTTTCGCAATGTGCTGCGATACGAAGTGAAAACTTGCCCTCATGTTTTAGCCGTTCGGGTTGATGCCAGTCTTTACTTCGTAAATGCTAAATATTTGGAGGATTACCTAATTAAAGCGGTGAGCGATCGCCCGGAAGTCAAATATTTATTGCTGGTATGCAGTGCGGTAAATTCGATCGATGGTAGTGCTTTGGAAACGCTAAAAAGTTTGATTGCCGATCTAAAGACTAGAGGCATAGAATTTTATATGTCTGAAGTCAAAGGTCCAGTGATGGATGGATTGTTAAAGGTTGGGTTTATTGAGGAGTTAGGAAAAGAGCGTATTTTCTTAACTACCGATCGAGCAATGCAAGCCTTGGAATGTGTATAATACAGGACTTACGCACGTCCGTCAAAAACCAGGTTTCTGCGTCAATATTTCTCGAAAAAAGCGATAATTTTGGTTAGAAACCGGGTTTTTTCCCATCTCTTCGATAAACGCAGTTGAAGTACGTGGGTTAGTTTTTGATAATTTGTCAACTGAGGGACTGTCTAAAGAAGATTGGGTGAATGATTTTTCCTGTCGTAGAGGAGAGTTTATAGTTGAAGAATTGGACGGTTTCTAAAAAAGTTTTTGGTTGAAAAAAGGAGAGTATTTAGATGAGCGGACTTTTTGAGATGTTGAATAAAATTCATAAAAAACCAGGAATGTATATCGGACGAGCTTCTGCGACGGATCTTTTTATGTTTATAGTCTGTTATAGGACGGCTAGAGAAGAGTTGGGAGTTGAACCCACAGAAAAAGAAATGGAATTTTATGGAGAATTTCAACCCCGATCGCAAAAACGATATCAAGTATCAACATCAGGTTCATGGGCAAGAATAATTGAATTTTATACTAACAATAAAGAACGAGCATTTTATCGTTTTTAGGAGTTGCTTGATGAGTTTTTGCAGCGAGATAGCCATTCAGAAGTAGAGCAAGTTAAGGAAAAAGTCGGTAATGTAAAAACTGGATAGTCAATTGTCAATTGCTGGCCACCCGCGCGATCGAAGAAACCGGGTTTTTTCCCATCTTTTCGCTTCGTCAGGAAGTATCTCGCCAAAAACCATGCTTCTTTTCAGTGAAGCAATAGTTGCCATTCTGGTTCTCACGTTCAACCAGAAAAAGTAAAACCATTAACTTGACTAATTGACTAATTAGTTATATAGTAGTATTAAAGGTGCCAATTGCACCAATTTAAGAACGAATCCGAAATGGACAATACTTTTCCCCCCGACAGTCCTTCCCTGTCCCGCCGCCAATTGCTCAATTTTTTGACGGGTGCAGTCGTCGCCTCCACTGCGGGAGCCGCACTTTATCCGCTGGCAAAATACTCGATCCCACCAGCAGAAGGCGGCGCAGGAGGAGCAATCTTCGCGAAAGATAAATTAGGCAATCTCATTCCTGCCAGCCAGATATTAGCAGAACCCCCTGGAACTCGCGCCTTAGTCGCTGGGTTAGCTGGCGAACCTACTTACTTAATCGTGAAACAAGACGGCGCGATCGACAATATAGGAATTGTCGATAACTGCACCCATTTAGGTTGCACATTTCCTTGGAATGAAACTGACCAACAATTTCAATGTCCCTGTCACGGTTCTCGCTATAGTGCTGATGGTTCTGTAGTGCGCGGGCCAGCACCTCTCCCGCTGAAATTAGTTCGCATTGCTGTTGAAAACAACAGGATTTTGATTGCTCCTTGGACAGAAATCGATCCGCGAACTGGGCAAGCTCCCTGGTGGGTTTAGATCGAAGAATTGCAGCGAAATTAAACAGCAAATTACAGGAAAATCAATGTTTCAAAATGTAACTGAATCTCTGGCAATTGGTAATGTTATTTCCCCAGAAGAGCTTAGAGAAATTCACCAAAAAGGCTACCAAACCATCATTGATTTGTGTACGATCGGTGAGGGCAATCAATTGAACGCAGAAGAAGTAAAACAACTGGGATTTGAATTTATTAGTCTGCCGGTCGATCGACTAAACTTAAGTCCAGCCACTCTCGAAGACTTTATCCAAACCGTTAATGCCGCACCCAAACCAATTTATACAAGGTGTGCGTCAGGTTTGCGAGCCGGAGTAATGACTCTACTGACTTTAGCTGTTGAACAAGACTGGACGGAACAACATTATTTAGAACGCCGGCAGGCTTTGGGGCTAGAACACAAGCCTAATTGTCCCTTGGAAGCTTATGCCGATCGGTATTTCCCGTCCCAGAAAAACTCAAAAGTTTAGCAAATAATACAATCATGTGGACCAGTGCTATTACAGCTTATTTCCATTACTTAGGCTTCATGTTAGCCTTTGCCGCTCTCACAGTCGAGGTTTTTAACTTTAAAAAAGAAATGACCCTTGATGAAGCTAAAAAAGTGGCTTTTGCCGATGCCGTTTATGGTTTAGCCGCGATGATAATTATAGTGACAGGATTTTTGAGAGTCCTTTACTTTGGCAAAGGAAGTAATTACTATCTAAACAATCCATTTTTCTATGCAAAAATGGGTGTGTTTATCCTAGCCAGTTTATTTTCCTTGTATCCAACTTTCACCTTTATATCGTGGTTTAAAGTGTTGCAAAATGGTGAAGCTCCTAGTTTAGAAATTGTCCAGGTAAACCGACTATCTTGGCTAATTAAAGGGGAATTATTATGTTTTACTTTATTGCCATTACTAGCAGCAGTTATGGCGAGAACGAGCGGGTGGAGTTAACTCAGATCTTGCACCATTCTCTCCAAACCGGTTTGGAGGCAAAAACTCTGCATAAAAACCAAGATTTTTCAGACCAAACCCGGTTGATTGCTGGTTTATTGAGAATGGTGCAATCGGAATTATTCATCTCTTTCTTCTCTCTCTGCGCCCTCTGCGGTTAAATTATTCCGATTCAACCGGAAACGATATCATTGCTTGCTCTTCCACTAAATCGCAATTTTTCAGCAGCGACAATCCGAATAAAATTCGCAAAGCCCAAATTTCAAACCAAGGCAACCCCCAACCCAGTTTCATTTTGAGCATAAAATACTTTTCAAATGCTGTTTTTGCCAAGTTTACCCAGCGTCCTTGCAAAGAGTACGAGTAACGCCGTTTGCCTGTTTTTGGATCTGGTAAAACGGGGGCGGCGACATAGACAATGCCTGTATCGCCAAATTCAGCAAAACAAATTGCTTCCAAAGTTGGTGTTTTCAAATTATCCGCGCTCGCGCCTAATTTCACGCCAATATTATGCGTTACTGCTAATCCCATTGCTTCCGTCATTTGTCCGGTTTTGGGCAATCCCAGCCCGGAGATTGCTTTATTGTTGGGTAATTCTACGCTGACTCCCAGGGCATAAACTGAGGAAAATTCAGGGTGTTCGCAGGTAGGCAATACAGGAATAAACCCTTTTTCATTGCCCAAACCAGGTACTTTTTGGATAAAATCTACTCCGCGAAAAGCTGGCAGAATCATGGCATATTCAAAGGGTAATTTCAGCCCGTCAGCCAGGGCGATAGAGTCGGCATCAACTGAGGTAATTAGAGCGTTAGTTACTGCCTGAATGCCTCGTTGTTTCATCAAGTTTTCCGTTAATGCTTGAGAGTTACTTAAGCCATCCAAACCTAAATGTCCGAGATAAGGTTCTGGCGTTACAAAAGTAATCGATACTTGCTCGCGCAAACCCCTGCGCCGCAACTCCCACTCTGCCATAAATAAAAACTCGTAAGCCGGCCCGAAACAACTCACTCCTGCCATTGCTCCTACGACTAAATGACGGGGATTTTCTAAGAATTTTAGCCAAGCCGATCGCGCTGCTAAAGCATGATTTGGCGAGCAAACTGAGTGGGTGTAACCCCCGTGCGGCCCGAGTCCGGGGACGGCATCAAAAGCAAAGGAAGCACCTGTCGCGATCGCTACATAATCGCAGTCAACAATCCGATTTTCTTCAACAGTAATGCGTTTAGTTTCCGCATCAAAGTCTGTGACTTTTCCTAAGATCCACTCAATCCCGTATCGCTTAGTTAATTCTGCCAGATTTAATTGAATTGCGGCTAGCGAGTTAAGATTCAGCGCTACCCGGACTAACCCAGGAATAAAAGTAAATTCTGGGCGATCGGAAATTAACGTCACCTGATGTTGCTTCGGCAGCAGGTGTCGCAGTTCGTAAGCGGTAGGCAGTCCCCCCAATCCCCCGCCAATTACCACCACTTTTGCCATTTTTTTGATTTCCTTTTTATATACTGTGGCAAGCATCATAGCTTGCAGAATTGGTAAAGATAGTATGCTGTTTTTATTTACCTCATCTAATTATAATCCACAAAACACGCATTAAACCTCTATAGCGATCGCAAATCATTCGTAAAAGCATAGAAATCCGGTTTCTTAGAGAAACCGGGTTTCTGAACCTTGGAGTATTTACAAATCATTTGCGATCGCTATATTAAACCTAAAGATAAATTACGCGAAACCATCCATAACCCTACATTCTGAAAACTTTTCTTTCCCTTCAAAGGCGGACACTGGGCAGGACGGTTTCATTTTCTTTCCAAACAACGAGAGATTTGTAGGGGCGGTGTCCCCGTTCCCGCCCTCTCCGTACCTGCCCTTCTTCACCAACTTAGTCCCGATATTTGATTGTGTTTTAGCGCTCCGAACTATTGAGTATTTTTATGAGTATTTTTACTTAGTTTCCCTCAAAATTAATTTTTCAAAATACCTTGACAATATAACTATATCGTTATATGCTATGTAAATACAAGAGGCATAACCTCAGCGACTCAAAAGACGGGGTTAATTCATGGGCAAACTATTTAACGAACTCAAACAAGACATCTTGTATCAACACGGCATGAATGCCTGCTTGAACTGCGGCGTATGCACGGCAGTTTGTCCGGCGGCAGAGTTTAATGACTACTCTCCCAGGGAAGTGATGAACATTTGCTACTCCGAAGACGACGAACTAATTGAAGACTTACTAAAGTCGGACAAAATTTGGTTTTGCGGGCAATGTTTTTCCTGTAAAACTCGCTGTCCGAGAGGCAACAGCACCGCTTCAGTCATTCTTGCCCTGCGCCGGCTTTCGATCCGTCACGGTTACTTTGCCGAGTCGGAAAAAGGCAGACAGCAATTATTTGCTAAGCGAGTATTTGGGGAAAATATGCTGAAACGAGGCTATACCTTGCTAGCAGAAAATATTACCCCCGCTCACTTTCCAGAACTCGGAGAAAACTGGGAATACTATTACGAACATAGGGCAGAGATGCGGGAATGGTGGGACGTACCGATGGATCTGGAAAATCGCCCCGGTTCGCACCGAATTATTCCAGAAAGAGACATGGAAGAATTGCGGGCAATTTATCAAGCGACGGGCGCGATCGAGTTAATGGATGCCGTAGAAAAAGGCATGGAACGGAAACTCGGCAGCAAACAAGAAGTGGAAAAATACTGGCAAAATTGGGTAGAAACCGCTGATAGCAGAAACTACGAAATAAAAGAAAACAAATAAGGAGAAACTCGAATGAAAGTAGCAAGAGAAAATCTGGCTTGGGAAAAACACCAAAAGCACGTTCCCACGATAGATGATGCAGGCGGAAAATTGTGGGGATGCTTTCGTAGTTGCTTTCTGCAAAGTGCCGCACCCTACACGGAAGGCATTGCCTATAAAATCTTAAAAAACGATTTGGGAATGGAATTGCGGGAAGCACCCGGACATACTTCTTGCGGCGCGATCGGCTATCACGGAGATGTGTCCAATTTAGAAACTCAAATGGTGGTAGCGGCGAGAAACTTTTCGATCGCACATCACGAATTGGGTGTTGACAATCTCTTTTCATTCTGCGTTACTTCTTTTGCCAATTACACGGAAACGATCCAACTCTGGGAAGAAGAACCAGAGTTGCGAGAATACACCAAAAAAACCTTAAAAGAAACCACCGGCCGGGAGTTTTGGGTCCCTCACGTATCGGGGGGCAGACCATCTGTCGTTCATGCTTCCGATGTGTTTTTTGCCAACCGCCACAAGCTAGCAGCAAAAGCAAAATATAGCTTGAAGGGAATCAAAGCAGTCGATCACATTGGATGCCACTACGGCAAAATCTTTCCCAGCGAGTGCATGGGTGGCGCTGAGTTTCCCCAAGTTTTAGTAGGATTGCTAGAAGCTTTCGGCGCGGAAATTGTTGATTATCCAGAACGCAGGCATTGCTGCGGCATGGGTTTTCGGCAATGTGCGTTTCCCGAAAACAGAGACTACACTGCAAGTAGCGTTTACAAGAAAATGAAAAGTCTCAAAGAAACGCACCCAGATTGTAACTTAATCCTCACTAATTGTCCCGGATGTACGGTATTTTTGGATGCGGAACAAGGAACGATTAAAGAAGTTTTGGAAGAAGAGTTTAACGTCAGCGTTCTCGATTACGCACAATTGACTGGGTTAATGTTAGGATATGACCCCTTTAAAGACTGCGGACTGAATGCAAAAGTCGTGGCGATCGAACCTTTGTTAGATAAAATCGGCATTCCTTATGACAAATCCAAAACTCCCGAACAACGCCGCAGACCTTTTTAGATTTTGGATTGTTTTGGGCGAGCGGTTTTCCCAGGTCAAAACACAGATTTGGAGGAGGAAGCTATGGCGCACAGGCGCAAAATTCATTTCTTGAATTATCTTCGAGCGATCGTTGCTTTGGTGCTGATTGTTGTTTGGAGTCTGGCTGCAATCTCTGGCTTCTTGTTAGAGTTTTTACCCCGAGGACGCGGTGCTGGTCAGTTAATTCTGTTCCTGGGTTTTACCAGACGCGAATGGGGAGATGTACATTTTGTTGTTTGTGTTATTGCTCTCTGCGTCACAGTTGTTCATGTATTGCTCGACTGGCGAGTCTTGCGCGGGTATCTCCGTTACCTTCTCAATTCTCACCATCAGAAAATCTGACTTGAATCAATACTAGCGGTGAAATTTTCCCAGCGATTTGTGTCGGGATATTGACTGCTATTCAAACAAACAAATTAACTAGAAAGGTAAAGAAAATGGAGCGACAAATAGTAGTAATTGGTGGCGGCCCTGCGGGGCTAGCGGCGGCGGGCAAACTGCAAGAGTTTGGCTATGATGTCATTTTGATTGAGAAACAAGCCGAAGTTGGGGGACATTTAAACAAATGGTATAAAGTGTTTCCCGACTTTACCGATGCTTCAGAAATTGTTGCCAATTTAAAGCAAAGTTTGGGTAAAACTCGAATTTTAAATAATGCGACAGTGACAGACATTGCCGGGTCAGCCCCTAACTTTAAAGTGACTGTATCGACGGGGGAAGAAATTGATGCCGGGGCGATTCTGGTAGCAACTGGTTTCAAGCATTTCGATGCTGCATTTAAAGAAGAATACGGCTACGGAATATACGATAATTGCATCACTTCGGTAGAACTGGATGCGATGTTGAAGGCAAAAAGCGTTAAAACCAGAAACGGTAAAGCACCGCAGAAAGTCGCAATGGTTCACTGTGTTGGGTCTCGCGATGAAAAGGTGAATAATAATTACTGTTCGCGAGTCTGTTGTACCAATGCAATTAAAGTCTCGATCGAGATTAAAGAACAAAATCCCGATTGCGAAATTTACTGCCTTTACATGGATATCCGCGTGTTCGGCCGCGGTTATGAGGAACTGTACAGAACATCGCAAGAAAAGTTTGGCGTACAGTTTCTTCGGGGTCGGCTTTCGGAAGCTGGTGAGAAAAATGATGGCAGTTTGTTGTTGCGGTTAGAAGATACTTTGACGGCAAAACCGATGCGGTTGAGCGTTGACCTTTTGGTTTTGATGGTGGGGATGGAAGGTAATTCTGAATTAGCAGATGTAGCGGGTTTAACTGTTGGTTGCGATCGCTTTTACACTACCGCGCACCAACAATATTCCAATAATGCTTCTCAGCGGCAAGGTATTTTTCTAGCGGGAACAGCAACCGCACCAAAAGCAATTGTCGAATCTATCACCGATGGACGAGCCGCAGCAGCAGAAATTGCAGGTTTTTTAGCGAGCGATCGAGTTTTTGAATCTTCTCTGAATGGACAGTTAGTAGCAACAGAAATGGCAACTTCACTTAAGTAAGGTTTAAAGCAATGGCACCGAAAAATAAAAAGTTTGTGTTTGGTTTGAAGGTCGATCGGCAACTTGATGGCGATAAAATGAATCGGGAATTTCTCGATAAAGTGCTAGCCGAAGGTGGAGAAGGTGCGGCGATCGCGGCTTGCATGCAGTGCGGTACTTGTAGCGGTGGCTGTACCAATATTGACCTGATGGATATGTCACCCAGAACCCTTGTTTTAATGGTGCAAAGAGGGGAATGGGAAAAGATTCTCAAAAGTAACGCTTTATGGATGTGTACGTCCTGCCAAATCTGTACCTCCAGATGTCCGCGCGGGGTGCGTCCTGCTGATGTCATTGAAGCGGTTAAGGCGATCGCAATTCGAGAAGGAATCGAAAACGATTCTACCCGATTCAATCAGATATTTGTCGAGTTAGTTCAGAAAAGAGGCATCCTTTTTGAACCGGAATTAATGCAGAAATATGGCGGTTTACCAGCCCTAATCGAACAAGCAGAATTGGGAGTAAAATTAGCTCTTAAAGGCAAAATGTCGCCATTACCAGCCAAAATCAAAGACCCCAAAAAATTTAGTGCAGCATTAGAAAAGGCAGGCAAAAAATGAAATATTCTTACTATCCGGGATGCAGCCTTCATACAACTGCCAAAGAGTTCGATCTCTCAACTAAAGTTGTCATGGAGGAACTGGGAATTGAGTTAGAGGAACTGAAAGACTGGTCTTGTTGTGGCGGTTCTGTTGCTGCTGGAGTTTCTCACGATGTTGGAATGGCGATGGCAGCGAGAAATGTCGCTTTAGCACAAAAACAAAATCTCGATCTTTTAGCATCTTGTTCTGGTTGTTATAACAAGTCAGCTCGAGCGGCGAAAGCCTTAACAAGCAGCACAGAAAAAGATACGATCGCGGCGATTCTCGCTGATATGGGAATCGCAATTTCCGACACCAACATTCAAGTGAGAAATGTTGTGGATGTTTTGGCTAACGATCTCGATATTTCGAGCAAAATTAAAAAGCCTTTAACAGGATTAAAAGTTGCTTGTTACTATGGTTGTCTGTTGACTCGGCCAGCAGACATTACCGGCTGGGATTCTCCAGTTTTCCCGATGTCGATGGATAGATTGGCTCGATCTTGCGGCGCGGAAGTTGTCGATTTTCGATCGAAGACTCAATGCTGCGGCGGCCCAATTCTGGTATCCCAGCAAGCAGTAGCCTTCGATCTAACGAAGAAACTATTGGATGAGGCGAAATCTCTGGATGCAGATTGCATTGTTTTGGCTTGTCCGTTATGTGCGACTAACCTGGAACTCAGGCAACCCGACATCGAGAAAAAGTACAATGTTGCTTACAATCTGCCAATTCTCTATATCACAGAAATCATCGGATTGGCTTTAGGAATTAAGCCGGGAAAATTGGGTCTCAACAAGCATATTGTTTCGCCACAAGCTGTTTTAAGAAAATTAGGATTTTAAGAAACTCTGAAAAGATGGGAGGAAAAGTTTGAGTTTGATTTAAGGTAGGGTATAATATTATCAGTCGTGTTGTGTTTAGCAATGACTGAATTAAAAGATCGAGCGCGCTCGCTCTTGCGACAAGCCCTCAGTAACTCGGAAGCTGAATTTCGATACGGACAGTGGGAAGCAATCGCCTCTTTAGTCGAAGAGCGATCTAAATTGCTAGTCGTACAGCGCACGGGTTGGGGAAAAAGCTTAGTTTATTTTCTCGCAACTCGGCTGCTGCGCGATCGGGCTGCCGGCCCGACAATCTTGATTTCACCCCTACTCGCTTTGATGCGAAATCAAATTGCTGCGGCCGATCGAATTGGCGTGAAAGCAGCAACAATTAACTCCAGCAATCAAGAGGAATGGGAACTCGTAAAAACTCGTTTGCTAGCAGGAGAAATAGATGTTATTCTAATTTCCCCCGAAAGACTTGGAAACGAAGAATTTACCAACACCATTCTGTTACCAATTTCTCAGAATATTGGGTTATTTGTTGTCGATGAAGCCCACTGCATTTCGGATTGGGGACACGATTTTCGACCGGATTACCGACGGATTGTCCGAATTTTGCAAGCCCTCCCTCAAAACATACCTGTTTTAGCGACAACCGCTACGGCGAACGATCGAGTTGTCAGCGATATCAAGGCTCAATTAGGTTCCAATATTGAAGTAATTAGGGGAAACTTAATTAGAGAAAGCTTGCAACTCCAAAATATCGCTTTGAAAAGTTCCGCAGCAAGAATGGCATGGCTGGCAGAACAGTTGCCCAACTTACCGGGAAGCGGCATTATTTACACTCTAACTGTCAGAGATGCCGATCGGGTTGCTGACTGGTTAACACTTCAAGGAATTGATGCTAGAAGCTATCACAGCAATCTGGAAAGTTCGGAGAGAGAAGATTTAGAAGACCGACTTCTCAACAATGAAATCAAGGCTTTAGTAGCAACGACAGCTTTAGGAATGGGTTTTGACAAACCCGATTTAGGATTTGTCATTCATTACCAGCGTCCGGGTTCCGCCGTTCATTATTACCAACAAGTAGGGCGAGCGGGTAGAGCTGTAGAACAAGCCTACGGTATCCTTTTAAGTGGCGATGAAGATGAGAATATTACTAACTATTTTATCATCAAAGCCTTTCCTCCACAAGCTCACACGCAGGAAATTTTAAACGCATTAAACCAATCCGAGAATGGCTTATCTGTTCCCCAATTAGAGCAAGCACTAAATCTTTCGAGAGGACAGATTGACAAAGTTTTAAAACTGCTGTCTCTAGAATCACCAGCCCCAGCAATCAAGCAAAATTCCAAGTGGTGCGCTACCGCAGTTGAGTATCAGCCAGACACCGAAAGAATAGAAAGTTTGACGAAACTTAGGAGGCAAGAACAAGAAAAAATGCGAGAATATATGGGCGAAAGTCAAAAATGTCTCATGGCTTTTCTCGCAGCAGAATTAGATGACCCGAATCCAACTAACTGCGGCAAATGTGCTGCGTGTTTGGGTAAACCTTTACTGCCAGAAACTCCGTCTTTGGAAATGGTAAATCGAGCAATTCAGTATTTGCAACGGTGCGATCGCCCGATCGAACCCCGCAAACGATGGCCGCCAGAAGCATTACCAAATTACGGCTTTTCGGGGAATATTAAACCTAATTTAATAGCAGAATCCGGCAGGGCGCTATGTTTGTGGGGCGATGCAGGTTGGGGAGAATTAGTTAAACTGGGTAAGTATCGAGATAATAATTTTAATGATGAACTGCTGGAGGGCGCTTTGGCAATGATTCAGCGCTGGCAGCCCCAACCCTTTCCTACTTGGGTAACTTGCGTGCCCTCTTTAAAACATCCCGACTTAGTACCGAATTTTGCTCGAAAACTGGCCGATCGATTAAATTTACCTTTTACACCAGTCGTTCGGAAAATACGCGAAACACCTCCTCAAAAAGAGATGAATAACAGTTACCAGCAAGCTCATAATTTAGATGGTGCATTTGCGATCGATCCTTGGGAAGACATCGCGGGAACAGTTTTCTTAGTTGACGATTTCGCAGACTCCGGCTGGACTTTTACCGTTATTGCGGCACTGTTACGTCAAGCTGGTAGCGGGCAAGTTTTTCCCCTAGCATTATCCCTCAACTCTCTCGCCGATTAGATTTATGAATCACGTACTGCCACCAGATACTCAAGCAATTTTACTTTTGTGCGCTAGCTTCGGGCAAAATCGGCAAACAGAACCGCAACCCCTAACGCTTAGCGAATATAATTATTTGGCTGGTTTGCTGCGGGAAAATCAGATGCGTCCTGCCGATTTGCTAACTCCAAAGGCTTTAAAATTGTTACAAAAAATTCCGGCAAGTAAGATCGATTTTGGCAGGGTTGCAGCATTATTAGAACGCGGTGTCATGCTGAGTTTAGCGGTGGAAAAATGGACGAATCAAGGGCTGTGGATTTTGGGAAGAAGCGACGCCGCATATCCCAAGCGCCTCAAGCAAATCTTGCAACATTTAGCACCAGCAATTCTCTATGGAATTGGCAACATCAAATTGCTATCTCGGGGAGGGTTAGCGATTGTCGGTTCGCGCGATGTTGATGCAGCAGGACTCGATCGCACTCGACAAATTGCGGGGGCTTGCGCCGAACAAGAAATGCAGGTAGTTTCGGGCGGCGCGCGCGGGGTAGATACTGCCGCAATGTTAAGCGCGCTGGAGGTAGGAGGAACATCTGTTGGCGTACTATCTGACAGTTTGGCTAGAACTGCTGTTGCTGGAAAATACCGCGCCAGCATTAAAGAAGGCAGGCTAACTTTAATATCTGCTTGCGATCCGAATGCTGGTTTTAATGTTGGCAATGCGATGGCAAGAAACAAATATATTTATGCCCTAGCCGATCGCGCGCTGGTTATTAGTTGTGCGGCGGGTACTGGCGGTACTTGGGCGGGTGCGGTAGAAGCGCTAGAAAAGATAAAAGATGTCCCGGTTTTTGTGCTAGATGACGCTGTACCAGAAGGCAATCGGCAATTACTGAAACGGGGAGCACAACCTTTGCCATTTCCATTGATACCTGGGAGTTCAATAAGGGGAAAATTAAGGACAATTTTGGAGGGAAAGGCATCAGAATTGGGAGCGATCGCAACTGACACAGCACAGAATTGTTATGAATGGGCTGATGCTAATAAAAACCAAAAACAACAAGATTTACTGTTAGAAAATACAGGTGCAGTTACAAAAGAGGAAGCAACAAACTTATTAACATCTGAAATTGCAGCCGATCGAGAGTTGTTCAACTCGATACCGACAATTTTACCTGCAGTAACAGCAGTGGCAGCGCCAGCCTCTAGAGAAACAGATATTGCATCTAATGGAATTTTGGAAAATGCGATCGCCCGCGATCGAACTCCACCAGTCACATCCCTTCCCAAAGACATCTATGAAGCTGTTTTACCGATAATTCTCAGTCATTTAGAGCAACCTTTAGATGAGAAATCCCTTGCCGAAATTCTGGACGTTCAAATAGGGCAACTGCGCCTGTGGTTAAAAAGAGCAGTAGCGGAAGGTAAGGCAAGCAAAACTAATAATCCAGTGGCTTATGTAATTCAGCAAAAAGGAGCTTTATTGTCTTTAATCGATAAAAATCCATAGCAGATCGCGTTCGATCGAGCGGTAACAATAAATAAGGTTTGTAGTGAGGACTTTAGTCCGCAAAAAGAAGGACTGAATTCCTCACTACAAACAGAAAGTAAGGTTTGTAGTGAGGACTTTAGTCCGCAAAAAGAAGGACTGAAGTCCTTACTACCAGCGTAAAACTTTAACCCGCTGCTGCCAAAACAGGATTTTTAGCTTTACCCATCACCAAACATTTCTTAACAGCAGCAATGACATCTTCAACATCTGCATCGGTTAATTTTGCCGACAGGGGCAAGCTGACTGTCTGCCTGCCAATCGACGTAGCATTCGGATAATCTTCCGGCTGCCAGCCAAACTTTTCTTGGTAGAAAGGATGTTCGGGAATGCTCATGTAATGCACGCCAAGGCCGATATTTTCATGGTTCATTGCATTAAGAAAAGTATCGCGGCTGATGCCTGTTTTTGCTTCATCTATCAGCATTGTGTAGAGGTGATATCCGTGAATTGTATCGGGTTCGGGTGCAGCGGGCAGGGTGACAGGCAAATTAGCAAATGCTTCGTTGTAGCGCTGCCAAATCTCTTCGCGACGGTGCCAATAAGGGGCGACTCGTTCCATTTGATGGATGCCGATCGCGGCTTGCAAATCCATCATGTTATATTTAAAGCCGACTTCTACAACTTGGTAGTGCTTGTATCCGTCATCTCCGAAGCGCTTCCAAGCATCTTTGCTCATGCCGTGCAATGCTAAAGTTTTCAGGCGCGAAGCATCTTCTTGAGAGCGAGTTAAAATCATGCCACCTTCGCCCGTAGTAATGTTTTTGGTGACATAAAAGCTGAAACATCCGAAGTCGCCAAAGGTGCCTGCTTTGCGTCCTTTGTACTCAGTTTCGATCGCGTGGGCGCAATCTTCAATTAACTTCAAATTGTGGCGGCTGGCAATGTCGCACAGCGCGTCCATATCGCAGGGGCGACCGGCAAAATGTACTGGCAAAATTGCCTTAGTTTTGGAAGTAATTTTAGCTTCAACTTTTTCCGGATCGATATTCATCGTTACCGGATCGACATCCGCTAATACTGGTGTGGCACCAGCATGGACGATCGCGTTAACTGTAGCGCAAAAAGTCATCGGGGTAGTAATAACTTCATCCCCCGGTTTTAACCCAGCAGCGAGAATGCTCAAGTGCAGTGCCGCCGTGCAGGAATTGACTGCAACTGCGTAGGGAGCGCCTTTATAAGCTTTGAATTCATTTTCAAAACGCATTACTTTCGGCCCGGTTCCCAACCAGCCAGTTTTCATGGTTGCTACTACTTCTTGAATTTCAGTGTCTTCGATCGCTGGTGCGCCAAATATCAAAAAATTTTCTTTGGAGCGGATTGGATTGCTGTTCATGTCGTTATTTATTCCTCTATTAATAATGACTTGCTAGTAATGCACCGCCGAAATGTTATCTTTACCTAGCCTATAACAAAAAATCGCAACTGTCGAGAGCGATGCCAAAAATAATCAAGAAAATTCTCTACAATCTCGGCAGGCGAATTTTCTGCAAAATGTCTTGCAATCGCTCGGAAACTCCGCTAAACTGTTCTGATAAAACTACAAGTTTGCCGTAAGCTTCAACCAACTTATCGCCCTCAACAGAAACTTCCTCTGCTGGGTAATTCTCGATCGCCTCCAACAGCGTAATGCGATCGTCATCCTTTGCTGACAGCAGCAAAGCCGATTGCAAAGCCTGTCGGTGTTCGTTACCCGATTTTTCGCTACCAGAAGGAGTGCGAATTACCTGGCTGACTTCATCCAGAATCGCCGAGCCCACTTGAGAGTTAAGCGCCTGTTCCAACAAGTTTTGACTGACTTTCAGAGGCTTATTCAGGCTGCGGCGAACAGTTTCCGGGTTGTTTTTTGCATTTCCCAACAGCATTTCCAAGGCAGGCGACATTTTCCCTGTTTCCGCAAACATTTTTAACTCGGTGACTGGTAAAGTCATCCGGATCGCGCTGTATTTGAGCACTACCTTTTGGGCGGCAACAACAGCGCTGCTATAAAATACAGCAGTCGTACTGGCTGCTAAAAGTAATATCCACCGCCTTTTGATAAATGGCCGGGTCATAATTATAGTTTTCCAACATCAAGGTCTTATTAGACTATAGCTGTTTTGTCCGGCAAGCACCCCCAATCGCTCTAAAAACACAAGAAACTTTTTAATAAATGGGTGTTTTATAAAGAAAAGCAAGTATTTTGGGGTTTGCAAAATAATCCATCTTTAGGAGGATGTACAAAAAAACTTGCTTCTGTAAGTGCAAAATGCGATGCCGTAATTTTGGCAAATCCAGCGTCTCGCTCGTAACATTGAATAACAGCCGCTAACATGGCACAATGCAGACCTATCCTCAAATAATTAACAGCAATTAAAAGCAATGACCGCTAAAAACTCTTCTGTTTACCCCGTTACCTGGAACGAAGACCAAGTGCTGCTGATCGACCAAAACCGCTTGCCCAAGGAATACGGGGTGGTGGAAATCAGTCGCTGCGAAGACATGGCAGAGGCGATTAAAACGATGATAGTTCGAGGTGCACCGGCGATTGGGGTAGCAGCAGCTTACGGGATGTATTTGGGCGCGAGGGAAATCGAAACGGGCGATCGAACAGAATTTCTCGCTAAATTAGAACAAGTGGGCGAAATGCTGCGATCGACTCGTCCCACGGCGGTAAATTTGTTTTGGGCAATATCGCGAATGCTAAAAACGGCCGATCGAACTAGCGGTTCCGTCGAACAAATCCAACAAGCTTTGTTAGAAATGGCAAAAACCATTCAAGCCGAAGATTTGCAAACTTGTAAGGATATCGGCGATAAAGGTTTGGAAGTTCTGCCCGCGACACCGGAAAAATTAACTATATTAACTCACTGCAATGCCGGTGCTTTAGCAACAGCCGGTTACGGTACAGCCTTAGGCGTAATTCGATCGGCTTGGCGAGAAGGCAGGCTAGAAAGAGTTTTTGCTGACGAAACTCGCCCCCGCCTCCAAGGAGCAAAACTTACAACTTGGGAATGCGTGCAAGAAGGAATTCCCGTCACATTAATTAGCGATAATATGGCCGCCCACTGCATGAAACAGGGCAAGATTCATGCAGTAGTTGTCGGTGCGGATCGAATCGCTGCTAACGGCGACGCCGCCAATAAAATTGGCACGTACAGTTTAGCAATTGTTGCCAAAGCTCACAACGTCCCGTTTTTTGTAGCGGCTCCTTTATCAACAATTGATTTTGCAATTTCTGACGGCATTCAAATCCCTATTGAAGAACGAGATCCGGTTGAAATGTATCAAGTTGGAACTACGCGAATTTGTCCGGTAGGAGTAGAATTTTACAATCCAGCTTTTGATGTAACTCCGGCAGAACTAATTTCAGGAATTATCACAGAATACGGGGCAGTTGCTCCGGGAGAGTTAAAACAGTTTCAAGCCAAGCAATTAGTTTAGTGGAATTGTATGTTAATGAGTCGATCGCTTCACAAATTGTTTCTGCACAGAATCTTGCTGCTGAAAAGCAGAGTTTCCTGTAATTTTGAGGCGAAATCAACAGGTACGCCGCCCAGCATCCCAAGCAGAAACCAACATAAATTTGAGCGACCTTTTGTAGGGACACAGCAGTGCCGTGTTCCTGAGGGAACTCAAGATTCAAACAATAGCAACAGCAGGAGTTATCGGATGCAGCAATGCCGCATTTCTACCGAAACCCAAGATAGATTCGACCCAACATATGTAGGGACAGGGCATTGCCGTGTCCCTGCGATAACTCAAATTTTAAGCGTTGTTTTAACAACTCTAACTGTGCCAGTCATTTGCATGACAGCCTCAGAAGCACAGGTTTCTCAAACAACAAAAGCGAAGGAACAGGAAGCAGCAGCCAAACAATTTGTGGGAACGATGAATAGATCTCAGCAGGCTTACTATGCAGAAAATACCGGCTTTACAAGTTCTGTTGCCAATCTGGGACTAGGCAGCATCAAACCCGATACAGATAATTACAGCTATTCGATAACTACAGGCAATAAAGCTGTATTCAACTACGGCATATCGAAGCAAGCCAATCTCAAAAGTTTTGTAGGAGGAGTTTTTTTAGTAGGAAACACAACCACTAAAACAATTTTGTGTCAAACCAATACTGCAGGTACGGCAAAACCTGCCAATCCTACTAACAAAAATGGGGTGTTAGCTTGCGGTGCTAATACAACAAAAGTGGCGGGATAAATTATGTTCTGCCGTACTGCATATCAAAATAGTTAGTAGTGAGGACTTAAGTCCGCAGATTCTTGAGGGCTAAAGACCTCACTACAAACCTAGCAATACATCGGAGCGATCGCTACAAAATCACAAAATCGGCAGCGCTACTGACAGGGTGCGCAGCGCGCACCTTACTAAATAAATTGAAAAACTCAACCGACTCCTTCGAGATACTGACCCAAATCTTCCCGCAAGCGGCTGAGTTCGGCTTCTGCAGTTACCCGAATCCGATCGTCTCTTACGGTAATCAGCACTTTCGCAGCAAAGGGAGTTGACCAAATATTCGGATTGCAGAAAACCTCAAAAAATACATCCCCAGCATACTGATATTCCATTGGTTTCTGGGGAGCAGCTTTACCGCCACTTGTGGCCGCTACGGCTTTGAGACTTTCCATCAACAGGGCGATCGCGCTTTGCAAATCCCGCGCAGCTTGTTCGGAAAAGCTAAAGGAGACAGAACCTTCAACTAAATTCAGCGTTAAGGTCGAAACTGACATAAGCAAAAAAATTTAACATACAGTTGTTAATGCCACAAGATAGATTAACTCAAAAGAAGTACCTTCCAGCTAAATAAGGCTGCGAGCGGGCGATTAATTAAAATAAATCTCAAGAAGCTGGCAAAATAAATGCAGTTAAATCTTTCCACAAACTAAAGTTCGCCAAATTTTTAACCCGCGAGTGATACAAAAAGCTTTACACTAAATAACAGGACAAAACTGACAACTTACTCACCAAAAGCGAGTTATTAAGCTGTCAGCAAACTCTTAAGCTGTTGGCGAGCGGGAACGCTCAGGGCAGGCACGGGGACACTCAGGGCAGGCACGGGGGCACAGCCCCTACCAACTATCAACTATTAACTATCAACTATCAACTATTCCTGATACTTACAGGAGGTTTTATGGTTGTCGATCGCCGATCCGAAGTCCGCAAAGTTTTAATAATTACTTTATTGCTAAATTTGGTGGTGATGGCAATTAAAGCAGTGGTGGGATATCTGACCGGTTCCCTGAGTTTGCTGGCAGATGCCTTGCACAGCGTCACGGATAGCGCGAATAATATTTTAGGATTGGTTACCAATCAGGTTGCCGATCCGCGTCCCGATCGCGACCATCCCTACGGACACCAAAAATATGAGGCGATCGGAGCTTTAGGAATAGCTGCATTTCTGGGAATTGCCTGTTTTGAAATTCTCAGCGGCGCTGTCGAACGGCTAATAAAAGGTGGTAAACCTGTTAGCATATCCCCAAACGAATTGTGGATCTTGTTAATTGTTCTCGGCATTAATATATTTGTTACCTTTTACGAGAGGGCGGTTGGCAAGCGGCTCGGCAGCGCTATTTTAGTAGCCGACGCGCAGCACACGATGAGCGATGTTTGGGTAACAATTACTGTCATCGGCGGGTTGATTGGAGTTTGGCAGGGGCGGGTGTTAAACATACCCCAACTGCAATTATTAGATGTATTTTTGGCTTTCCCGGTGGCTATTTTGGTATTTCACAGCGGCTGGAAAGTTCTAACAGAAAATCTGCCTTGGTTGGTAGATAAAATGGCGATCGCGCCGGAAGTGATTCACGAGATCGCGATGGATGTGCCCGGAGTTATCAACTGCCATTCGATCGCCTCTCGCGGATCGGTGGGGCGTCAAGTGTTTGTGGAAATGCACCTGATCGTCGATGCTACTGATGTAGAAACAGCTCACCGGATTACAGAACAAGTTGAAGCTCGTTTGGAAGAACGTTTCAGCCCTGTACGGATTTTAATTCACGTCGAGCCGCCTGCTTATAAGTCCGATCGAATTAGCTACGATTTTCAAGAGTTGGAATAAGTCGAATTGCTGGCGTTGGATCTGGAATCTAGAAGAGCTGCAAATATTCTGTGCAATTCCTGCAAGTTTTGAGGACTTGCGCATTGTAAAAATGTCTTGAGATAGCTTTCCTCAGGATCGCTTCGCTAATGGTTTTCTCACAATGACACGAGCGCATTGTCCGCGCGTCAGGGGCGATCGGGATTGAGGGCGGGTTCTATATGTAGGGTGGGCATGGCGCGCCTTACCGCTATCAATAGCGTGTCAAGTGACTGGCGGTGCAAGTCCAAACTATTATACTTTTCCACAGGAAAACGCAAGTTTTCCACAGATCTGCTCCAGTTTTCCACAATAGCTCGATGGGCGATCGTCGATTTCTCTGTGTTTATTCGTATAAGTTCCAAGTATTTTGGATTTCTGTTGCCATTTCTTGTCGCAAGTGCCAAGGTAGCAAAATTTCTACTTTTGAACCCAAAGCTCGCAACCACCTCAACGGGTAGTAATCTGTATTTCGATAATACAGTTGGTAGTAAGCATCGGTTGTTGGGCGAGAGTGGAGAATTTCTAAAAGGGTCGATCGCTCTTGTGGATTGGGAGTGTATTGTTTGATTAATGCGGCGGCGCGATCGAACTCGATGGTGGTAAAAGTATTGTGAATGGTGATTCTTTGCAGGTAGGAGTTTGCAAAAGCGCGATCGAACCGCAGTACCATCAGTGCTGCTTCTTTATAAAAGTCGCAACCCCAAGCTTCTTTTAACATATCGTTAACTGTTTTGGGAGTTGGCAGGTTATTTTCTTGATATTTTTCTTTGAGTAGTTGGGGGACGCGGGGGTCTTGCCAATCTAGGGGTTCTATGCGTTTGGAAATAATGCGATCGAGCCGATATTTGTACCAATTAATTTCACTTCTAGGTGTGCTGCCGTAGGCACATAAATATTTAGCTCGATCCATAAAGTAAATGCACACAGGATAAACAATGCACTCTTTAATCAAATTTTGATGAGCGCTGCGATAAGTGAGCAGCAAAGGAGTGATGTTTCCCGACTCCCAAATTTCCTGCAATTCGCTTTGAATTTGCTCGACAGCATCTTCTAGGGTGCTGGATTCTGGCACCAGATAATCGACATACAAAAAGACGCGATGATTATTTGCATCTCTTTCCGATCGCACTTGTTCCGCTAGCAAAGGTAAACTCGGATCTAGAAAACTAAACATATCTAGATAAATTTGTGCTTTAGCACTCAACTCACTATTATTAGAATCTTGGGAGCAATCGAAATTTGATGGTGTTTTTGCAACTCGGCGATAAATCTTGCTCCTGCCAGGATCGTCAGTGACTCGTTGCAGCCAATTCCGGCTCACCAGCATATCAAAATCATTTTGAAGAGACTTGCGAACTTGAGCAAATAATTTTGCTGCCAATAGCCAGTCTAAATCAATATCAGAAATTGCTATTTGTTTTTGTAAAGCGTGTTGCCACTCATTTACCGATACGTCCAATTTGATTAACCACTGTTTCGTTGTTGTGTGGCAGGCACAATTTGGATCGGGATAGTTGGCAATATCTTCTTGTCTTTCATCTTTATAATTATCGCTAAAGAAAGCTTGACGCCAATCAGCATAGGTGAAAGAATTTGCCAGGGCATTATATCCCTCGTCGCCGTAAAGCCAATTTAACAAAACCCACAATCTGAGGGCACGGGTGAGATTTTGAATTTGGTCGATCGAGCCATTGGCTAACTGTTGTAAAACTTTGGGGCTGGGGGGATTGCAGAAAGTTACGCTCACTGTTGTTTGATAAATTTATGTTGGTTTTTATAGAATAACAGCGATCGGAAGGGGGTATTTCCGATAGGGTGCGATAATCTGGGAAATCAAAAGGGAGGTGCGGATGACTGCTTACAAGATTGAGCTTCAGGGCGCAGTATTAAAAATTGGATTTGGAGAAGCGGCTCAAAACGATCGAATCGTGCGAGATGCTGCGGCTCGTTTGGAGGAAATGAGCAACTCTGGAGAATTGTTGGGAGGGAGGCTAATTAAAATTAACGGGCCGGCTTCTCTACCTGTAGCCTGTGTTTTGGCTCACAAAGTTGCTCACCTTTACGCGGCAGTGGGAGTTTTCGATCCAAAATTGGGAAAATATGTGATTGCAATTAGTCACGATCCAGAGTATAATTTGGGTGACTTAGTTGATTGATAGCTTGCTAAGTAATATAGGAGGTTTTAGATATGACATCGCAAGAAGTTTCTCTCCAAGTTATCCAGCAAGCGATCGGGGTTTTAGCAGATTGGGCGAAAGCGCAATTACCGGATGGATGTCAAGTTTTAACAAAACATCAAGCCGTGACTAAAGCGAAAGAATTATTGTCATGGGGGAACGATACGCCAATAAGTTACTTGGAGTTGCTATTTGATGCTGTCAAGTTTCCCGATAGCAAACACGGAGAGGCTAAAAAACATTATTGTCCGGCAGTAGCGATCGACGCCAGCGAGAATTCTTACCCGCCAATTCCTTATCCACTGAAAGCATCTCCCGATTTAGAACCTCCTGATTTAGAAGCGCATCAAAAAATAGTAAAAAAAGAATTAGAAAATATTCAGAAACAAGACTGGCAAAACTTATCGCTGCTTACTTTGATTTTAGAGAAATACGGTTCTTGTCTCAGCTTTGGGGAGAAGGATATTGCTTTGATAGATATGGTGCGATCTACTGCTGCTGTTGCCTGGGCGATCGATCGTAATCCAGCAGCAGATAACATTTGTCTAATTGCAGGTGATTTATCGGGAATTCAAAATTTTATTTACACCATATCTTCTGATGGAGCGCTTAAATCTCTGCGTGCCAGAAGTTTTTATCTGGAATTAGTTGCTGAAGAAATCGTACAGCAACTTTTGGACAAGCTGAATTTACCGCGTACCAGTATTATTTATGCGGGTGGCGGTAACTTATATTTATTAGCACCTGCTACTGAAAACACTAAAACTGTTGTTGCGGAAGTGCAAGCCACTTTCAATAAATGGTTGCTGGGGAAATTCCAAGCTAAAATTTTCTTGGCGTTGGCAGTTTCTGAACCTTTCCCCGCCGCAGATGTCGCGAATGCTGAATTTGCCAAGCGATGGGATAAGGCTATCAAAGAAGTCAACAAACAAAAGTCTCGTAAATTTTTCAAGGAAATTGGCAATCTACTTGACATTAAAGTTAGCTACGAACAAAAATGCCGAGTTTGCCATCGAGATGATACAGAAGATCTAGATCGACTCAATCGACATGAAGAAGATTCTGTATTAGCTTGTCCTATTTGTCGAGAAATGTTTGACTTGGGTAGTGAATTGTTAAAACTTGAGGTAATTATCCGTTCTTCCGAACAGCAAATACAAGGTACTGCGCATACAATTAGTTTCGATTTACCAACAGGTCATATCTACTATCACATTTTTTCAAACTGGCAGCAAATTATTAAAGATGCCGATACAGCATTATTGGTTAACGATTGGGAAGTTCGGCATTATCAATTTCGCCATTTCCGCAATGCAGTACCTTTGTTGTTGGGTAACTATGCACGGGAAAGCATCAAAGAACCTGGGAAAACAATGCGTGCCGGAGAGTTAGCGGAGAAATCAGACGGTATTAAACGAGTAGGATACTTGCGGATGGATGTCGATAATCTTGGCAAGATATTTGCCAAAGGTTTAGGTAACAAACACTCTTTACCCAGACTGGCTGGACTTTCGCGCCAGATGAGTTATTTCTTTAAAACTTACCTCAATAGCTTGGCAAAAAATCGAGAGATGAATTTCAGGGAAACCTTAAAAAATGCAAAATATTTGACACAAGAATCACGTTCTGAGTTAGTATTTATTTATGCTGGCGGTGATGACTTATTTATCAGCGGTGCTTGGAACCAAATAATTGAATTTGCTTTTGATGTTTACCAAACTTTTCGATCCTACACGGGTAATAATCCAGATATCACTTTGTCGGGTGGAATTAGTATTGATGATGTGAAATTTCCTTTGTATCAAGCAGCTAGTGAATCGGGTGAAGCTGAGGAAGCGGCAAAGGGTAATGGTCGAGATAGTTTGGGATTATTTGGGGAGGTGTTTAAATGGGATGAATGGTTGGGAACAGGTAAGGTAGACGCGATCGAAGAAACAAATAAGTATCTCAGTCCAGAAAAGCTACCTAGTTTATTGGGTATCCTACCGTTTGTGAAAAAACTCTCTAATATAGATACTAACTATTCTAGAAGTTTTGTCAGAAATCTTTTGAACGCGGCTCAAGTGCAAAACCAAATGATTAAAGAGATTAAGGAAAAACGCAAACAACCGCAGTATCGCAGTGAAGAGCAAGATATTCGCTATTATCTGCACTTGCCAAAAGTCGCTTATACTTTGGCTCGATTACCAGATCGAGTGTTGGATGATGAGGAATTTCGTAAATCATTAAAGAGTCCGTATAATGCGCCTTATTTTCAGGCGATCGCAACTTGGATAGAACTACTCACCCGGAAAGATAGCCATGACTCAAACAATGACTAACACCCCACTCACTTTTAAATATAACGAACAATGACACAATCACCAAACAAACCAAATCCTTTACCGAGAAGCGATCGCTCAAATCAAACTCCTCCTTCCAGTAACAGTCAAAATCGATCGAGGCAACAAGATGTGAATTCCGACAGACAAAAAAATGAAGATATTGTCAACAATATGGTCAAAACAATTGATGGGTTGAGTGGTTTAAAAGAGTATAAAATTCGCACTCTAGTTGAAGATACAGAAAAACTAGGAAAATATCTGTTTGATAAAAAGTTAAAAACTAATCAAATTCGGAAATTTTTGGATGCTGTTAAGCGATTCAAAGGACAGCAGGCAGCAAACAAAGAGATGTTTGAAGCTAACAAAGATGAGTTGCATATTTTAAGATATCAACTAGCGTATGCTGCTGCTCGACAGCAAAACAATAAAGATCCCGGCCCAGTTGAACCTTTTAAAAAAGTTTTAGAGGTTGCTATTAAAAAAGTTACCAATTTAGAAGACTTTAATCGTTTCGTTCAACTTGTTGAATCAATCGTCGCTTATCACAAAGCAGCAGGAGGAAGAGATCAATGACCGTATCAACAACTGACAGGCCCCAAAAGCAACTTCTTGGCAAGCTTCATGTTAAAAGCATTCTTGTAGTAGAAACAGGACTGCACATCGGTGGTGGTGGTGAAACACTCAACATTGGCGGACTTGATAAACCCGTCATTCGAGATCCCCTCACTCAACGTCCTTATTTACCTGGTTCATCAATCAAAGGCAAACTTCGTGCAATTTTAGAACGTCTTCTCAATAAACCATTAAATCGTAAAGGAAGCCGAGATACTTATCGCTACGAAAGTGGTGATTTAGTGGATGGAGTTACAGAGATAGACGGGCAATTCATCAAATTTCAAGGAGCAAAAACTTGTGAAGTCTCTCGCGTTTTTGGTTCTACTGGTGTTAAATGTTGGATTGAAACAGAAATAGCTCGTCGAGAAGAACTGCTTGACGATAATAGTGAGAAAAAGCAGATTGATGGCAAGGAATATGCCAAAGTTACAGGGCGTAATGCACCAGCACGTTTGATTGTTCGTGACTGTCATTTGATTGAAGATTCTGCTCGAGAACTAGAGCGAGTTGATACCGGATTATACATGACCGAGTGGAAGTTTGAAAATGGACTCGATCGCGTCACAGCCGCAGCAAATCCAAGGCAAGTCGAGCGCGTTCCGAAAGGTGCAAAGTATCAGTTTGAGATGGTTTACACAGTTGAAGATGCCACTCAAGCAAGAGAGGATTTGAGAAATATTTTGCGTGCTATCCTCGTTCTGGAAGATGATGCTTTAGGAGGACATGGTTCTCGTGGCTATGGGAAAATTAAATTTCAAAACTTGGAATTTTTATACCGAGATTATCAAGGTATTAGCGAACAAGGAAGTAGTGCGCTGAGTTTGCCATCTCATAAGGAACTATCTGCACCAATCCAGGATACAACACAACTGCCAGACAAGTTTGATGAAATTCAGAAACTTTTGCCAGAGGAAGGTCAACAATGAGTATCTGGAAATTATTTAAACTCAACTTTGGCAAGAATCCAGTTCACTTTGGCGAGTTGGGAATCGGGATAGAAGAAACAAACGAACGAGTTTACTCAGACACTTTATTTAGTGCTTGGGTGAGTGCCTATGCTCGATTGTTTGGCAAAGTTGCGGTTGAGGGATTGTTGAGAGAAATTCAAGAAGAACCTTTATTTCGCCTGAGTTCGACCTTTGTTTATCGGCAGCTTGAGGGTCAAACAATTTACTATTTGCCTCGTCCTTTGCTGCGACCCATTAATTACCCAGAAGATGATTTTAAGTTTACCAAAGCTTACAAGAAGTTAAACTATCTTCCTCTGGAAATCTGGCAGCGATGGTATCAGGGAGAAGAAGGATTTACAAAAAGCGATAGCGAGGAATTATTTGCAAAAACTCAAGGTAAAGCAAATGGAGATTTACAGAAAGCAGGCACTTTTGACTGTGGGGAAGCTTTTAGAAAAGCAAAAATACCTAAAATAGCCGTCGATCGCACTACAAGAGCTACTAACCTTTATTCTACAGGATTCGTCAAGTTTCAAGAAAGTTCAGGGCTATATTTCCTAGCTGAGTTTTCTCACCAAAACGTAGCCAATACGTTTTCAGCGGTTTTAAATTTTCTAGGTGAAGAAGGTTTAGGTGGCGAACGTTCTAGCGGCGCGGGACAGTTTAAAGTTGAGGTAAGCGATTTAACTTCTACTTGGCAACAAGTTATCGATTTTTCTGGCAAAAGCGCTTACAGTCTTATTAGTCTTTTTTGGGAAAATCCTTTACCTAATGATTGCCTAGAAAATGCTAGCTATGAATTGCAAAAACGAGGCGGATGGGTTTCATCTTCTCCTTCTGGCAGTCAGCGCCGTCGCAAGTCAGTTCAGATGTTTGTCGAAGGTTCCGTTTTTCCGGTGAAACCACAAGGCAAATTAGCAAATGTAACACCAGATGGTTTTACCAATCATCAGATTTATCGAAGTGGCATTAGTTTGAGTTTACCCATCAAAATATCAAACGAGTAAAAATTATGGTTCCTACTCCAGAAAATTCTCTCAGTAAGCCAGAAGTTTATGAGACGAAGCGCATCCAGCTTACCAGTCCAATGCTGCATATTGGTTCAGAAGTTTCTAAATTGAGTCCTTTTGAATACGTACAAACGAGCGAGCGCGTTTATTTACCAAATCGAGAAGCTTTAGCTAAAGCTTTAAATCAAAAAGGTAAGTTACAGGAGTACATTCGCCGAATTGAAGATCGAGAAGAAATTACCTCGCTGCTAAAAGATGCTTTTGGTGACGACTGGCAAACTGAAGAATTGGATGGCGAACCAATTTTTCCTAAAACTGGTATTAGTCGTAAATGGACTGATGAAACAATTACCGATTTGCGTCCGATGATTCGCAATGGTTTCGGACAGCGTTATATTCCGGGTTCTTCGATTAAGGGTGCGATTCGGACTGCGATCGCCTATCATCTTCTCAAACATTCAAATAAATATCAAGTTACGCAAAGATATCGAGTTAGCGAAATTGAAAAACGACTGCGAGAGACGATGGGAGAACTGAAGCGTAACGCCAAATTTGCTGACGATCGCTTGTTTATGGATAATTTATTCACCGAGTTTGATTTGTACTATCAAGGCGAAATTGTTAATTCTCGAAACGGACCTAATACTGACTTCATGCGAGCGATTCACGTCACAGATTCGCAGCCATTATTAGAAAAAGTAGCCAAGACCCAAAAAGGCGATCGAATAGTTTTTAATTTACCAATAGCAACAGAAGTTATTGTCTCCAGTAAATTCAACGACAATAAAGCTAAATTCAAATCTCCCATTTATGCCGAGTTATTACACAATATCAGAACTGATTTTACTATAAGTTTAGATCCAGAAATACTTTCTTGGTTTCGTCACAAGCAAGATATGAAAGTACCTTTTGAAAATCTTGCTGAAGTTTTAAAGATTTGCCAAGAATTTGCTCAAGAGCAATGGAACGCAGAATACGATTATTGGCAAACTATTAAAGACAATCAACATCAAAGAAAAAATTTATATTTTGACCATATTCGTCAGCTTTATGAGCCTGAACAATGTCCTTATAGTTTGCGAATAGGTTGGGGAACTGGAATGTTAGGGACAACAGTTAATTTATGCCTTGACGAAGGAGTCGTCGAACAGATACGCGATACTTGTGGGATTATGGCTCCTGGTTTTGAGGCTCCCAAATCCAGGCGGACAGTTGTGAATTCAAAGGGTGAAATTAAATATGTCCCTGGATGGGTCAAATTTAAGGTTTTATAATTATGCTAATTCATTCTAAATGGACGCTAACCGTATCTGAACCTACCGTACTACCTCGATCTTATAGTTTGGAGTTAGTAAAAGATTTACACCGACGCATTGGGTTAGAAATAGGACAAGAAAAAATTCCATCTACTACTTATTCCGGTATAATCGGTAAATGTACAGCCTCTGCTGACTTTTTAACATTCCGTCCTGACGAGTTTTATCAGCTAAGGATGTGTGGATTAGAGGAAACGGCCTCAAAAGCGATCGCCTCTCTCGATCTATCATCAGGTTTAGAGTTTTTAGGTGCTAAGTTTGCAGTCAGCGATCGCCAAGATGAAATTACCAGCTATGAGCAACTCTACACCACTTTAGTAGCTAACGAACCCGAACCAACACATCGATTTGACTTACAATTACTCACACCAACAGCTTTTGCACAAAACCGCACTCATCTACCTTTACCTGTGCCCAGTTTGATGTTTCGCAGTTGGCTGGAACGATGGAATGAGTTCGCACCTGTCTATTTAGGCGGTGATGAACTGATTGCTTATCTGGAAAATGCAGTGGCGATTAAATCTCACCAAATCAAAACGCGATCGCATCAACTACAACGAGGTTATATTACAGGATTTATTGGTGAAGTTAAATTACAAGTTTCTTTCCGAATCGAACCGTTACTTGCTAATGTAGCTAACTTACTGATTCACTACAGTCAGTATACAGGTACGGGAATCAAAACCCGTTTGGGTATGGGAAGCACGAATGTTAACCTAGATACGAGGTCAGAATCATGAGTCAAACAAAAATCATCACTTTTTTAGGTGCAATAGCGAGATCGACTACTTACAGATATCAAGAAAAAGATTATGTAGGAGAAGTTTTTGCTCAAGCGCTTCGAGAGTTTTGTCAATATGATACTATGCTAGTCTGTGTCACAGATCTAGCAAAAGAAAAAACTTTCCCTATACTTGAAGCATTAAAAGATTCTCGCATCAAACCAATCGATATCCCAACAGGTAGAACAACTGAAGAAATGTGGGAAACTTTCAAAATTATTACTCAGGAGGTTGATGAAGGCGATCGCGTAATATTTGATATTACTCACGGACTGCGATCTCTCCCATTTCTTGTCTTCTTATTTGCTGCTTATCTTAAGGCAGCTAAAAATATTGAGATTGAAGCAATTTATTACGGTGCAGCAGAGTTAAGCAATCAAAATAATGGTATAGCACCAGTTATTGAGCTATCTGAATTTGTGTCAATGATTGATTGGCTGACAGCGACGACTCGATTTGTTAAAATTGGAGATGGACAACCACTATCTAGCTTGCTTGAAAGTGCCGTTCCATCTAATGAAGAATTGAAAAACGCTCCAAAAACTAGACCTTTAAGGGATAAACTCAAACAATCTGCTGAAGCCATTAAAACTATCTCACTAGCTTTGAGCCTGACACGACCGATTGAGACAATGGAATCTGCAAACAAGTTAGGAGAAACAATCGGAAACGCTAGTACAAGTTTTGATGAACGCGCAAAACCATTTTCTCTACTATCAGATAAAGTAGTTGAAGAGTACGGTCAATTTGCTTTAAACGATCCCAAAGATACGGTAAACTTAACCGAAAATCTTACCTTGCAGTTAAAAATGATTGATTGGTATATCCAACGAGATAAAATTGTTCAGGCTGTTACTTTGGCTCGTGAATGGCTGGTTTCTGTCTTAGTTATGAATTTGGGACTTGGTGAAAATATGTTCGATATAAAACAAGGCAAAGGCAGAGATTGTGCCGAAAAAGCTCTCAAGAATGCTACAGAAAACCGCAAGCCTGACAATAAACGTCGCCAAATCACTCCTAGCAATTACGATAGTGATTTTGAAGCATTGCCTCAAGCAGATGAATTAGTTAAAGTCTGGGGAACAATGATAGAATTGCGTAATGATATTGCTCATTGTGGTATGAATTCTCAACCAAAAACGGCTACTAAACTAAAGGAAAAAGCTAAATTTTTATATCCTAAATTAGAGAAAATTGCCAATGAACTATTGCTACAGCAAGAGATTGGGGAATAAATTTTGATTGATGCGATCGCCCCCTTCCACCCATCTCAACAAAATCGATCGCCCCTCTCCCCCTGCTAAAATAGCTCAAATACATTCACTAACCTCAATCGTGGAAAACACCATGCTTTTTAGCGCTTACAAAACTGTTGATGCTGTTGTCAAAGAATATCAGATTACCTACACCAAATCTAACTTTATTATCGAAACTCAGTTCAACATCCCCGACTACTTTCGAGAAGACTTGGAAATTGTCATGCAAGATGGTGCGGCCGACTGTTCGGAATATGCCATTTGCGAAAATCTGATTTATCCAGTTTTAAAAGAAGTTTGGAAGCAATACCGCCAAAAATTTATCTTGTGGAGTCACAAAACTTTGACCTACGACCAAAATCTTTCAGGGTTTCCCGAGTACATATTAGCGAAAAAATCTCCCTTAGGAAATGTTGTATTCGACAAGCCTTTCTTTTTGTTAGTTGAAGCGAAACAGGATGACTTTGAAAACGGATGGGCGCAGTGTTTGGCAGAAATGGTTGCCGCCCAGCGACTGAATGAAAACTCAGAGCAAGATGTTTTTGGGATTGTATCAAATGGCGCAGTCTGGCAATTTGGCAAACTCAAATCTAATGTTTTTACTCGCAATCAAACCTTTTATACAATTCAAGAATTAGAGCGACTTTTTGGTGCCATCAATTACATATTTCAACAGTGCGAATTGCTCCTAGATGCTGAAAACGCCAGTCTGAATTGACAGCCAGCAGCGAAGGCCGATCGCCCTTTCCCCCTGCTAAAATAGCTTAAGTACATTCGCTAACCTCAATGGCGGAGGACACCATGCCTTTTAGCCCTTACAAAACAGTCGGTTCGGTGCTCAAAGAATTTCAGATTACCTATGCTGAATCTAATTTTATAGTAGAAACAGAGTTTCAAGTATCTGACTATTTTCGAGAAGATTTGGAATTTACCATGCGCGAAGGAGTGGTTAATAATTCAGAATTTGCAGTTTGCGAAAATTTGATTTATCCACTTCTCAAAGAAGTGTGGAAGCGCTATTACAGCGGCTTTGTTTTGTGGAGCCATCAATCTCTTACGTGCGATCGCTCTCTTTCTGGATTTCCTGAATATATTTTAGCGAAACGTTCCGCGTTAGGAAAAGTCGTGTTTGAACAACCTTACTTTCTATTAGTTGAAGCGAAACAGGATGACTTTGAAAATGGATGGGCGCAGTGTTTGGCTGAAATGGTTGCCGCCCAGCGACTGAATGAAAACTCAGAGCAAGAGGTTTTTGGGATTGTCTCGAATGGAGGAGTCTGGCAGTTTGGCAAGCTGAAATCAAATAGTTTTACTAAAAACAAACAGTCTTATTTGATTGATGACCTGAATCGACTATTTGCTGCCATCAATTACATATTTCAACAGTGTGAATTGCTGCTGAATGCTGAAAGGGTCGATCGCCCTTAAACACCCCCTTCAATCCATCAATCGGCCTCCCCAATTAATGTAAAAGCCGCCCAATTACTCGGTTGTGGATGCCGCCGCATTGTCGCTAACATCGCCTGTCGCAACGCCGCCGCTTTATCGGAATTCTGCTGCAATTGACGGTAAAATTCTGTCATTAAATCCGCTGTCGGTGCGTCGGGCACAAACCACAAAGACACCACAATACTCGAAACTCCCGCAGCAATAAACGATCGCGACAATCCCAAAACTCCATCCCCCGAAATCTTTCCCCTACCAGTATTGCAAGCACTCAAAACCACTAATTCTGCATTCAATTTTAGGTTGAGAATCTCCTCAGAAGTCAGCAAGCCGTCACCTGCTGCATCCCCTTGATGTAGGGGCGGTGCCCCCGTGCCCGCCCCAGTGGGGGTACGATCGGGCGCAAGGGCGATCGCACCCGGCACTCCCGAATCCCGATCCTGAATCTCGTTAAGCAATCCGTGAGTCGCTAAATGAATGATTCTCGCTTGCGGCATCCGCTGCACGATCGCCCTTTCTGTCGCATCTTTACCGACAATCGCTTGGGTATTGAGTATGCTTGCAATTTCGATCGCTTCTGTTTGAGCACCGGGCAAAGGGCTTAAAGGTGTCGGCACTTCATTCGGGCTCGATCGAATGCTGGGCATTGTCGGATTTCCAACTACTAATACTTGCGCTCGCGGGTGCGCTCGCGCTCGCTGCTGCTGCTGGCGGGTTAAATCCAATACTTGAATTGAAGGTGCGATTAACACAGTATGTTTTTCTATTATATAATTTCCCGCCGCATCTTGTAAAGCTGAAAATGGAATTAAAAACAACACTCCTTGGGGGATAAAAATTACTCGATCACTCTCATTCTGCGGCAGTAAATTTGCAATGGGTTCTATCAATAATTGATAGCTTTGATGCAAATGGCGGTTGATTTGTCTTGGCGGAACTCCGACAGAGTTATTTGCACTTTCTCTGGCAAGTTTTTTTGGTGATAAGTTAGTTGGAGGGGTTTCTGATGGGTTCCCGCGATTTCTGCCAGTTGCTGCTGCTACTAGCGTGTGCTTGGCTAAATCGGATAAAGAATTTTCTAATTTGCTGGTATCAATCTGATGGAAGGCTATATTTCCATCCGGCGCGATCGCCCAGATATAAACTTTTTCCCCGACTATTGAATACTCAATTATTGTAGCTTTTTGCTCCGCTGCAATGCGTTTAATTTCAGCTATACTCGGCGGTTTGACAAACTGCAATTTTTCCGATCTACCGTTTTCCAAGCGCGCCGCTAACAGTTCGGCAAATGCTCGCGCCCTGCCCCTTTCCGCAATTTCTAAAGCAGCCTCTATTTGGTTTGTAGCAATTAAAGCTTGCTGCAACAAACTGTAAGTTTCTGCTTGCCTTTCAAACAGCGATACTTTATTTTCATCCGTCAATCCGGGGCGCAGCGATTCCCAAACTTCTACAGCAGCAATCAATCGATCTCTGGCACTTGCAAAATTGTCAGTTTTTAATAAAGTCGCGCCGATATTGCTGAGAGTATAACCGACTCCGGGACTGTTATTTACTTCTCTAAAAATTGTTAAAGCTCGATCGTAAAATTGCAGCGCGGTTGGATAATCTTGGCGATCGCGGTAAACTGTTCCCATGCGATCGAGCGTGACAGCTTCTCCGGGGCGATCGCCGATTTCTCGCCGCACTTTTAAAGCTTTTTCAAGATATTCTAACGCTGTTTGATACTCGGCTAAATTGCTGTAAGCAAAACCGATATTAGTTAAAGTTCGACCTACTCCCATGCGATCGCCCGCTGTTTCTAAAAGAGTCAGCGCTTGTTTGTAGTAGGATAAAGCTTCGCGATCTGCTCCTTGAATGCCGTAATTCAATCCAATATTATTGAGAGTTGTACCTTGACCTCTGGCATCGTTGACTTTCTTAAAAATTGCCAAAGCTTGCTGGTAAAATTCCAGGGCTTTTTGATACTGACCGAGATTGTCGTACACTGCCGCCATGTTATTCAGAGTTACGGCTTGACATCTGATATCTTTCATTTCGCAGCGGAGGGCGGCGGCTTGCTGGTAAAATTCCAAAGCTTTTTGATACTGACCGAGATTTCGGTAAGCTGCGGCGATATTGATCAGGGTTGTGCCTTGCTCTTTCCGGGCTTTTTGCTGTTGAAAAATCGTCAGTGCTTGCTGGTAGTAACTCAGCGCTTTTTGAAAGTCGCCTAAACTGTTGTAAACTAAGCCAATTTGATTGAGAGTTGCGGCTTGCCCCTGGGGGTAGTTAATTTGTTTGAGGGCTGCTAAAACCTCCTCGAAGGTTTTCAAAGCTGCATGAAATTGACCTTTGTTTAATTGCTCGGTAGCTGCTTGATAGAGCTTTTCTGCTGCTGACTTTTTGGTTTCGCGATCGATTTCGCTAGTTGTTGGCGTTTGGGCAAAAGATAGTTGGGGACAGAAAAACAGCAGCCGACTCGATGGTGATGCCCACAATAGTAGCGTTGCAGTCGCTACAAACAGGCATCGGGTATAAAATGTTTGGCAGTCGATCGGCACGAGCAGTTCATCAATTTTAGGGATTATAATAATTAGTGTAGTCGATTTTCAGTAAATTGATTAAATTATGAGCAAATTTTACAATTCTAAAGGATGGCGCGATCGAGCGGCGGTACTGGCGGGAATTTTCAGCTTCATCATCGTTTTAATTCTACCTGTTTTCGCCCAATCTAACAGCACATCCCAAAGCACTTTTCAGCCTTCTTCCGTACTGGATTCCTCTCAGCGAACAGGTAACATTGCCGATATTTTGGAGAGATCTGAATTTAAATCTCTGAATTCGGCTTTAGCATTGGCAGGTTTGACCGATACTTTAACACAACCTGGTCCTTTAACTATTTTTGCTCCTACAAATCAAGCTTTTCAGAAAAATGGAGCTGTTTACCGTCCGTTACTCCAGCCGCAAAACAAGGAGAAATTAGCGAGAGTGTTGAAATATCATTTAATTGCTAGCATTGTTACTGATGGAGATGTAAACAAAGGGGAAGTTAAAACAGTTGAAGGCAGCAATGTCAAAATTAGCGTTACGCCTGAGGGAGTGATAATTAACGATAATGTTAAAGCTATTCAACCGTCAATTAAAGCTAGCAATGGGGTAATTGTAAGGGTTGATAATTTGCTTTTACCTCCCGATTTGTGAAATGGAATTTGGCGCGCTCTGGCGTTTCGCTAGTCCGTCAGTCCCGCAGTCCGATGGGGGGTTAAACCCCCGCCTCATAGCGAAAGTCGGTTGAAACCGACTGGAATTAATGAGTTCGATCGACCATGCTCGGGAACCGGGTTCTGGCAAATATTTTGCAAAATATCTAAGATTTATCGTCAAAAATCAGTTTTTTTGATGATTGTTAAATACGCACAATATCTCAGTGGGGTGGGGGCGGGTTTATTTAACTGTTGGTGAAAGTTAGAGATGGTTGGCGAACCCGCCCCTACAGGTTTGTTGATATTGGTACAATATCTCAGTTGAAACCGACTTTTGCTTCGAGACTGGGAATTAATTCCCGGCGGAATTTCCGGTAAATGCCAAAATCTTACTTAGTTTGAAAGATATTCTGCACCATTTTCTTATCTGCACTTGCCGCCGCTTTATCCAATTCTGCAATCTCTCCCGCATCTAGGTTCCAACCCAAAGCGCCGATATTTTCCCCTGCCTGTCGGGCAGATTTTGCCCCAGGAATTGGAATAGTATCTTTGCAAATGCACCAATTAAGCGCTACCTGCGAAACTGTCTTGTTTCTCGCTGCCGCTATTTCTCGCAAACACTCCAAAAGCGATCGCATTCCCGGCAATAGCTGTTGGCACGCCAATCCTCGAATACCTTTAGGAAAAGAGCCGTTTTCCGAATATTTCCCCGTCAGCAATCCTAAGGCTAAAGGACTGTAAGCAATTAATTTGATTCCCAATTCGTCGCAAACTTCTTTTAGACCTAATTCGGTAACGGGATAAGTCGAAAGCAGTGAATATTGAACTTGTAAAGTAACAATTGGCACGTGGCGATCGCCCAATTTTTTATGCACCCATTTTAACCGTTTCGGACCGTAATTTGACAAGCCGACTCCCTTCACCAATCCTCGATCGTACAGGTCGCCAAGACCATCTAAAAGAGCGCTTTCTTGCCAAGGTGCGTAGTTAGCTGTAGACCAGTGCATTTGCACTAAATCTATATTTTTTCCGAGGCGGGAAGCTGATGCTTTACCAGCAGATACCATCGATTGCCGCGTCAATCTCCAAGGGTAAGCGGCGAGTTTTGTTGCTATACAAATATTGTCTTTATTTGCACCTTGATACTGTTGGGAAAATTGCCCTAAAAGTTGCTCGCTGCGCCCGTTGAATTTTCCCGTTCCGTAAGAGTCTCCCGTATCGAATAAAGTGACGCCGTTACTGACGCAGAGATTGAAAGCGGCTTGCAATTCGCCGTCCATACTTTCATCGTATCCCCACAGCAATCGATTGCCCCAGGCCCATGTTCCGCAGCCCATTTTTGGTAAATAAAGTTGTTTGTTATTGTGCATTTTTGCAGGAAGAAAGAAGAGTTGATAGTTGATTCAGGATTTACGCATCATACCAAAGAAACCGGGTTTTTTACCTAGCCTTTAGGTTACAGCTAAGGATTTTCATAAAAACCCGGTTTCTAAACACTCGTGCGATCGAGATTATAACTGATGACTAATGACCGATGGCTAATGACTGATGACTAATGACTGATGACTTGTTAAATCCTTTGAGTTGTTGGAGAAGGCAAATTTCTGCGGGTGTTGGCGGGTCGATCGGGCCGATCTTTTGTATTTGCTTCCGGCGTCTCTTTTGTATTTCCAGCAGGCTTATCTTTCGTATTAGCTACTGGCGGTGGAGGCGGCGGAAAGTTAGCCGCGCGTCTGGGTATTTGTAGCGCGGTTCGGAATGCGGAAAATGGGAAGAAATTCTGAAATGCAGAAATGCGATCGAGCGTTGATTCCTGTGCGTAATCCCACAGGCTTTCGTAGTAGAAGAAAGAGACTCCCAAACCTCGTTCTTGAACAGCTTGCACCTGAGATTGAATTTGGTGCATCGGCGCTGGGCGATTTCTCAAACCCGTCATAATCCCGACTCCTGTCGGAATTTTTTGCTGCGTTTCTTGCATTTCCGGGCGATCGATTTTGTCAACAAAAGATTCTAAGTTGGGGCGGTAAACTTGCACGATTAATTCATCTGCAATATCGAAACGCACCCAATTCAGCCAATCTTGCAGGTGCATTTTGTAAGCAAAATCGTAATAATTGGGGGAAATTGAGAAAATTGCATTGGGTTTTACGGCTTTGACGGCTTGATTTAATCTTGACATGAATGCCGTGATTTTATCTGCGCGCCACTTCACCCATTCTGGGTTTTGAGGGTCGGTTGGCGGGGCTTTTTTGGTTTCTTTGGTGTAGAGTTCGACGGTGTATTTATCGTAGCCAAATTCTGCTGGCAAGCTCATGTGATCGTCAAATTGTATGCCGTCAGAATCGTATTTAGTCGTAATTTCTAGCACGAGATCGGTGATGAATTGCTGCACCTCTGGATGAAAGGGATTCAGCCAAACTACTTCGCCGCCCGCCCCGATCGAGGTTTGAGTTCCGTCTTGTTTTTGTGTCAGCCATTCGGGATTATTTAAAGCTAATTCTGAAGTGGGGGGCGTCATGAAACCAAACTCAAACCAAGGAATTACTAACAAGCCTCTGTGGTGCGCTTGGGCAATTAAATCGCCAATAATATCCTGTCCTTCCAAGCCCCGATAAACAAACGGTTGAATCTCTCTCAACTGCGCTACCGGACTGGGATACATGACGTAGCCGGAATTCCAAACTACCGGATAAACTGTATTGAAATTCAACCGCTTTAATTTAGTCAGGGCATCTCCCAATTTGCGCCGATCGCGGAGAATATCTTTGTCATTTGTCGTCATCCAAACTCCGCGAATTTCTTGACGCGGCTGTTGGGCTTGTGCGGGCATGAATGTGTTATTTGCCAGCAATACTGCACTGAATGAAATTGCAAACAACAGGGGAAACAGTTTTTTAATCGATCGATGCCAATTGCGAGAAAAGATACTTGCTGTCATAGTTTTGAATGGTGCGTTAACTACAGAAGCGCACCAGGGCACAATCTGCTGATGAATTTTGCTCGCTAACCAGTCTACTGCCATGTGTAACTATTTGTAAATCGCTTCAGGGAAATTGAGTGATATCGTGTCCGGTCAATTGACCGCAATAAGATTTGGTAAAGTTCACCCGATTGTTTATTACGCGGTGCAAGCAGCACAAACCGGACAGTTTGGAGCGGCGAAGCGATTGTACAATATAGGTGCGGGCAAATCTCGATCGAACATCATGCCACAAGATTTAGTATTAATTGGCGGCGGTCACAGTCATGCTATTGTATTGAAAATGTTCGGCAAAAAACCGCTGCCGGGAGTGCGTTTGACTTTGATTACCGATGTATCGCACGCGCCTTATTCGGGGATGTTGCCGGGACACGTTGCCGGATTTTACAGTTACGATGAATGTCATATCGATTTGCGATCGCTCGTTGAATTTGCCTGCTGCGAAATAATTATCGATCGGGCAATCGCGATCGACTTTAACAGAAGTCAAGTTATTTGTCAAAATCGCCCGCCGGTTAAGTTTGATTTGCTGTCGATCGATATTGGCAGCACTCCGGCAACTTTATCGGTGCCGGGGGCGGCAAATTATGCAGTTCCAGCTAAGCCGGTGCCGGAGTTTTTAGCTAATTGGAACGATTCGATCGCATGGTGGCGAAATCATCCCGACACGCTGTTGCGAATTGCGATTGTTGGTGGCGGCGCAGGGGGTGTAGAATTAGCGTTGAATATGCAATCGAGATTGCTCAAAGAAGCAGGCGAAGACACGGATTATGAGACTGCACGGATGAATTATTGGGGGATTTTGAATGAGTTATTGGGAAGAGGGAAGCAGGAAGAGAAATTAGAAAATTTATTGGAAATTCATTTGTTTCATAGCGGTGCTGAATTGATGCATGGACACAATCGGCAGGTACGGCTGCGACTTCAAGAAATTCTCGTCAGGCGTGGCATTCAATTGCATTTGATGGAAAAAGTAAGCCTTGTAGAAAAAACAGCCAAGCTGGAAATAGCATCTGATTCCCAATACCCCATGCCCGATGCCCCATGCCCGATCCCCCATTACCGAATTTACTGTGAATCGGGTTTAGAATTAGAGTTCGATCGCATTTTTTGGGTAACCCAAGCAGCGGCTGCTAGCTGGCTCGAAGCATCGGGTTTGGCGGTTGATGCTAATGGATTTATTCAAGTTAACGATTGCTTGCAATCTATCTCGCATCCCAATGTATTCGCTGCCGGGGACATCGCAGCAATGTTGAATTATCCGCGTCCCAAAGCTGGAGTATTTGCAGTGCGTCAGGGCAAACCGCTGTTTGAAAACTTGCAGCAATTTTTACTACAAAAACCGCTCAAACCGTTTGTACCGCAACAGCAGTATTTAAGTTTAATCGGTAAGGGAGATCAAAGTGCGATCGCCTCTCGCGGTTCTTGGATGTGGGAATCGCCGCTGCTGTGGTATTGGAAAGATTGGATCGATCGACAATTTATGAAAAAATTTATCGATCGAACTCAAAAAGAAAACAAAGAAACCCAATTTCTTTAAGAAACCGGGTTTCTAGAGCGTGCCCGAGCGCGCTCGATCAAACTGCATGAGTTGATATCTTAACTGAAAAAAACAGCAATATCATCAGCTATCGCGCCTTTTAACAAATTTCATTTCTCCTTGAAAATCTCCATCAGATTCAACACCAACTGGAATCCAGTTAAGATGTTGATAGAAGCCGTAAGCTCTCAAATTAGGGTCATTACCTGTCAGCAACCAAATCTCTTCAATACCCTTTGACCAAAACCAGTTTTCAGCCACTTGCATTAAATCGCGTCCGATTCCTTGTCCTTCAAATTCCGGGAGGACGAAGATACCGAATATAGTTTTTTCTGTGGCATTGGCAATTGAAAAACCGATCGGTCGATCGCAAATTTCAGCAATCCACGCACCACAGTCTGTCGCTAGCATTTCGGCAACTGATTCTGGAGTAATGCCGAGTTTCGCTATCTCTTCGCGGGATTGGTAATTTTCCACAACGCTGGTTCTAATTTCAAAGAGAGTTTCAATGTCGTTCAATTCAGCTAGGCAAATGTTCATAACACGCGATCGGGTAAACGGATATTTTTAGGCTGAGGATTTTACAGTTTTGGCTGTCATCAATCCCCACATCCAGTTAATTTTATAGCCTTCTATCCGAACATCGGTATATCCAGCATCGACCAAAAGTTGCTGTAACTCTTGCTGTCGGTACGTCTTGTAATGAGCGCGATTAAATACACGCAGCAAGCGATCGCATAGCCGGGTAGTCCAGAAATCATCGCACCAATCTGTGATTATTAATTGACCGTTCGATCGCAAAACTCGGTGCATTTCTTGCAGCGCAATAACTGGCTGGCGAATGTAGTGAAACATATTGCATGAAACAACGACATCAAATTGTTCGCTATCAAAAGGCAATGCTTCAGCCCAGGCTTGCTTTAACTCAGCTTTTGCGGGAAGTTTTTGTCGGGCGATTGCTAACATTTCTGCAACTGGATCGATACCGAATAATTGAGCTTGCGGGTAGTTTGATGCAATCTGTTGGAGAAGCGCACCGGTGCCGCATCCAATATCGAGCACTCGAACGTTCGATCGTAATTTAAATCGCGCCAGGGTTTCTTGGGTGGTTGCTTGAATGTAAAACGACCATTTGGTATCGTAGCGATCGGCTAAATGCGAGTATTCTATAATCACTGGATTGCTTTCTCGTAAATAGTTATCAATCATTATCTAAAGCATGAATCAAATATTGACCTGTTTCTTGCTGTTCCTCCACATCCTCAATCTGTTCATCTGTAAGCTCGAAGAGAGAACCGATGAACTTTGAGGGATACTGAGCCTTCAAGTAGTCCATTATGTCATAGAGCGTGATGCGCGTACCTGAGATTGTCAATCCACGCTCTTTACGAACGATCGCCACTTTTTCGTTAGATGTTGGAGCCATATCCACAGCTTTCTAAAATTTGCTCTTATTCAGTATCTTACAACTTTGCTGCTAGATGATTCCACCCGATCGAACTCGCCGCACCATCTATTTCATTTTGATGCTCTGCTACCACAATTATTTCATCTCGGAGAAATCTATATGATGCTTGGCTGCGAACCAACGACTCAATCTGAGTTGAATTGTAACTTGCTGATAAAGTTCTAAGTGAAATGGTTTGGATTTCTATAATTTTATCTGTGTCTTCTGGCATTGATAAACGAATTTTAAAGTCCATAATTCGTAAAAATCAAATAGAGAATACCCGCAAGACTCTAACTAATTTCCAAGCTAAGTCACACACAAAAATTTGCAATCCAACTTATAAGTCTGTTGCAGATGTTGTACAATATATCATAATACAAACACAAAATACCGCCCGTTGCTCGTGTATGTCAATTTTTCTACGCAAAATAGCATTTTGGCTGATTTGGATTGCATTTAGCACCTACGCCTTCATATTTTCCCCCCCAGACAGCCCAGACACGCTGACACTAATTACCAACCTTTCCACCGGAAAAATCGCAGGCATCAACCCTTTAATTGTCGCCCTGTTCAACATCATGGGAGTCTGGCCGATAATCTACAGTTGCCTGCTGTTTGCCGACGGTAGGGGACAGAAAATACCAGCATGGGTATTTGCTGTTTTATCTTTCGGCGTCGGTGCTTTTGCCTTGCTGCCCTATTTAGCATTGCGCGAACCGAATCCCGAATTTCAGGGTCAAAAAAATGCTTTTTTAAAGATTCTTGACTCGCGTTTTACTGGCATTGCTTTAACTTTAGGCGCGGCTGTTTTAGTTGCCTTTGGCTTGGCAAAAGGCGATTGGGCGGATTTTATCCAGCAGTGGCAAACCAGCCGTTTCATCCATGTGATGAGTTTGGATTTCTGCATGCTGTGCCTGTTATTTCCCGCATTGCTTGGTGACGACATGGCGCGCCGGGGAATGCAAAATCCGGCAGCATTTTGGGCGGTAACATTAGTGCCGCTGTTCGGCCCCTTGGCTTATCTTTGCGCGCGCAAGTCTCTGCCGGAAAATCCTGCCGAAACTGTTACAAATTAGACAGCAAAGCGGCGGACGTTCGATCTAATGTTAACCCTCGATCGAACGTGGAGCACCAATCTTGCACGTTCCATAAAAATGTGTGAGGATCGGGGCTTGCGCGCTTCGACAAAGAAACCGGGTTTTTTCGGGAATCTGTTGCTGTAACGAAGTATTTTTGCAAAAACCCGGTTTCTGACCATCTGTGCGTAATTCCTAAGAATTATGTTTTACTAAAAAGTACGATCCCCTCCGCTTCGCTTTGCCTGTCTCACTCAATACTCGCAAATGAAAAAATTTCCCATCGTCGGTATCACCACCTACAGCCGCAGCCAAGCAGGCGAATATTCACTAAATGGAGCTTATACTGATGCCGTGCAAAAAGCCGGAGGGATTCCGATTTTGCTGCCGCCCAATCAATTAGATCCGGCTAGTATTTTTGATATAGTAGACGGTTTAATCTTTTCCGGCGGTGGCGATATCAATCCCGAGATTTATGGAGGATGTATTGAAGAAACAGTTTATGCGATCGACCCCGAACGCGACAACTTTGAATTAAGCTTGGCCAAGCTAGCCTTAAAATCCGACATCCCGATTTTAGGAATTTGTCGGGGAATGCAAATGTTAAACGTAGCTAGCGGCGGTGAATTGATAATTCACGTACCGGAGGTTTACGGCACAGCAGTCAATCACCGCAAAGAAAATCCCACCAGCCCGATCGAACATACCATTAAAATCGATCCCAATAGCAGGCTGGCAAAAATTATGGGAACAACTTCTACAACAATAGTTTCTTGGCACCATCAATCGGTAAAAAATATCGTGCCTTCCTGGCAAATATCAGCTTGGGCACCTGACAGTTTAGTAGAAGCAATGGAGTACGAAAATCATCCTTGGATGGTAGCAGTGCAGTGGCACCCAGAAATGTCGCCGAACAGCATACCCAATTTTCAAATATTTCGAGCTTTCGTGCAAGCCGCTGCTGCAAACTTTGTAAGTTATAAATCAGCTTAAGATCGAGAAAAAACCGTTCGAGAAAAACGGCGATTTAGACCCATTTTTTCGGTAACAAATGCAGGTAAGGGCTGGCAAACATGGCGGCTTGAGTGCGATCGCGCAACTGCAATTGACTGAGAATGCTGGTAATATGATTTTTAACCGTCCGTTCCGAAATATACAAAGTCCCGGCAATTTCGCGGTTGCTGGCACCGGATACAATTAATGCTAAAACTTCCCGTTCTCTAGCAGTTAATCCTGCCAATTCTGGGGGTAGGGAATTTAGTTGCATTGGAGTCGGGAGAGGTGGAGGCGCGATCGCTTTTTCTAACAATCCGGGACCCATTTGAGTGTATCCTTTATGAACGGCTCGAATTGCTGCTGCTAAATCGTCGGAATGGGTATCTTTTAACAAATAGCCGCGCGCGCCCAAACGCATCGCCTGACTGACATATTCATCGTCGTCAAACGTCGTCAATACTAATACTTTGGTTTCGCTGAATTGCTGGCAAATTATGCGAGTCGCCGCTACTCCATCCATGACGGGCATTCGGACATCCATCAATACTACATCGGGTTGCAAAGTTTCGAGTTGCGCGATCGCAGCTTTGCCATTTTCTGCCTCGCCAACTACTTCCAAATCCGGTTTTGCTTCCAAAAGACTGCGCAAACCTTGACGAATAATCATTTGGTCATCTACCAGCAACAAGCGAATTTTAACATCATTCATAGCGCCAGCCTCGGTAATCCAATTGACACCATAATGCGACAGCCTTTTTGCAGTTGGCTAGTCAAAGAAAACTGTCCTCCCAAAGCCGCCGTGCGTTCCCGCATTCCCTGAAGTCCGAATCCGGTTGTATTTTGATTCGGATCGAAACCTTGACCGTTATCGACAATTTCAAGATGAATTGCTTCCCGACTCTGTTGCAATTTAAGCCTTACTTGAGTCGCCCCGCTATGCTTGTAAATATTGGTCAGCGACTCCTGAACGATCCGGTAAAGCGCCGTGGTGATTTCCGCTGGGAGTGGTCCATAAATTTCGAGATTGCAATCAGGTAAAATGCCAGTTCTATTTTGAAATTCGGCAACGGTTTTCGCGATCGCCCCGGCGAGAGATTGCCCTTGCAACGGATTCGATCGCAGCGCAGAAATCGATCGGCGCACTTCTTGCAATGCTTTGGCACCTAACAGTTTTGCCTCCCGCACAAAAGACATTGTTTTCTCAGCATCCGGCGGTAAAAATAACAGTGCATTCTCTAATTGTATGCTTTGAGCGGTCAAAGCATGTCCGAGGGAATCGTGAATTTCGCGGGCAATCCGATTGCGTTCTTGCAACATTGCCTGGTCTTCAATTCTTAAAGCATATTCGCGCAATTGGTGGTTCGCCAGCAACAATTTTTCTCGACTCTGACGCTCTGACAGCAAAGCACTAACCAATAACAAAATAAACAGCAATGTCAGCCCAAAAGTGACGGTAATATTGAATTTGAGGATCAGAATCGTGCTGTTAACTGGTTCCGGTATCGATTCAGCTCTTAGCGGTGGCGGGAGACGCCAGTCCGAGAATTGAATTAGCAAAAAAACAAAAAACACAATTCCCGCCACTGTTAAGCGGCCGATTTGCTCGAACAACAAACAACTGCGAATTACAACGACCATAGCGAGCAAAGGAAAAAAACTGGGTCGGCTTTGCAAGTAAAAAGCCAAAAATAGCAATCCAAATTGCAAGCCTGTATAAAGCACTTTGTTGCGGGTATTTCCAGCAGGAAGTTTTAGCCCCATCAGCCCGAATGCTACCAGCGCGAACATGGTTAACAATCGAGTTGTTGTGCTAATCTCAACAAAAGCCGGTCGGATCTCTCCCAACAGCGTTATCCCCAGCAGAATCCATTCCAGATACAGGATCGGGCGAAACGAGCGATCGGGAATAAATGTCGAACGAAATTGCATGGTGTCAAGAGGAAGCTAAAAATAACAATTTCTATTATTTCTAATATATTTCAGAGCGGCTCGTTGTTGCCAGAGCCTTATTTCCTAGATTCGAGCCGGGGGCTCTGCGACCAAACTCCCAGGCAAATTAGGACTAAAGTACTATGTCAAATTAGGAAGTTCGATTCATGCCCTAGAGTGGGGTTCCTTTGTAAGATTTAAACATAGAAATAAGTAATCGCTAGATTTCTCGCTCTTTCAAAAAGTAAGAAAACTTGTTGTTACTTAAGTCTAGATCCCCCTAAATCCCCCTTAAGAAGGGGGACTTTGAGTACTCCGGTTCCCTCTCGTTGTTACTCAAGTCTAGATCCCCCTAAATCCCCCTTAAAAAGGGGGACTTTGAGTACTTCTTTCTTCTTCTTCTTCTTCTTCTCTTCGCGTCCTTCGCGTCTTCGCGGTTCGTTCAATCCAAAATCTTCTGGTGAGAAGGGAATAAAAAGGGAGACCAGTACTTAATGTTGAACAAAGTTCCTCGGATCGATCGCGATTAACTTGCTAAATACTCCCCTGAAATTGATTGCAAAACACTTACGGGTGATAATTATGACTACCAGAATTGAACCGCTGCATTCAGAGACTTTGACTCATTCCCTTCGCAAATATTTGCTATCTCGTTGGACGATCGGATTGCTATTATTGGGAGGGATGGGAATCGGAGGATTTGCGCTCTATCGGGCAATTCCTGCTCGAACTGCCCGCACTCAAATGCTCACTGCTCCTGTGGAACAAAAGAGTTTACCGGTGACTTTTTCTGCTAACGGTACGGTGAAAGCAGAGCGATCGATTAATGTCAGTCCGAAAACATCTGGAGTATTAAAAGAATTATTAGTGCAAGAGGGCGATCGCGTCCAAACCGGACAAATTATCGCTCGCATGGATAACTCCAATTTCCAGGGACAACTGATGCAATCCCAGGGACAATTAGCATCGGCACAAGCGAATTTGGATAAACTTTTAGCAGGCAATCGCCCCCAAGAAATTGCTCAATCGCGGGCGCAATTAGCATCGGCTCAAGCGAATTTAGATAAACTTTTGGCAGGCAATCGCCCCCAAGAAATTGCTCAAGTGCAGGCACAATTAGCAGCAGCGCAGGCAAATTTAGATAAACTTTTAGCAGGCAATCGGCCTCAAGAAATTGCTCAATCGCGGGCGGAATTAACATCCGCCCAAGCTTCTTTGCAGCAAGCGCAAACCAACTTGAATCAGAACCAAAAACTATATCAAGATGGCGCGATTTCCCAACGCGATTTGGAAACTTCTCGCACTGCCTATGCCACAGCAAAAGCTCAAGTCGATCGAGTCCAACAAGCATTAAACTTGCAAAAATCCGGTCCTCGTACCGAAGAAATAGCAGCAGCACGCGCCCAAGTCGAACAACAACAGCAAGCACTCAAATTAGCACAATCGGGAGCTCGGCCGCAAGAAATTGCAGCAGCGCAGGCGCAAGTCGAACAACAACAGCAAGCGCTCGAATTAGTACAAGCCGGGCCTCGCCCCGAAGAAATCGCTGGCGCGCGCGCTCAAGTCGAGTCGGCGAGGGGCGCGTTGCAAACAGTTCAAACTCAAGTGAATGACACAATTATTAAAGCACCTTTTGATGGAATGGTGACGAAAAAATATGCCGATCCCGGTTCCTTTGTGACTCCGACAACTGCCGGCAGCAGCGTTGAAGGTGCGGCATCCAATTCGATTTTAACTTTAGTTTCAACTAATCAAGTAGTATCTTATTTAGATGAAGCAAAAGTGTCTCGCGTTAAAGTCGGACAAAAAGTCAAAATTACAGCCGATGCTTACAACGATCGCACCTTTTCAGGAACAGTCAGCCAAATAGCAGCTCAAGCAACAACTACGCAAAACGTGACAAGTTTTGAGGTGAAAATTGCCTTGGAAGAAGAGGCGCAAAAATTGTTGAAAGCAGGGATGAGTGTAGAAGCTGAAATTCAGATCCAGCAACTCAATAATGCGATCGTCGCTCCATCAGCAGCAATCGTGCGGCAGCAGAATGGAACGGCAGGCGTTTATGTAATGGGTGAAGATAACAAACCCGCGTTTAAACCGATCGAAATTGGCATGACAGTGGGCGATCGAACTCAAGTAAAATCCGGCCTCGCAGGCAACGAACAAGTATTAATTAGTTTTCCGCCCGGAATGGAACCAAAAGCATCGCCAGCCCCCAATCCTTTGGGAGGAGTGACAAGCGGTTCAAATCGCAGCAACAGTCAACCTTCTTCAAGAAATAATAACAACAATAGCGCTCCTCCTCCTCCTCCGGGGCCGTAGGAGTTCGACGCAGAGAAAAACATAATTCTGATTAACAATCTCTCCCTATCTCCTTACCCTCTGCGCCCTCTGCGGTAAAAAAAACATTTAACCCAGAACCAATCTCAACCCCCATCAAAAAACTTACCACCCAACCGCAAAGAAAATACTTCCAACTAAAAATCCCTCCCTATCTCCCTCCCCTCTGCGCCCTCTGCGGTAAAAAAAACATTTAACCCAGAGCCAATCTCAACCCTCACCAAAAAACTTACCACCCAACCGCAAAGAAAATACTTCCAACTAACAATCTCTCCCTATCTCCCTCCCCTCTGCGCCCTCTGCGGTAAAAAAAACATTTAACCCAGAGCCAATCTCAACCCCATCAAAAAACTTACCAGCATGAAAAAATCAACCAAAAAATTAACGCAGCAGGTGGCATTGACCGAAATCCTAGAAATAGCAACTGAAGCTTTGTGGAGCAACAAACTGCGCACGGGATTGACAATGTTAGGAGTAATTATTGGCATCGGATCGGTAATTTCAATTACTTCGATCGGGCAAGGAATTCAAGATAATGTCAAGCAACAGATTCAAGCTTTGGGAACAGATGTATTGCAAGTTTCGCCGGGTGCGGCGCGCAGCGGCAACGTTTCTCAAGGTGCCGGATCGTTGAGTACCTTAACTTGGGAAGATGCGGAAGCTATTGCTAAAGAAGCGCCTTCTGCTAAAGTTGTTTCTGCTACTTTACAGCGACAGGCGCAGGTTGTTTATGGCGGTACGAACATCAATACAACGATTTACGGCACCGATTTAAATTATCCCGATGCTCGCAATGTTTATCCTCAATTCGGGCGCTATTTCAATGAAGAGGAACTTAATGAATCGGCACAAGTTGCTGTTATTGCCCCCACGGTACAGCAAAAACTATTTGGAAATGAGACGGGATTGAATGAAAAAATTCGCATCAGGGGCGAAATTTATCGCGTCATTGGTGTTACGGAACCAAAAGGAGCTTCTGGGCCGACCGATCGGGATGATGCGATTTTTATTCCTTTAACTACCATGTCAGCTAGAATTGTAGGAAATAACGCGCTAACAGGTGTTTCTGTGAGTGCTATTATCATTAAATCAGAGAATCAAGATGCTCTCAATGCCGCTCGGTTTCAGGTAACAAATTTGCTGCGATTGCGCCACAACATCACGAAACCGGATGATGATGATTTTCGGATTATCAATCAAGCGGATCTGATTAATGCCTTTTCCAATATCGTGGGAATTATGACTGTTTTGGTAGTGGCGATCGCGGGTATTTCCCTGGTAGTTGGCGGGATTGGCATTGCGAATATTATGTTAGTTTCGGTAGTCGAACGCACTCGCGAAATTGGCATTCGGAAAGCTTTGGGTGCGACAAATTCTGCTATTTTAACTCAGTTTTTAGCGGAGGCGATCGCGATTTCTACTCTGGGCGGGACGATCGGTGCTAGCAGCGGAGTTGCGATCGCTTTTGTCGCTTCTGTGATGTTTAAATTTCCGTTTGTGGTTTCCGGGTGGTCGATAGTCATCGGCTTCGGATTAGCGACGGGAGTCGGATTAATTGCCGGAGTAATTCCTGCCCGCAACGCCGCCAAACTTGACCCCATTACTGCACTGAGGAGCGATTGATTGTGGCAACAATGATTTGGATGGAAGGCATTACTAAAACCTATCAACTGGGAGAACTTACGGTGCCAGTTCTTAAGGGTATCGATCTGTCGATCGAAGAAGGCGAATACGTAGCAATTATGGGCGCATCCGGTTCGGGAAAATCCACGTTGATGAATATTATCGGCTGTCTCGATCGGGCGACAAACGGACATTATATGTTGGAAGGAAACGAACTTACTGCTTTTAATGATGACGAATTGGCTTACGTGCGCAATCAGAGAATCGGCTTTGTATTTCAACAATTTAATTTACTGCCGCGCGCCACTGCCCTGCAAAACGTGATGGTGCCGATGATATATGCTAATATTCCGAAATCGGTGCGTCAAGAGCGAGCCAAACAAGCATTAATGCGAGTCGGTTTGGGGGAGAGGATGAACAATCGCCCGAATCAATTATCGGGAGGACAGCAGCAAAGAGTTGCGATCGCGCGTGCTTTAGTCAACCGTCCGGCCCTCGTATTGGCAGACGAACCAACGGGCGCATTGGATACTCAAACTTCGCAAGATGTGATGGATTTGCTAGCCGAACTTAACGAACAAGGCATTACAATTGTTATCGTCACTCACGAACCGGATATTGCGGCACAAACGAAAAGAATTATCCGAGTTCAAGATGGTTCGATCGCGAACGCATCGGAACAATTGAAATTAAGTGCGATCGATTAACCTGTCGCGGGGATTGGGTGAAGCATTTGGACATGAAATTACAGGATTGAAGTGTATTTAACTTGTCGCGGCGGCTGGGTGAAGCATTTGGATATGAGATTATCTGTTGGGAAACAGAGATAGTCGCCCAAATAGCACGCCCCTACATTTTTTTGTAATTGGAAATCGCGCCTGCATTAGGACAGATTATTAGATCGCAAACCGTATTGGTAGGGGCGGGTTCGCCAACCATTTTCGATCGCAATGAATAATCTCCAAAACCCGCCCTCACCTACTAACAATCAAAATGTACCGTAAATTTATTGTGAAATGTTTATATAAAATGTACCGTGAATTTAAATTTGTGAAATGTTTATATAAATTATCGCGGGGATGGGGCGGGTTTTTGAGATTTATTTTAAATTTCATAGATGGTTGACGAACCCGCCCCTACAGCATTTGGGATGTTTTTTATTAAACGCTCTGCATCTAATTTACCGTTTGTAGTACGGACTTCAGTCCGGTGAGATTTTGCTGAAATTTTACGGACTAAAGTCCGCACTACGAACTTACCTCGAACCTAATTTACCGTGGCGAAGGTAGTTGAATTTCAATACCCACTTTTTCACCTAGCTCGATTGTCTTATTAGCCAAGTCAACAGCACCAGAGATGCCAACTCCGATCGCAGCCGCCCCTGCCGCAATAGCTTTTAAACTTTTCTTTAATCTAGCTTTATTCCATTGATTTTCGGGTTTCTTAATCTCAGATTCGACATCTTCAATATCGATAATTACGCCCTCGCGAATGTCTTCGGGAAACTGCGAGGCGGTTTCGCGCATCGATGAAATTAGTTTGAGAATTTCCGCCGCATTGGCATTATTGATTTGAATGCCACCAGAGGCTGTTTGTTGAGCGCTGTCTTTTACTTCGTTAGCGATAGCCATGCTGCCGATTTGTGCGCCGGAAAAGTTGTTGTTTTGGGGAGAATTTTGAGTCATTTTTGCTTCTGCTTTATTAATAATTGGTCTGCTAACTGCTAGTTTAGCGATATCTACAAGGTCGTCATATTCTCTTCCGTATTTTTCATCGCCCCTTTGCCTCATGCGCCGAAGTTCGATCGACTCATACCCATCCAACAAAGGCCGCAAATCCAGTTTAAGTTTAAGTTTCCCAACGCGCACAGTATTCTCGCCCATATCCTCCAATCCTAACAATTCCTCGTAATCCAACGGATCGGCATCGGGATAACCGGGAACCGGCACCCATTGACTGATTTCCAGATTCGCAAAAGAATTGTGAATTTTGGCAAACGTATCGCGGATCAAACCCAGAAAACAACGCCGCGTCGATTCCCGCCCGCTAACAGCAATAAAGATTTTTTCATCTTCCGGGTCAGATTTAATTCGGGCGATATTGTAGACTTCAGCGCCTTCCCTGTACTCCAGCATTACCCCCGTCCGCCAGTGGGTGCAGTTGTGGATTTTCTCGTGGGAAAGGACGATGAAGCGCGAGAGGATGCTGTCGGGGAGAATGCGGTAGTGATATTGAAATTCCAGGGTTTCGCCTGCGAGTTCGGTGTTTTGCGGTTCTTCTTTGGGCAAAATGCCGGGGATGAGGAAAGTTGGCGCGCCGCAATTGTTGATGGGGAAGCAGAGTTGAAATTCTTCCATCAAGCTGGTGAGACAGTGGTAGCGGTGGCTGGGATATTTCGTTGCGTCCAGGATGCGGCTGAGGTCGGCGTAGGTGAGAATGCCCTTGGTTTTGACTTTGAGTGCGTCATCGCTGAGGAGGGCGTAGATACCTTCCGTCACCCAATGCGGATTGAGGATGTTGGTGGATTGCAGGATGGGGTGTTCGCGGAAGTTGAGGACAATGCCCAAGTTGTGCAGCAGTCCGATAAGTTGGGTTTGGTCGGTTTCTGCGAGGATGTTTTCTGTGGCGCAGATGGTGGCATATTCGCTGATGGTGATGAAGTCTTTGTCGAGGTTTTCCAGGCGCTGTTTGACTTGAAACCAGCTTAGCGGCAAAAGGTCGTAGACTTCTTTGAGTTGGGAGATTTCGGTGTGGATGGCGCTGCGGAGTTCGTCGATTCCCGTTCCGTTTTGGCAGGAGGTTTCGATAATCGCTTTGATGTTGGGATATTTGTCGCGCAAGGCTTTGCGGTTGATATCGAGGGGTTGTTCGTCGCATTTGTTGCCGACGATGATGACGGGGGATGCGTCGCCGAAGCTTTCGATCAGTTTCAGCCAGTATTCCAGGCGGTTTTCGTCTTCGCTGGTGCGGCAGTTGCAGGCGAGGATGTAGAGGCTGCGTTTGGTGAGGAAAAATTGGTGGGTGGCGTGGTAGATTTCTTGTCCGCCGAAGTCCCAGATGTTGAGTTTGACGGTTTTGGTGTTGACTGTAATTTGCCAGTTTGTGATGTTGAGTCCGTCGGTTTGGGGTTCGTTGGGGTTGTATTTGTTTTGGGTGAGGCGGTTGATGAGGGAGGTTTTGCCGACGGTGGCTTGGCCGACTAGGAGGACTTTGGCTTCGTTGAGGGGGAGGACTTTGCCGCTGCGGAGTTGGTGGAGGTAGTTGAAGATGGCGGCGGGAGTACCGAAGCCTTCATACTTTCGAGCCTCCCCTAGAAGTTCTGGAGAAATGGGCAAGGGATTGCGATGGAGATTGAGTTTTTGAAGTTTTGGCAGTGTTTCCAAGCATTCAGGAATAGTTTCAATCTGATTTCTTCCCAAGTAAAGCTGTTCCAGATTGGACAGTTGGCCAATAGCATCAGGGATTTGCTTAATCTGATTGTTACTGAGGTCAAGCTGTTTCAGATTGGACAGTTGGCCGATCGCATCTGGGATTTGGGTAATTTGATTGTTACTGAGGTCAAGGCTTGTCAGTTGTGAAAGTTGGGCGATCGCTTCTGGCATTTGTGCAATCAGATTGCTGGGGAGGTAAAGCCATGTCAGATTGAACAGTTGCTCGATCGTATTGCGGATTTCAGTAATCTGATTCCCACCAAGGGAAAGGTGTGTCAGATTCGACAGTTGGGCAATCACTTCTGGGATTTCGGTAATCTGATTGTTATTGAGGAAAAGCTCTGTCAAATTCGATAGTTGAGCGATATCTTCTGGGATTTTGGTAATCTGATTGTTATAGAGTATAAGCTCAGTAAGATTCGACAATTGGCTGATGGCTGCTGGGATTTCGGTAATCTGATTCTCACTAAGATCGAGCCGCCTCAGATTTGGCATTTGAACAAGTGCTTTACAAAGCTTTGCTAGGGCATCTGGAACTTGTGCAATCTGATTATTACGAAAGTAAAGTGTTGTCAAATTTGGCAGTTGGACGAGTATTTCGCAAAACTTTGCTAAGGCATCGGGGATTTGAGTAATCTGATTGCCACTGAGGTCAAGCTGTGTCAAATTCGACAGTTTGCCTAGAACTTCTGGAATCTCTGCTATCTGATTGTAACCGAGATCAAGCTGTATCAAATTCGACAATTTGCCTAGAACTTCTGGAATTTCTGCTATCTGATTTCCACCTAGGTCAAGCTGTGTCAAATTTGACAGTTTGCCCAGAAATTCTGGAATTTCTGCTATCTGATTGTAACCGAGGTTAAGCTGTGTCAAATCAGACAGTTCGCCCAGAACTTCTGGAATTTCTTCTATCTGATTTCCACCTAGGTCAAGCTGTGTCAAATTCGACAGTTCGCCCAGAACTTCTGGAATTTCTTCTATCTGATTTCCACCTAGGTCAAGCTGTGTCAAATTTGACAGTTTGCCTAGAAATTCTGGAATTTCTGCTATCTGATTGTAACCAAGGTCAAGCTGTTTTAAATTCGACAGTCTGCCGATCTTATCTGAGATTTGGGCTATCTGATTGTAACGAAGATCCAGCTTTGTTAGATAGGACAGTTGGGCTAGTGCTTCGCAAAGCTTTGCTAACGCATCTGGGATTTGATTTATCTGATTGTCCTGGAAGACAAGCTGTGTCAGATTGAACAGTTGGTTGATCGCCTCTGGAATTTCTGTTAAACCAATACTGGTTAAATTTAAACTTTCTAATTGCTGCATTTCCAGTAAGACCTCTGGCATCTTTCCGAATGGATTGCCTGTGAGGTCGATCGATCGTAAATTTCTTAGCGATCGTAATTCCTCTGGCAGTTGTCTTAATTGATTGGTGATTAGCGTCAGAGTCCTTTTACCATCTCTAGATGAACTCCAGCCTCTCACCTTCCCCAACACCAACGTCTCAAGCTGCGTGCACTTGCCAATCTCCGGCGGCAATTCCTCCAACCCCAACCCCGCCAAATCCAATTCGGTCAATTTTTCCTCAGCCGCCCGGTGAATTCGCCGCAGTGCTTCCTCTCGCGTCATACTTCTTATTTCCCCGTGTATTTCCCCGCCATCTTGTTTCTATTCTGACAGAGATTTGGGCGTTCCGGGAAAGATTAGGCGCGATCTAGGAGGCAAGAAACCGCATCTCCGGCGAGAAACCGGGTTTCTATGAGTCTTCGATCGGGTGACGAGAAATATCGAGAGAAACCCGGTTTCTGAGGTTTTCGCTTGGGGCGAGAAACCGGGTTTCTATGAGTCTTCGATCGGGTGACGAGAAATATCGAGAGAAACCCGGTTTCTGAGGTTTACGCTTGGGGCGAGAAACTCCACAGGATTTTTTGCTTGGTAGGGGGGAATTATCGCGAGTATTCTTGAACCACAAAAACCGGATGACTCAACCCACGCTGATTCTGCTTTTTGATACGAATTAAGCGATCGACCAGCGAATCAACCTGCTGGAGATAGGCATGAAGAATAGTAACTTGTCCCAGGTAATCTCGATCGTCTTTACAAACAATTATTCCTGCATGACGATCGCCACCACGGTGCAGCGCCACAAAATCATCGCGATTGAAGGTAATCACCGCCCGATTTTGTGCAGTAGCAAAGCGCAAAACACCGTCATCAGGAATTCCTTGATTCGCTTGACCGGCCTCATAAGAAGTTAAAACATCACAGTCAAAACTGCGCAAATGCTCGACCATTGCGATCGGAAAATTTTCATTAGAATACAGTCTCACTCTTTCAATCATCAGTTTGGTGGGAAACAATAATCCGATCGATCTCTTCGCGGTGGCCATCGTAATAACGCCAAGCATTCTCTAAATCGATCGCAGACAAACCGGGATAATTCCGAAGTAATTCAGCCTCATCGGCCCCCTGTTGGCGAAGCGAAACGATCGTCCAAACAGGAATGCGGGTGTTGCGAATTCTGGCATATCCTCCACAAACTCCCGGTGTACTCTGAATCGCCCTAGCTGAGAGCTTTTCTTGAAACAGCAAACTCTCTTCAGGTGTCAGCGACTCAATGACTTGAATTAAGGAGTCAACTAACTGAATGTTCATATCTGGTAATTTACGGAATGTAGAATAGTGCGATCGATGAAACTATCATAGCAAATTATGTTGAAAATGTGATATCTTAATATCCAAATGCTTCATCCGGCCCTATGAAAAGGTTTTGAATTCGATCGAACTTTTGTTAACCTGTCGCAGGGTCTTTGTGTATTTAACCTGTCGCGGGGGCTGGGTGAAGCATTTGGATATTAAATTATCTGTTGGGAAGCAGAGATAGTCGCCCAAATGCTTCACCCCTACAGTTGGTTTGTTTATTCAATACTCTTTCGATCGTCCGTTTGATGGGAAACAATTATGTTAAGGGAAGATGTACGATCCGGTCTTGATATTCATCATCGAACGAACAATCAGCAATAAAAATCAATTCCTCAATATTTTGCCCAATACTTAAATCGGAGTTCAAAATAAAAATCCCTGGAATATGCCTACCCTCAGCCAGATGATCTGCTAAATGCACGGGCATTGACTTGCGGTTGTTCGTCACCAAAATAAAGTTATGCTCTTCACACCACACCAAAATACCAGGATCGAGCGTACTTTTCGGAGGCGCACCGATGTCACCCACCGACCAAACTACTAGATCGGGGCGTTTTCGGTGAAGCTGTGTAGCATAAATGGGAGTAACATTCTCATCCATCAAATATTTAAACGCCATTTCTCAATCACCCTGGTTCGCGGTTTGCTTTGCTCGTTCTGCTTTCAATTTCCGCAATCTTTCCGCCGCTGGATGGGGATTTGCTGCTTGAATTTTTCGCTGCTGGTGCGACCACTCCAACCAGTCTTCCAAATATCGACTTACTGCTTCTTTGTTTTCCAAAAAATACAAAATAGTTGCATAAACTTCTGCCAAAGTTAGAGATGGATAAAATTGCTGAATTTCTTCGGCGGTGCGTTGCCGGTGCAGATACTCATACAATACCGTCTCAATCCCGATGCGGTGTCCTTTGATGCGAATATCATCGGGTGCTAAGAAATCAAAATACTCATTCAATTCCATATCTAACATCCTTTTTTTAGGCATTTACTATATAATTAGGATAGCACTTAAAAGAGGAAAAGCCAATAGTGACAAGCCTAAATGTGGATGCGGCACTGCTGCAAGAGGCGATCGAACTTCAGGAAGAAATTCCGATCGAAACCTTAGTTGAAATCGCCTTGCGCGAATACATTCAACGCCGCAAACAGTCAAAGCATCCCAAACTTAGCTTTGGAGAATCTCTCGCTGCATTTCGAGAGAAATATCAAGTGCAAGAACTAGGTTTAAATCCCGATGAAATTTGAGCAGAAGTTCGCGATCGCACTTTTGCAGGACGCGAGGTCATTTTTGAATGACGCTGCGTTATTTACTCGATGATAGCGATGAAATATGTCGAGATGAAACTGTTGCGCTGTTGAAATATTACTGATTCAGGTGTAATCTCTGTTATCTGGCGATTGTATTTAACCTGTCGCGGGGGCTGGGTATATTTAACCTGTCGCGGGGGCTGGGTGAAGCATTTGGATATGAATGTCGCGGGGGCTGGGTGAAGCATTTGGATATGAAATTATTCATTGGGAAGCAGAGATAGTCGCCCAAATGCTTCACCCCTACAGTTGGTTCGCTATTTCTGGTTTCTGGTTCCCAGGCTGTGCCTGGGAACCCATGTCTAGAGGCTCTGCCTCGATCGCTATTTCCCCACCGGCATAAATACATCTGATGTAAAACTGCCGTGCAAACCGTAAGGAATGTGCTGTTTTAAATGCAACCTTGCCACAGGTCCTTTGCTGATATCGCGAGCATCTAAAATTACTAAGGTCGATCGATGGTTGGCAGCATCATACATCAAAAGTAACAACCAACCATCATCCTCAGCAACAGCATCGGGACGCGGAACAAACACCGGTTCCCCCGCAAAACCGCGCGGCGCAGCACTCCAAATTTGCCTTTCTCCCGCCACAAAATCTATTTTGAGGATAGCTTGTAACGGAGCATTTCCAGTCGGAGCATCCGCCGCACCAATGTACAGATATCGGTAAGGCTGTCCGACATTATTCGGATGCAAAGTCGGAAACTCGCAGCACCGAGTTTCAATTACTTGATGCTCGACTTTTTTCTCAGTTAAATTCAGCTTGAACCGCCACAATTCACCCGCAGGAACCGTGCTAAAATCCAATTCGCGAAAATCGCCGTCTGGTTCTACAGTAGGAAATGATTCGTAACAAACTGAATCGACAAAAACATCGCCGTTTTCTTCCCAAGCGTTGCAGTGGTGGAACACAAAACAAGGTTCTGTTTCTAAAATTATTACCTCATCCTTGCCGTTGCGGGGAATTAAAATTGCCTGCGTCGGTTTGTTGGGCGAAAATTGAATGCACTGCGCCGCACTCCGCATTCCTAACAAAAACAGCAGCGGATTGAAGCTGACGGGATTTTGGAAAAATATGCAGTAATTCGGGGTAATTACCATGTCGTGCAAGAAAGCAAAACCCGGTATTGCACGGGCGTGTTTTTGCAACAGTTTGCCGCTAGTATCGAATTCGTAAATGGTAATCGTACTCGACAATCCCGGCTTGACAGAAAAGTTAACTAATCTGTCTCCTTTGCCGTTTTTCCCCTTTTCAATTCTCGGGTGGGCTGCGAAAGCTTCTCCCGGTTCCAAGATGCCGTCTAGGGTGTCTAAGCCTATAGTTTCTAAGGTTTGCGGATCTAACCTGTAGGGTTCGGCTGCTTCCCACAGTGCTAGCAATTTGTCGCCCCAATAAATGATGTTGGTGTTGGCAATGTTTTTGATTTTGAGGTCGAAGATGTTGTTCAGCCAGCCGCCGGGTTTCTGCGTGCCGAAAACGCCTCGGTGGAGAATTTTTCCGGCTTTTTGTTCGGCTAAATAGCCTTCAGTGCGGACGAATTTGTTGCGGAAATAAGCGCGACCTTCGGAAAGTGCGATCGAACAAATCATCCCGTCGCCGTCAAATGGGTGGTGGATGCGCTGGCCGTTAATATCTAGCAATCCCGGTCCGTTGCGAAAGAATGTTCCTTGCAATCCGGCGGGGATTTCGCCTTCTATTTCGTCAATCCAGTATGCTGATTCGTTGGGTTGGGATTCGTAGCCGCGCTGCCAATCTGTGCGCGTGTATGAGGGTTTTTGGGCTGTTGTTTGAGGTTGGGAAAGTTGTAGGTTTGGCATCGATCGAATAAGTCTTGATTTTTTTTAACCGCAGAGGGCGCAGAGGGCGCAGAGAGGAGAGAGGAAGAGGGGGATTGTAGGGGCGGTGCCCCCGTGCCCGCCCCGACTGGGAGAATCCCCAATTCCCAAATATCAACTATCAACAGTACGGGTTTCTGACAGGACTGTCGGTACTAAATCCGGTAGATATTCCGGCATGAAATGCTGTCCGACTGGTTTGGTACTGCCCAATTCTGGTTCTAATACTGGTAGGGAATGTTGGTAGTCGGACTCGCTTTCTTCGTTGGCGGCGGGCAGCCAACCTAGAAATGGTAGCGGCAAAAGTGTGGATAGGTTGGTGACAATAACTAATAGCGCGAGGTTGTCGAAATTGCGATCGGTAATTCCCATCCAGTGTGTCAGCAGCGCACCGCTTTCGTAGGAGAGAAGTCCGGCTAGGTTGGTAACTGACATCAGCAGGGCAAATAGCGTTGCTTCGACTCCCCGAGGACACAATCGAGCGCAAAGTACCAGCACTGGCATGTAAGCAATTTGTCCCATTACTGTCAGAACTAAGCTGTCTCCGATGCTGAACCATTGGTCGCTAATTCCTAAGGCTCGGTTGGCGTGGGTTACTAACAGCAAGCTCGTCATTCCTAAGGCTGTGGCAATGATTGTTGACCAGCCGAAAATTACGCGAAAGGGAATTGTTTTGAGGAAGCGCTGGAACAGCCAGATGCCTCCGAGGGCGGCGATGCTGGTGACTAGGCGCACTCTACCGAGAAATTCGGGTTGAAATCCTAGTTCGTTGGTGGTGAAAAAGAAGAATGCTGAGTCTGATGTTGGGGTGGCTTGCCAGATAAACAGAAAAGCTGTGGGCAACCAAATTGTTTTTTGCGTAACGGCTTGTCGCAGTTGTTGAAATTGGTTTTTTACTGTGTCAAAGTCGGTTCTTTTGCTGACTTTTTCTTCGGAAATCAACAACGCTGTTGCTGATACGATGAGCGGGAAAGATGCGGTGATTAAAAAGATGGTGTGAGTGGTGAAGTTTTGTAACAAGGAACCGCTGAGGTAGGCGGTAATCAGTCCGCCGAGGGCCGATGCGCCCCAGGATAGGGATTGCAGGGAACCTGCGTCGCTAACGGATTCTTTGCGGGCTCTCTCGACTACTAGGGAGTCGGCGATTACGTCACTGACGGCGATGGAGAGGGAACTTAGGGCGATCGCTCCTGTAGCCGCTAGCGGAGTGTGTACAATTGTTGCGAGGGCAATCCATGCGGATGTTCCCAACAGCCCGGAGAGGATGATGTAGGGACGGCGGCGGTAGCCGAAGATGGGCAAGCCGTCGGACATGAAGCCGAATAGGGGTTTGATAATCCAAGGGAGGGCGACGACACCCAGCATTGCGGAGACTTCGGCGGGGCTCATTCCCAACTCGTCTTTGAGAAAGAAGCTGACGGCCAAGCGGGCCAGTCCGAGAATGCCTTGCACGAAGTAAATCAGTAAAATGGCTATGAGTTCGGGGGTTGGCTCGTTCCCAAAGAATATTTTTTCTTTTAAAGATTCTTTGAGTTTCCTGGTGCCGGAGGGGGAAAGGAGCATTTCAGCAATATTTCTTAATGATTCTCAATATTTATAACACATTCTGAAGAAAGAAGGAACAAGGAACAAGGAAGAAGGCTTAAATTGTAGGTTGGGTTGAGGAACGAAACCCAACATTTTTCGCAGATTTATTGGGTGGCACTACGCTCGAGCCCGACCAGCAGAAGACACAAGAAAACACGCTCCAACCGTCGCAGGAAGCAAGAAAGAAGAGCTCCGAGGGAAAAGAGAATGTCCTGACTTAAGTAGAGATTGCTAAAATTGTGATTAGCTGATTTTCAAGAATTTTTTGTATCAATGAAAGCAGAAATTAAAATTATTGCTCTGGCAGTGGCAGGGATTTTAGGATTGGGAGCTAATTTAGCCTCGGCAATAACTATTGCCAACCAGCAAGGTGATTATCGGGTTCCGGCGGCGAGAACCCGCGGCAACAGGCAGGTAAATTGGGTGGTTGTTGACTCCGATCCTCAAGGGTTAAATTGTCGGATGGCTCAAAAGTTTCGATCGATTTCTGTAGATGGTCTTGATGCGCCTGCTGAGTTGTTTGCTAGGAACAAACACAATGTTTCGCAGTGGCCGATTGTGACTGTTTTTCGGCGGGGACAGCGCTTGCAAGCAGTAACGGGAAATAATGCGAATCAATTTGTTAAGTTATCGGCGAAAACTAGATTATGCTGATACAGTACCGGGATTATCTGGTATGGCATCAATAGCTATTAAAATAGCTGAGAAAGTAATATCACCTCTGAACAATTTGTAACAAAAGGCTTGAGGATTAAAACATATGAATTAAGTTAAAATTACAAGATATTCTTATTTTAGTGGGGGTTAGTACATGATAATCGATCCAGAAAATGTGCCGGATATTACAGGTTCAAAATATCCCCTGCAATTCCAATCTGTGGTTGCTGGGAGAGTTAAAAAGCGCTTGGGCGATGCCGCCGGATTGCAGAATTTTGGGGTAAATTTGGTGAAGCTGGCACCAGGAAGTTGTTCGGCTCTCCGACATTGGCACAGCCGTCAAGATGAGTTAATCTACGTTTTGGAAGGGGAAGTTACCCTGGTGACAAATTCCGGTGAGGAAGCGCTCAAACCGGGTATGGCGGCAGGTTTTCCGGCGGGTGAAGCCGACGGGCATCATTTAGTTAACCGATCGAATTCTGTGGTTGTTTACCTAGAAATTGGCGATCGCACACCCGGAGATGAAGCTAATTATCCCGATGACGATTTAGTTGCTAAAAATAATGGCAATGGCTGGTTTTTTACTCACAAAAATGGCGAGCTTTACGACAGTTAAAAAATCATGAATCAAGTCAATCTTTGGAGTTCGGAAGAACACGCTTTGTGGTATCTTGCTAAAGCCGACGGCATCCCCCACCGCACGGAAGGTGAAGCGATGTTGTTGGAAGAAGTGCCGAAAACTGCAAGGCGAATTCTCGATGTCGGTACGGGAGACGGACGCTTGTTGGGTTTGCTGAAGTGCGATCGCCCTGATGTTGAATTTGTGGCGATCGACTTTTCGCCGACGATGTTGGAAAAGGTAAGAACTCGTTTTGTAGGTGACAAAAATGTCACGGTAATCGAGCATAATTTTGACGATAAATTACCGAATTTTGGCAAGTTTGATGCGGTAGTTTCTAGTTTTGCAATCCATCATGTAACGGACGATCGCAAGCGTTCCTTGTATGCGGAGATTTTCGATATTTTAGAACCTGGCGGCATTTTTTGCAATTTGGAACACGTAGCGTCAGCAACTCCGGCTTTGCATCATAAATTTCGCGAGGCACTCGGTATAGAAAATGAACCGGAAGATCCGTCCAATCAATTGTTGGATGTGGAAACGCAATTGCGCTGGTTTAGAGAAATTGGTTTTGGCGAGGTAGATTGTTATTGGAAGTGGCGGGAACTTGCTTTATTAGTTGGGGTGAAGCCCGTTTAAAGGATTTCGTCAAATTAGCAGGTTTGGGTGGGACACGGCAGTAGGAAACGGTAGTGCCCATTGGTGTCAACTTAAGCCTGAAACCCTTGATAAATTTCGCTTTTACCTGAGTCTAGATCCCCCTAAATCCCCCTTAAGAAGGGGGACTTTG
>JALOON010000082.1 GCA_025454405.1 Oscillatoriaceae cyanobacterium Prado104 | reverse complement strand
CGTACACTGGCTCGTTCCAATGCCAAGCTCCAGCTTTGTTTTATTCGGCTGATGCTCAAACGACTAGCGATCGCCTAAAGATCTCAAATGGGTTCTATACTATGTTCGCCCGATCGAGTTAACTTTATTCTCGCCATTTCAAGTTTCGATCGCTTTTTGTGAAACAATCGAAGCCAAAATATCATACACTGTAGCTGTCCCGATCGAAAGTTGACAAAGTTAACGCTCGATCGAGCATTTTCTTTTGTTTGCGACAACTGACAACTTTCCACTGACAACTGTCAACTCTCAATTCTCAACTATCCTGCTATGTCAAACAAGGTAATTCTAGCAATTAAATCGAGCGGAATTTTAGGAGCGATCGGCTCTTTAACAGTATTGTTATTCGGCGGTTGGAGCGGCACTGTCATCGGCTGGCTGATGGGTACGGCGGCGGGCTTCATTAGCTGTCAGGAAGCAAAGATTTACAACCCGAAAACTGGCGCGACGATCGGCGGTTTAGCGGGAGTGGGATTGGGAATTTGGCTCGGGGTTGCTAGCGTGCTGGAAGGAGTTGTGATTAGACCTTTCTCCGGTCAATCTGCTGTGGCTTTACCAACTACACTGCTGTACGGGATTTGCAGTTTGGCGATCGCAACTTTAACGGCTGCGTTAATGGGTGCTTTGCAGGGTTTGCCGGCCCAAAAGCAGTGGCAGGCAACTTTAGTAACTTTGGCTTTTATTCTAATTCTTTTTCCCTTTATCGACATTCAAGCTAAAACTGGCTGGATCGCTACTGTCGTGCAAATTCAAATCTTTATCATGCTGGCGCTGGGTTTGAATATTACTGTCGGTTTTGCGGGTTTGTTGGATTTGGGATATGCTGCATTTTTTGCGATCGGTGCTTACACGACAGCTTTGCTATCTTCTCCCCAATTAAACATTGCTTGGAACTTTTGGTTGGTATTGCCAATCGCCGCTGGAGTAGCTGCGATCGCGGGTGTAATTCTCGGCACTCCGACGCTGCGACTGAAGGGCGATTATCTGGCAATTGTTACCCTCGGTTTTGGCGAAATTATCCCGGTTGTTTTCAGGAATTTAACGGCAATCCGCATCGACGAGCCGATATCGAAAATAGTTGCTTCTTTGCTGGGAAAACCCGAGTTGGTGCTGTGTTTGGTAGGGTGCGATCAACCTTTTAACCTCACGGGAGGCGAAGCTGGAATCAACCCGATAGGTCGTCCTTCTCTCCCGATCGTCGGCACTTTCAGCACGGGCAATTATTTCCCCTGGTACTATCTAATTTTACTGTTAGTTGTCTTTGCTTACTTCATGATTTCGCGCCTCCGAGACTCACGCTTGGGCAGGGCATGGAATGCCATGCGCGAAGATGAATTAGCAGCTAGTGCGATGGGCATTAACCTGGTCAAAACCAAACTTTCGGCTTTTGCAATGGGAGCCACTTTTTCGGGGTTTGCAGGCGCATTTTACGCTGCTTATATCAGCGCGATTTTTCCCAGCGTTTTCGATTTTTCCGTCTCGGTAATCATCTTGTGCATGGTAATTTTGGGTGGCTTGGGCAACATGACAGGGGTAATTTTGGGTGGAATTATTATTATGTCTGCGGACAGACTTTATCTGCCCCAACTCGCACAAGTTCTCAAGGGTTTTATGAATACTTTTGTACTTCCCAGAATTGCAATTCCCCAGTTGCGCGACTTTCTAGCAACCAGTTTAGATCCGATTCAAATGCGTTTGTTTCTCTTCGGTTTAACTTTGGTTGTAATGATGATAGTGCGGCCGGAGGGGTTGATTCCCGATAAGGTACATCAAGCTGAACTGCATGAAGATGCTAAAGAGTTGACAGTTGATAGTTGATAGTTGTTCGGGAGTTTTGAATTTTGAGTTTTGAGTTATTGGGGAGTTTTGAGTTTTGAATTGAAGAAAAGTTTTGAGTTTTGAGTTTTGAGTTGAAGAGAAATAAAGTTGAGGGTTGTGATATTTTGCCTGCTAGGATCGATCGTATATACTTGTAGGGGTGAAGCATTCGGGCGATACGATATGAAATTAATTGCTGGTTTAAGATCCGAATGCTTCACCCCGGCCCCGATGTAACGAATACAACCCCACAGGATATTAGTCGATAGTCGATCGTTGACAGTTAATAATTGACCGTTGACAATTGACAGTAGTCATTAACTAGTTGTACGAGTTCTTAAGCTTGTAAAAATCACCAGCAATGCCAGTGTTGAAGCTCGGGATATTACCGACAATCTAACGGAGATCAAAAAGGTTGAAAAATTAACGATGAATAACGTAAAGGATACTGCTTTTGTCGTTGCGGAATTTAGAGCAGAAGAAAATGAAGAAGCCGTCCCTCTTTACATCGATAATGTAGTAAAAATCTGGCTCAATGATGAAACAAAAACAGCAGCAAATAAAATAGCTCAAAATTCTCCGGCTGCCAAAGAGATGATTAAATTGCGGACTAAATACTTTGATGATGTCCTGTCAAATCAAATTTTAGCAGGCTGCAAGCAAGTCGCAATTTTAGGATCGGGTTTGGATACTCGCGCTGCTAGAATCAATGGAGAAAAAGTCAAATATTTTGAAATAGACGATCGCGCTACACTTGAATTAAAAGAGTCAACTCTCAAAGCTCACAAAGTTCCTGCCAATGTTTGCTACATTCCCGGCGATTACGTAAAAGACGGTTTGATATCCCTGCTGAAACGCAGCGAATTTGATTTCGAGCGATCGACTTATTTTCTCTGGGAAGGCAACACGACTTTAATTGCCAAAAAAGATGTAATATCTGTATTGGAACAAATTCGCGACAATCTGGAACATTTCCGATTGTCTTTTGATTATATGTCGGAAAAGGTGATTTCGAGAACCACGGGCGATCGGGAGTTAAATGATTACATAGATAAATACGAAAGTATGTACGCGCCGTGGATTACTGGATTTGAAAATATCGAAACTTTGGCACAGGAACTAGGACTCAAACTTATCGAAAATTTCTCAACTGCCGAGTTGCACAAACAGTATCGCCCCCGCCGCGTGCTGGAATCCAATATTTTCAATTTTTACTTTGTTTGTACGATCGAAAATTCAGTAGGAGGAGTCACTGAATAAATTTGATTGAAATGATACAATTGGCTGTTGGCGCACTGCCGATCGCAGGCGATCGTACAATGTCTCAGATAGGCTAAACTAGGAATTAACAAGCTTGGTCGTCACGGTAGCAAGACTAGCCATCCTCTGTGTCGTCTGGCCGAGACATCATCGTTCTAATTATTCAAAGCTATGACTTTAGCAATAAAACAAATCATTGAAACAAGCGATCGCAGCGAAGAAATTAAGGGAATTGCAGAAAAATTTCCAGCGATACAACAATCGTTAGAAAAAGCATTCCAATCTCAAGACGCTCTGGCACCAGAGGAGGCTCTTAAAGATTTGCTGTCAATCTACGATTTATATCTGTATATTGAATCAGAAAGCAATCCTTCAGAGAGACTACTTAAAAGCTTAGAAGAACTCGAATGTAGCGCTGAAGAATTTAAGACAAAGTACAAAGACTTTGCTCCGAAGGAAGCTGTTGATGACATAGAAAATGTGCAAGTTTGGGCTAAAATATCTAGAACAATGATGTCGGTCAAAGTTTATGCACTTGCCGCATCTGTTGAAAACAACGAATTAAATCAACTAAGATTGTTTTACAGGGGACTAATCGATTTGTTAGATATCGCAGAAAATTATCTAAGCTTTTTTACAGAAAGAGGTCGGGAATTAGCCAAAGCTTTAGCTCAGACAGCAATCAGCGATAAAACAGTTGAAAATTATGCTAAGAAAAGACCAGTAGATGAAATCACCAGCCAAGCTATAGGCATCAGAACAGCAGCCAAAGCAATTTTGTGGGAAATAAATCGGCACGAAAACCAAGATTTGTTGGATAAATTTTCGTACAAAGCACTCTATGAAAAAGCCAACAATGCAGTAAAAACCGATGGAAAAGAAGAACTCCTTAAAACTCTGCGTTCCTGGCGTGAAGAGTACATTAACGAGCTTGAAAAACTCTCATAAGACTTGCAGCCTAATTCATGAGTAAGTTGATTTTTTTAGATACGGGTGTGCTGGGAAAACTCATACATCCCGATGTTGAGCAAGGCAAAATTAGGTTAGCTCAAAACCCTGAAAGCGAAGTTAAAGAATCGATTAGAGAAGCAATTGAATGCACTGAGTGGTTGGATACGCTAATAGATGAAAAAAAATATCCTGTAGCTATATCCGAAATCGCGAACTATGAAGCAAGGCGCGAGCATATCCGACGAATTCGCGATCGCAAATCAGGACTGAAAGAGAAAGCAAAAGCTCGTAAAGCTATTGAAAAGCTAGAGCAGCTAATCACAAAACAAGGCGTTGCATATTTTCCAGTTATCTCCAAAGAGGGCAACGTCATGCAAGAAGCGGCTGAGCTATGGGCTTTGGCACGCAATAATTCTTATGTAGCCTACGATGCAGACTTAATTATAGCAGCTCAAGCCGTCATAATTAAGAGAATGGGAATAGAGGTAATCATTGCAACAACTGATACCGAAGACTTTAACCGATTGCTAAAACCGCACCACAGTGCAGCGAGAGGCTGGAGAGATATTAAACCTTAGCTGAACTATCATTTAATTTTCCACCTTTTTTGTCCTGAAACTTAAGGGACAATCTCTAACAACCTAACTAAGATCGGGAAACGTAACTCAAATGTCATTATTAGAAGCACGAGAACTGACAATGCGATTTGGCGGCTTGACAGCAGTCGATCGAGTCAATTTAACTCTGGAAAAAGGCTCGATCGCCAGCTTGATCGGTCCTAACGGTGCGGGTAAAACCACTTTCTTTAATATGCTGACTGGCATCTACAAACCGAGCGCGGGCCAGTTACTGTTGGAAAATAAAAATATTACCGGTTTTGGGCCCGATCGACTCACGAGTTTGGGCATTGCGAGAACTTTCCAAAACATTCGCTTGTTTAACAACATGACCGTACTGGAAAATGTTTTAGTCGGCAGGCACAGCAGGTTAAAAACAGGTTTGTTGGGCGCTATCCTGCGTACCCCAGCAGTAAATTTGGAGGAACGGGAAGCTAAGAAAAATGCTCTGAGTATGCTGGATTTTGTCGGTTTAGGTGTTTCTAAAGCAACTGAGTTGGCAAAAAACCTTTCCTACGGCGACCAGCGGAGATTGGAAATTGCCAGGGCTTTGGCTTCCGATCCGAAAGTGCTGCTGTTGGACGAACCGACTGCAGGCATGAATCCTAACGAAACTGCCGATTTAACTCGTTTTATATACCGGATTCGCGATGAGTTGAATTTGAGTATTTTACTCATCGAACACGACATGAAAGTGGTAATGGGAATTAGCGATCGCGTCAGCGTTATGGAATACGGTATTAAAATTGCTGAAGGAACTCCGGCGGCCGTTCGAGCAGATCCCCGCGTGATTGAAGCTTATTTGGGAAAAGAAGAAGAGGATAGTTGATAGTTGTTCGGGAGTTTTGAGTTGAGAGTTAGTAGTGCGAGCGTCGGGAACTCGCGATCGATTGATAATTGATAGTTGAAAGTCGATCGTTGATTTTTAACTATCAACTCTCAACTCTTCTATTCAATCTTGAAATAGCATCCAGATGAAAAATCCCAAACCGAGTGCGCCGCCTGCTAGTTTCACGTAATCGAAACTTTCTCGATCGCCCTGCAATCCTGACGGCAATTGCGCCAATTTCGGCTTAGTTATTTCGCTCACAGCTTGTGTAGATGGTGCAGCAGTATAAGTCTTTTCTTTTGCGGGTTTAGTTTCCGGCGATGGGGCTTTCGTACTATCTCCAGCCACAGGACTCGGATTAATCTCGGCTGGCTTAACTCTCCCTGTATAAGTTCTAGTTGGTACTTGCTGTTTGTTTGTGTCCGATCCCTCCGTCAAGTTGAGCGATTTTAATAAAACTCTTAAAGGATCTCGATTTCTGACAGGAGGTAGCAAGTCGATCGCCTGCATATTTGCCATTTGCGATCGCGCATTATTGACAGGTGCATTTACAGGAGCTATAGGAATAAATTCTGTCTCGCTGTTGGATGCAAAAATCTCGTTAATTTCTGCAGAAAAATTGCCCCAAAATGACTTCAGATCCTCTTTGAGTTCGGTCTTTTTCTCGCTCCCACGACTGAGAATACTTAACAAGTCTTCACTTACCAAAATTTCGCGATCGGACTGGTCTGTAATCGCAGCATCAATATTCAGTGTATCAAGCCGATCGATCGTTGCTTGAGTGCTTGCGCCCATACCATCGCCCGCAAGGATTGCAGCATTGCTGGGCGAAATACTTAAGTTCAAACTAGCAACTAAGGGTGCAGCCAACAATAATAAACTGTTACCCAGACAGAGATGTTTATTCATCTTTGCAGCTCCTGATGTTTTTGACTTGTCAGTAATTATCCGCAGACTAACCGCTGTGCCTGGTTAGTACCTAATCAATAGTAGTGGACTAATGCAGGATTTACGTAAAAACATAATAAAGATATTATATTCTTTTATAAAGATTGTGTAAAGTTGGTTACATAATATACATTATAATGACAACAGCCAGCGCGAATATACTTAAGTAGGCTGCAAAAAACACTACAGGGATTGCGAAAAGCATTAAGGGTGCATTAAGGCACGAACTGAGCGCGGTAATTATACAGTATGTGTCTCATTCCTGCAATACTTTAACTCGAAAAAAAACCAGATTTCTTGAAGAAACCTGGTTGATAAGTAAGGAGCGCACTGCGCGTGCTACTTAATAAAGTACGCGCGCAAGTTTTGAATTAGTTAATAATTACTCGGATTACTGGCTGAAGCAACCGATCGATCGGCTGGCGATCGAACTTCAAACAATTTATGCTTGAGTTTTCTGCTGCTTGAGTTTTCTGCTTTTGAAGAGCAATCCGAAAAACATTGCTGTACCTAATATTGTACTCGGTTCTGGAACTGGTTCCGCTGCTACCTCTGCTATATTGTTTTTAACTTCTAGCAATCTTAACTTAGTTTCTCTGTTAAAAGTTCGCGAATAAACTCCTGAAGCATCCAAAATGCTTTTAGTTGGACTGCCCTCAGAAAGCAGATCGAAATTAATGTTATTAGGCTGAAAGCCTGCAGTGCCTGACACATTCAAAAGAATGCCATTAGCAGAGTGCAAACCGCTAACAAGTTCAAAGGAGTCTAACAAAATGCTAGTAACGGTGTCAATCACCAAAAAAGATATTTTTCCGGTGGCACTGGCGCGTTCCGATTCGGGGTTGTCAACAGAGATTAACGAATGCAAAATAGCCTGAAAAGCAAACGAAAAAGTTTCTTCAGCCGCGATCGCAAAATCGCCGATAACTGATGCTTGACTTTGGGCTAAACCAGCATATAGATTGCCCGCGCCACTGACTTGACTCTCCGATATATTTTGGGCGAGCAATTGGTGGCAGTTAGCGATAAAAACTGCATTAGCATTGGCTTCGGCAATTGCTAAACCGTCGAAACTTACTGTATCGGTGTCAGTTACAGACGATCTACCGGTATCCCCAGGCCTGTGGCTGAAATTGTCAATAGCTACTTCTGCTGCCGAATTGGCGAGCGTTGCAGCATTACTAGGAGCAACACCCGCACTCAAACCAGTTGCTAAAGGAGCGACAAATAACAGCGCGATCGAGCCAATATTTTGCTTGACTTTCTGCTTGACTTTCATGGGGATTTTTCCTAACCTTCAAGAAATTTCCGGTATTTTTACCAATGCAACTTAAAACATTTTTCCCTGATGTATCGATCGTATCTACGCAACAGGAGATTTTGTGTAAAGATACCGTCAAGTCTGCTGTTTTTTAATTAAAAATTCTGTAAAGTTCGCAGCGACAACTAGCGGTAAGGTAAGCAGCGCGCACCTTACAGCAGATTGCAGGTATATGAAGTACACCCGCGAGCTGGGGCTAAAGAACTTTCTTTAACTCAAAACTCAAAATTCAAAACTCAAAACTCCTTAACCGGGCTACTTCCGTCAAAATGCGTAAGTTCTGTTAAAGCGCACAGACAGCCTTTACTCGAAAAAACAATTATTTTATATAATTGGAATAAAAATTTACAATGCCCAAAATAGGGTAATATTGACGATCGCGAGCGTTCCCGCTCGCACTAAAGAACTGTCTTTAACTCAAAACTCAAAATTCAAAACTCAAAACTCCTTAAATAGGGTAATATTGACGATCGCGAGCGGGGACTAAAGAACTGTCTTTAACTCAAAACTCAAAATTCAAAACTCAAAACTCCTTACCAACTGTCAACCTATTATGCTGGAAATCAAAGACCTTCACACTTACTACGGAAATATCCACGCCCTCAAAGGAGTATCGCTAACAGTTTCTCAGGGAGAAGTAGTAACATTAATCGGCAGCAACGGAGCCGGAAAAACCACAACTCTCCGCACGATTCAAGGGCTGCTGCGCCCCCGCACGGGAACTGTATTGTTTGAAGGGAAACCTTTAGAATCGCTGTCTGCAGAAGCAATCGTTCGTTTGGGAATTTCTCAAAGCCCCGAAGGCAGGTTGATTTTTGGGCGCATGACGGTACGGGAAAACTTAGAAATGGGTGCGTACCTGCGCAACGACACTCTCGGCATTAAATCGGACACCGAAAAAGTATTGAATTTGTTTCCCCGATTGCGGGAAAGAATCGGTCAAAAAGGCGGCACTCTCAGCGGCGGAGAACAGCAAATGCTCGCGATCGCCCGTGCTTTAATGTCGCGCCCCCGTTTGTTATTATTAGACGAACCGAGTATGGGATTGGCCCCCATGTTAGTCAGTCAAATATTTGCGATCGTCCGCGACATCAACTCTCAAGGAACAACTATTTTACTTGTAGAACAAAACGCCCGCATGGCATTAAGTGTTGCCCACCGCGGCTATGTAATCCAAACAGGTCAAGTCGTAGTTGCGGGTACAGCTAGCGATTTGCAGTCAAATGAAACTGTTCGCAAAGCATATTTAGGTGAAAGTTAAATATGGAGTTTTGAGTTTTAAATTTTGAGTTGTTCGGGAGTTTTGAGTTTTGAGTTTTGAGTTTTGAGTTGAAGAAAAGTTTTGAGTTGTTCGGGAGTCTTAAATTTTGAGTTTTGAGTTGTTCGGGAGTTTTGAGTTTTGAATTGAAGAAAAGTTTTGAGTTATTTGGGAGTTTTGAGTTTTGAATTAAGAACTGTCTTTAACTCAAAACCTTTAACTCAAAACTCAAAATTTAAAACTCAAAACTCCTGAGAACTCAAAATTTAAAACTCAAAACTCCTGAGAACTGTCTTTAACTCAAAACTCAAAACTCAAAATTTAAAACTCCCCACTGCCGATCGCAATTTCCCAGTTTTCAATTCCCTCTCAAAAGCCGCCCGCACCCTTTCCCACTCCGCCTCAGCTTGTAACAGTCGATCGCGCGCCTTGCCCGCATCAAAAACTTGCTTTCCTCCCGATTCTAACGCAGTACGTCCCATATATTCCAACTCTTTACAAACTTCCGAAAAACATACCGCACCCAAATTAGCACTGCTCGACTTCAGGGTGTGAGAAGCCAGCTTCAAACTGTCAGCATCTCCCAGAGAAATAGCCTCTTTCATCGTTTCTAAATGCTGCGGCGCATCCGATAAATAAATCTCAATCAATTCCCCCAAAAAATCCGGGTCGTCATCATCATCAAGTTCGCGGAGATTGTGCAGAATTTGGAAATCGATCGGCGAATTTTCTTCAGATTGGGGACATAAAGGTTCAGCAGCCACTTCACAATCGGAATTAGCAGCAACATCTCGATTTTGCTGCTCGGCAACCGCTACCGATGCATTCTCGCCCAAAGGTTTGCACTTGCTCAGAGCAGCAGCCAACTCTTCCCGGCGGACAGGTTTAGTGATATAATCATCCATCCCAGCATCCAAACATTTTTCGCGATCGCCCTGCATCGCATTAGCAGTCATCGCAATAATTCTCGGCCTTTTTTCGATCGGCAACTCCTGACAAATGCGCCGCGTTGCTTCCAATCCGTCCATCTCCGGCATCTGCACGTCCATCAGCACGACATCGTAAGATTGCCGCTTCACAGCTTCCAAAACCTCCAATCCATTAGCCGCAATATCTGCACGATATCCAATCCTGTCGAGCAAATGCGTCGCTACTTTTTGATTAACCACATTATCTTCTGCAAGCAAAATCCGAATTCCCGAAGAATTATCTGCATTAGCATTCTGACTCGCCACCTGCTTCAAAACAGCAGGATTCTGCTGCGCGTTGCGGTGTTGCTGGGAACGTTCAAAATACTTCAAATCCGAAGTCAAAGTCGGCACATTGGCAACTTCACCCTTACTGCTTCTAGCAGCAACATACCCAAAAGCTTGCAGGAGTACATTGTAAAACTGCGACTGTTTCAGGGGCTTAGTTAAGAAAGCTGCAAAATTCACATCTGTAGTTTCCAGCCTTTTCCAAACATCTGCTTTGCTCAAATAAGTAAACAGCACCAAAGGCAGCGGAACTTTGCGATCGCTCTTAACTTTTGCTCCATTGCCATCTCGGTTTTCCCCCGCCGCCGGCAAATTTCCCCGTTCAAACTTCCGAATCTCCGCAGCCAGAGACACGCCGTCCATATCTGGCAAATTCATCGCCAAAATCGCCAAATCGAGTTCCGAATTTTGCCGGATTATTTTCATTGCTTCAGCAGCAGAAGTCGCGATCGCAGGAACCATGCCCCAAGATTGAGCCTGCGCGATCAAAACTTGTCGGTTAACAGCATGATGCTCCACAATTAACAAATTTTTTCCCGCAGCAAACTCCGGAATATTTTCCTCAGCAATAACCTCAATAGCATCAGCAGTTGCCGTGAAATAAAAAATCGAACCTGCTCCAGATAGCGCAGGTTCTGTAAATCCTGCTGGCGGTTCGCCGGCCGTACTTTTTCTAAGCTGGGGTTGGGCTGTTTTAGCATTGCTAATTTTTTGCGCAACCTGACTGAAAACCCACATTTTGCCGCCCATCATATTGCTCAAACGCTGGCTGATTGCCAGTCCCAAACCGGTGCCGCCGTACTGTCGCGTCGTCGAAGCATCCACCTGCGAAAAAGCTTTAAACAGCCGATCCATCCTGTCTGGGGGAATGCCAATACCGGTATCTTTAACAGCAAATTGAATTTCGTATTTTTTGCTAACTGCTAGCGGTTCTCCATTAATTACCAACTCTTCTTTTTCCTGCCCGTTGCCTGTTGCTGGTGAATTCTCAGGCGCAGCTTCCTGAATTTGCTTCGCCGTACAAAACACAATAATTTCGCCAGATTCTGTAAATTTCACGGCATTTCCCAGCAAATTTACCAAAATTTGGCGCAGTCTCGTGACATCTCCCAGGACATTTTTCGGGACTGAAGGATCGATAAAGTAAGCTAATTCTAAACCTTTTTCTGAAGCTCTCGGAGCCAGCAATTCCAGAGATTCTTCAATGCAGGTTTGCAACTCGAACGGGTTGCGTTCCAAATCCATTTTACCGGATTCAATCTTAGAAAAGTCGAGAATGTCGTTAATAATTGTCAGCAAAGCATCGCCGCTGGTACGAATTGTCTCGACAAAATCCCGCTGTTCGGGTGTCAAATCCATATCCAGCAGCAAACCTGTCATCCCGATTACCGCATTCATCGGAGTACGAATTTCGTGACTCATTGTAGCTAAGAAATCGCTTTTCGCTCTGTTAGCAACTTCCGCTGCTTGTCGGGCTTGTTCTAACGCTTCATTTTGCTCTGCTAGCTGTTTCTGTCTCTGAACTTCCGTTTCTAAAAGTTTGGCTTGAGCTAAAGTAATGCCCACTTGAGCAGCTACATCTTCTAACAATTCAATTTCATCCGGCGTCCACTGGCGGGTGGCATCGCACTGGTGCAAAGTAATAATGCCGTTCGGTTCTCCCTGATAGGAAGTGCGCACTGCGAGCATGGATTTGAGTCCGATGCGGCGACACATCGGCACGGAAGATTCTAACAAAGGATCGGCAAAAACATCGGGAGATTCTAGGGCTGTATCTTCAGCGAGCAGTTTTTCGGTATAGGGGTTGTAAGTGACAGAAAGTTCTAAATCTAAAGCCGATTCGTAGCCGGGTTCCAAGTATTCAGCGACGCAGGGAAGGTGGGGATAAGGTTCGGCAACATAGGTGTGAATCGTGCAGCGGTTGACGCAAAATACGCGACCGATTTGAGTTGCGGTAGTCTGAAAAATTTCTTGACTGTCTAAGGTCGATCGTACTTTTTGAGTGATTTGTTTGAGCAACAAAACGCGCTGGTATTGGCGCTGCAAAGTTCGCTCTCTTTCTTCGCGGGCAATTTCCGCACCGATATAATTGCCCATCAATTTTAAAATTTCTAAATTCAGCGATTTGATCGGAGGTTTAGCGGTGCGAGAAGCAAAACTCAAAGTGCCAAAAACTCGCCCTTGCACCATCACCCGCGTGCCGATAAATGCTTCCAAGCGGCGCACGGTATAAGCGGGATGGTTGCGCCACTGAGTAGTACCGGCGGATTCGATAGAAATCGGTTCGGAAGATCGCAAAACTTCTCGCTCGAAAGTCCTGCTTAAAGAAAAACCATCTCCTTTGGCAAATCCGAAGGGAAAATCTTCCGGCCAATAAGCAGCAATTACTTCATAACGATCGCCCAAAACTCTGCCCAACAGCCCGATATCCATGCCAAACTGACTGCAACCCATTGCCAGCACTCTCGCTATCCGATCTTCAAAAGAGCCGTCAAAGCCTACCATTACCTCGTAGAGCGATCGAATTGCCCTCTCGCTTTCTCGGATTTCTTCTACTCCTTCGCTGCGGTAGCTGATATCGTGCAATGTTCCCAAAATACCTGTTTTTTCGCCGTTGGTATTCAGCCTCGCTTGAGCAAATATTTCGATTGAAACATATGCGGGATTTCTTTGAATTTCTCCTGCGGCATCTGTTGGCGTTTTTTTCTTAAAACGGACTTCCAGACGGCAAGACTCCGATTTTCCAGACATCAAAGAATCTACTAAATTCGCGCACTGCTGCCGTTCCTCGGGGTGTATCCATTCTAAAAAATTTGTTTGCAAACTTTCAGCAATAGTAAAGCCTGTAATTTCCGTCCAAGCGCGGCTCAGAAATGTCCAAACTCCTGTCGCGTTCATCTGGAAAATTACTGTTGCTTTCAGAGAGTCAAATAATTGCGATTGCTCTGATTTGCGATCGCGGAGTTTGACTTCCAACTGTTTGTTTTGAGTTATGTCTGTATGAGTTCCCACTATCCGTAGCGGTTTGCCCGCAGTGTTGCGCAAAACTTGCCCCCGATTCAGTACCCAGACAGTGCTGCCGTCTTTGCAGAGCATCCGGTATTCAGCAGCAAAATCCGCTGTTTTTTGGGCTAAATGCGCTTCCAATGCTCCTTTTACCAAATCAATATCTTCTCGGTGAATCCGGCTCCACCATTCCGATCGCCTGCTGGAAATTTCGTTTTCTTTGTAACCGATGATTTCTTTCCACCTCAGGGAATAAAATACCTCATCGTTTTCGAGATTCCAATCCCAAATCCCTTGATTGTTGACTTGAATGGCGAGATTTGCTAAATCGTAAGTATCGGGGGAAAGTTCGCTAATTTGCCTGTTGTTGGCAGCAGTTTGCTGGATTTCTGATGACAATTGTTGGTATTGGGCGCTGGTTGATTCGAGCTGCCGCTGCAAAGCTATCAAGCCGGAATGCAAAGATTTGGAATGCAGTGCTTGCAGGAGGAGAGTTTTAGGGCTGACCAAACCGATCGGCTGGCTGTTTTCGTTAATTAATAATAAAGGTAGTTGGCAGTAGGTTTTTTGAAATAGAGCGATCGCTCCTTCAAGGGTAGCTTGCGATCGCACGATCGGCGGTGGATTGCTGCAAATTGCTCCGGCTCTGGTTTTGTTCGAGTCAATTCCTAGCGCCTGCAATTGCAAGATATCGCGGGAACTGACGATGCCTGTCAGTTTTTGGGAATTGCGATCGGTAAATTTGGAATTGCCACTTGTTGCCGAATTTTGTTCGGCTGTTTCGGTAATCAATACATAGCTAACATTATATTTGAACATCAGTTGTGCCAAGTAGCGAACCGAAGCAGTAGCGGGAGCGTGAATAATTCGCGACGCGGCAATTTGAGGTATTTGATAGAGTTTGATTAAATTAGCTGGCAGCTCTAATTTTGGATGCAAATTTGGCGGTGGGGGGACAGGCATTCCTCCTGGTTGTGGAGGAGGCATTCTCGCAGGTTGTTGGCTGGATTCTCCAGCTTCTTGTATTAGTTGCAGCAAACTTTGAGAACTCACGATTCCGACAAGTTCGTCAGCGTCGTTGACAATGGGAAAGTGACCGATCTGATGTTTTTCCACCAGCGCGCCCAAGGCAAAAATATCGGGAATTTGCGATTCTCGAACTACTGTAACGGATCTGATCATGATTTGCTCGATCGCAAATCCCCTCAAAGCAGCCCCGATCGAATTTAGCTGTACGATATCTCGTTCCGTAAAAATGCCCAGCACTGGCCCTCGGGGCGGATCGGGGGTCCGAGGCCCGTTGAGACTGCGCCCGTTGGATTCTGGATGCACCGGCTGGGGTACGCCGTAGTAAAAACCGGACTGTTCCCAAACTTTTGCCGAAGTCCCGTTTTCCGGGATTCCGAGTGGAAAACTCCCGCGCGCATCGAGCACGAGTACGTAACTTGCACCCGCGCGGCTCATTAGCTCGATCGCCTCTTCTATGGGCGTTTGAGGCTCAACGATAAGGGGATTGCGGTTAATTACCTGACTGAGGGAGGGAATAAACATCAGGGGGCATCAGAGGGAGATTTTTGAGAACACCCGATCGCGGGCTGGTCTGAGAAGACTGACCGCGAAAGTTTCAAGCACGTTTAAACTATCTGTACGATCGCGCGCAGCTATACTTACCACATCTTGGCATTCAAAGTTAATTCTGCGCCGCCTTGGGACCCAAAAGCGAGCGATCTGAGGCGGGCAAGCATACCCACCATACAAAAACGAATTGTTTTGTACTTCACTTACCACCAAAAAGTCTTGTATTTTATGCGATCGTCCTAACTGCACCCTGACTGAGTATCAAGTCCTTGCCATTGACGGAGTTCGATCGGATTCTGTTGCAGGCAAGATACCTCTACGCTACCAATCTATCAGCGACCGCAGGCTTGCTACAACTTTATTGCCCATCGGTAGGTATTGCTACTGTACTGCGCGATCGGGAGTATTGATATACTCCCCGCCCTTTGAGGGCGGGGATTCTTGACACTTCATCGGATGACGCTACAAAAGTAGTCTTACTGCTATCTAAAATCCCGACAAAGCCGGACATTAGTTGACACTTTCTAGGGGAGCGACGGCCGGGTTAACCCTTGGTGTCCAGACTCGGTTTAGCTACCCGAGCATATTTTTCTAAATTAAGTGCAGCATTCAAGTCTCGATCTGCCCTAAATCCACAAGCAGAACACTCATAGATTCTGACACTCAGAGACATCGGCTGAATGTTCGAGCAACTCGAACATAATTGAGTTGATGGATACCACCTGTCTACCAACACCACACTGGAACCATAGCGCTGTGCTTTTTACTCAATTTGTCGCCCAAATTCAGCAAAATTGGCGTCGGCAACTGCACCTGCTAATTTGTGGTTTGCCATCATCCCCAACACATTTAAATTCTCAATTGCTACAACTGCGTGGTTTTTGCAATGGTTGTTAAAAAATTTCTTCAAGACCAAAGCATTCGGCTTGACACCTTCAGCATAAAGCTCGCGCCAAGTTGCCAGTCCCCAGTTATAAGTAACCGAGCAATTCCTGCGTGTTTTGCCATTAACACAGCTTGCAGGGGAGTGAGTTTTAACTTGGTCTTGAGGACAGTGTACACGAGCGGGAGCAGGTAAATCAGAGTGATGGCGATTATAACATATTGGAAGATGTACTACTTATTCCGGGAATGTCGTTGTTTTTGTGGTTCTAGTAATTACTCTTCCTCGATGTCCGGTAAGTTTTTAGGTCATTGGGATCTGTCGTTTAATTAGGTGGGCTTACTTACAATCCGCAAGCCAGGAATAATTAACTTGATATTATAGCAAATTTGTGCGGAAAAATTGCAGTTGTTCAACAAAGTTAATTTTCAGTTTTTTGACTTAAACTCGATCGAAACCGCACTGTTACCCGCGACTGTAAAAGTAACCTTGCCGTCCTTGAGATTTAAGTTGCCGATCGCCCGATCCATCGCCCGCGAACTTAACTCGCGCACCGTGCCTTTACCTGCTGTCATTAAAGCCGAAATATCGGCATTAACAGTATAAGATTGCGGCTGCCTGTTAGCTGCTAACAGGTAAACATTGTTGCTAGCATCCACAGTGGCAACTGCCATTAAATTAGAACTGCTAGCTACAGGAAAAAAGATCGATCGACCGCCCTGCAAAACCCGAATCCCCATCCGCAAAGCATAGTATCCAACGCGCCTCGTGCCTCCTTTGCCCAACAAACCTTCTGCCAATTCCGGCTTGCCCCAATCGTACAAACAAAATATGTGGCTGCCGTAAATGTAATTATCCCCCGGTTGGGAACCTCGAATCAAATTCTCAATCGAACTTAAAGCTAAAGATAAATTATTGTAACTAACTGTATAACTTCCCCATTCACCCATCCAAACCTGTGCGTTAGCCAGGGGAGTTCCCTGCATCCAGCCGCGGACTTTTCTGGTATAATTTGAAATATCTGCATCGTAATTGTGGAAGTTCACCGCATTAAAATAATTAGGAATTTCCCGAAAAGCATAAACTGGCCAGTTGCTGCCGCCGACAGTTTTCGGACCGTGAATGCGATAAGTCCGATCGGGCAAATAAGTTTTGTAAGCAAAGTCGATCGCATCTTTTGCCACCTTCACCAATTCAAAATAATCAGCCTGCGTCCCTCCCCAACCATTTATTCGATAGTCCGGTTCGTTGTGAATTTCCCAATCATCAATCCGATAATCGTTGCGGACGTTCAGCCAATAAACCGTCGCAAAAACATGCTCCCACCACTCATTCCAATCTTCCTGAGTGCGGGGCGGATTCAGTTGCAGCGCCCAACTCGGCTTCCAATCACCGTCAACGTTGCGGATGGTGACAACCGGGCGAATATTTGCTTGTTTCAAAGCAGTGAAAATAGTTCTCGCACTGCCCCGCCAAACCGTACCCGGTTCTCCCGACCACGAATAATCGCTGCCGTAGGGCGGATCGGTCATAATTTTATCCCAATGCGCCCAATTAATTATCTGGGGATTTGCTTTAATTTGATCGATCGAAGGCCAACCGTATTTGCCATCATCATCTTCGGGTTCCCAGCGAGACATCCCGCCGTAAATGCGGTAGGTATTCACTCCCAAATCTTGCAAATCTTTGATGTCAAAATTGATATTGCCTTCGACTGCACCGATGTAGCGAGTGCTGACACCTGCAGGAGTATTGGAAAATTTCAGAGTGGCGGTGTTTTGACCGAAAATCGCCCTCGGGTTGAACAATTCTAGAACGAGAACGATCGAAAGGGCGATCGTAAAATTCCGCAGAACAGTTTTTGATAGCATCGATTGGTTAAATAAGTTACAGCTCGGTAAGGTGCGCGCACCCTACAACCGATCGAGGGGGTGGCTAACCCAGATTTAGTATGACAGCGATTTCGCTGACTAGCTAGTGAGTTTGGGCGTTCTCAAAGAAGATATCGTACTGGGATTTCATTCTCCCCGTATGCGGCAGTTTACCGTTGTCCTGGCACGAAAACTTACTCCCTTCGGTGCTACTCGACTATGTACTTCTTTCTTCTTATTCTTCTCTTCGCGTCCTTCGTGTCTTCGCGGTTCGTTCAATACAAATTCTTCGGGTGGGAAGGGAGTAAATTAATTTATAGCTTAATGGTCACTTTTTAGCATTATATAACAGATGCAACGCCACTCGATGATTCATAAATTAACTATTGTTCCTTTTCAAATCATAAAGCGATCGCTGTCAGTTAGTTCACCCCCCGATTTGAGACATGGTGCGAGTGTAATTCCCAGCGTTAGTTCCCGAATCCCGCTGCTTGAAATTAATCTCCGGTTTAATCTCTAATATTTGCTGCACTCGATCGCGCAATTCCCTTGTAGGAACTCCCTCGCGCAAAGCAGTTTTTAAATCTATTTGACCGGTTTCATTCAGCAAACAAGGCCGCAACCAACCATCAGCAGACAAACGCATGCGATTGCAGCGATCGCAAAAACATTCCGACATTTGACTGATAAATCCTAAAGTACCTTTTGCACCTGGAATTTGAAACACATCGGCCGGTCCGTTACCGCGCACTCCCGACTCAATTAAACCGTATTTTTCGCTAATTTGCTGCCGCAATTCTTCAGAAGCAATCCAACCTTTGTTGCCAAATAAATCGCCATTCCCGATCGGCATAAATTCAATAAAACGAACGTGCCAATTTCGGTTAATAGTTAATGCTGCCAAATCCAATATTTCATTATCATTGATGCCGGGAATTACGACAACATTCAATTTCAGCGGGTTAAATCCTACCTGATAAGCCGCTTGAATTCCGTGCCAAACTTCAGTCCAGCGCGATCGACCGCGATTGCCAATTATTTTATCAAAAGTTTCCGGTTCCAAAGAATCCAAACTGATATTAATCCGCCGCAAACCAGCATCATAGAGATTTTGGGCCATTCCCGCCAGCAAAAATCCATTAGTAGTCATTGACAAATCCCGCGTTTCAGGCATCGATGCGATCGCCCTTACCAAATCTACCACTCCAGGGCGCAACAGCGGTTCTCCCCCCGTCAATCGAAATTTGGTAAATCCCACAGGTACGAAAACTTCCCGCAGCAGAGTTAGCAACTCCGAGTGAGTTAGCAACTGCTGCTGCAATATGTAATCCAACTCGCTACCTTCTGGCATACAGTAGAGACAGCGGAAGTTGCACCGATCGATTAAGCTGATCCGGAGGTAATCTACTGCGTTCATCTTTTAAATTAGTCGCGGGTTGTTGGCATTCATACTTTTTAACATATTTCAATAGTAAACCCTCACGGCAATCTGCGGCAATCATCTGGCGATTTTAATCGCTGGCGCTATTCGCCTTGATTTTGTCCGACACTGCCGCCGATCGCTCTCTACTTTTAGTTTCACCGAACTCGGAAATATTATAATTTTTTAGATTCAATAATTGCTAAAAAAAATATTACGTTTTAAGACTCGATCGGCCCCAACAACCAAGACAAAAAAAGGTTTTCTTTAACAATTGTTTGCTGCCGGCGCTGCCAAAGATGAATCCTTCTTTTAAATAGGGGAATCCTGGCACTCTAGGGCATTTTTTCTTGCTTGCTGCTTCAGATTCAGATAGCTGTCAGCCCAGCAGCGGCAGGGACTGCTACCGCAGCTATTCCAGCACCCGATATTCACCAGATAGCGAATTTGTCAAGGTAGCAACGAAAAAAGTTTCCGGCGCGATCGCCCTCCAGCCCTTAACCCGATCGCTAACCTTATAAACTATATTTGAAAATTTTCTGTAACAAAAAGTACATTCTATTTATTTATCAAGATATGATGACATGAGCATAAAAATGCTTAGATCCGCAGCCGAGAAGCAATAGCTGTACTCGGCGCGATCGCGAATTACCCAGGAATTAGCCAAAAACCCGGTTTTTGAGACAAATAGTCGATTTTTCAGAGACTTATCGCTGCAGAAACCTGGTTTTTCGACCCCATGAGTCCTATTACCAACCGTTACCCAGCTATGAGACAGTCTTTCCCCAAATCCAGCAGGCTCAAGTGGAACAGCAGGCAGACTTTAATTCAATTCAGCAAACAACTGTCAAAACTGCACGGAAGTTCCACCTATCAACCTCACTTTCCCTACCCGCAAATTCTGTTCACCTATATCGGCAGTTTTCTAGGCATTGCAGCATTGGCTTACCTCTCTGTAAAAACCAACTACCCGCCGATCGCAGCCCCCTTCGGTGCCACCGCTGTCCTAGTGTTTGCTGTGCCGGAAAGTCTCCTAGCCCAACCCCGCAACACGATCGGGGGAAATTTGATTGGCGCAGTAGTATGCTTGATTTTTGTCAGCTTATTTGGTTCGCAACCTTGGGTGATGGGGTTGGCTGTAGCGACATCAATTAAAGTGATGCAGTTGACCAAAACCCTTCACCCCCCGGCGGTGCAGTTGCCCTCGTTGGCGTCATGAGCAACGCTTCTTGGCCGTTTCTCTTTACCCCAGTGCTGACAGGTTCAGTTATTATGGTAATTTGCAGCGTAGCGTATAATAATTTAGTTGCCAAGCGGCACTATCCCAAACACTGGCTTTAACCGATTTATACTTTATGCCTCCGCCAGACAGTTCCATGATTTTTAAAACACTTCATCCTGTGAAATTTACCGATTTAACAGCCAACAATTAACAATTAGCCATGACTCAGTTCTTTGAATTTGAAGCTGATTTTGTCGAAGCCCTGCGCTGCATTCCGATGCAAGTACGCCTCAAATTAGATACTTGTGGCGTTAAATTAAAATTGCAGGATTGGAATCATTTTAACCAAGCAGAACGTCAAATATTGGTAGAATTGCCTTGTTTTACAGATGCAGAAATTGTCAATTACCGAGAACAGCTAAATCAAATATTAATCGATCGAACTGGGCAATCGGGAACCGATTTGCCAGTCGAGGAAAATCCGCCTTGGATGGATGCGGCAAATATTCCGGAGTTCGTCACGGCAAAAGCAGAGGAAATGGGGGTAACAATTACTGCCGAACAGTGGGCGAGTTTGCAGCCGATACAGAGATTTGCTTTGATTAAATTGAGTCGATCGAGCCACGAGAATCGCAACTTTATCCCCGCTGTTCGAGAATTTAACCTGATTGAATAGTTCCCAGAAAAAAAGTTCGTAGTAAGGACTAAAGTCCTTAGTATATCGCTATCAATAACCGCTCGACTTGCTGCGGTCATGTGGCTGGGCTTTGTTAGAGCGGGGTAGGTGTAGTATATTGTGAAATGCCTGCGAGAAATTCAGAAAAAGCAGGCAAGGAATAAACAAATGAAAACTGTAATTTTACAGGATGATATCCCCCTCATCACTGAAACTATGAAGAGGCAAGAGGGAGAAGGACTCTATGGCTATATTGACCGTAAAACTGGTGAGGTTTTGATTGGATGCCGGGAAGCTCCATTGGAAATTTTTCCTAACGAAGAAGATGAGAATTATGAGGAACTAGAGGTCGAGTTCGATCTCCGGTACTTGTCAATTCCCCAAGAAGGTTCAAGGGATAGCTATCAAGACATGGTAGATTTCATCGAAACTGTTGCAGATGAAAGGTTGCGAGATTTGTTGGGAGTTGCTATCCAGGGGCGAGGAGCATTTGGTCGCTTCAAGGATGTATTGCGCCGTTCAGAATATGAATCAGAGCGTAATCGGTGGTTTGCATTTAGTGAGGAATGCGAGTCCGATCGAGTGGTTGAATGGCTGATTGCTGAGGATTTTAACGTAGAAGTCGGTTTTTAACTGATAAAGACGACTGAAAGTTACGATTTGCAGTCGGTTTTTAACCGACTTGTGCTGTGAGACAGGGAATTAATTCCCTGTCGGCCTTGGGGGCAATCTGACAACCCAAGAGGCATTTTGAAAGGTTGTATTGCAGTTTTGACATAGTTTTGTTATATGTAACTTAAACTTCGCTCTCTGAGTTGACTCGTTTCCAGGCAAAAAACTGCATTTGGGCCTTTAATCTCGATCGAAAACCCGCTTTCTTTGCCCGCTTTCTTTGCTATGTTGCTTCAGTAACCTTCGGGGCGATCGGACAGTCCGACAGTCCGACAGCCCGACAGGGGTTGAAAACCACTGTCTCATAGCGAAAGTCGTCTGAAGACGACTGCAAAGTATGAAAATTTATTATTTTCAGTCGGTTTTTAACCGACTTGTGCTATAAGACAGGGAATTAATTCCCTGTCGGCCTTTGGGTAATCCGACAATCCCACAGCCCAACAATCCGACAATCCGACAGCCCGATAGGCATTTCAACCCCCAGACTGCGCCCAACAAGGCAAATCCAGAGACAGAGCCTCGAATCCGCGCTTCTCAGAAATCCCGCAAAAAATTTCATTTTTTTTAAGTTATGTTACCTGCGCGTGGTATCATTCGATCGAAGTGGACGAACTGTAACGCTCGTCACACTTATCGCTACAAGGCGGTTTCAACCGAATTAATTGTAGTGGGAGTCAACTAACACCGACTGCTTTGAAAGTCAAGTAACCTTGTCAGATCGATCTAGCGCATCCAACACTGAAACGGAGGACATCTCTCAAACCGGTTCGTCCGAACCGGAACCTACCGCCATGCAAGATTTCTACAAACTTCAAGAACAGTTGTTTGTAATCGCGCTCGTGCTTGCGGGAATAATTTTTATCTCGGTGTGGATTTTTTACAGCCTCAACATTGCCCTAAATTACATACTTGGGGCGATCGCGGGTGTGGTTTACTTGAGAATGTTGGCCAAAGACGTTGAACGTCTCGGCCCGCAGAAGACGAGTCTGAGTAAAACTCGGTTCGCTGTATTTATTGGGTTGATTGTAGTAGCAACTCAGTGGAATCAGTTACAGATTTTGCCCATATTTTTGGGATTTCTGACATATAAAGGCGCGATCGTCTTTTATATGCTGCAAAGCCTATTTGTTCCAGACCCTGCAAACGGGTCGGGAAGTCGGTGAAACCTCCACTGTGTGAATTTCTTGTGAATGGAAATGCTAAATGTCTTAAATGCCTTTAGTGCTTTTCCCCTCGCTGAGTTGGAAGTTGGCAAGCATTTCTACTGGCACATCGGCAATCTCAAAGTTCACGGGCAGGTATTCCTCACCTCCTGGATAGTGATTGCTCTCCTCCTGATAGCTTCTTTAGCGGCAACTCGCAACATGCAGAGAATTCCGCACGGAATGCAAAATTTCATGGAGTATGCCTTAGAATTCGTTCGAGACTTAGCTAGAAATCAACTCGGCGAGAAAGAGTACCGTCCCTGGCTGCCTTTTATTGGCACATTGTTTCTGTTTATTTTTGTATCGAATTGGTCGGGGGCTTTAGTTCCTTGGAAACTAATTAAGTTGCCAGAAGGCGAACTAGCTGCTCCGACTAACGACATCAACACGACGGTAGCGCTGGCTTTGCTGACTTCTCTGGCATATTTTTATGCGGGTTTCAGCAAGCGGGGTTTGGGTTACTTTACCAAGTACATCGAACCGACACCAGTTTTGTTGCCGATCGCGATTTTGGAAGATTTCACCAAGCCTCTTTCCCTAAGCTTCCGTTTATTTGGTAACATTTTAGCGGATGAATTAGTGGTAGCTGTGCTAGTGCTATTAGTTCCCCTGTTCGTACCTTTGCCCGTAATGATGTTAGGTCTGTTTACCAGCGCAATTCAAGCCTTGGTATTCGCCACCTTGGCCGGAGCTTACATTCACGAAGCATTGGAAGGACACGGCGGCGACGAACATCACGATTAACTCTCTCGAATTGGGTAAAAAATAATAGCAATATGTCAGAATCGGCAGTCGATAAAATTAGTTCGCGAGCGGGGACGCTCGCACTACTGACTAATGGCTGATGGCTAATGACTATTGACTAATTGCCCGAGAACTGTCCCTCATTCTGTACACAAAGGTTAAGGAAATTTATCATGAATCCGACAATTGCTGCTGCTTCAGTTATCGCCGCTGGTTTAGCTATTGGTTTGGGCGCGATCGGACCTGGTATCGGTCAAGGTAATGCTTCAGGTCAAGCAGTAGAAGGTATTGCCCGCCAGCCGGAAGCAGAAGGCAAAATTCGCGGTACTCTCCTGCTGAGCTTAGCATTTATGGAATCCCTGACCATCTACGGTCTGGTTATTGCTTTGGTGCTGTTGTTTGCTAATCCCTTCGCCTAATTCTGAAGGACTGCAACTCGGGGCGGAGCTCTTTCCGCCCCCAAAACAAAGGAGGAACTAAAAGTGTTTGATTTTGATGCAACTTTGCCCTTTATGGCGCTGCAGTTCCTAGTTTTGATGGTAGTCCTGAATGCCGTTTTCTATAAGCCCCTGACCAAGATGCTCGACGAGCGGGATGAATACATCCGCAGCACTCAACTGTCAGCTCAGGAACGCCTGGTGAAAGCTCAGAAATTAGCGCAGGAATACGAACAAAAACTGGGAGCAACCCGCAAACAGTCTCAAGAAGTAATTGCTGCTGCTCAAGCAGATGCCCAAAAAATCGCGTCGTCAAAAGTAGCTGAAGCTCAAAAAGAAGCTCAAGTGGCACGAGAAAAAGCAGGTCAAGAAATAGAGCAGCAAAAGCAAGAGGCAATGCGCTCCCTAGAACAAGAAGTTGATGCCCTGAGCCGACAAATTTTGGAAAAGCTATTAGGCGCAGAACTCGTCAAATAGCTCGATCGAACAGTTTGAGTTTTTTGGTAAATATTCAAATCTCAAATCGATCGAACCAACCCGCACGCGCAATTATGGAAGAGTATCATGGGGACTGTTTTATTGCTAGCCACAGAAGCTAGCCGAGAAGGTGGTTTCGGTTTAAATTTCGATATTTTAGAAACCAACCTGATTAACCTGAGCATTGTTATTGGATTGCTGTTTTACTTCGGGCGCGGCTTTTTAGGCAACATTCTCACCGAAAGACGCAGTGCGATCGAAGAGGCAATTAAAGAAGCAGAAACTCGCCAAAAAGATGCAGCAGCAGCTTTAGCAGAACAACAGCAAAAATTGACTCAGGCTCAAGCAGAAGCGGAACGGATTCGAGCCGCTGCTGAAGAAAACGCTAAAGTAGCAAAAGAAGCAATTTTAGCTTCGGCGGCGCAGGAAGTTGAACGCATGAAAGCAACAGCAGGCCAAGAACTCGAAGCAGAGCGAGAAAGAGCAGTTGCTCAACTCAGAGCCAGAGTTGCTGCTATGGCATTAGAAAGGGTGGAAAGCCAGTTAAAAACTAGCTTGGACGAGAACGCTCAACACCAATTAATAGATCGCAGCATTGCCTTACTGGGAGGCTAGAAAGTGAGTACAGTCAGCACAGAAGTCTTGCAGCCTTACGCATCAGCTTTGATGTCTCTGGCTAAGTCTAACAACCTCTCAGAGAAGTTCGGCGAAGATATTCGTTCCTTGTTAAGCCTGCTAGAAGAGTCCGAAGAATTGCGCCTGTTTTTATCGAGTCCTTTGGTAAAACCGCAGGATAAAAAAGCAGTAATCGATCGCATCGCCGGTGACGAAATGCACCCAATGATGCGCAATTTTTTGCGTCTTTTAGTAGATAAAGGACGGATTCTTTTTGTAGAAGGAATCGGCAAAAGATACTTAACCGAACTTCGAGAGCTCAATCAAACTGTTTTGGCAGAAGTTACCTCGGCCGTCCCGCTTTCAGAAGCCCAACAGCAAACTGTTCGCGAGAAAGTCAAAGCGATGACTAACGCTAGAGAAGTGGAAATTGAAACCAAAATTGACAGCGATTTAATCGGTGGTGTAATTATTAAAGTAGGCTCGCGAGTTATTGATGCTAGCCTGCAAGGACAATTGCGCCGTTTGGGAATTCGCTTGAGCGCTTAAACGAAGGAAGAAGGAAGAAGGAAGAAGGAAGAAGGAAGAAGGAAGAAGGAAGAGGGAAGAAGGAAGAAGGAAGGGGGAAGAAGGAAGAAGGAAGAGGGGGAGAATTTACAATTACCAATGCCCGATTCCCAACTATCAATGCCCAATCCCTCCGCTACGCTTCGCCCAATGCCCGATGCCCGATGCCCAATTCCCAATTCCCGATGCCCAATTCCCAATTACCAACTATCAACTACCAACTCTCAACTAATAACTGACAACTAACATGGTAGCAATCAGACCTGACGAAATTAGCAACATTATTCGCCAGCAAATCGAGCAGTACGACCAAGATGTTAAAGTATCTAACGTCGGTACAGTGCTGCAAGTAGGCGACGGCATTGCCCGGATTTACGGCTTGGATAAAGCGATGTCCGGGGAATTGTTAGAATTTTCCGACGGCACTGTCGGCATCGCACTTAACTTGGAAGAAGATAACGTCGGTGCAGTGTTGATGGGCGCTGGCTTGGAAATTCAAGAAGGTTCGGCAGTTACTGCTACTGGCAGAATTGCTCAAGTCCCCGTGGGTGAGGCAATGTTGGGCCGGGTTGTTGATGCTTTGGCACGTCCCATTGACGGTAAAGGCGATATTAAAACTACCGAAACTCGCTTGATTGAATCTCCCGCACCCGGTATCGTTTCTCGCCGTTCTGTTTACGAACCGATGCAAACAGGAATTACCGCGATCGATGCGATGATTCCTGTAGGAAGAGGACAGCGCGAACTGATTATCGGCGACCGTCAAACCGGCAAAACTGCGATCGCGGTTGATACGATCATCAACCAAAAATCCGAAGATGTAGTTTGCGTTTACGTGGCGATCGGTCAAAAAGCTTCAACCGTTGCTAACGTAGTTAATACCCTGCAAGAAAAGGGCGCAATGGACTACACAATTGTAGTAGCTGCTAACGCTAGCGACCCCGCAACATTGCAATATTTGGCTCCCTACACAGGGGCCAGCTTGGCCGAGTATTTCATGTACAAAGGCAAGCACACTTTGGTAATCTACGATGACCTTTCCAAACAAGCACAAGCTTACCGTCAAATGTCTCTCTTGCTCCGCCGTCCGCCCGGTCGCGAAGCTTATCCCGGAGACGTGTTTTACCTCCACTCTCGCTTGTTAGAAAGAGCAGCAAAATTGAGCAACGATTTGGGCGAAGGTAGCATGACCGCTTTGCCGATCATCGAAACTCAAGCCGGCGACGTTTCTGCTTACATTCCTACCAACGTAATTTCGATTACAGACGGTCAAATCTTCCTGTCTTCCGACTTGTTCAACGCAGGTTTGCGTCCGGCTGTAAACCCCGGTATTTCCGTATCTCGGGTAGGTTCGGCGGCTCAAACTAAAGCGATGAAAAAAGTAGCCGGTAAGGTGAAATTGGAATTGGCGCAGTTTGAAGAATTGGCAGCATTCTCTCAATTTGCTTCCGACTTGGATAAAGCTACTCAAAACCAATTGGCACGGGGTCAACGCTTGCGCGAACTGCTGAAACAGCCGCAAAATTCGCCCCTGCCGATGAACGAGCAAGTAGCTGTAATCTACGCTGGAATTAACGGCTACATGGATGACATTCCTGTAGAAAAAGTCAGCAAATTTACTGTCGGTTTGCGCGATTATTTGCGGACTAGCAAACCGAAGTACGGCGAAATCGTTCAGGGCGGCAAAGCGCTGACTGATGAAGCCGAGAAAATGCTCAAAGATGCGATCGCGGAATACAAGCAAAGTTTCTTGGTTTCTGCTTAATTAGTCATCAGTCATCAGTCATTAGTCATTAGTTAAGTCGCAGATCCCCCCTAGCCCCCCTTAAGAAGGGGGGAACTGGAAGCAGTCAAAGTTCTCCTTCTTGAAGCAGAACTGGAAGCACTCAAAGTCCTCCTTCATGAAGCAGAACTGGAAGCACTCAAAGTCCCCCTTCTTAAGGGGGATTTAGGGGGATCGAAACTTCAATGCAACCCTAATTTAGATTTAGTTTTAGCCCGATCGTTGACTCTAATGCGCAATGCCGTGTCTCTACCGTAGCTAAACTTAAAAACTGATGGCTGGAAACTAAGAACTCAGAAATAAAGGCTAAGGAAACAGGAGAAAGTTATGGCAAATTTGAAAACTATTCGCGATCGCATTAAGTCGGTCAAGAATACTAAAAAGATTACAGAAGCGATGCGCTTGGTGGCCGCTGCAAAGGTGCGCCGCGCGCAAGAACAGGTAACAGCTACTCGACCTTTTGCCGATCGATTGGCAGAAGTATTGTACGGTTTGGCGGAACGCTTGCAGTTTGAAAATCTCGATTTGCCACTGTTGAAAAAGCGCGAAGTTAGAACAGTTGGCTTGTTGGTAATTTCGGGCGATCGGGGTTTGTGCGGCGGCTACAACGGCAACATTATCAAACGTGCCGAAAGTCGCGCTAAGGAATTGAAAGCTGAAGGTTTGGACTACAAATATGTACTGGTAGGACGCAAATCCACTCAGTATTTCCAGCGCCGGAGTCAGCCGATCGATGCTACTTATGCTGGCTTGGAACAGATTCCAACAGCAGCGGAAGCAGCGCAAATTGCTGATGAATTATTGTCTTTGTTCCTGTCTGGAACTGTGGACAGAGTTGAGTTAATTTACACCAAGTTTGTGTCGTTAATCAGTTCGCGTCCGGTAATTCAAACTTTACTGCCCCTCGATCCTCAAGGTTTGGAAGCTCAAGATGATGAAATCTTCCGCTTGACAACGAAAGGCGGACAGTTTGAAGTATCGCGGGAAAAGGTTACTGCACCCGTGAAGAGTTTGCCTCGGGACATGATTTTCGAGCAAGATCCGGCGCAAATTTTGGAGGCACTTTTGCCACTGTATTTGAACAACCAATTGCTGCGGGCTTTGCAAGAATCTGCTGCTAGCGAGTTGGCTGCGCGGATGACGGCGATGAATAATGCTAGCGAGAATGCTAGCGATTTGATCGGTACTTTGACGCTGACTTATAACAAAGCGCGGCAAGCTGCAATTACTCAGGAAATTCTGGAAGTTTGCGGCGGTGCTGAGGCTTTGAACGGTTAAGTTAGAGTTGACAATTTGTTTGTTTTATGGTAGGCGTCTGGGGTGACTCAGGCGCTATTTTTTTAGTAAAAATACATCGCATACAAAAGCCGGACGCACGTAATTTATAATTAGGGTGCGCCGCACACACCTTAAACTGAAGTTCCCCCCATTGACAAAAGGCTCCTGAGTATGTACAGCTTACCTTTATTAACTATTTCACTATGATTCGTGAGCTAAACTACACCGATCGCACAATCCAAAAAACTCTAAAGTGTGATAGTAAATTTTAAAAGAATGAGATTGTTGCAGTTGACTTTCTAAGTGATGAACCGGGCATTCATTAATCGTAATTGACGCGCCACATTCCAAACAAGTTAAATGATGTTGGTCTTGGTGGGCGGCACTGTAAAGAGACTCGCCGCTGGCTAGAGTTCTGACGTGAACCAATCCCTCCCGCTTTAAAGTGTCAAGGGAGCGGTAAACGGTTGCCAAGCCCATGCTTTGGTCGCTGTTGCGCAGTTCTAAGTAGATATCTTGCGCGGAGAGCGATCGATTTAAGACCTTGAGCAAGTTTAAAATGCGCTCCTGACTCCGGGTGCGGTTGGTTCTCATAATTTTTTTCTCAAATCTGCTGGAATCAAATTTGTTCCTGTGTCCGGCCTACCTTAAATTAAATATACTCCACCGCTCAATCTAAAATTATCGATCCCCCCAAAGGTCGCAAGTGACGTGGATTTAGGGGGATCGGACATCTGAAACACAAGGCAAGAAAACACGCCCTAGATAGAGGTCGATCGCCCGCCCGGAAAGCCGATTTTGGCGATTACAGAGCGCTCAGATAAGATTCTAGAGCTTCGGAACCGCCGATCGATTTGCCGTCGATAAATACTTGCGGCACTGTTGTTGCGCCTGTAATCGCCCGGAGAGAGCGGGTTGTGGCATCTCTACCCAAGACGATTTCTTCGTAATCCAGGCCGCGTTCTTTCAGCATGGCTTTTGCCTTGGCGCAGAAGGGACAGCCCATTTTTGTAAACAGAGAAACAACTTTCGGCTTGGCAGCTTCCGAGTTGATATAGTTGAGCATCGTCTCGGCATCGGATACTTTGAATGGATCGCCCGGTTCTTCGGGTTCGATAAACATTTTGTCCACTATGCCATCTTTGACTAGCATGGAATACCGCCACGATCGCTTGCCGAAGCCTAAATCTGCTTTGTCTACCAGCATTCCCATGCCTTCAGTAAATTCACCGTTGCCGTCGGGAATCAATGTGACGTTTTCTGCTTCTTGGTCTTTTGCCCATTCGTTCATCACAAAGGTGTCGTTGACGGAAATGCAGATAATGTCATCTACGCCGTTGGCTTTGAAAACTTTTGCCAATTCGTTGTATCCCGGCAAGTGCGTTGACGAACAAGTGGGAGTAAACGCCCCCGGCAGCGAGAAGACAACGACTGTTTTGCCTGCAAATAAGTCGTCTGTGGTAATATCGACCCACTCGTTGTCTTTGCGGGTGTGAAAGGTGACTTGGGGTACTTTTTGACCTTCTTGATTCGGCAACATGATTTTGACTCTTCGGGTAATTGGGATGAACGGGACTTGCGTACTTGTTCGCTGATGTAGGGTGCGCAGTGCGCACCTTACCGCTATTGGTAGCGTATCAAGCCTATTTTTGCGTCAGTCCTATGGAATTTGTTTGTTGACTTAAGCGTACTCATAACGACTATGAGTTGTCAAGGGGGAGTGGCAAAAAACTTCTCGATCGAGGCTGCGGGGGGCGATCGATAATCAAAAACAGGACTTGCGCAGCGATAGTGACGGAAGCTCGACGCGAAAGGGCCCCTAACGGTGGATAATCGCTGTCAACTATCAATGCCACACGCGAGCGGGGACGCTCGCACTATCAATGCCACACGCGAGCGGGGACGCTCGCACTATCAACTATCAACTCTCTTTATGCCGAAATTTGAAGACCAACTTGAGATGATTTATGCCAGCGATCGCACTTGTTGGCGGCAATGGTTGGACCACAATCATCAGGATGCCATTGGAGTATGGCTGGTTTACTACAAAATTAAAAGTGGTAAACCGAGCGTGCAGTACAGCGAAGCTGTCAAGGAAGCGCTGTGTTTTGGTTGGATTGACAGCAAAGTTCAATCCCTAGACGAAGAACGCTACCGACAAATATTTACCCCTCGCAAACCTAAAAGTGTATGGTCAAAATTAAACAAGCAGTACATCGAAGAATTGATTGTCGAAGACAAGATGACCGAGGCAGGATTAGCAAAAATTGCGGCGGCCAAACAAGATGGTTCGTGGACTAGCTTGGATGAAATTGAAGCGTTAATCGTTCCACCCGACTTAAAACAAGCTCTGGAAGCTAATGAAACAGCAAACAAACATTTTGCTGCATTCAACAAGAGCGCTAGAAAGAGTATCCTCCTGTGGATTCAAAGTGCCAAACGTCTAGAAACCCGGTTGAATAGAATCGATAAAACTGTGAGTTCAGCCGCACAAAATAACAATCCTTTTAGCCGATAATTTTTTGTCTAATTATTAAGGTTTTGGCGGCGCACGGACTGAATGATTAATGATGAATTTCTCTCCTCTTTCTCTGCGTTCTCTGTGGTTTAATCGGAACTTACCCCCCGCACGAAATTCATTTCTTATGAAACCATTACAGGGCGAGACTTTCCTGGATCGGGAAAATCTCCTACATGACTACAAG
>JALOON010000018.1 GCA_025454405.1 Oscillatoriaceae cyanobacterium Prado104 | reverse complement strand
TCCTGATAACTGTCTTTAACTCACCACTCAAAATTCACAACTCAAAACTCCTGATAACTGTCTTTAACTCACCACTCAAAATTCACAACTCAAAACTCCCGAGAACTGTCTTTAACTCACCACTCAAAATTCACAACTCAAAACTCCCGAGAACTGTCTTTAACTCAAAACTCAAAACTCAAAACTCAAAACTCCTGAGAACTCAAAACTCAAAACTCAAAACTCCTGAGAACTCAAAACTCAAAACCCCCGAGAACTGTCAAGATTGATGGGAATACATTTCCCGCAGTACCAAAGCCGGATCTACCCAACGGCCGCCGTACTTCAATCCCCAGTGCAGGTGAGGACCCGTCGTGCGGCCTGTCATCCCCACTCTGGCAATTCTCGCCCCGGCCGGCACAACTTGACCTTGCCAAATTTGCAGCCCTTCGCCATCGGTATAATACCGCCCTCCATTAGCCTTTTGCACGCGACCTCTGAGGTGACAGTAAATGTGTTCCCAATCCCCCGATCGCACGATCGCGCCCGTGCCGCAGCGTCCGTCTTCCCAAACTTCCACTACTTGACCTCCCCACCAATTGCGGATGTAGCTGCCTTCCGGCGCTGCCAAATCCAAGCCGTAATGAAAATCCCCGCCGCGGGGACCGAACGGGGAAGTATAGGCTTCAAAATTTTCGACAGGAAATGAAGCTTCCCGCCACAAATTGCCAGTGGCGATTTCGCTGGGTAAAACTGACTGAGCTTTAACTAACTGCTGCTGCAAATAAGGGCCGATCGCTACAATTGCGATCGAAAGTACCAAGAGTAGTATCTGTCTGGGGCGAAAAAAGCGTTTAACCGTCAGCGAGCCCGTAAAGTTTTGCAGATTTTTTTTCACGGCTGAAAATTCGATGTATTGGCGAGTGTGTGCGGTTTGTCGGGCTAATTCGCTGCTGCAAAAGCCTCAGAGATCCACCCGGTGCAGCGAATCAGTTGACCAACGTGTATCTTACCCCATGCAGGGATACTGTCAAGACTTCCGGCAAATGTTAGGCCAGGGAAAATTTTTGAGCGCCGAATTAGTCCTCGCCCTTGAATTCGATCGAGCCTTTGTTTGACACTATTAATTAGTTCGGGGATTTTGGCTGCCGTCTGAAATCTCAAATTTACATACATCCCGCAATGCTTACTGAAATTTTTCCCTTTAGTTTTGCCATAAACGCCACTGCGATCGCTGGTGCGTCTTTGTGGTCTTTAGCCCTGTATTGGGGATTGTCGCCCGTCAGCGAATGGGTGATGTTGCAACTGTCTCGCTGGATGAATTTTGCGGAGCGATCGCTCTATACTTCGGAAGCGGAGTTTGAGAGAACCAAGCAAACCCGAGAAGCTCAAAATGCCTTTTATGCTTCGCTATTGAGCATCGTGCCGTTTTTAGTTGCGGGCGGATTGTGCAATTGGGGCGTAGAATTGGCTTTGGGTAACAGTTGGGCGATCTCTGTGGGGACGATCGCCTGCATCGCCTGCGGCGTTTACGAACTTGGCCGCCGGGACGGACAATCCTAGGCAATTTGCGATTTGAGATTTGGGATTTTGGATGGGGATTTTTCCAGAGATTTGCCAATCTCTCGAATGAGATCGTGTCCGATCGATCGCGATTCCTGTAGTGATTCCTGTAGGTTGGGTTGAGGAACGAACCCTCCGCTACGCTCCGCCCAACACAATCACAATTTGATGTTGGGTCCAACGAAGTTGAGGAACGAACCCTCCGCTATGCTCTGCCCAACCAAGGACGGGGCTTTAAACCCATTTTTTTGGTAAGTCTTCATACTCGCGATCGAGCCGCCACAGCCAGTAGGGAAGCCAGCCGCAGCCAGATTTATGAGACGGGGAATTAATTCCCCGGCGGACTCGTGGGTTAGCGAGAAATCTCCCGAAAGCCTTTGAACCATTACAATAAATTCAGCAAAAAATCTTTACACAAAACTCATGCTGCTCAAGTCCACTACCCGCCATATTCGGATCTACACCGCCGTCCTCGAAAATGACGAACTCGTACCCAGTAGCGACCAGTTGACGATCGACATTGACCCAGATAACGAACTCAACTGGAACGACGAATCAGTCAAACAGGTGTATGCCAAATTTGACCAACTCGTAGACTCCTACGAAGGCGAAGACTTGACCGAATACAACCTCCGCCGCATCGGTTCGGATCTGGAACACTTAGTACGATCGCTCTTGCAAAAAGGCCAAATCAGCTACAACCTCAACAGCCGCACAGTTAACTACAGCATGGGACTGCCGCAAGCTGACTCGAAAATTCACCTATAAGGAAACAGAGGGGGGGAGGGGCAGGGCTGTAATTTGGAGGTGACGGTCGAGCTAATATATACTTTTAAGTAAGTAAAATTATGAGCTTTTTTAATTCATAGTTTAACCACCTGTGACCAATTTTTAATATTAAATGATTCTACTAAATCTGAGGTGTTTACAAGCATCATTGCCCGTCTTATAGTAGAATAAGATGGGACTCGATCGTTGGTGAGATTAAAAGTTTTAACAATCAGTTTTTGGTTGTGCTTAGCAAATTTTTCGAGATCTCTATATCCCAAGTAACCAAACATTAGTCCCAAAACAACTAATAGTAATATTAGCCATAATGGGTGTCTTTTACCTGAACTCTTTCGCGGGTCATTGACTTTTTTCAGAAATGGGATTAGAGTTAGCATACGTATTTATTTGAGCGATCGCTAAAAATCTTATCAGATAGCGCGATCGCTTTTACTTTTGGCGATCGCACCCGAGAATGAAACAGCCCTGCCCTCTCCCCCTTTCCCCCTTGCCCTCTCAATCGCTGTTTTGAGTCGCCATAGCCTGTTTAATAAACAAAGACTATCTAAAAAACTATTTTATTTTAAATTTTCGATCTAAATTGCTGGTACGAATATTCGTTAACTTGCGATCGAGCCAAAATTATTGACACCATTCTCAATTACTCGACGTATTTACTTTGTTTGAGGCTTGTTGTCTAATTTTCGCAATTGAGCTACGATAAGTTAGACTCGATCTGTATTATGACTAAATTCTGCTGCATCACCCCTCCAGTCTTGTAAATTCGCAAAATAACCGAGCTCTGACAATGCAAAAAGCAAAATCTTTTATGCAAAAAACGGATTTTGACTCCTGTTAAGAAGATAAGAATTGTAACGCAAAAAGAATCGATTTTGACAAATTGCAAGTTTTATGGTATTAGGCAAAAAAGGTTGTCGCGCTACGACGGGCTTGCTGCTACAAAGCAAGTCAATTTAGATTTGATGTTTGAGATTGTTGGATTTTTGGAGGCTTGGAAAGCTTTCGCGGTAGATTCTGGCGCGATCGCTGTCAGGTCATCAACTCTTCCTTGTTCGACCGCGACAACTGTCAAAGGGTTGAATCCGGACGGTTTACCAAATTGAGCGTGCCATTGGATTTAAGTCCTCTCTCGATTTTAGTCAATAAGGACTCTAGTCCTTACAAACTTTTTGGATGTCCTCAACAATGCTGAAGCGAGAATTGGGTGTTTTCGGGGCTACTTTAATGGGTTTGGGATCGATTGTCGGTACGGGAGTATTTGTGAGTATCGGAATCGCGGCAGAAATTGCCGGGCCCGGAGTAATTTGGGCTGTAGGTTTAGCTGCTTTAGTTGCTGTTTGCAACGGCTTAAACAGCGCTCAATTAGCGGCAAATCATCCCGTTAGCGGTGGCAGTTACGAATATGGATACAGATATCTCAATCCTTGGCTGGGTTTTACCGCAGGCTGGATGTTCTTGTTAGCTAAAACAGCTTCGGCGGCAACGGCTGCTTTGGGTTTTGCCGGGTATTTGTTGAATGCCATTGGTGTTGCCGATCGCACTTATTTAATTCTAACAGCTTTGGCAGCCGTCGCAGCTATAACTCTAATTGTCTTGTTGGGAATCAGGCGCTCGAATGCGGCAAATACTGCAATTGTTTCGGTGACGCTGTTCTCTTTAGTTGCCTTTGTTGCTGTCGGCTTGCCAACAGTAGATTTGCCAAAGCTGGTAGCGCCAAATCCCAGTTCGATCGACTCTATTTTACACGCTACTGCCCTGATGTTTGTCGCTTACACCGGTTACGGTCGCATCGCCACCATGAGTGAAGAAGTGCGCGATCCCAGACAAACTATTCCCCAAGCAACGATCGTCGCTTTAGCATCAACAATGCTGCTGTACGCGACAGTGGCAATAGTTGCAGTTGGAGGCATCGATCGACTATCCTTGCCAACAGCCAGCAATGCTGCACCATTGGAAGTTATCGCCCGCAGTTTTCCAATTTCGGGAGTTTCCCAACTGTTAGCTGTCGGTGCAATTACCGCCATGTTGGGAGTTTTGCTGAATTTAATTTTGGGTTTGTCGCGCGTCTGGCTGGCGATGGGGCGGCGTCTGGATATGCCGCGCATCTTAGCGCGACTGAATCCTGCCAGTACGACACCTTACGTAGCTGTAGTGCTGGTAGAAATTTCGATCGCGCTGTTCGTACTCGCCGGCAATGTCAAAATTACTTGGTCTTTCAGCGCTTTTACCGTGCTGATATATTATGCCATCACCAACCTCGCAGCGCTGCGACTTTCTCCCGCAGAAAGGCTTTACCCCCAGTGGCTGGCTTGGGTGGGATTGGCTGCGTGTCTGTTTCTGGCGTTCTGGGTAGAAAGACAAATTTGGCTAACTGGGTTAGCATTAATTGCTGTTGGTTCGATCTGGCGGGCGATCGTCCGGCGCTCGATCGAAAACTAACATTATCATAGATTTAGACACCATCCCGCATTGTGGAGGGCCATGCCCGATCGAACTCCCTTGCCGGCAACTCCAGAATCTGCCGCAGTCAGCGCCATCAGTCGCTATATCTATCAAACTATAGTTTCCATTCAAGCACAGCACCCGGAATGGATTGCTGAAAAGTACAGGAAAACCCCCTGGGCAAAACCTGATTTTCAGTCGATTTTGATTGGAAAACTGACCAAAGGTCTCCAAGTAGCGGCGGATACAGATTCGCTACCCCTGACTGCCAAAAAATACCTGCAAATTCTGCTTGCTCCAGAGTTTACTAACTCCGCTCAATTCAGCAAACTATTTGCCAAGTTTCAACAGTTTGCCGCATCCAAATTAGCAATCGCTAAATCGCACAAATTACCCGACTTCAATCTGGCAAATCCCCAAGATGAAAGCCCCGCATCGGTTCCTGCCGGTATTGCTATCTTGTTGCTCGATGTCGAAAACTTGCAACTCAAAATCGAAACCGAAAAATTCCTCGAAGGAATTTGCACTTATCCGATTCAAATCAAAGTTGCCTTTGCCAATTGGCGCAGCATGGGCAAAAAAGATGCCGAATTTCACCAGCGCGGCTACCAACTGATTCACGTTCCCCCTGGAAAAGACAGCGCCGATTTAAAAATGGCAACAGTCGGGGCTTCGATTTTCGTACATTATCCCACAGCAAAAGAGATTTTTGTTTGTTCGTCCGATCGAGCTTTGACGCACCTCAGCAATACACTTCAAGCCCACGGATTAACTGTGTATCAAGTCCGCAAGCAAATAGATAAAATTATCGTTTCAAACAGCCGCACCGGGCAAATTGAAACGCATTTACTTCCAGGATCGCTAGAATTACCCTCGCTAGAAAAATTGCCTTTCCAGTTGAAAGAGTTAATCAAAACCGAGCAAGAACGCACCTCAATTCAGTGGATAAAACTTTCAAGGATCTCAGCTCTATTTAGAGAAACTTACGGTTTTGCACTCAATCAAATTGCCATCCACCACCTGCTGGGCAGCAAAACTAAGGATGTTTTTCTCAAATATCCGGCGGAATTTGTGCTGCACAAACCTTCTCCAACTTCTCATACTTACGTCACTCTTTTTGATGTCGAGCTGTCGCCAGAAGCACCAATAATTAGCAGAGAAATTATTGAGCAAAATACGGAATATCCTGCGACAATCGGTGATATTCACTCTCTTGAAGACTTGGAATCTGCTTTGGTAAATATCGTTAGGAATTTAACTGCAAACACGCGCGACAAATATGTATTTCTCTCCAATGTGGGCAGTGAATTTCATAGAATTTATGCCCAACAAATCACTCAAATTATTAAGAGATTCTGTTTGGGTAGAAAGTTCCCTAAATTTTTAGAATCCTGCAACTCTCTCCAGCTTAAAAAAACCGAAAAAGGTTGGTCTGTTGGTCTGAGATAATTAGTTGATAGTTGGTAAGTAGTTTTGAGTTTTGAGTTTTGAATTTTGAGTTTTGAGTTTTGAGGGAGTTGTGAGTTGTGAGTTAAAGACAGTTCTCAGGAGTTTCGAGTTTCGAGTTTTGAGTTGTGAGTTGTGAGTTAAAGACAGTTCTCAGGAGTTGTGAGTTGTGAGTTGTGAGTTAAAGACAGTTCAAAATTCAAAACTCAAAACTTAAAACTCAAAACTTAAAACTCAGAACTCCCAGTCTCCCAGTCTCCCACTCTCCCCCTCTCCCCCTCTCCCCATCTCTCCGTCTTTTTTCTGCTATCATAGAAACAGGATGTAAAGAAATGTAAACGGTCATGCAGGACAAAGTGGTTGTGGTGGTGGGAGCCACAGGAGGTATCGGTTCGGCGGTGGCCCGCAGACTCGCAGGCGAGGGCGCGGCGCTGGTGCTTGCAGCCAGAGACAGCAGTCGCTTGCAGGCTTTAGCTGGCGGATTACCCGCAACAGATGTATTGTGCGAGCCTGCAGACATCACCGACTTGCAGCAAGTCGAGGCTTTGATGCAGAAAGCCGCGACGCATTTCGGACGCATTGATGCGCTGGTAAATGCTGCCGGTGCGGGAATTTTAAAGCAGTGGAACAAGTTAGAACCTGCCGATTTAGATGCGATGCTTGACTTGAATTTGAAAGGTAGTTTCTATACTTGCCAAGCCGCTGCTAATATCATGAAAGAGCGCAAATCCGGCCATATCTGCAATGTCATCGGGATTTTAGGCAAGCATTCGATGGCAATGGGAACGGCTTATTGCGCCTCAAAGTTTGGGGCGGTTGGTTTTAGCAAGTGCATGGCAGATGAGTTGCGGCGCTACGGCATTAAATTTACGCTGTTCTACTTTGGTGGAGTGAATTCTCCATTTTGGGATAATGTGAGTTTGAAGGTTGACAGATCGAAAATGTTGAGCGCGGAAACTGCTGCAAATGCGATCGCGTTTGCTCTTTCTTCTGAGCCGCAAGCTGTGCCAATGGAGATTAACATTCAGCCGGAAAGTCATTTGTTTTTGTAGCATCTAACTGGGTATGAATTGGATATTTAACCGCAGGTGTTATCAGATGTCGCCGCTCGACGCCGATCGAGACTGATAATGAAATTGATATGTTTGGATTTTTCAGGCACGGGCTGAAAATTCTGCCTTTAGGAGTAGCTTATATTCTCCCTGTCTCGGTTAATATTAAGTTCGCGTGCAAGAAGCCATGAAAAGCATTCGTTTATCAGCCTTTTCTTCGGGATTTGGTTTGGGATTTGGTAATGTGGGCCAGCCCATTTTTCATGTTCCATTCTCAATCTTAAATTATTGATTATGGAATTCGATCGCATTTACTTTTACGTTGAAGATGCCCGAGAATCGCGGGACTGGTTTGTCAACCGGTTGGGATTTCAAGCAATCGCAGGTTATGCAAACAGCCACACTCGCACTGAAATTATTGGCAGCGGTCCTGTATGTTTTGTTCTATCCTCCCCCCTGACGCCCGCCAGCCCTGTCGCGAGTTGGTTGAAATTCCACCCTCCGGGCATTGCCGATGTCGGTTTTCGGGTAAAAAATATCGAATTAGCAGTAGCTAGAGCGGCTGTTGAGGGCGCTAAAATCCTCGAACCTGTTGGCGAAGACCAACTAGCAGGAGGAAGTTTTAAGCGGGCAAAAATTGCGGGTTGGGGAGATTTGAGCCACACGCTGGTAGAGGGAATTAACGGTAATTTGCCCCTGCTAAATTCTGCGGCTCTTTCTTTATTTGCCAAAATAGATCATGTAGTGCTGAATGTAGAATCTGGCGATTTAGAAAAAGCGGTTGATTGGTATCAAAAAATATTAGGTTTTGCACCGCAGCAAAATTTTGACATTCAGACGGATAAGTCAGCTTTGCGCAGCCGAGTTATGGTTCATTCTGAAGGAGGCGTGCAGCTTCCGATTAACGAACCGGCATCAACTAATTCTCAAATTCAAGAGTTTTTGGATGCCAATCGGGGGGCGGGAATTCAGCACATGGCTTTGCAAACTAATAATATTGTGGCAACTGTTAATGAATTGCGATCGCGCGGTTTGCCTTTTCTGCCGGTTCCCGAAACTTACTACGCTCAATTGCTGGTAAATTGGCAACAATATTTGCCGGAAGATTGGCAGGCAATCGCAGCTTCTCAAGTTTTGGCGGATTGGCCGGAAGCTTCTGGCGAAGCAATGCTGCTGCAAATTTTTACCCAGCCAATTTTTGCGGAACCGACGTTCTTTTTTGAAATTATCGAGCGCAGAGTTGGTTTTGTTAACGGCAAACAGGTGCAAGCGGGAGGTTTTGGGGCGGGGAATTTTCGGGCTTTGTTTGAGGCAATAGAAAGGGAACAAATGAAACGCGGCAGTTTGACAATTGAACGATCGAATGACGTATAGACTTTAAGAACCCGGTTTATGGGCTAAAATCTCTCGGATCGATAGAGGATTTTTTTGAGAAACCGGGTTTTGTTAGATCTACAAATATTCTAATTACGCTTAGCAGCAGCAGGGGGATTAGTGAAACGCAACCAAGTTGCTAAAGTAGCTACTGCGAAAATTGAAGCCAAGCTAAAAGTGAAGAAGGTTTCTAAGGCTGACATAAGGTTGTTCCTGTTTTTTGAGGGAGTTGGTTGAACGATCGACTACTACCAATTATTTTGTTTATATCAATATCCATCTATTTTTTCAATCCGATCGCGCATAAACTTTTTACTACTTTAATTTTTGCAATATAGCTTTACAGAAATTTATATGGTTTTTATTCGATCGCAATAGAGAAATTGATAATTGGTAATTGGTAATTGGTAATTGCTCGGGAATTTTGAGTTTTGAGTTAAAGACAGTTCTTAATTTAAAACTCAAAACTCAAAACTCAAAACTTTTCTTAACTCTCAACTCTCAACTATAAACTATTCATAATTTCTATCAATTGTTGGGGGTGTTCGATCGAAAAATCTGGATGGTGTGCGGCTAAAGCTTCCCGAGAATTAAAACCCCAACCCACAGCAATTATCTTGATTCCGGTTCTTCTAGCCGCCTCGATATCTCTAATTTCATCTCCAACATAAACCACCTCTTCAGGAGCTATATTTGCTCTTTTCATCCACCTATTAATAACTTTATGTTTGCCGAAAGTAGTGCCAGAGTAAATAAAATTAAAAATCTTTTGTAACCCATTATTTTCGAGAGAAGCTAAGACATTTTCCCGAGAATTAGAAGTGATAATTCCCAATTGAAAACCCAAACTTTTTAACTCCAGCAAAACTTCTTTAATTCCTGAAAACAATTGAATGCGGGGAATTTCATTTTGCAATTCTACTTTCAATTTGGCAATCAGCAGGGGGAATTTGAAGATAGAAATACCGGAATACTTGAGAATTTGCCACGAGGTTAAATTGCTCAATTGAGCCAATTCTTCTTTGGTGGCAGTTTTCAAACCAAATTCCGCGGACAAACGATTGGTAATGCTCAGGAGAATATCGATCGAATCTGCTAAAGTACCGTCAAAATCAAAAATAATTACTTTGGGCATCGAGCAAGGGGGAATCAAGAACAAGCAGTCGCTTCTATATTACCCATTCCTTTTTGCTTGCGCTCTAATTTCACTTGCTCGCGGGACTCTCCACTGTAAAATCTGCTAATTTTTAGGTGGATACAGGGGCGTAGGGTCGATCGAACCCATGCGGTTGAGCGGCCAAAAACGGACAATTGCCCTGCCAATAATATTTTGCCTCGGCACAAAACCCCAATAATGGCTGTCGCAGCTTGCATTGCGGTTGTCACCGAATACCAAGTAAGAATTAGGAGGTACAACTACAGGCCCGTAAGGATACTGCGGAATTTCTTCAATATATTTTTCCTGTAGCGGCTGTTTGTTGATATAAACTTTGCCTTCTCGAACTTCGACAGTATCCCCCGGAATTCCGATGGTTCGTTTGATGTAAGCATCTTTGATCGGCGGTGGCTGTCCCGTGCACAAGCTGGCCGCATCGGGGGGCATAAAGACTACAATATCTCCTCGCTGGGGATTGCTAAATCGATAGCTTACCTTATCTACAATTAAGCGATCGTTAATTTGCAGGGTGGGCAGCATCGAACCTGTAGGAATATAGCGAGCTTCAGCAACCAGGGTGCGAATGCCAAAAGCCAAGACTGCTGCTAAGGATATCGTCTTGATGCCTTCTATCCAAGGGTTTTCGTTGTCCTGCGGGGGTTTTGCGTCGCTTGACTTTTCTGGGCGAGTCATAGAATGTTGAGTCACTGGACTGGATAAAAATTATAAACTTAATTCGGAGTTTTTGGCAGAAATCTTTAAACAGTTGACAGTTGAAGGAAGAAGGAAGAAGGAAGAAGGAAAAATTCTCCCCATCCCTAGGGCGGGCTCTCTTGATACCGCCCCTACACTCTCCTCATCCCCCAATCCCCCGAGCGCAAATCTTCAATCCCTCAATCGAAAATCGAATGTTTATTTTTGCTGGGGAATTGTTTTCTAGCTAGTTATATTTCTTATATACGATCGCAACTATTTTCAGGATAAAATTTTTCCAGGTTGGCAAACTGTTTACCCTGTTAATTATAACTTATGTCAGAAACCTCAACTTTGTTAATCCGCCGCGCTCGCATTCTGTTACCCGACGGCGAGTTTTTGGTAGGGGACGTGCTAATCTGCGATCGCTCCATTGCCAGAGTAGCGCCCCAGATTGCTGAAGCTGCCGATCGAGAAATAGACGCGATCGGTTTAACTTTGTTACCGGGAGTAATTGACCCGCAGGTACACTTTCGCGAGCCGGGTTTGGAACACAAGGAAGATTTATTTACAGCTAGCTGTGCCTGTGCTAAAGGTGGCGTGACTTCATTTTTAGAAATGCCAAATACGCGACCTTTAACCACAACTCAAGCTGCTTTAGATGATAAACTGCGCCGCGCCGCCGAGAAATGTTTGGTGAATTACGGCTTTTTTATTGGTGCGACTCCTGAGAATTTACCAGATTTGTTGAATGCGAATCCGACTTGCGGCATTAAAGCATTTATGGGTTCGATGCACGGGGCGCTGTTGGTAGATACGGAAGAAATTTTAGAGCCAATTTTTGCCAAGGGCGATCGACTGATTGCAGTCCATGCCGAAGACCAAGCTAGAATCAACCAGAGGCGTCAAGAATTTGCCGGAATTACTGATGTTGCAGTTCACTCGCAAATTCAAGACAACGAGGCAGCTTTATCAGCTACTAAGCTAGCATTAAAACTCTCCAAACAATACCAGCGCCGGCTGCACGTACTGCACCTATCGACAGGCGAAGAAGCTGAATTTTTGCGCCAAGAAAAACCCAGTTGGGTAACGGCAGAAGTAACGCCGCAGCATTTGTTATTAAATACAGATGCCTATGCCAAGATTGGCAGTTTAGCACAGATGAATCCACCATTGCGATCGGCCCGAGATAACGAAATACTTTGGCAAGCTTTATTAGACGGCGTAATTGATTTTATCGCCACCGACCACGCGCCGCACACACTAGCAGAAAAAGCTCAAACTTACCCGAACACGCCTTCAGGAATGCCCGGAGTTGAAACTTCTTTGCCTTTAATGCTCACGCAAGCAATGCAGGGAAAATGTACCGTCGCACAAGTTGCTAATTGGATGTCGGCGGCAGTTGCTAAAGCGTATAAAATTCCGAACAAAGGGCAAATTGCACCGGGTTTTGACGCCGATTTAGTATTGGTAGATTTGGATAATTACCGTCCGGTTGTGCGGGAAGAAATGCTGACCAAATGCGGCTGGAGTCCCTTTGAAGGTTGGAATTTAACGGGGTGGCCAGTGGTGACGATCGTGGGAGGAAAAGTCGTGTTTGAGAAGGGAAAATTAGATACAAATGTCAGGGGAGAAGCATTGAGGTTCGATGCCGATCCGTAAATTCCCACAAATAATATCGATCGCCAAAAATCCCAAAATACCATCAATCCCGTAGGGGGAGAAGCATTCGGGCGACAAACTATGAAACCTACGCAAAATATTAGACCCGAATGCTTCGCCCAGTCACAACGCAAAATCCCAATACACAAATAATCGATTCGCCTAAAAGGTTACAATTATGCCCAGCCAGGAGCATACTATATCACTATTTGTCCTCACTACAAACTTATGAATAACCTAATATCTCGCAGTCGATCGACCCTATCTTCCTCACTTCAACTTGCCGCCCGCCATCGCAATAACTCAAACAAATCAGCAAATAACTCTCCGGTTGGTACGGCAACCTTTCGGCCCATTCGATCGCCACAATTCCCAAATCCATTTCCAAACCCTCCCAATAACTTTCTAAATGCAAAGGCTCGACTTCCTCCGGTTCCAAGCGGTACAAATCTAAGTGGTAAAGCGGAATTCGCCCGGTTAAATACTCGTTAATCAGCGTGAAAGTAGGACTTTCCACAGAATCTGCAATCCCCAAACCTTCAGCAATACCTTGAACTAAAGTAGTCTTGCCGACACCCAAATCACCTTCTAACAAAATTACAGTACCAGCAGGGAGCGATCGACCCAACGCAATACCAAACTCGCGAGTAGCCTCAGCATCAGGAAGCAAAGTTTTCATTTCAGTCATTAGTTGTTAGTCATCAGTCATCAGTCATATCAAGTCCGGTCGATTACCAGTAATAAAAAGGCTTGTAGTAAGGACGGAAGTCGGCAACATCGGAGCGGACTTCCGTCCTGAATACGAACCTTACTTATTGCGGTCAATCGACCGGACACGATATCATTAGCCATTAGATAAGGTAGACAAGATGGTCAACTATCAACTGTCAACCTGCATGCTGTCAATCGATCGACCGTCAACTGTCAACTGTCAACTGTCAACTCTCAATTGTTTAAATGTTTTGCGCGCGACTGTACCAGCGCAGCAACATCCCAGCCAACCTCTGAGAATTGTGGCGAATTAAACCAGTATTTGCATCTTCATCCATGACATTCGCGATGACGACACGCCGCCCCAAATTTGTTACCGCTTCGCGATCGAGCTCTACGGGATAAGAATTCTCCTGAGAATAGCGGATTAAAGCTTTTGCTGAAGGAACTTTTCCCTGCACCACCACAGCATCAAACAGCGGGCGACCGCAAGCGCGATCGATCGCTCGAATGTGGTCGGCAACACTATATCCGTCAGTTTCTCCCGGCTGAGTCATAATATTGCAAACATAAATTCGCGGTGCTTGAGAGTTAGCTATCGCCTCGGCAATTTCCGGCACCAACAAATTCGGAATTACACTCGTATAAAGACTCCCCGGCCCGATCACAATATAATCCGCTTCTAAAATAGCTTCCACTGCCCGCGGCAAGGCCGGAGGATTCGCAGGAGTGCAGCCAATTTTCACAATCTTGCCCCGAGCTTTCGTAATATTAGATTCCCCTTCAATACGCCGCCCGTCTGCTAATTCCGCCCACAAATAAACATCAGAAAGAGTAGCCGGCAGCACATCGCCCCTAACTGCTAAAACCTTAGAACTAGCTGCGATCGCCTGTTCCAAATCTCCAGCAATATCGGTCATTGCCGTCAAAAACAAATTCCCAAAACTGTGTCCTACCAAACCATCTCCCGCCCGAAAACGATATTGAAATAACTCAGTTAATAACTTTTCCTCATCAGCCAAAGCTGCCAAACAATTGCGAATATCTCCCGGCGGCAGCACCCCAATTTCCCGCCGCAACCGCCCCGAAGAGCCACCATCGTCGGCTACAGTGACGATCGCCGTAATATTAGCGCTGTACTCCTTGAGTCCCCGAATCAAATGCGACAGGCCCGTACCGCCCCCAACGGTGGCAATTTTCGGTCCGCGATTCAAGCGGCGGTGATTCAGGAGTCGATCGATCAATTCCTCATTGCCTTCGGGCATCAGCACGCTAGTAATCGAGTTCAAACTGCGAGTTTGACCCCAGAGAATCAACAAAAACCCGGTGGCGATGACTATTGGTCCCGATATGTAATTGGGAACCACAGCCGCCAGCCAACTCAAAAAATTGCGCAGGGATTGCATCAGGAAAAAAATCGGAGTCATTCCCGTCCAAATCGCCAAACCCAAACTAGCCAGCATCACCCCGCTAGCGCTGATCAGCAGCCAGCGCTTCACCAACAGTCCGGGGGCCAACCACTTGAACCACTGATGGACTCGTCCGTTGCGCAAAGACGGAGGGTAAGGACTTCTCGATTGGACAAAAACCTGCTTGGCCTTAGCCAAGACACGGAGGGCTTTAGGTAGTGAACTAATTGACATGGTTAATTAGTCTTAAAGGTATCGGAACAGGTCGGTCTGAAATTTAGAATACAAGAGAGTTTTGATTCTCACAGTCAATTTATGGCCGAAGGAAGAAGGAACAAGGAAGAAGGAAGAAGGAAAATGCAATTCCTGCAATGCTTTGAGCAATCTATCGCGCGGGAGTGGAACCGAGAAGGTTGCGATAAGTCACGAGCGATCGGCAATCGGCGATCGGTCATCAGTCATCACTCATTGGATAAACTAATGGCTTGGGGCAGACAAAATTTTGACAACACTTTATGGCTGAGCCGCTCATCGAACTTAAGGGCATAAGTAAGTCCTTCGGCCAGAATCCGATCCTCGATCGAGTAGATCTGAGGATTTATCGGGGAGAGGCCCTGGCAATTATCGGCCCTTCCGGGACGGGGAAATCTACGATTTTGCGGGTAATTGCAGGTTTGCTGGCTCCCGATGCCGGTGAAGTTTTCGTTCAGGGACAGCGCAGGGCCGGATGGGTGGACGACGTAACAGATCCGATCGGAATTGGGATGGTATTTCAGCAAGCGGCTTTATTTGATTCGCTGACGGTAGAAGAAAACGTGGGTTTTTTACTTTACCAGCATTCTAAGCTGCCGCGCCGCCGGATTCGCGAATTGGTAGAGGAAAAGTTACAGATGGTAGGTTTGCCGGGAATTGGCGACCGCTATCCGGCCCAGTTGTCTGGAGGAATGCGGAAGCGGGTCAGTTTTGCTAGGGCAATAATGGCAAATCCCGATAATGCCAGGGACAATCCGGAGGTTTTGCTCTATGACGAACCGACGGCCGGTTTAGATCCGATCGCATCGACGGTAATTGAGGATTTAATTCGCGATTTGCAGGCGGCCCAAGGTGTTTGCAGCACTTACGCGATCGTGACTCACCAAGACAGTACGATCCGCCGCACGGCCGATCGCATCGTGTTTCTCTATCGAGGTAAGGTGCAGTGGGAGGGAACTGTCAGCGATATTGAATCGACAGATAATTCGTTAGTCCGACAATTTTTTAGTGGCAGTGTTGAGGGACCGATTCAAGTAATTGGATAGTTTTTAGTCATTAGTCAGTAGTTATTAGTCATTAGTTGTTAGTTGTTAGTTGTTAGTTGTTGGTCATTAGTCATCAGTCATCAGTGCGATCGTCCTCGCGAGCGAAAGAATTATCAGTCATTAGTCATCGGTCATCAGTTATTAGTTGTTCGTCAGTAGTTAGTTATTAATATCGGAGGGAACATGGCTAGTAAGAGTTTTCAAAAATTGCGGGTTTATAAATTGTCGGAAAGATTAGCAGATGACATCTGGAACATAGTTAACAGTTGGGGGCCTTTTGCCAAAGATACGATCGGCAAACAAATTGTCCGATCGGCCGATAGCGTCGGTGCTAACATAGCAGAAGGACTCGGACGGGGGAGCTATCAGGACAATCGACGTTTTGTCAAGATAGCGCGAGCGTCTTTGAACGAAACCCAGCACTGGTTGAGACGAGCTTATACTAGAAACCTTTTAACTGTTCAACAAGTCAATGAACTCACGGCCATTATTAATGACTTAGCACCTCAATTAAACTCCTATCTATCATCGATCGGCTCACCTCCCAAAAATCGCGACCAATAGCTCATACTATTTGAAATGCAAGATAGGGGATAACTAATGACTGCTGACTAATGACTAATGATTGCTGAATAATGACTAATGATTGATAACTGATAACTGCTGACTGCTGACTAATGATTAGTGACTGCTGACTAATGACTATTGACTGAGGATAAAATATGCGATCGCGAACTGTAAGAGAAGGTTCTGTCGGGTTTTTAATTTTAATCGGCATCGGTTTATTTGGAGGCTTAGTTCTCTGGCTGCGGGGAGTCCAAATTGGCAACCGCAGCTACAAATTTCTGGTAGAATTTGCCAGCGCCCAAGGGATGCAAATAGGTACGCCCGTCAGGTATCGCGGGGTTGCAGTTGGTAAAATAACTGCTCTCAAACCCGGCCCGAATGGGGTAGATGTGATGCTGGAAATTTCCCCGGCTAATTTAGTCATGCCCCGCGATGTGGCGATCGAAGCTAATAAATCCGGTTTGATTGGAGAAGCTTCGATCGATATTACACCCAATTCACTTTTGCCCGAATCTTTGCTTGCCGCCAATCCCTTTGATGCCAACTGTCCGAATGAAATTATTTGCAACAATTCACGTTTGAAAGGTCAAGCAGGAGTCAGTCTCGATGAATTGATTCGATCGACCGTCCGCCTCGCTAATTTATACACCGACCCCGCACTATTCGGCAACATTAAATCCATTGCAGAAAATACTGCTAACACCGCTAAAGGTGCTGCAAAACTCACGCAAGATTTATCTAGTTTAACACAAACAGCAAAAGCCGAAATCCAAGATTTAAATAAATCAGTCAAAGGAGAATTTAGCAATTTAAATCAATCGTTAAAGGGGGAATTGGCAACTTTAAATCAATCATTAAAAGGAGAAGTTGGAGTTTTAACTCAATCGATTAGGGGGGAAATCGGCAGTTTAAACGAATCGGCAAAAGGAGAATTATCCGCAGTTTCCAATGATATTAGGAAAGTAGCAGCAACAGCAGACAATTCCACAAAAGCAGTAACTGAAGCTGCGATCGCATCTGCCAATTCAGTAACTAGAGCGGCCGATCGAGTTACTTTAACAGCAGACCAACTCAACTCTTTAGTAGCTACCAACCGTTCTAGTATAGTCTCAACTTTGAATAATATAAATCAAAGCAGTCAAGAATTGCGGTTAGCAGTCAGCAGCTTGAGCCCGACAATTAACCGCATTAACCAAGGACAATTGCTAAACAATTTAGAAGTTTTATCCGCCAATGCCGCTCAAGCTGCTGCCAACTTGCGAGACTTAACTGGCACTGTCAACAATCCCGCAAACTTGTTATTATTGCAGCAAACTTTAGAATCAGCGCGGGCAACATTTCAGAACGTGCAGAAAATTACTTCTGACGTAGACGAACTGACAGGAGATCCGGCCTTTCGCAACAACATTCGCAAATTAATGAACGGATTGGGAAATTTGTTAGGTTCCACCGAACAACTGCGGCAGCAAGTGGGAGTTGCGAGGACATTAGCGCCGCTTTCCGAAGGAGTAAAGGCAAGTGCAAATGTTAGTAGAGAACGAGCGCTCTTACCTGGATATCCGAACTTGCACAAGCAGCAAAAATTGCCTGTTTTACCATCACAAACAGCCCGAGTAGCACAACCATCCGAGACAACAAATAATCCTTAGATTGTTGTATCATTGAATAACAGCAAGCCTTTAGTTAGTAAGGTGCGCAGTGCGCACCCGACAATCTCAAAAAAAGAAAAACCTATGACGCAAACATTATCAAAACCGCCCGCAACCCAAACCAAGTACACTATAATTTGGGAAAAATTGCCAGCAGACTTTACATTACCCGACGATCCAGTGGAAAACATCGACCAACCTTTGTTAGCAGCAGCCTTGCGAGAATCTTTGGAATTGGCAGGATTTATCCTAGCCTCAATGCTGATAGCTTCCAATTTTGGACTCTGCGCTAAAGTCAACGACAAAACAATAGTAAAAGCACCTGATTGGGTTTACGTTCCATCAGTATTGCCACCAGAACAGGGAGAAGTTCGGCGTAGTTACACTCCCAATGCAGAAGGAGAATTACCTGCGGTAGTGATGGAATTTTTATCGGATACTGACGGCAGCGAATATTCAACAAAACCAACATATCCTTACGGAAAGTGGCGGTTTTACGAACGAATTTTGCAAGTACCCGTGTATGTAATTTTCGCTCCAAAATCGGGAGAATTGGAACTATATCGCTTGGTTTCGGGACAGTACGAACTGCAAGATGCGGATGCAAATAATCGATTTTGGATAGAATCAATGGGATTATTTTTAGGGGTGTGGGAAGGCGAAAAATCTCAGAGAAGGGGTTATTGGTTGCGCTGGTGGGATGAGAACGGCAATTTATTGCTGTGGGGTGTCGAAAAGGTGCAACAAGAACAACAAAGGGCAGAACAAGAACAACAAAGGGCAGAACAAGAACAACAAAGGGCCGATCGACTTGCAGCTTATTTAAGAAATCAGGGTATCAATCCAGATGAAATTTGAAGGTGCGGAAAAACTGCCAGATCGAATTAAACATAACTAGAATCAAGGAGCGATCGAGCGATTTTAGATTGAGGGGTGGCGATTGGAGATTGGATGCAAATTTTCCACGATCTAGCAACTGGCTGCAAGCTTCGATCGCCAAATAATTGGTAAAAGGCAAAAAGGTTTATAATATACCTACAATTTACATGAAGGAAGCATTGGGAGCAAGAAAGGAGCCGGACGCTTCGTATAATTTACAGACTAAGAAGACAATTTCAGATTTGGCGATTGAAGTTATATTTACCAGCGGCGGCATCGATAAATTGCAACTTTACAAGCGATTGGGCGTGCCAGAAGTTTGGTTTTGGGAAGATGGAGTATTGAGCATTTATTATTTAAGAGAGGAGTACGAAAAAGTCGATCGCAACAAATTGTTGCCGAAGTTAGACATTGCTTTGGTAGTTAAGTACCTGGCTTACTTCGACCAATATGATGCTGTTACGGAGTTTATTCAGGCTTTGAAGCAACATTAAATGTTTGCAGAATTGCGTAAGTCCTGTAAAATTTAGTAAAATTGAGAAAGCAGTTGGGATGTCAAAAGATTAAACTAAAAAATAGCTCGGGAGAAAATATGATCCAAACAGCAGTCAAAAACTCAATTACCGATAGCTGTCTGACTCTGAAAGGAGTGAGTTGGTCGCAATTTGAATCGCTAGAAGACGCTTTTGAGTCGTTAGGCGGTATCAAATTTGCTTACTTAGATGGGATTTTAGAAATTATGACAGTTAGTCCCGAACATGAAGATACAAAGAGTACCATTGGTATTTTGTTAGAAGCATACCTGAGAGAGAAGGGTATCCGATCTTATAGAAGGGGCGGGCCGACTTTGGGAAGTGAAGAACTAGGTGCAAGAAAGGAGCCTGATGAGTCGTATAATTTGCAGGCGAAAAAGGCAATTCCTGATTTGGCGATCGAAGTTATATTTACCAGCGGCGGGATCGATAAACTGCAACTTTACAAGCGATTGGGCGTGCCTGAAGTTTGGTTTTGGGAAGATGGAGTATTGAGCATTTATTATTTAAGGGAGGAGTACGAAAAAGTCGATCGCAGCGAATTGTTACCGGAGTTAGACATTGCTTTGTTAGTTAAGTACGTGACTTACTTCGACCAATACGATGCTGTTACGGAGTTTATTCAGGCTTTGAAGCAAGGTTAAATGTTTGCTACCTATAGTATAGGGCGGGCAAAGGGCCGGGGCGGACACGGGGGCACCCCCTGGGTTCAACGCTGGGCCCCTACAAAAATAGTTAAAGTCAAGTAAAATTAAATATTATTAGAATAAAGGAGCGATCGGCATGGTTCAGGCATTAACAAAATTAGTAACATTTGACGAATTCATTGCCTGGTATCCTGAGAATTCAGAATACCGCTACGAACTGCACGATGGAGTAATTGTTGAAATGCCCAAAGGAACTGGCAAACATTCAGAAGTTTCTGGATTTCTTAACATAGAAGTCGGCGTTATATGTCGCAATGCCCGATTGCCCTATTTCCTTCCCAAAGAATGCGTCCTTAAACCAGATCGCGCTGAATCAGGATACGAACCGGATGTCATAGTTCTCGATCGACAGCAATTGATAAATGAACCGAGATGGGCAGCAGAATCGATTATTACAATGGGTTCGTCGGTGCGTTTGGCAGTCGAAGTTGTCAGCACCAACTGGCAAACTGATTATCTTACTAAGCTGCGAGATTATGAAGAAATGGGTATTTTTGAATATTGGATTGTCGATTATTTGGGATTGGGTGGCAGGCGCTACATCGGCAATCCCAAGCAACCTACGATTTCAGTTTATCAATTGGTTGATGGGGAGTACGAGTTGACGCAGTTCCGGGGAAACAATAAAATTGAATCCGCTGCTTTGCCTGAGTTGAACTTGACGGTGCAACAGGTATTTGACGCAGGAATTATTAATGAATAAGGAGCGAAGCTTTGTTAGAGCGTTATCGATCGCAGTTTGGAGAGTTGACATAGCATCAGGCTACTAACTACTAATCTAGCAGGTGAGTCTTATTGCCGGGAACATTGGAGTTAGATCCGGAGAGTTAGGTATGTGAGGTATTAGAAACCAGGTTTCTTAAAGAAACCTGGTTTCTGGGGTATACGGGAGAGTTCTGTGAGGTATGAGAAACCCGGTTTCTTAAAGAAACCGGGTTTCTGGGGTGTAGTTTCTGGGGATCTAGACTCGGATAAAAGCGAGGTTTATATTGACACTTCCGTGTATTCTTTGCCTGTCTTTTCAAACTCCAACCAACGTTGGTAAGCTTCCTTATCGCCTCTAAATGAATCGAGAGAAACTTGACGTTCTGGCATGGGTTTTAGAGGAGCATCGATCGGCGAATATTGACAGTAGCAGACGACTACCATATCAAATTCACCCATTGGAATATCGGGAGTATAAGTTTCAACCCGCGCCACTTCCCAATCGCTAGTGCGATAATGAGTGCTGTAACCGTGCCGAGTCGGATCGTGTTCTGATTCTACGCGAACAAACTCTGGAGGACGATAGCCAACTTCAGGAATTGGGTCGTTAGAAGAGTCAAAATGTTCTGCTAGAATGCGAGTTAATGATTGAGTGTGCTGGAATTTTCTATCTTTCCACCCAGGAGTTCTCGGTTCGGCTCTGAAAATAATGTATTTATGCATCGTCGTCCTCTCTTTCTGAGTCGTAGAATGATTTGGGAAACTCTGTTTTGCCTCGGAAAACACAATCGACTTCTAGACCGTTGGTATTAATTTCCTCAATTTCAAGTAGTTTCCAACCGTACTTTCTTTGCATCTCATAGCAACAAGCTTCGTCGGCTGCTGCGTGTCGAGACTTATCTTCATCTGGATCGTAACGCAACCACTTTGGATTGTTTGGCATAATTGTATTGCTCCTTGTGTTGGGTTGACAACATTGGAGAAGTCGCCCGGACACGGTATTTGCCTTACTGCGTCCGGGCGCGTCTTTGGAGAATTATAGTATCATTGTTGCCCGATCGCCCCACTTCTGCATCTGGCAATTGGTTGAATGCGCTTGACAAATACCAGTTGATGTGTGTGAGATTTAAGGAAAATTTTTAATGGGAGGGGCGATCGCTTTGGTTCGGAATTTGCTAGAAATCTGTCAGAATAGATTTATCGCTTGCTAACTGATAAAGGAGGATCGATCGCCGTGACGCAGACGCAAGAATTACTAACAGACCAGCGCTTAGTTTGCTCCGGGACTAGCTGGCAACAATTTAAGTCAATCCAAGCAGGGTTTTCTGACTCTCCCGGTATCAGGTTGTTTTACTATAAAGGAACTTTAGAACTTGTGTCAACCAGCCCAGAACACGAAATTTTTAAATCTATTATCGGGTATTTAATTACAACTTTCTTTATTAGGAAAGGAATTAAGTTTTTTCCTACAGGATCGATGACTCAAGAACGAGAAGAAGTATCTGCGCAAGCTGATGAATCTTATTGCCTGGAACAGTTGAAGTCTATTCCCGATATATCGGTAGAAATCGTGTTTACTTCTGGTGGCAAAAGCAAGTTAATTCGCTATCGGGCATTAGGAGTGCGGGAGGTGTGGTTTTGGGAAGATGGGCTGTTTACTTTGTACAAGTTGGGTGCTGGGGGTTACGATCGCATCAACCGCAGCGAGTTAGTACCCGATTTGGATTTCGAGTTGCTAACGCGCTGCGTTTTGATGAATTCGATCGGTGATGCGGCTGTGGAGTTTGAACGGGCGATCGGGCAAAGTTAAAGTTAAGGGGCGATCGAATTTTTTGGGGAGGGGCGATCGCATTCGGTACAGAGAAACCCGGTTTCTGGGGTGTATCTCGATCGCTTACACTAGGGTAGCGATCGCTTGTTATTAATTATGCCAAAACCGAGATACGATGCCCAAAAGGATGAAACACGACACGGCGCTGTAAGTGATGAGGCTTTTGACACTCCCCACGCATAGAATGCGGGGGATTCTTGGCTCACAGTCCAACCTTAATCTCGCAGGATTGCTCCAACGAAACCAGGGGATTGAACTCCCCAAGCTTATAAGATTCCGTATGCCCTACGGTACTTAATCCCTTCTGCAAAATGTTGATTCCAGCGTTAACATCTCGGTCGCAAACAAACCCGCAATAATGACAAATATGGGTTCTGGTAGATAGAGACTTTTGGACTTTTTGTCCGCAATTAGAACAGTTTTGACTGGTATTATGTGGCGCAACTGCAACAGTTACTTTGCCGTATTTATAGCCAAAATATTCTAGCCAACGCCGAAAAGTAGACCATCCTGCATCACTTATACTCTTAGCTAGATGTCGATTTTTAACCATGCCCTTAACATTCAAATCTTCATAGGCGACCAAATCTGTAGATTGGATATAGCGGAGTGCCACACTCTTGACAAACTCTTCTCGCTGCCTACTTACTTTTAAATGCTTGCGGGCATATCGAATTCTTGCTTTGAGATAATTATGGGACTGAGGTTTTCCTTGACGGAATTTCTTGGACTTTAAGCGATTGAGTCGATTTAAACTCTTTTCTCCCTGTCGATAAAACTGAGGATTGGAAACTGTATTTCCAGCCGAATCGGCTAGAAAATATTTGATTCCCACATCAATTCCTACAGCCCTTTGACTTGGAACTAGAGGCTCAACCGTATCTCTAGGCTCTAACTGTACCGAGAACTGCACGTAGTAGCCATCAGCACGACGTAAAATCCTAACTCGCTTAATTTGGTCTAGTTGATAAAAGTTTAAGTCTCTAGAACCTATCAGCTTGAGAGTGCCAATCCCTTTCCGATCTGTAAAAGTGATATGCTTTCTGTTTTCTGATAGCTTCCAGCCCGATACTTTATATTCAACCGAACGAGTGTTCTTTTTGAACTTTGGATACCCCTTTTTGCCCTTAATCTGCTTCTTACAGTTATCGTAAAAGCGATTTACTGCTCTAAGAACTCGCTCGACAGCAGTTTGACAGGCATGAGAATTAAGCTCATCTACGAACTTAAACTCTTTTCGCAGCAAAGTATTGTATCTGAACATCTCGGTCTTACCCACACCACGATTATCCATCCAGAAGCGTAGGACTTTATTACGGACAAACTGAGCCGTCCGAATTGCCTCGTTAATGGCAGATACTTGTATGGGTTTGGGGTTAACCTTATATTCGTAGACAAACATTTTGATACTAAGCTAGACGGTATCAAATACTATGATAACATGGAATACTAAATAATTGTCAAAATATTTACAGGCGACTTCAGTCGCTAACCGCCTTATCCCCGTGTTTGAAAACAGGGGCTTGCGGCTCGTTTTTCGGTCAAAAAATGGCTGATAAGTACGGTTGGGACTTGAAGCAAGCGGAACTAACAGGCATGAAGACTCTACCTGTCGATTGCGTGTTTGATGGCTACTGCGAATTTCCACTTTCGTACATGGATTTAACGCAAGGCGATTATTTCACGGAGGAAAATGAAGATGCGTAAACTTATCTTGTTCAAAGCAGACAAGGGGGAAATTGCCAAGTATCGGCAAGAAACAGATACAAAAATCGGTGAGTCTTTTTACCGAGTTGCTAATGCTGGTTCAGTTCCCTCTTTAATTGATACGATCGCCGAGTATTATTGTTCTAGTAATAAACCAGCACCTGGGCCTGGATACAGGCTAACTGAAACTATGCCAGAAAATAGAGAATATTTTCGAGATAGCGGTTGGGAAGTTGTGCGAGTGGATGAATTCATTTCCGATATTCCTTCAACCTGTGGAGGAGGATTTGATTCAATCTACATTTGCTATTGTGCCTACAAACCACTAACATTAGACGAGAATTGGACAAAAAAAGCTCATCGATTACCAACATCTTTAGACTCGTTTGAGGGAGATGAAAAAGCTTACGAAGCATGCCTGACAACTCAATCTGGAACTGTTAAGATAGAATCGAAAACTGCCACATAATGGCTAAAGAATCAAGTAAAATAAGCAGTTGGTATTTGGCAGTTGATGGTTGCAATCGCCCAAACCGCAGCAAATTAGTACCTGAGTTGGATTGCGATTTGCTCGCGTCGGTGCGCAATGAGTTCGATCGCGGATGCGACTTTGGAGTTGGAAAGGGCGATCGCGCTTGCGCTAAGGTTAAGGGGCGATCGAATTTTTTAGGGAGGGGCGATCGATTTTCGATCGAACTTGGGCATTCTAGATACAGGTGCGAGTGCGAGTGCCGGAAAACAGCAGGGCCAAGATTAGCAATGGAAAGTACACAGAAAAAATCTAGCGATCGTCGGGTTCGTAGGGGCGATCGAATTAAGCAGGTTTTTGCGTTAGTATCGATCGTGTCCTTTGGTGGTTCTGCGATTTTTGGGATTGTGAATCTGTTCGGCAGCGGTTTGAGCAGCGAGCACCGACAAAAACAGGAGCCTGTGGCAGTTTCTCAGGAATCTTTGCTGGTGGCAAAGGAACGGGGATACGAAACGGTTTTGCAGCGGGAACCGGAGAATCAGACGGCTTTGGAGGGGTTGGCAAATGTGCGGTTGGAGATGAATGATAAGGTAGGAGCGATCGAGCCTTTGGAGAAGTTGGTGAAGCTGCATCCTGGGCGATCGAATTATAAGCAGTTGTTGGGAAAGGCGAAGGGGAAGTAAGGGGCGATCGGTAAAGAGTAAATCGAAATAAAATCGAACAGTAATCATTTTTACATACCAATAATTATTATGTTTTTCCTCCCAAATTTAAAGAAAAGCGGTAAATTAGACAGAGTTCACATCACAGTATTTATTGTTGGTTCGCGCAAAATTGAAAAACAGGATGATTATGCCAGTCAAAACTGGGATATTTTTGCTCCGAACTTAACTATTTATGGATTTGATGCAGATCTAGAAGCTTGCGATCGAGCTAATGCTGACTTGGAAGCTAGAAAAGTAAACTGGAAGGAAAAACATATTCCCTTAGCTCTCAGCAATACAGAGGGAAAAGCCACACTTTATGTAACTAAATATCCCGGATGCAGTTCGTTATATCCCCCGAGTGAAGAGTATATCAAGCGATTCTCTGGAAATTCAGAACTGATCGAGCTAAAGTCTACAGTAAATTTATCCACTACCACGTTAGAAAATTTTTGTAAAGCTGAAGATATCCAAGAAATAGATTTTCTCCATTTAGACGTTCAGGGAGCAGAGCTAAATGTTTTACATGGAGCTGATGGGATCTTAAATAAGAGTTTATTAGGATTAGTAACGGAAGTTGAGTTTACCGAAATTTATGCAGGTCAACCATTATTTAGCGATGTAGATATTTATCTCAGAAGCCAAGGTCTTACACTGTTTGACTTTGGGAATATGTATCGAGATCGGCGTCGCGAAGTTCCAGTCATATCACAAAGCCATCCGGGTCCTTTAATTTGGTCAGACGCTTTTTATTTTCGCGATTTGATGCGATCGGATGCAAGTCCCAGCTCAAAAACACCTGAAAAACTTCTTAAACTCGCTTGTCTGGCTGACGTAATGGAATTTCCAGATTATGCTCTGGAAATTCTAGAGTATTTGACATTAAATTATGGTGGCAATGCAAACTATAACTTTGCCAATAATATCATTGAGAGTCTGGGTGAAATTCCCGAACTTAGGAAACAAGGGCTAGAATCGCTACCGATAGTTGCGAGACTTCTAGAATACATAAATATTGATGAAGGATACATTCTTAATACTACCGAGCCTATAATCACCGACTTAAAAACAACTCTGGCAAGAAACTGGAAACCTACTTTTATTTATAAAGGAAAACATCTTCCGTACAACCGCATCGGGTATAATAATACTGGCGAGCGAGCCATTGAAATTCCAATTACTTTGGATTTTCTGGCAACTTTAGAAAAAAAAGATAAAATCCTGGAAATTGGCAATACCCTTTCTCACTATGAAAACTCCTTAAGCGAATATATTGGAATTAGACCGAGACGTATAGTTGATAAATTTGAAGTTGCTATAGGTGTAGACAATGTAGATTTTATGGACATTTCCTCTGAGGAAAAGTACGATGTTATAGTTTCAGTTTCTACTGTCGAACACATAGGACAAGGAATTGAACCGTCTTCAGGAGCTTATGGGGAACAGATTAAAGTTCGCGACTTGGAAGCACCGTTAAAGGCGATCGCTAAAATATATGAGTTGTTAGCGGTAGGAGGTAAAGCTTTAATCACAGTACCTTTTGGCAAGTTAATTGACGGTGGATGGTATATTCAGTTCGATCGACAATACTTAGAAAGTTTAACAACTAAATATCAAATTCCTCACGCCGCTATTTCAACTGTTTTTATGAGAATTTTAGATATGGAACTGCCAAGCAGCAATCCTAGGGAAATCTGGATACAGGAACAAAAAGAAAAGCTTTTGAATGTCGAATACAACTACCCTTATCCTTGTGCAAATGCTGTGGCTTTAATAGAGATCAATAAACTTTCAGAAGTCTTTGATTTAAACCTAGATATGGCTCCTACAGCCCTAACTTACAATCAACCTGTTTGTGAAAGAGCCACAATTTTTTCCGACTTAATTGCAGATAGTTTATTGTTGTTGTTTTCAAAGCTAAAAGATATTAACTTAATCTATTTTCCCGATTGGGAAAAACCAGAAGAATCTCTGTATTCGGATATGGAAAAAGTCATAGGAGCGATTTTGGCTCACCCCGATCGAAGCCGAATGACTTTGCTAATATATCGCAGCAATATCTCTGAGGAAGATGCTAACTTTGTGTTAGCTGGTGTAACAATGAACGTTCTTATGGAACAAAATTTAGAGGTTGATGGTGAACCAGAACTTCATCTAATAGAAACCATCAGTCAGGTTCAATGGGCAGCTTTGATACCGCGCATCCACAGGGAAATCGTCTTGGATGACTCCAATAAACAGAACAGTGCCAAGCTTGGATCGAAAAATATTCTGGTCTGTGAATTAGAGAACTTTAGCAAGCAGCGAATTGTTCAGTTAGAAACAGGAGCTTTTGTTCTGGGATGATCGCTCTCGTTTTATTATTATATTGCCAGACATCACACAAAAAGCATGATAATTGTCATTGATGGTTTATTTTTTCAGCTATACAACACCGGGATAGCGCGTGTTTGGCGATCGTTATTAGAAGAATGGGCTGTTAGCGATTTCGCTGAATGTATTGTGGTTTTCGATCGTGCGGGTACCGCCCCAAAAATTCCCGGCATCAAATATCGCACCATCCCGTTTTATGACTACGGCCGCACGGATGAAGACCGCGGAATGCTACAGCAAGTGTGTGATGAAGAGGGAGCAGATTTGTTTATCTCTACTTACTACACAACACCCCTCTCAACGCCCTCTGTGTTCATGGCGTATGATATGATTCCAGAAGTTTTAGGTGCCAATTTTGATGAACCTATGTGGCAAGAAAAACATCGGGGAATTCGTCACGCATCTGCCTATATTTCAATTTCCGAAAATACAGCTTGCGATCTAGTCAAATTCTTTCCGCAAATTCCTTCTAATTTAGTAACTGTAGCTCATTGCGGAGTTGCAAATAATTTCTCACCTGCTAGTCTAGAGGAAGTTAATTATTTCAGAACCAAGTACGGTATCTCCAAGCCTTACTTTCTTTTGGTCGGTGCAGGAAGTGGCTATAAAAATGCAAATTTGTTCTTCCAAGCTTTTGCTAAAATTTACAGCAGACAAGGATTTGAAATTGTTTGTACGGGAAGTGGCATATTATTAGACCCTGAATTTAGATCTTGTACATCGGGGAGTACGGTGCATATGCTGCAACTAAGCGATGAGGAATTGAGAGTAGCCTATTCTGGTGCTGTCGCACTGATCTATCCATCGAAATATGAAGGTTTTGGGATGCCTGTGTTAGAGGCGATCGCTTGTGCCTGCCCAGTCATTACTTGCCCTAATTCCTCTCTTCCTGAAGTTGCAGGAGAAGCAGCACTATATGTGAATGATGATGATATTGATGCGCTAGCAGATGCACTTTGCGACGTGCAAAAACCAAAAGTTCGCAACTCATTGATTGCTGCTGGGCTGGAACAAGCGAAAAATTTTTCGTGGTCAAACATGGCAAAAACAGTTAGTTCTGCCTTGATTGAAGCTACTCTCTTTCGTTTGAATTTAAAAGATATTAATTTAATTATTTTCCCGGATTGGTCTAAATTAGAAGAGTTTTTGGGCTTAGAGTTGGTAAAAGTGGTTAGGGAGATCGCAACTCACCCAGACAAAAGTAAAATGACTTTACTTGTGGACACCACTAACATTCCTGACGAAGAGGCGAATTTAGCTTTATCTAGCATTGCCATGAATCTCTTGATGGAAGAAGATTTAGATGTTTCCGACGCACCTGACATTATAGCGCTCGGACATTTGAATGAAATTCAGTGGCAAGCGCTCTTGCCTCGCCTTCATGCTAGAATTGTTTTGGAGAATGATAATAAAGATAAGATCGCAAGTCTGGCAGCAGAGATTACCCCCACCTTTCAAGTCCATAACCTCACCTTTACGCCATCTTTACACGAACACCCAGAAAAAATATATAGCTGCTTTTATGAACAATGATATGTCTGCTTTCCCATTACCTATCAAATATAGCCTGGATCGACCACTTTTTTTTTATTGTAAAGCAAATATATTTTCCCATTTAAGTATATGTTTAGCGGAAGGTTTAAAAGAATTAGGAATACCGTTTTATTCAAATATAAACTACTGGCAAATACATCCCGACCGGGAAAAATACCTGTTTTGCACTGACAAGAGCGTCATGCCCGATGATTGCTGTGTTGTTGTACTGGACAAAACTTCGTGGTATTCCGATTCTTATCCTGAGAATCTCTTTCACCCAAACCGCAAATACATCACGGTTTATTTAGACGATATGGATGGTTTTACCATTTGGAATCCAGATTTAAATAATTTTGACTTTAGATTGAGAAGTCACTATAACAGCAAAACAGAATATCCTTTAAACTGTAGACCGTGGGTTTTTGGGCTATCTAACCGCATTCTACGAGAAACGAGCAGTACCTACACATTTAGTGAAAGAAAAAGACACCTACTCGTTAACTTCAGAGTTAATCATCAGCGGTTGAGATACTTTAGTTCGTTGTTGAAACTTGACCAAGGTTTTATCGAAGTTGACAATGCATTAGTGATCCTCGATCGTCCTTTAAGGCAGATTATTAACGAGCATTTTTTGCCTCTAATTCACGAGATTATGCCAATAAATAGTACAATCGAATATTTCGACAATCCTCCCTCGGATAGTTACCACTACCTACAATGGTTGCAAACGGGAAAGCGTCACTACCCAAATTACTACAAACGCCTGAAAGAATCTGTTGCCTGTGCTTGCTTTGGGGGTTACATAACTCCCAGCTACGCTACAGGAGAATCCCTAGTAGAATGGTGGGACAGTTGGCGTTTTTGGGAGTCTTTGGCAGCAGGATGCGTGACTTTTCATGTAGACTTCCAGAAGTACGGAATTCAACTCCCAGTGATGCCAGAAAACTGGCGGCACTATATAGGAATCGACCTAGAAAACATTCAAGACACTGTTGCTAGGATTGCTGGCGATCCAGGAGTTTTAGCCAGCATCTCAAGTTCAGGTCGCCAGTGGGCGATTGACAATTACGGGCCTGTTCCTACAGCTTTGCGTTTTCTTGAGACCCTTGGCGTTAGCTATACTTAGGCATTGAATAGATAAAATTGGATGTTAACTATGAAAAGTGCTATGACTGCTTCTATACTTACTTTTGAATGTTTAAATAAGCCCGTGTTTTTTTATGGTATAGAAAAAAGTTTTTCGCATTTAATTATATGTTTAGCTGAAGGTTTAAAAGAATTGGGAATTCCCTTGTATTCAAATATCAACTATTGGCAGATCCATCCGGAAAGATCGGAATATATATTCAATCATAACATAAAGGTGACTCCTGATGATTGTTCAGCTGTTGTAGTGGATGCGAAATGGCGGTTTTATCACCCATCTTTTCCAGAAAATCTTTTTCATCCAGAGCGCAAGTATATCACCGTCTATCTAGACGATATGGATGGTCCTACGATTTGGAACCCTGAATTAGATAATTTTGACTTCAGATTGAGAACTCACTACAACAGTCAATCTCAATATCCTGCAAACTGTAGACCTTGGGTGTTTGGAATTTCTAATCGCATTCTGCGAGAAACCAATAATTTACCTAAATTTGAGGAAAGAAGAAAACATATAACAGTCAACTTCAGAGTTAGCCACCAAACTTTGACGTATTCTAAGTGCTTTTTGAAAGTTGCTCAAGGTTTGCTGAAAGTTGACAACGCTTTAATAGTCATCAAATACCCTCTCAGAGAAATTATTCGAGAGCAGTTTTGGCCTCTTATTCAGGAGATTATGTCGGTGGACGATCGGGTTGATGATTTCGATAATCCTCCCTCAGATAGTTACCACTACTTGCAATGGTTGCAAACGGGAAAGCGTCACTACCCAAATTACTACAAACGCCTGAAAGAATCTATTGCCTGTGCTTGCTTTGGAGGTTACGTAACTCCCAGCTACGCTACAGGAGAATCCCTAGTAGAATGGTGGGACAGTTGGCGGTTTTGGGAGTCTTTGGCAGCAGGATGCGTAACTTTTCATGTAGACTTCCAGAAGTACGGAATTCAACTCCCAGTGATGCCAGAAAACTGGCGACACTATATAGGAATTAACCTAGACAACATTCAAGATACCGTAGATCGTATTGCTGGCGATCCAGGAGTTTTAGCAAGCATCTCAAGTTCGGGTCGCCAGTGGGCGATCGACAATTACGGGCCTGTTCCTACAGCTTTGCGTTTTCTTGAAACCCTCGGCTTTACGACTTCTCCGGTTGAGAAATATCTCGAAACAGAGAAATCGACGACTCTTTCAGACCCGATCGAACTGAGGGAAATTAACTTAATTATTTTCCCAGATTGGTCTCAACCAGAGGAATCTCTAAGTTTAGATTTGGAACGAGCGATCGGAGCAATGGCAACTCACCAAAACAAAAATAAAATCGCTCTACTGGTAGACACTACAGGCATTTCTGATGAAGATGCAGATCTGGCTTTATCTAGCGCCGTCATGAATCTGCTAATGGCAGAGGATTTAGATGTTTCTGACGGACCTGAAATTATACCGATCGGACATTTAAGTGATATTCAGTGGCAAGCACTCTTGCCTCGCCTTCACGCCAGAATTGTCTTGGAAAATGAGAATAAAATCCCGATCGCCCTAGCAGAATCTGGCAACCTCCCTTTCTATCCACTAGACAGTTTTATACAGAATAATTACTAACTGTCTATCGGCGGTGGTTATCCTTGTATTTCTCGAACGAACGGCGAGTCAAAATCGCTCAACTGCTGCAATACCTCTGCCACATCTCCTGGTAAGCTTTCTCCATCTCCCGCGCAAACTGCTTGCCATTCCACAAAGGAGCAGTCTGTCTTGACTGGCGCAATTTCCAGGCAATTTGTTCTCGCAGCGCCGCATCTTTCCCCAAACGTATCCCCCATTCAACATATTCCGCGTCCGTCCAAGCAATTCCCTCGGTCACGCCTGCATTTACCATCATAGTGTAACTGTTGCGGGCCGCAAATTGCTGCCCTACTCGCGTCACAAGGGGAATACACATCCACAAAGTTTCTAGGGTAGTTGTAGCACCATTGTAAGGATAAGTATCTAGGACTACATCTGCAATGGCTAAGTTAGCTCGGTGAACGGATTCTGCCACTACCTCCGGTAAAAAACGCAGGCGATCGCATTCTACACCCTCCTCTTTAGCCAACTGGAAAAAGAAGTTTTTAATCGCTTCTTCATCTGCACTACCTTTGATTAAAAAGTAGCTGTTCGGTACTTCTGCAAGAATCTTTATCTGCAGCCGCGCTGTGTTTGGATGCCGTTTGTAGCTTTTCTGAGCGCTCAGATATACAACAGCATCGTTAGGAATATCCAACTCATCGCGTCGCAGAGTTGGTACTCCTACCTCAAAACCATCTACAGCTATATAAGTTTGAGGCAAACGCCAAATTTTTTCACTGTAATAATCTTGGGCCGACTCCGGTAAAACATAAGGGTCTGCAATAAAATAGTCAACAGCAGGAAGCCCTGACGCATCCCAACCGAGCCAAGTAACTTGAATAGGTGCCGGTTTGAGCGATAGAATCTCACAGGTTAAATCTATGGTAATACTATCTAGATCGACTAGGATATCAATTTCATCCCGATCGATTTGCTCCGCCATTTCACGGCTGGAAACGCCCATCCTGTAATTGTTATCAACCTGCTCTAAATACCATTCTTGTAAAAAATCCTGTCTTTTTCTAGGTAACAAAAAATAGGCATAAATTTTAAAGCGATCGCGGTCGTGATGCTGAAACAGCCACCGTGCCAGCCAACCCACAGAATGCCTGCACAGGCAATGTGATAAGTAGCCGATCTTTAAAGGCTTGGCAGCCGAGTGCAAGCTTTTACTCGCTAATTGTCGCTGTCGGTATTTCTCTGCTTGCTCTCTAGCATAGATTTCCACATTTGCTTGGCATAAATCAGACACTTGATTTTGAATTTTTCTATTAGAGCGAGGATTATCCTCAATGTAAGGTAAGAAAAAGCTGGTAAGGAATAAATTTTGAACTGTTAAGGAGTTGAACGATCTAGATCGTTCTGCCACCAGTGAATCCAGCAGAAAACGGTGGCTATCGCTAACTGTAAGTACCTCTTCCCAATATCCACCTGCACTCATCAAACCTCTCATGAGTTGGTGGTTTGAAAATACTCTTTCTGGTAAATTCGGGGACAATAAATAGACTAATTTAGCCATTTCTATTCCCTTCTCATATTCCCCTGAATTTTGATATAATGTAGTTATAATATGTAAAATAACCAGATTTTTCTCATCTAAACTTCGAGCTAGTTCCGCGAATTGCACTGCCAGTTTTGGCATTAGTAACGAATGACCAATTTCAACTGAGGCGCTAGCTACAATTTCGATAAAAACATTACGCTCTTCGACATGAGCTACACAAGCTCTCGCTAATTCCAAAGATGAAGGAAGTGTAGGAGCATAATCTAAAATACTCTTCAATACTTGCATTAATAGCTGGAAGTCTACCCCGGTCGGTGGAGCTGACTGAAGTACATCGATCGCGCCTAGAGAAGTTAATTCCTCTCCCGTGTACGTCTCAAGCAAGACAGATAGACCGATCGAATGTAACAGGTTATTAATATCTGTAGGGATGATTTCTCGGATATGCTGACGGATTGCCCAAGCGATTGAATAATCGCCCAAATCCCCTCGCCGTAGGGCCTCTGTTTGCAGAATCTCAATCAGTTCTACTGTCCACAGTTCAATTTGTTCCGGAGAGCCCTCTGCCATGCCTAGTAGCCAAGTCGTCTGAGCTTCTGCTTCTTGTCCCTGCAACAGTAATAGCAACCCCAAATACCAGTAGTGGGACTTGATATTTGTGTCCAGTTCAAGTGCCTGCTCGTAAAGGTTTGCAGCATGAATATAATCTCCTTCAATCAGATATTTATGGGCTTGTTGCTGCCAAAGGAGAGGCTGAGTAGATAGGTTTGCAGTCATAGGGGTAATCTTTTCAAAAATCACAAAAAGTGGGTAGTAAAAACACGCACTACCCACCCTTATAAAACCTTCAGGTTAAGTTGGCAAAAACCATTCTTGCTCCAACTCTATCCTACTTCGATACTTCTGTACCGCTCGTTCCACAGTTAGCATTTGGACCCTGCTGTGTCGGGTCCATAGCTCCTACAGTACCGTTAAACTCGCACAGGACTCCTATTGTGGTTTTGGCATCCGTACCCGTACCTGAGACAACATTTGCTCCTCCATAGGATCTGAGAGTAGCAGTGACGTTGGCATCTGCTACATTTCTAGCATCCGTAGTGCCACTACCGCTTACCTTGTATGTATAGTTAGTAGTTTGAGTTTTGATGCCCAAACCTAACGAATCCACAGCGTCTGTGACAAAAAGGCCGTTTTCCGCATATTTAGCTTGTTGCGAGCGGTTCATGGAACCCACATACTGCTTGGCTTCTGACTGCTTCGCTTTGTTAGCTTGGTTGAGGAAGGAAGGCAAAGCAATAGCCGACAAAATACCGATAATGATGATAACGACCAACAGTTCAATCAGCGTAAAACCTTTATCTTGTCTTCTTTGATTGAGGTGTTGGAGGAACTTGGCTTTTAATTCAGTTTTCATTGGTTGTTTCTCCTAGAGGGGGCGGGATGCTTGATTTCTAACTCCTGAATGTAACTTACCCACTTTCGTTCGTTTTCATATCACCCTATCGCCAAAAAAACTTAGCCAATGCGGGCAGAACGCTCCAAAAGCACGTAAAGAAAAGCTTCCAGTCGTTTCAAGACTTCTTTGACTTCCTCCCAAGCTGCCTGTTGGCTGACAGGTTCCATAGTAACGGGATTTAGGGGTCTGAGCTTGAGCCAGCGTTCTACAAGGGACTTAGCAGGACAAGGACTCTCCCAAAGCGGTAGCAAGCAAGCAGCCACATGACTTTCTAGGAAAATAGGTACTAAAGCGGGCAAGGTGACATAACGGCTAATATCGAAGGGTTTTTGACTGGTGATGCACTGGATCAAGTCTTCCCTTGCCTGAGAAATTCTTAGCTGGGGATGCAGGTGTACCCGCGCCTCCTCCCAGTCAGATAAAGTCCATTCACCAACAGGCACAAAGGACTCAGCTCGATCGCAATGAGCGCACCAAAAGTCTATTAAACGGTTGACCGGATGTAATAATTCAAATAAATGCAGTCGCTCTTCTATAGAAATTTCTGGCAAGCTCATTGCTAAAAAAGCAGGTAAATTGTCTTGCTCTTTGAAAAGATCGAGCAAGTCCCAGTATCGCCAATTCACCATACTGATCAACTGTAAATCAGCAGCTTTGAGTGCTGAAAAAATTTCAGGAATAGTGTATCCTTTATCTCCTTGAAATAAATAATTCATGAGCATCCACTCTTCCGTTTTTGCCGCCTCGCCATCCCAGGTTTGTGTTTTTAGAAGAACATCATCTTTCAAAGCAGTCATAATTTCTCTTGCTAATTCCATTTCTAATTCTCTGGGATTTTCGTCCATCAATCCCATCATTTTGAAAACTTCCTGAACCCTAAAATATGCAAATCTTTGTAATGAGCTATGGAAATTAGCACGAATTATTCCTCGCTCTTTTAGCACTGATTTAAGCGTTTTTAAGCCTGCTTTTACATCGGGCAATAAGTATAGAACTTCGTCACCATTTATATAATCATACTCTAATTCTAATTTAGGTAAATCTTCAATTGAAAGTACGTGAAACTCTGCTTTATTAAACCCATGAAATTCGAGACGGTGACGGGCTAACTTAACTGACTCTTCTGATAAGTCAATCCCAACTATTCTAGCGCCTGGATTGGCTTCTGCCAAAATCAAGGATTTGTACCCAGTACCGCAACCTACATCTAAAATAACCTTTCCTTCTGTTTCAACAACTATTTGATTTTTTAAATAGTAAGGTGTTACAATATTGTGAACATAAAGAAGATTGTAGTTAGATTTAGGAGATTTTTCAAGGGGAATTTGCGGGAAAGGAGTAGTGTTAAATTGCTGGCGAATTTTTTCTATTATTTCAGATTCTTGGTTTTTCATTATAAATTGAACTCCCTACTAAAAAAAAGCACAGTTACATACTTTCATTCTAAGATGAGAAGGTATATTATCTGCGGTAAAGTCGCGCTCGCGCTTGACCCGTACTTGCTGCCGATCGCACCTTTCCACAAACCCCTCACTCCAAAACAGCAGAGACTTGGCATAATAGCTAAGGTCAATATTTCCCACTCCCGCAAAAACAAATTATACAACCAAAGACCTATTCTACGAACACCAACACCGGATTTATATTGAAAGTATTCCCCATCGCCCTCACCCTCACCCTCAAATACTGTGCCCCCATCCTAATCCATCCCCTCAACCGCTATCGCCCCCACCTCCCCCTTCACCCCCAATACTCACAGCCGCACTCCCAGGCTGCCGATCGCCTCCACAGCCCATGTAGGATCGTAAGTACGATCGCCCCCAAAGACAAGTCAAACCCGATCGCTCCCGATCGAACACAACACCACCAGCCCGACAATACCCAACAATACAGGACAGACGATCGCATGGATCTAACCACCTTAAATCTCAAACCCTTAAATTTGCTGATTTTTCCCGATTGGAACCAACCAGAAGAATTGCTGTATTTAGAGTTAGAAGCAATTATTAAAAGTATTGTAACTCATCCCGAACGCGATTCTCTAGCCCTCTTAATAGATAGCACCGAAATTCTCGAATCCTCTGAGTTAGACGCTCATTTAATTGTGTCCGGCATTCTCATGAATCTCTGCATGACAGAAGATTTAGATCCTGCTGGCGAACCAGAAATTATTTTATTGGAAAACCTCACTCAAAGTCAATGGTCAGATATTCTCCCACAAATTCAATATCGAATTAGGTTGAATGCAGAAAATCAACAAGCACTAGCCGACTCCGGGGCAGAGAAAATTCCTGTATTGGAACAGGATCGATTGATCCATCTTTCCCTTGAATCCCCAGCATCAGGGGCGATCGACTTTGGCAACACGCTCTACCTTCAAGGAAAATATGAAGCAGCCATTAAATACTATCAAAGATTTTTAGCATCCCAAACAGGAGATGTAGAACTGTATTTTAATTTCAGCCAGTGTTTGCGAAACCTTAAGAAAACAGAAGAAGCGATCGCCCTCCTTGAATCAGGAATTCGCCATTACCCGACAGCCGGACAACTGCACTTTGAACTCATCAAAATTTGCCAGCAGAACGGACTTACAAACCAAGCTATCTCAAAAGCAGAAATAGCCGCCGACCTTCTCCCGAATGAATATGTTTTTAAACTTTTAAAACACTTAACCTTACCGATTATTTACAATACTCAAGCAGAAATTCCATTTTACCGAGAGAGATTTGTCCGAGAATTAGAAAAATTAATTCAGCAAACATCTCTCACAACTCCAGACGAAAAAATAAACGCTTGCCGGGGTTTGATGAGTTTCACTAATTTTTACCTGGCATATCAAGCCCACAATGTTGTAGAATCGCAATCAAAATATGGCAATTTAGTCCATCAAATTATGGCAGCCAACTATCCGCAGTGGGTGCGATCGCAACCCATGCCTCCACTGCTGGAAAATGGCAAAATCCGAGTCGGTTACATTTCTAGTTTCTTGCACTCTTACAGTGGCACTTTATGGTTGACTGGTTGGTTGCGTTACGCCGACACCAACAAATTTGAAATTTACTGTTACTACACGGGTAATGAACCCGATTTAATTACAGAACAATTTCGCCAATACAGCCATCTATTCCGCCACATCCCCCACAACTTAGAAGCCGTCTGCCAACAAATTATTGATGACAAATTGCACATTCTAGTCTTCCCTGAAATAGGCATGGACGCACCAACTATCCAAACAGCAGCTTTGCGCCTCGCCCCCATCCAATGTTCGGCTTGGGGACATCCCGTTACCTCTGGTTTGCCCACCATTGACTATTTTATTTCCAGCGAATTGATGGAACCGGAAAGCGCGCGATCGCACTACTCAGAAACCTTAATTAAGTTGCCTAATATAGGAGTTTCCTACCCAAAACCAATTGTCGGGAAATTAAACAACAGTCGATCGTATTTTGACCTGCGAGAAGATGCAGTCATTTATTTATGCTGCCAAGCCCCTTTCAAATACTTACCGCAATACGATTTTATTTTAGCAGAAATAGCCCGTCACATTCCGCAAGCTCAGTTTATTTTTCCTCGCGGCGAACTGCTGCGGGAACGGCTACAGCGTGCTTTTGCTGCTGTTAACCTCAACAGCGAAGATTACTGTCTGTTCCTAACTCTGCCAACCCGACAAGATTACATAGCAATTAACTTTCTTGCCAATGTTTTCTTAGATACTTTCACTTGGTCGGGGGGCAATACATCTTTAGAGGCGATCGCCTGCAATTTACCCATAGTAACTTGTCCTGGAGAATTTATGCGAGGACTTCACGCTTATAGCTTTCTCAAAATGCTGGGAGTAACAGACACCATTGCCCAAAACGAAGAGGAATACATTCAAATTGCTGTCAAATTGGGTCTAGATTCCGAGTGGCGGCGAGATATTGCACAACGCATGAGTCAGCGACAAGATAATCTGTTTGACGATCGAGTTTGTGTAACGGCCTTAGAGGCTTTTTATCAACAAATAGTTCGAGAAAGACTGGAAAGTTACAGATAAAACTCGGCGATTGAAATCGCTTCTATACAAACAAAACCCGCCTGCGCGGGTTTAAGAAATTTTGATGTGGAGTTACTTATCAAGCATTAGAAAATAAGTTCGATCGCTAACTTCGATCGCCCAAAATTTCTCGAATTCGCTCCCGAAATGCCCGTACAGCCGAACGCTGTCCCATAGTTTTACTTTGCTCTATAAAACCAGGAACTTCAGAAATAGGTAAAAACGGAAAAGCCCCAGAGCGATCGCACTGTTCGTATTTGCCATTTTCCAGCCTATAAACCAACAGAGAGTTATTTTCATATCTCCAGATTTCAGGAACCCCTAAAGCAGCATAAATAGACTGTTTATTAACTGATGAATTAGTATAGTCAGACTCAACTGCCAAATCGGGTGGCGGGTCATTCTGCAAATTAATTTGTAAACCTCTGACTCTAGCTTCATTTTGAATGTAGAAGCAGGTGTCAGGTTCGATCGCGCGCGTTAAATCCTCTCGTTCGAGAATCAAGGAACCCAACTCCATAATCTCGATTTCTAATTCTTCTGATAGGGCTGCAACAAATTTCGCAACCATTATTTTAGGGACTTCATGTTCCTGTAGCGGCATCCTAAGTTCTAACACTCCTCGATCGTAAGCGATTTTCCAAGCGCGATCTTCTCCAACATCTGCTAATAATGCCATAAAAGTTTGCCAGCTTACGCCTCTTAAAACCATACTGCCGACGGTGGCTTCCTGTCTGTTGGGAGCCGATGTTGTTATTACCATCTTCACTGCCCTTAGTAACTTTACTGGATTTATCCTCAAACTAATCTATATTCCTATGATAAGTTAAGATTGCCTTTTTGCCAAAGGCTCATGAAGCTATCCCAAACGCGCGTGCTTTTTTCCCGAAGGGTTTCGGTGAAGGGTAGGGTAGGGAATCGCTCTCTAGCAATGCGATCGCACTTAATCTCCAACACCGTCTTGCTAACTTGAGAAAAGCGATAAAATTTCAGCAGACCCATCAAACAAAATCAACCCGTGACAAATATACCAGAAAATAGCAGGCTCGATCGCATCGAAGCCAATCTAGAGCGCTTAGTGCAACTAAGAGAAGTCGATCGACAAGAAACTGCTGAGTTACGAAAGACCGTTACCGCTCTTTCCTGTTAAAAAATGTTGAGCTATAGATGAAAAGACCGCCTTGGCAACAAAAGAGAACTCCCAGATTTTCAAGTCGGCATAATGTCGTCGAGTTTGAGTTGTAAATTTGGAAACAAGTAAGAAGAAATAGGATCTCCCAAGCGATATTGTTGCTGTTGGTATGCACCATTAACTAATTGGCAGACTGTGAAAGTCGGTTGCTTTGGATTGCCGATAAATTGCCAACCACCCAAGCCCCGAAAGTCAACAATCCAATATTCAGGGATATTCAAAAAAGCATACTCTTCCACTTTTCTTGCATAATCATCTTGCCAATTAGTGCTAACCACTTCAGCAACAAGCTTAATGGTATTACCGTTACAAATAACAGGTTCTTTTTGCCAAAGTGGTTCTTGAGTAAGTTCTGCTTTATCTAAAACAATTACGTCAGGACGCAGCGCTGTAGCTTCAGCATATAGTGCTTTGATTAGACAATTTTTTGGCACCAACCAGTTGAAGTTATCCCGAAATATTTCGACATAAATTCTACCCGCAAGGCTTCCGGCAACAGCTTCGTGAGGACCAGTAGGTGACCTGTCTCTGAGTTCTCCGTCAATTAGTTCGTAGCGTGTATTATCCCCATATTGGGAGATAAACTCCTCAAAGCTAAATAATTTTGGTGTAGTGTAGGTCATAGATCGTGTTTTAACGGAATGTAATTTAATTTTAAGTAATGTGCGATCGCGCTCCCAGCTTGACAATTTCGCCCGATCGCCCTTATCGCCCTGTTTGCCCCAGTATCATTATAGATGCACTTCTAGACTGGCGAACCCAACCCACTCAAACCGATTTAAGCATAACAAAAAAGGTTCGATCGCCCCTAACCAGAAATTCCCCTCCTAAACTTCCTCATCGCTTCCACACTCGAAGCCATCAGCAAGCAGCGACACAATAAATTAATATCTAAATCTGGCAAAACAATACTAGAAGAAATTTTTTCATAACCCCCATCACCCAAACGATACACAGCCAATACACCATCCTCCCAAAACCAGACTTCAGCAACTCCCAACACTCGATAGCGTTCCAATTTTTTGACATTTCCGCTAGTGAAAACAACTTCGATACACAAATCAGGAGGAGAATTTAGAGTGATGCGCCTGCCAATAAAATAAGATTCATCAGCTTGTGCGGATACCACCCCTTCCTTTTCTTGAGTAAAGCTTCCCGTAGGTGCAAACTCAATTTCATTTTCGGCGCAGTAGATAGCCAGCAGCGTACAAATTGTGCGACTAAAAATTTCATGTTCCTGGGAAACTGCCAAGATTTCTAGTTCTTCTTTGTAATAAAATAACTTGATGCCTGGGGATTCAGCAAACCCCTGTTGAATTAGTTTGAACTGTTCCCAGCTAATCCCAGAATGAACGAACCTTTGGTCTAGCGATCGTAAAAGTGTTTGTGTCATCATGCGAACCTCGATCGAACTACTGAAACTATCTTAATCTGTTTCTGATTATTGCTTTAGCTTGCTCCCAAGATCTACCCGTACCGGGATTCATCAAATAAGCTGCTTTCCGCCGTGCTAGTTCTTGTTTTTGCCACTCCAAAACGGGAAGTTCCTCAGAGTTTGAGGCAATGTCATCCCATAACTGCTGAACCAGTTGCAGTTTTTCTGCTACGCCTAACTCGGACAAATAGACTTCAAAGGCATTCATAGATCGTTAAATTCTGTTAACGTTATTTCTATGATAAGTTGGGATTGCCTTTTTTGCCAAAAGCGCGTGAAGTAAAGCTATCCCGTGGGGAATCGCTCCCCTCCATTCGTGTCAACTTAAGATTGAAACCCATCAGAAATGTCACTTGTAGCAGAGTTTAGATCCCCCTAAATCCTCCTTAAGAAGGGGGACTTCGATCGCGATCCGGTCCCCCCCTTCTTAAGGGGGGCTAGGGGGGATCTAGATTTAAAAATCTTACCAGCACTCTCTAACTGAGTTTGACATTAAGTTGACACGCTTTAGCTCCTCTCAAATCCCAAACCGCACGATACAACCACAAACCAATTCTATGAACACCAACACCGGATTTATTTTAAAAGTATTCTTAATGTCGATCGCCCTTTCTTTTGCTATCAAATACGGTGGCCCCATTTTATCCATACCCTCAACCAATCTCAACGCCCTCATCGCCGTTTTTTCCCCCACCATCATCCTCGCCACCATCCTCGGCTGGCGCGCCATCCAACAGCAGCAAGAAAGTAACGGGCGATCGAGCTAAACTTGTTAACAGATTGTATGATTCTACTTAGGGCTTGCTAAATTCACACTCCGCAATCGATCGCAACAAAACTTGAGGTACTCACCATGATTCAATCTCTAACAGAATTCGTAACCTTCGATGAATTCATTGACTGGTATCCCGAACACTCAGAACACCGCTACGAACTGCACAATGGAGAAATTGTTGAAATGCCAAAAGCCACAGGTCCACATTCGCGGGTAGCCGGATTTACCAGCGGCAGGTTATTTCTCGAAATAGAACGCTTACAATTGCCCTATTTCATCCCCAAAGAATGCGTCATCAAACCCAACCGCGAGGAATCTGGATACGAACCAGATACGATTGTACTCAAAGAACAAACCATTGGCAACGAACCTCGCTGGCAGAAATCATCAATTATCACAATGGGTGCATCAGTAGCTTTAATCGTAGAAGTAACTAGCACGAACTGGGGGGATGATTATGCCCTCAAACTAGAAGCATATGAGGCAATGGGTATCCAAGAATATTGGATTGTAGATTATTTAGGATTGGGCGGCAGGCGGTTTATTGGCAATCCCAAACGACCCACTTTTTCAGTTTACCAATTAATTGACGGTGAATATCAAGTTAAACAATTTAGGGGGGACGAACCAATTGAGTCCCCAACTTTCCCAGAATTAAATCTGACAGCGCAGCAGGTGTTCGTAAAAGGTAATTGAGGAAATTGTTTTCTCTGCTGTCCGAGTAGAGTATCTTGGTAAAGATAGGAGTCAACTTGAGTTGTGAACCTGGTGGAGACTTGTGTGTGGTGATTAGGCTAGATCCCCCCTAACCCCCCTTAAGAAGGGGGGGACTGGAGTGTTCTCAAAGTCACCCTTCTTAAGGGATGCGCGGGCGATCGAAACGAACTTATCCCAGAAATTGCTCGAATTCCGCCTTCTTAAGGGATGCGCGGGCGATCGAAACTCACTTATCCCAGAAACTGCTCAAAGTCCCCCTTCTTAAGGGGGATTTAGGGGGATCGAAACTCGGCTATAAACGAGAGACACAAAGAATGATAATCTGATAATTCCCAATACTCTACTTCTCAATCTAAAATCTAAAATCTCAGAGCTAAAATAGAATGAAGCTAGGACAGTGGATGGGCTTATTAGCCCTCATCGCATCTTGTTACATCCTCTGGCAAATCAGGCAAGCCCTACTGCTGCTATTTGCCGCCATTGTCTTAGCCACAGCCTTAAATAGACTGGCGCGCTACTTGCAAAGATTTCGACTCAAAAGGTCGATCGCGGTACTGCTTTCAGTTAGCTTTTTAGTTCTGATCTTCGTAGGCTTATTCCTGATAATTGTACCGCCCTTCGCCCAGCAATTTCAACAACTTACCCAAAGAGCACCGCAAGGAATACAAAGATTGAATGAATGGGTAGATGCGATCGAAACTCGCTTCGCCGGACAAATCGGCCAGCGCCTGCCAAATCTCGATGTTAACGATATTGTCCGACAACTGCAACCGATATTCAACCAACTTGTCGGCGGTGCAGGAGCATTTGTTGGCAATACTTTAGGCGTCATCCTCAGCTTTTTGTTAGTCTTAGTTTTGACTTTGATGACGCTAGCTGAACCCCTCTCATACCGCCAAGCATTCATCCAGTTATTTCCTTCTTTTTACCGGCGGCGGATTGATGTAATTTTAGATGAATGCGAAATCGCTCTCGGCAGGTGGGTCATCGGCGCTCTCATTAGCATGAGCGTTATTTCTTTGCTCAGCTTAATCGGTTTGTCAGTATTGAAAGTTCCCCTCGCACTAGCACACGCTGTAGTAGCTGGATTGCTCAACTTAATTCCGAATATCGGTCCCGGATTGAGCGTCATTCCTCCCATGACGATCGCACTTTTAGATTCTCCTTTAAAATCCGGTTTAGTCCTGATTCTTTACTTTCTCATCCAACAATTTGAAAGCAACATCCTCACCCCCTATGTCATGGCACAGCAAGTATCTTTGCTGCCAGCAGTAACATTAATTGCCCAAGTATTCTTCGCTACCTTCTTTGGATTTTTAGGCTTGTTGCTAGCCCTTCCCCTCACAGTTGTCGCTCAAGTTTGGGTGAGGGAAGTATTAATTAAAGATATTCTCAATCAATGGGAAGCCAATCCGAAAACCCTAGCAGCAATTGATTCGGCAATTCAGGAAGAATACGAAGCTCTAGGAGTCATACCCAGCGAACCCGAAAGCCTCCCAGAAGTCAAAACAGACAGCAAAGACGATGCAGATAATGAAACTTATGAAAATCAATAATTCAGACTAATTATAGCTGTAAGGTGCGCACTGCGCACCCCACAAACTGCAAGGTGCGCACTGCGCACCCCACAAACTGTAAGGTGCGCACTGCGCACCCCACAAACTGTAAGGTGCGCACTGCGCACCCCATAAACTGTAGTAGTGAATCTATCAGCACTAAAAACGATCGAATTATCGCCGATCGAACCCCAAGAAAAGCGATCGAATAATTTAATTAAAGTAGGCAAATCCGTCGTTAAAACCAGAAGTTTCACGCTTGCTTCCCGACATACCATACATAGTGCGACGTAATTTCTGATATGCTTGAATTGAGCGGAAAATAATCAGTAATAGGTCAAGTCAATCGGTGTATTCAACTCTAGAGCAAAAGTACCACCGCTTGGAAACGCAGTTAACCGGCGGTGCCATCGCCCTCGGAGGCATTTTCTGCACCGGCACTCTCTGGTATTGGCTGGTAGAAAAATGGCCTTTTCTCGATGCTGCTTACATGACTGTATTTACTTTAGCAACTGTCGGCTACGGTGAAATTCACCCCCTGGGAAAACGCGGGCGAATGTTTACCATCGGGCTGATTTTGATGGGTGTGATTGTAATTGGTTATATCGTCAACCGCTTTACAGAAGCGCTGATTCAAGGTTATTTTCAAGAAGGAGCTAGAATTAGGCAGCAGCGGCGTTTGGTAGATTCTTTAATCGGGCATTACATTCTTTGCGGGTTTGGACGCACCGGGCGTCAGATTGCCTTAGAATTTGAGGCAGAAAATATTCCTTTTGTGGTGATAGATTCTTTGGCGCAGTCAGTTCAAGTCGCTTTAGTACACGGATATACTGCCGTTCAGGGAGATGCTACTCTGGACGAAACTTTGCTCAATGTCGGGATCGATCGCGCTATTTGCATAGTAGCAGCTTTGCCTTCGGATGCGGAAAATTTGTATACCGTATTGTCGGCAAAAACTCTAAATCCCAACGTGCGCGCTATCGCCCGCGCCACCACCGAAGAAGCAGTGAAAAAGTTGCAGCGGGGCGGTGCAGATGCGGTAGTTTCGCCTTACATTACAGGGGGAAAAAGAATGGCTGCTGCTGCTTTGCGCCCTCAGGTTATGGATTTTGTAGATGGCATTTTGACCGGAACAGATCGCTCTTTTTACCTGGAAGAATTTCTAGTAAATCCTAACAATTGTGTCTATGTCGGGCAAACTTTAAGAGAGGCAAAATTGCGATCGCAGTCGGGGGCATTGGTATTAGCAGTAAGGCGCGATGACGGCACTTTAATTGTCGGTCCTACGGGAGAAACTGCTATTTTGGGAGGAGATATGCTAATTTGTTTGGGCACCGCCGAACAACTGCGCGCCCTCAATAAAATCCTCAGCCCGCTGAATTCTGACCTTCCCCGCCCTCCCAAACAGTCATCGGGTAATTAGGGCTTGCTGGTGGGAGTCTTCTGCTAAGGATAGGGAATAGGGAACAGGGAACAGGGAACAGAAAAATGTCTGAGTTTTCAGGGATCGAAGTTCCAACGCGAGCAATTGATTCACTTTGAAACTCCGGAACTTTTCGATTAACAATGATGAAAGAGTTTTTCAGCAAGCCCTAATTAAATGTTAAAAATTAAATTAAGTTTGTAGTAAAAACTTTAGTTCTATTGACTGTTTTCGATTGCAAACTCGCTTTGCTTAATTTTATTACACCGCAGAGAACTCAGAGAGATCGGGGAAAGAGAAGAGAAACTCATTATTTCGATACTATAGCAGTCATAAGCTGTTTTGCATTTAAATTGTGAATCTTTTGTTTCCTGTTACCTATATTGGATTTGAGACCGCACGCATCCTTTTATAACATTACCATTATTTCGATCGCCCTGTCAATCTCACTTGAATCTCAAATCAATCTCAATATTAACTATCAAATTTCGCCACACCTTTCAAGCCGCTATTAGATGGCTCTTTCTCTCCAACTTCCCCTTTGACTTCTGGAACTTCCCTCAAATCTTCATCGTCCGCTGTTCCTGACAGCAAACAAATTTGAATTTGATCCAACCTCGGACCGCACGCAGAAACAAGCTTAAGTTCGGCATTTTCTGTGCGCCAAACTTCCCCAACCTCAGGCATTTTTTGCAAATGATAGCTCAACAAACCGCCGATAGTTTGGTATTCGTCAGTTACCGGCAAATCCAAATGCAATATTTGATTCACATCATCTACATTTAACTGCGCTTGCACTAAAAAAGTGCGATCGTCCAATACTTGCAAAGCAATTTCTTCGCTATCAGGAGATTCGTAAGTGCGACCGATAATTTCCGCAATCAAATCCCTCAGCGTTACCAATCCCGAAATGCCCCCAAATTCATCAACTACGATCGCAATTTCTTCCGCCTCCCGCTGCATCAAAGGCAACAGTTCTCCCAACACCATCATCTCCGGCACAAACCTCACCGGACGCATCCAACTGACAATTGGCGTATCGGGAAACAGCAAACCTTCAGCTAAAGGTTTGGCAAGCTGTTTGAAGTCAATAATCCCGATAATATCGTCCAAAGAATCGCCCGTAACGGGATAGCGAGAATGATTGGAAAGCGCAACTTCCGCCAGCAAATTTTGGAAAGTAGCAGTCTTGGAAAGTACTGCAATATTCGGTCGCGGCACCATCACTTCTGCTACGCAAACTTCGCCAAATTCAAACACGTTGTTGAGCAGTTCTCGTTCTTCCGCTTGCAAACCGCTGGACTCGCTCGAAGTAGCGATAATTAACTGCAATTCTTCGGGAGTAACGGGCCTGTGCGTCGCGCCGTATTCAAAGCCGGTCAGCCGCAACAGCAAGCGGGTCGATCTATCGAGCAACCAAATAAACGGATTGACCAAATGAGCGAGGCTGGAAATCAGAGGACCTAAACCTCTAGCTAACTGTTCGGAATAAAGCAAAGCAATAGATTTTGGTGCGAGTTCGCCGAAGACGATTTGCAGGTAAGCTAGCAAGAAAAAAGTTACTATCGATATACCTACAGAATGGGCGATCGACTCTTTAAGATAATTTGGCAGCGGTAAAGAAGCGATCGAAGTTTGAACTAACACGGCGATCGTATCTTCCCCTATCCAGCCAAGAGCTAAACTAGAAAGAGTAATTCCCAACTGCATTGTCGAGAGCAAACGTTCGATACTTTGCTGCAAAGATTGCACTGTTTGAGCTGGAACGTCCCCCGCTTCAACTAACTGATTGATCCTCGACCGCCGCACCGTCACCATCGAAAACTCAGCCGCCACGAAAAAAGCATTGATCGCAATCAGTAACATGACTGACAGCAACCGGGACAGCACGTCTGTCCAAACCATCGCGGACAACTCAGCCATCGCTTGCCATCTCCAAGAGGTAGAAAATTCTGGTTAAAAACTGCAGGATTGTTGAAGAGGGGTAGAGGGGGAGAGGGGGAGAGGGGGAGAGGGGGGGAGGGGGGGAGAGGGAGAGAGAGAGGGGGAGAGGGGGAGAGAGGGGGAAATTAGCTTGACACCTCCTGTTGGGCGCAAGCAACCCGAATTTAGTACCAATCGCCGTAAAAATGGCAAAGCCCGACCAGGAAAAGCTTTCCCGGCCCAGCTCTAAAAATAATCGGGAGGTTCTGCCTCCACTGCAGCCAGCTAAAATAATTGAAAATTCCCCCAAAACGAATACAACAGGGGCAACCATTTTTGTTTTTTTGCTCTTACTTCGCGACGGGAATTCCCGATATTTGCAACTGAAGTTTTTGACCGGGATAATCTGTCAGAGTCAGTGAAATTTCTTTGGAATTTTCCACTAAAGCTGAGGGAATGCTGACTGTACCGTAATAAATCTGTCCGTTGGGTGGCAGTTCTCCTGGCAAATCCTCGGCGCTAGCGCTCAGAGCCCGTCCTTGGCTGTCGGTGACGTTCAAGAAGCTGTACAGAAACCTGACAGCTTGGGAGCCTTCATTTTTTAGGCTCACATCTAGCAGCAACGAGCTGCCGCGCTGGCTGGCCGCGCTCACTTCTAAAGTTACTCCGCCGTCCTTGCTGTTCAGGGGAAACTTGGCGCTAGCGTTTTGCGAGCCGGCTGATTTTTTGGCTTGGGATGGTTTAGAGCTAGCTTTGTCTGTTTTGGCAGTCGTTTGAGCAATTTTTTCCGGATCTCGACCCTCCATCCGCGCTTTGACACTTTTGAGAATGTCTTTTTCTTTCAAAATGCTCACTTGGTCTTTGCTGGTCGGATTTGCTTGTTTGCCACCTGTATTGCTGTTGGTGGGGCGCACGTCGGGTTGAGTAGTTCCTTTCAATGCTTCGCGACCTAAAGAAAATCCCCACACAGAACTCGTCAAGCCAGCTCCGAACATTAGAGTCAGCAACATCAGAGTTAGCACTACCGTTGAATTCAGTACCATTGCCTGTTTTTATGCCAAATTGTAGAAACTGCTGGATGCGACCGATCGACCGCAGCTCGGGACTAAGGGCGATCGAGAGTCAGCAAATAAAAAATTGTGATTCTGGTTATCTAGTTTTAACACGGACTGGCAAATTGTGTTATAATGTGATTTAAGTTATAATCAAAAAACCAACTTTACGGCAGTTGGCCGAGCGGTTTAGGCAGCGAACTCATAATTCGCCTCAGGCAGGTTCAACTCCTGCACTGCCGATTTTTCTGAAACTTCTTCATATTTCACGGGTTCCCAGGCTGTGCCTGGGAACCCAGGTCTGCGAGGCTCTGCCTCGCCTGGAAACATCGAAACGGGAGGCAGAGCCTCCAGATCTGCGTTACCAGGCACAGCCTGGTAACGAGTAATCCCCTTTATGACTTTAACTCAAAACTCAAAATTCAAAACTCAAAACTCCTTACCAACTGTCTTTCTAACCGTTAACCACAGAGCCGCCATTGGGATGCAAAATTTGACCGGTCATGTAAGATGAATCTTTGGAAGCTAAAAACACGTAACTGGGAGCAACTTCATCGGGCTGTCCGGGCCGTCCCAAAGGCGTATCCGCACCAAAAGTTGCGACTTTTTCTTCAGGGAAAGTTGCAGGAATTAGAGGCGTCCAAATCGGGCCGGGGGCAACTCCATTAACGCGAATTCCTTTCTCAGCTAAACTCTGGGATAAAGAGCGGGTAAAAGCCACGATCGCCCCTTTTGTCGAAGAGTAATCTAACAATTGTTGGTTGCCTTTGTAGGCAGTAACAGAGGTAGTATTGATAATCGTACTGCCCTCTTGGAGGTATTTGAGAGCGGCTTTTGTAAGGTAAAACATTGAGAAAATATTGGTGCGGAAAGTGCGCTCCAATTGTTCGGCACTGATGTCTTCGATGCTTTCTTGCGGGTGTTGTTCGGCCGCGTTGTTGACGAGAATATCGAGGTGTCCGAATTCTTTTACTGTTTGTTCTACCAGGTTTTGACAGGTGCTTTCTTCGCCGATATCGCCCGCAATTGTTAAGCAGCGGCAGCCTTGTTGTTCGATCGCCCTTTTAGTCTTTTGAGCATCTGCATCTTCATTGAGATAACCGATCGCTACATCTGCGCCTTCTTTGGCAAATGCGAGCGCCACCGCCCGCCCGATACCGCTATCTCCGCCCGTAATTAGCGCTACTTTGCCGCGCAATTTGTCACTACCGCGATATTCGGATGCTAAGGATTGAGGTTGCGGCGTCATCTCGGATTCAATACCCGGTTGCTGTTCTTGATGTTGAGCCGGATTGGTTTGTTGTTGGGTTGGCATATCAATAATTCCTCTACGTTCTATTTCCATAGATAAAGGTTTTTTCGATCGCCCGAATCTTTCTTTTAGTCGATCGCACCCTACTACTAAAGATAGTTTGGACCTCCTAACAGCTTGTTATTAACATCACAACAGTAAAAAGCACGCCAAAAAAACAATTTGACGTGCAGTTTAAAAACAGTTAAACGCTAATTGTCGAGTCTCAAACTACAGACTCAAATCAACATTCAACGGCGGAGTCGAAGTTGTAGCGCCCTACAGCCATTTATTGTTTTGGTTCTGTGCCGTAAACGATGCAACTAAATCATAGGTGGAGGCTTTCAACTTGTCGAAGTCAACAACAGGAGGAGTGGCCGATTCTGGGGACTGTTTGAAGTCAACAATGTTACCAGCACCAGGTTTGTCAGAGACGACGATCGAGCTGTAATCAGTCTCAGTGCTGCCTACTTGCGAAGCAGACAAACGACCGCCATTCAGCAGCGGATCCTCCTGCTCTTCGTCGACGCTAGCAGCCGTTCTTGTAGCATTGGTAACGATCGGCGTTACAGAAGCATTCGGTCCCGGCACCGTGAAAGTAACGGGGTTCGGACCTGTCGGAATCGGGAACGGGTTGGGAACGTTAGGATCGTTGAAAACTTCCAATACCGAGTAGGTTCCCGGCGCTAAATTGGTGAACGTGGCAATACCCGTAGCATCAGTTCTGGCAAGGGGTTCCGTAGCAGCATCAAAGCGACCGTTCCGGTTCAAATCCAAGGTGAACGGGATGTTCTCCAAAGGAGGCTCGCCCGCATCTTGAACGCCGTTGCGGTTGTCGTCCCGGAACTTGGGAACTCTTAAAGTAAAGAACTGACCGTTGCCTACCAAAGCGCAACTAAACGTTTGGTTTGCGCCCAGAACCACATCCAGTTGTTGAGTAGTTTGGAAAGAATTTGCAGGCACAACTTCCCGAACTCGGTAAACACCGGGAGCCAAATTGCCAAAACTCCAGCGGCCGAACTGATCGCTAACGCTCGTCTGTTCTCCGGCATCGAGGGCGTTGTTGCCATTGTTGTCGAGGAAGATAGTCACCCCTGGAATCGGCGCTTCAAAACCGTCTCGGTAGCCGTTGCCGTTGATGTCTTGGAATTTGCATCCGGTGATCCGGCTGTTAGGGGTGTTGCCAAAGACGACGTTGGCATCTTGGTTAGCAAGGTTGAACTGCACCCGAGCTGCAGTAGTCGGACTAAAACCGTTCGGCACCACTTCCCGAACTACATAATTGCCTGCTGGCAAGTTGGTGAAGGCAGCGCGACCGTCAGTATTAGTTAGTGCTGACTGTTCTCCCGTATCGAGGGCACCGTTATCGTTGGCATCAATGTAGACCCTGACACCTGAAATCGGGCCTTCCCGAGGAGTGTTGCTCGGTTCGTAACGACCGTTAGCATTCTTATCGTTGTATTTGAATACCGTGATGTTGGGGCGAGTATTCCCGACCGCACCGGTGGCTGGATTGACCGTAATCGGAGTGAAGAAAACAGACGGTTCTGGGTTGACTGGCGGGACTGGGGGCGGGAAGTTGGCCGACACAATCCGCTGGCCGCCTGGAACTGTTGCATCGGCGACTCGGAAAGGTAGCGTTCCCTGCTGGCGGGAACGGGCTCCGGGGGCGGTTACTTCTACCGGGTTGTCAGTAGTTGCAATTGGCGGCTGTTGCGGAATTGGTATTTCAAAGGTTTCCAATACCGAGTAACTGCCAGCTTTCAAATCTCTGAAGGTAGCCCTGCCGTCAGCACCTGTTAAGACCCGTGGTTCGCCCACATCTGTCCTGCCGTTCCGGTTCAAATCGATGATGAACGGGATGCCTTGGAGAGGAATTTCGCCTGCGTCTTGTCTGCCGTTGCCGTTGTCGTCCCGAAATTTGAAGACCGGGATTTCGTATAGCGGAGTGTTGCCGACTTGAGCGCAAGCCCAGATTTCGTTGAGGCCGAGGTTAATGTCGAGCAGGGGGATGCTGCCGGGGGGAGTGCTTTGGGGAAAATCTCTTTCTAAAGGTTCAGTTCTCGGTCCGTTGGCTCGCTCTTCCCGAATCCGGTACAGTCCAGGCGCTAAATTGCTGAATCGGTACTCGCCGTTTCTATCGGTTAAGGTAGTGGGTTCCCCCGTATCTAACTGACCGTTGTTGTTGGAATCGATAAAGATTCTGACGTTTTGCATCGGGGGTTCTGTCCCGTCTCGGAAGCCGTCATTATCTACGTCGAGGTATTTACATCCAATAATTTGACCGCCACCAGTAGCATTACCGAACGAAATACTGGCATCAATGCCGGTGAGGTTTACTATGACTGGGTTGGGAGTTGTCGGACTGAAATTTGCAGGCGGGATTTCCCTGACAACATAGGTGCCTGGGTTCAAGCCGGGAAATGCGAAGTTTCCGGAGGCGTTCGTCAACGTTGATGGTTCATTTCCGTCGCGAGTGCCGTTGTTATTGGTGTCAATAAAGATTTGGACGTTGGGGATTCCCGGTTCGCCTGTATCTTGTCTGCCGTTGCGGTTCAGGTCGTTATACTTAATACCCCGGATACCTGCAGGAGCGTTACCAAAAATGACGGTTGGCGGTAACACGACTGGGGGTAGGACAGGAGTTACCTGACTAGCTACTAATTCTTCTGCCATGATTGTCTGTTCCTTCACACCTAAATCTACGTAAGCTACAGGCTACTGTATCACTTTGTCGATCGGCAATTAGCTGCTGCTAGTTACTGGCGATCGCTACTCGATCATACATACGTTTACAATCACTTGAATGTTCCTCATTTAACATCAGGATTGCTCAAGCTTTGTCGCAGCAGATTATATCAGGTTTTGAATAGCTGTGGCAATTTCAGCTCGCTACCCGAATCTTGTCGATCGCCCTTGTTGCTGTTGGCTGCCTGCTGTTTGCACCAGCACCTGTTAAAACAATCGAAAATCTTGAACCTTCCCTACACTATCCGATCGCGCGATCGCTGAATTAATTAATTCATTTGTATTGACAAATTGGCTGATTTCTGCATTCGGCTGCCTGCTGGGATTCTGTTGCCCCATCTCAGGAATATTGGTTAAATTTGCCACTTGTCGATCGATCGAAACACCCCTAATTTGATAAGTGCCAAGATCCCCACCCAACAGCAAACTATCGGCAACGCTGGCAGGTATCTCGGTTAAATCACTGCCCCCATCCGCCAGGGGGTCGCTTAAAGATTGGGCCGACCTACCTGCTGCATCTCCCGTCAGCAGGTCGATGCTGCTGGCTTGATTTCCTGCAGAAACAGTTACGATCGCAGGTGCAGTAGTTTGAATGAAACCGGGTTGAGTTACCTCCCGCAGCACGTAAGTACCTACCGGAACGTTGCGGAAACTGTAGTTTCCTTGAAAATCGCTGAAGGTACTAGCTTCCCCTGGATCTAAATTGCTGTTGTTATTGAGGTCAATGTAAATTTGGGTATTCGCGATCGGCGGTTCCCCCGGATCTAAGCGGCCGTTAGCGTTAAAATCGTTGAATTTAACGCCACTAATTGTCCCCGTTACCAACACGTTGCCAAAGCTGAGATTAGTAGCGTTAGTACCGTTGCCCACAGTAATGGGAGTCGGATTTGGCGTAGTTTGGCGGAATCCCGGTTGCGGCAATTCCCTGACTAAATAAGTGCCTTGGGGCAAGTTAATAAAAGAGAAATTGCCTTGGGCATTCGTTAACGCTGAAGGTTCGTTACCGTCTAACCTGTTATTGCCGTTGAGGTCCAGATAAATCGGCCAGTTAGCAACTCTCGGTTCCGTCGGTTCGTTGATACCGTTAGCGTTGAGGTCGTTAAACTTGAAACCGCTGATGCTGCCGGTGGGCAAATTGTTGCCGAAATTGACACCAACAGCGTTAGTATTGCCCGTAATGTCGATCGGACCTGGATTTTGCGTTGTCTGTATCCATCCGGGCTGCAAAACTTCCCTCACCAAATAGCGGCCGGGAGAAACATTACCAAAAGTGTAGTCGCCCTGCGGGTTAGTAAAAGTATTCGGTTCGCCAATATCCAGTCGCCCGTTGCCGTTGATATCGATGTAAATTTGCCAGTTGGCCAGCGGCGGGTCCGTCGCATCCCGAATGCTGTTGGCGTTGAGGTCGTTAAATTTGAGTCCGCTGATGCTGCCGACAAAAAACACATTGCCAAAATTAACATTGCCCGCAATGCCACCGGGAGTCACGTTCACCGGCCCCGGATTCGGCGTAGTTCGGCGAAAACCCGGTTGCTGAACTTCCCTTACCTGATAAGTATCTGCCGGGATGTTGACAAAAGCATAATTACCTTGAGGGTTTGTAAAAGTAAAAGGTTCGCCGCCGTCTAACCTGTTATTGCGGTTGAGGTCGAGGTAAATTTGCCAGTTAGCAAGCGGTGGTTCCCCCGGATCTCGGACAGCATTGCTGTTAATATCGTTGAATTTTGTACCCGCGATCGTCCCTGCAAAAAATTGATTGCCAAAATTGATATTAGTAACATTTGCACCGCTAGTAATTGCGATCGGTGCGGGGTTGGCTGTAGTTTGACGGAAGTTAGGCTGCTGGACTTCCCGTACTTGGTAACTACCCGGCGGCAAATTGACGAAAATGTAATTGCCTTGGGCATTAGTGAAGGTGTTCGGTTCGTTAAATTCCAGCCTGCCGTTATTGTTGATGTCGAGGTAGATTTGCCAATTGGGAAGCGGAACTTCGCCGGCATCGGGGCGGCCGTTAGCATTCAAGTCATTGTATTTAGTCCCGCTGATGCTGCCTACTTGGAAGTTACCGATATTGACATTGCCGATGTTGATTTGGCTGGCGCTTCTGGTGAGGTTGGTAGATTCGGACATGGTGTTGCTGGTTGCTGGGCAAGACGAACGCTGTTTAATGGTTTCTGTAGCGCAATCTAGCAGTTTTTTTGCCAATTGCAGCTATTTTAGGGGCATAAATTTTTTTTATCAAAAGGTGGTGCTGGTACGATCGACATAATATACGTAGGTTTTTTTGGCTTGAAGAATGAAATCCCACACTGTCAGACTGTTGGTGTTGGGCACAGTTATGATATTGGTGTTAGATTTCGCTTCGTGAAACAAAGGCCTGCGCATCCATACATTAAATTAAAAAAACGAATTAACAAATACCATGACTCAGCTATCCCAAAAGCGCCAAGCCCTGCGGGCTAGAATTTCTCCCAAACCGATAGTACCGCCCGAAGAATTAGCAAGGCGCGAAGCAGAAAGAACTCAAAGGCGTTTGCGCGGTCGAAAAATCTTCGAGCGAATTCGCCCGGAACTAATCGGCGAACATTACAATTGGTTTATTGCGATCGAACCCGACAGCGAAGCATACTTAATTGACCCCAAACTTTTAGGAATTATCCAAAAGATTAAAGAACAGTATGGCGAAAATAGTGCCAAATTAACAATGTTTCGCCTCAATGAAACAGGAACTTGTGGCAGCATATGATATCGGGTTGGTTTGGGGAAAACGGACAGTTGTTTTTTGAAATAGAATTGATTGCAGCTAATGGCGAAATTTTTCCTGTAGAAGTGCTGCTAGATACAGGTTTCACCACAGGTTTTCTGGCGATTAATTCTCAAGACTTAGATGGTTTGGATTGGCCTTTAATTGTCTCAGAAACTGAGATGCAGACCGCACGGGGAGATGCTTTGTTTGATATCTATGAAGGCAGGGTAATTGTTGACGGTCAAGATTTTGTCGTTCCGGTTCATGTTGGAGGTGAACTCCCCGAGATTTTAATCGGTTCGCAATGGTTAGACAGGATGCGGCTAGTTGTGGACAAACCGCAGGGTATTTTAACTTTAGAAATAGTATAGAATTTAGGGTCTAACCTAAGGTAGGCTTGGCAATATGAATCACCGAATTCAACTCGATCGATACAAACAGGAAATTGCTGATTTGTATACTCGCAGAAGTCCAACTTACGACAGCAGCGATTGGCATTTCCAGATTGCTCGCCGTCTGGTAGAATTCGGGCAAGTTAGCAGCGGGCAGCAGGTTTTAGATATTGCAACTGGAACGGGTCACGCAGCATTGGCGACGGCCGAAATTGTGGGGTCAACGGGTCGAGTTGTGGGCGTAGATATTGCGGCGGGAATGCTCGATCGAGCGCGACAAAAAGCTTTAGAATTAAATCTCAACAATACAGAATTGTTGCTGGCAGACGCGGAAACGCTAGATTTTGCAAATAACAGTTTCGATCGCATTTTTTGTTCTTCTGCATTTATTTGGATGTCCGACTTGCATTCAGCCCTCACTCTCTGGCACAAGTTTCTCAAACCAGGGGGAATCATCGGCATTCATGCCTTTGCAGATACCGCATTTGTTGCCGGAGTTGTCACCCAAAAAGTAGCCGAAAAATACGGAATTGCTTTCAATATGAGCAAACCCACAGGTACTGTTGAAAAGTGCCACAGCTTGCTCGAAAATGCTGGATTTGAGAAAGTCGATATTAAAATTGAACAAAACGGCAGCTACATCACTTTGGAAAAAGCAAAGTCAATGTGGGCGGGAATTTCCCATCCAGCGCCCGGACAATATCCGCCTCCTTTGTCAGCACTTTCACCTGAGGATTTAGCGCAAGCTAAGACTGAATTTGAAGTTGAATTAGCAGCTTTAGAAACCGAGTGCGGAGTTTGGAACGATATTACTACTTTTTACGTATCCGGTCGGAAATCAGTAGAAGGAACAAGGAAGATTTTATCGTGTTAATAGTTAGTCGCTCGTTCGTAAAGGTTAGTAGTGAGGACTTCAGTCCGCAGAAGAAGGACTGCATAGGTGTCAACTTAAGACTAAAACCTTTGAAAAATCTCGTTTGTAGCCGAACTCAGATCCCCCTAAATCCCCCTTAAGAAGGGGGACTTTAAGAGTGCTTCAAACAGTTGTATCGCAGTCCCAAGATTAAGCAATTGCTAAAGCTTTCATCTCAAAAATGCGCTCGATCGTATCTTCAACAACTTTATCAGGTGTCGAAGCACCAGAAGTCACGCCCACCACAATTTCGCCCTCCGGCAGCCAGTTTTGGGCGATTGTTAAATCGCTGCCTAAAGGCTTGTGTTCGATGCGATTTCCCGATAAAATGCGCTCCGCACAATCGATATGGTAAGATGGAATTTTGCGCTCGATCGAGATTTCCTGCAAGTGTGTAGTATTGGAAGAATTAAAACCGCCAATTACCACCATCAAATCTAACTCTTCTTCCACCAAATTCAACATCGCATCCTGCCGCTCTTGAGTCGCGTCGCAGATCGTATTGAAACTCAAAAAATGTTCGTTTAATTTATCCGGTCCGAACTTCCGCATCATCGTGCGTTCAAACAACTTGCCGATTTGCTCCGTCTCGCTTTTGAGCATCGTAGTTTGGTTGGCAATTCCCACTCTTTCTAAGTCCTTATCTGGGTCAAAACCAGCAGAACAAGCCTTGCTGAATTTTGCCAAAAATTCAGCGCGATCGCCACCATTGATGATATAATTGCTGACATATTCAGCTTCCTGCAAATTCAACACCACCAAATATTTATTCGCAAAAGAACTCGTGGCAACTGTTTCTTCGTGATTGTATTTGCCGTGAATAATCGAAGTGCAATCTTTTTTCTTGTGCTTCTCAACAGAATTCCAAACCTTAGAAACCCAAGGACAAGTTGTATCGACAATTTTGCAGCCTTTATCATTAAGTAACTGCATTTCCTGCACGCTCGCTCCAAAAGCAGGTAAAATCACCACATCTCCAGCATCCACAACTGAAAAATTTTTCTGCCCCTTTTCAACAGCAATAAAATTAACTTCCATATCCCGCAAATGCTGATTTACTGACGGATTGTGGATGATTTCATTAGTAATCCAGATGCGTTCGGTAGGGAAATGCTGGCGAGTTTCATAAGCAATAGCAACAGCCCGTTCTACACCCCAACAAAAACCAAAAGCCTCAGCCAGCCGAATTGTCACCGGGCCGCGCGTCAGCCTGTAATTATTGTCCCGAATTTGCTGGATCAAACTGCTTTGATAAGCGGTTTGCATCACCCCGGCAACCTCAGCTTCGTGACCGAAACCCTTGCGGTGGTAGTTCTCCGACTGTTGGAGAGATCTCTTAAAAGCTTTAGTATCCATGCGGTGCCTGTGTCAAATTTAGGTTAATTACTCTTGATTTTAAAACGGTTGGGGGCGATCGGGATATTGATTCAGTAGCAAACATGGGGATATGCTGTTTGTATTATCGGCAAAATAAGAGGAAGAAGGAATGAACCGCGAAGGCGCGAAGGACGCGAAGGAAGAAGAGAGAAGAATGAATCAGTTGGGCAGACAGGTGGAGGAGTTGGCTTATGGAGTAATTGGGGCTGCAATTGAGGTGCATCGGGTTTTAGGGCCAGGATTTTTAGAGTCTGTGTACCAAAAAGCCTTGCAAGCTGAATTTCAGACGCGGGCAATACCTTGTCACCCTAAAAAACCTGTAGCCATCACCTACAAAGGTCATCCAGTAGGCGAAGGTGAATTAGACTTTATGGTGGGCGATATCCTCATTGTCGAACTCAAAGCTGTCGAAAAGCTATCTCCCATCCACGAAGCCCAAGTTATTTCTTATCTCAAAATGACCAAAAAAAGACTGGGTCTTCTCATAAATTTCAACGTTCCCATCCTCAAAGACGGCATCAAACGCATTATTCTCTCCTCCTAACCCTTCTTCCTCTTCTTCCTTCGCGCTCTTCGCGCCTTCGCGGTTCAATCGAAAACCCAAAAAAAGCGCAAAGACACAACTACCTGCATCTTTGCACGATCGAACTCATCGAAAAAATCAACTTTAGACCTTCTTCGGCGAAAAAGGAGAACTCGATTCAAAGATACTCAAACCGCCGACCAAATCCTCTCCGTAAGCCTCTTCACCGTGCTCGTTAATATCCAAACCTTGGTCTTCCGCAGACGGCGCAACCCGCAATTCCATAAAAACACCCAGCAATTTGACGATCGCAAAAGTGCCGGCCGCCGCAAATATGTAAGTAGCTAAAACACCTGCAAATTGAATCCCTACTAGCCCTGGATTCCCTGAAAACAGACCATCAGCCCCCGCAGCGTTTACCGCTTTAGTAGCAAATACACCGGTCAGAATTGCGCCTACAGTTCCGCCAACGCCGTGTACTGGGTAGGTGTCTAAAGTGTCGTCAAATCCGAGTTTTGCCCGCAAACTAACGGCAAAGAAACAGCAAACTGCTGTAATCGAACCGATCAGAATTGCCCCCACCGGAAGCACGAATCCAGCAGCCGGCGTGATTCCCACCAGTCCCGCCAAGAAGCCGCTGGCAATTCCTACTGCTGTGGGTTTGCCCCTGAGTACCCATTCCAGAATTGTCCAGGTTAAGCCGCCGGCTGCTGCAGAAATCGTTGTGGTGACAAAAGCAACGGTTGCTAAGGAACCAGAACCTAAGGCGCTGCCGCCGTTGAAGCCGCACCACCCGAACCACAGCAAACCGATACCCAGCAAGACGTAAGGGACGTTGTGGGGGGTGTGGGGCTTGTTGAGGTGGTCTTTGCGAGGTCCGATCAGCCAAGCGGCGACTACGGCTGAAACGCCGGAACTGATGTGCACGACGGTGCCGCCGGCAAAGTCCAGAGATCCGATCGCAGCCAGCCAACCTCTACCCCAAACCCAGTGGGCTAAAGGCGAATAGATGAATGTAGACCACAGCAGCATGAACCAAAAATAGGCTTTAAATGTTACCCGTTCGACGATCGCCCCGGAAATCAAGGCGGGAGTGATGATGGCAAACATCATCTGGTAAACCATGAAGAGTTGGTGGGGAATTGTTGCTGCATAGCCCACCGGATCTGGTTTGTCGGCTGCGACGTTGTTCAAAAACAGCCAGTCGATCCCGCCGATGTAGCTTTCGATTCCTACCCCAAATTCTGGAAATTTGACCGACACGTCAAAGGCTAAACTGTAACCCCACAGCACCCAAGTGACGCCGATCGTGGCCATCATTACCAGGCTCATCATCATTGTGTTGAGGACGTTGCGCGATCGCACCAGTCCTCCGTAAAAAAATGCCAGCCCTGGTGTCATTAATAACACCATTGCTGAAGATACCAACATCCAGGCGGTATCGCCGGAGTCGATCGGATTGGGCGCTGCTGCATCTTGAGCTAAGGCATTGCCCATCAAGGGGCCGATCGACAGCCATAGAGTTACTAGGGCGATCGCGAGACTTTTTCTGAACACGTTATTTTTACCCTCAAATATTCAGCTATTTGCAGGGACGATCGAGCGAATTTTTTAGATGTCAGGATTTTTTAGATGCAATAGTTATTTTGGTTTTAAGCCCTGTTTTGGCGGAACGAATCTTACATAGATAATTCCCAATCCTTATAAATTCTGACTTTACATAGCCGAACTCATCTAAACATCGTCAATCCCCTGTCAAAAAATCGTGATTTTTGGATTGCACCACGTGCGATCGAGGTAATTCGGTATCATCAAATACAAAACACCTCGGCTTAAGCTTTTATTAATATATCTTTGGGTAGATGACAGTGCCTGATTGCGAGCGCGGGAGGGGAAGATCGGCGGAGAGTGGGACAACTGCCCAATCCCTGCGCCACGCTGTTTCCAATGCCCAACTATCAACTATCAACTCTCCACCAACTAATTTTTCAAGCGCATCTGACTGAAAAGCTGCATGGCCGATCGCCAAACTAAATAACCGCGATCGTTGAGGTGCAAGCCGTCTGTACTCAGTTCGATCGGTAAATTACCGTCTGCATCGACAAACATCGAGTACAAGTCTAGATACAAAACATTTTCAGCATTAGCAATATCTTGAAACCGGCGGTTAATGTCTCGAATCCGGCTGTTAGGTATAGTCAAAAGGCGATCGCGATTTTCCCAAGTGGTTTGTTCTGCACTGTGGGGCAAAATCGACTGCACGACAATCTGGGCTTTGGGGTGAGCCCAGCGCAAATCGCGGACAATCTGGCGCAGGTTGTCAGCAATCCCTTCATCGCTGGCACCGCGCAGCAAATCGTTAATCCCGATCATCACAAAAACGGTATCCGGTCGCGTGCGATCGAATAACTGCAAGCGCTTCAGCAATCCCGCCGAAGTCTCTCCAGAAATCCCTTGATTGAGCCAAGTGCGATCGGTCGGCAACAGTTTGGTGGGGAACCACATGCTCAGAGAATCTCCTGCCAAAACAGTCAGCCTTGGGGGCTTATTTGCAGCCACAGCCTCCGCTTCCCGTCCCAACTGAGAAACCCACTGCTGGTAAGTCCACTTGTGGCGCTGTCCGGGTACGGGCATATCTTGAACTGCCCTGACAGGTTTTGCTGGGGGTGGAATTGGTTCTTCAATGCTAGCGGCAGTGACAGCAGCACTGGCTGAGGAGTTTTCCGGCAATCCCTGTCCCCGCAGCATTAGTTGAACGACTGTCACTATCAGTACCCCGTTGGTAACTAGTGATAGCAGAGCCCAAAACGGAACCGGTTTCGATCGGCTAAATCTCAGCCTTGATAGAGAACTATCGGTTCTAATTCTGCTGATTCCTCCAAATTTCTCCATAAACTCAGGCGATTTGCAGACACCACACCGAATAATTTACACAAGTGCTGCATCTAATTTTACCGATCGACTTGCGCCTCAATTCCCGTAACAACCTATCGCTGTGATGTGTTTGGCACGACGGTGATGCAGCACCTTGTTGTTGCGGACTACTCTATCACAAAAAATCGGCGTACCGCCTTTTCTAGACCAGGACTTAAAGGCGATCGTCCATATATGTTTGTTTAATATAGGGTGTTTTGCCAGAGTTGCGCACGGCGGAGGAAATCTTACCGCAGTGCGCCCCAGCCCTGTCGCACAAGCCCTGGCTGTTGTCAGCTAAAGTTTGGTTTTTCCTCCTGCAAAACCGCCGAGGCCGCCTTCGCTTCTGCTACCCAAACTGCTTTCTTTGACAAACCCAGTGTAGGCTTCCATGCCGTGTTCGCCGATATCCAAACCTTCTGCTTCCTCTGCTGGAGTAACCCTAATACCCAACATAGCTTTGAGGGCTACCCAGAAAATCGTACTCAGCAACACGGTCATGCCACCTACAGAGACAATGCCGACTAATTGCGACCAGAGTTGACCGAAACCGCCACCTACCAACAATCCTGCTGCCGGGCCTGCGGTATAAATTCCTGTTGTCGGGCCGTCGGCAAACAAGCCAACTGCCAGAGTTCCCCAAATACCGCAAACTAAGTGAACTGAAGTCGCCCCTACAGGGTCGTCAATTTTCAAGTTGTCGAAGAAAGTAACGGCGAAAACTACCATGATACCGGCAACAATGCCGATAATTGCTGAGTTGGGTACGTTAACCCAAGCGCAACTGGCAGTAACTCCCACTAAACCGGCGAGGATGCCGTTGATAATCATTGACAAATCTGGTTTGCCGAGGTACAGCCAAGCTGTAATCGTTGCAGCAACTCCTCCGAAGGCACCGGCGGTGTTGGTGGTGATGGCAATGTGGGCGATCGCATTCGGATCTGCTGCCATTGTCGAACCGGGGTTGAATCCGAACCAGCCCAACCACAGAATTAAACATCCCAGGGTAGCAATGCTCATATTGTGACCGGGCAGTGCTACTGTCTCGCCGTCGCGGTACTTGCCGATCCGGGGTCCGAGAAATGCCGCACCCATTAAAGCAGCCCAGCCGCCTACTGAGTGAACCACTGTCGAACCGGCAAAATCCCAGAAACCTGCTTTTGCCAGCCAGCCGCCGCCCCAAATCCAGTGTCCGGTAATCGGGTATGCAATTCCTACTAGCAGCAAGCAGAAAATTAAGAAGTCAATGAATTTAATTCGCTCTGCAACTGCACCAGAAACGATCGTGGCAGCAGTTCCAGCAAAAACTAATTGGAAAAAGAATTTAGCGTTGAGGGGGACTCCCGTCCAGTTAAGCGAGTCGAAAATGCCTTGATAAGCTTCTCCTGTAGCGGGGCTGTTGTCCGCTACATTCCACAGGAAAAATCCGCCGCTCGTACCCACGAAACCGTTGCCGTCACTGAACATTAAGGCAAAGCCGATCGCCCAATACGCGATGGTAGACAGCGCAAAAACAATCAAGTTTTTGGCCAGCACGTTAACGGCATTTTTCTGACGGCAAAAACCGGTTTCTAACATTCCGAAACCGGCATTCATAAAGAACACCAACATCCCGGCAATCATGACCCACATGGTATCCATGCCCACCTTTAAGCTGGCCAATTGTTCCTCGGTGGTTGGGGTGGGGGCTGTTTGGGCAACGGCTGCGTAGCCGGATACCAAAACAATAATTGCAGCTAAAGGTATGCAGGCTTGCCAAGTGGGGCTCAGTCGCATTATCGCTATTTGCAACTGGCGATATATTTTTGCCGTACCGCGAAAAAAATTAACCGAGCTCCAAGTTGAAGGCGATCGCCTTACTTGGTCCCCGTTTTTCTTTTTGAGCATTAGTTTAGACATATTCCCAACTACTGAGTTAGTGTTCTAAAATTCCAACAATTTTACTACAAAAGTTTCTGTATCATTGGATTCGATCTAAGTAAGACTTATAACCCAGTTCGTCGAGCAGGGTTTGCTTTTCCATCACAGATTGGGCTAAACTTTGGCGGTATTGTTGGACTCGCTCTAGCAGTTCTGGCTGGTGAGCTGCTAGGATTTGAACTGCTAGCAGACCGGCATTTTTAGCGCCTCCGATCGCGACTGTTGCTACGGGTATGCCTGCAGGCATTTGGACGATCGAGTACAAAGAATCTATGCCTTGCAGGTGGCGGCTGGGTACTGGGACGCCGATTACTGGCAATGGTGTTAGGGATGCTACCATGCCCGGCAGGTGCGCGGCGCCGCCCGCACCTGCGATAATGACTTTCAATCCGCGATGGTGCGCGTTTTGAGCGTACTCTACCATGCGCTGGGGCGTGCGGTGGGCGGAGACGATCGCGACTTCGCAAGCAATACTGAATTCTTCGCAAACTGCGATCGCTTCTTTCATGGTTGGCAAATCGGAATCGCTACCCATGATAATTCCAACTGTTGGCTGATTCATAGAATTAATCAGATCGGATATGAGATTTTCGATCTATGTTAATTTGAAATTGGTGCGTTATCTCAAAATAGCCAAGTCTAAAATCGATCGCCAATCCCCAATCAATTCAATCTAAAATCTAAAATCTAAAATCTAAAATCGAATGTCTGACGCTACAACTACAACTGCCGCTCCTATAGATATTCTTAATGCGAAGCTCCCCGGCAACAAGGATTTGCAAATGCTAGCTATTGATGCGGAGGGCATCATTCAAGAAGTTTGCTCGATGGACAAAGTATTTAAACGGGTTTCTCCTCCCGATTTGCAAGTGATTGATGCAGCAGGAGATTGGATTTCTTTGGGCGGTGTTGACTTGCAGATTAATGGCGCTCTCGGTTTTGCTTTTCCAGATTTAGAAAGCAAAGACCTGGAAATTTTGCCGAAAATTTGTCAGTTTTTGTGGAATCAGGGAGTAGATGCTTTTTTGCCGACTTTGGTAACAACTTCGATCGATAAATTCGGGCGATCGCTCTCGACAATTGCCGATTATATTCGCAGTCAAAAAAGCGCCTGTGCACCGATGAATCAATTGAAAACAGCGGAAATTATCGGCGTTCACCTCGAAGGTCCGTTTCTCAACCCGCAGAAGCGAGGCGCTCATCCTATAGAATTTTTATTACCGCTAACTGTGGAAAATGTCAAGCAAGTTTTGGGAGATTGCGCCGATATTGTGAAAATAATTACTTTGGCACCGGAGTTAGACAGCACGGGTGAAGTAATTCCCTATTTGCAAAGTTTGGGAATCACAGTCAGTTTGGGACATTCTCAAGCAACGGAGGCTCAAGCGCAGGAGGCGTTTGGGCGGGGAGCTTCGATGGTAACTCACGCTTTTAATGCAATGCCGAGCTTGCATCACCGAGAGCCTGGATTGTTGGGAGCCGCGATCGTTTCTCGGGGAGTTAAATGCGGTTTAATTGCTGATGGCAAGCATGTTTCTCCAACTGCGATCGATTTTTTGTTGCGCGCTGGCAGGTACGAAACGGGAGTATTTTTAGTGAGCGATGCTTTAGCTCCTTTGGGGTTGCCTGACGGTGTTTATCCTTGGGATTTTCGCCAAATTGAAGTGAGAAAAGGTACGGCTTGGCTGAGATTGGATTATCACACTCCGCTGGAATCTGCAACTTTGGCAGGTACGACGCTGCCGCTGTTAGCGGGGGTACAGAATTTAGTAAAATGGGGAATTTGCGATGTAGAAAGCGCGATCGCCCTGGCTACTGATTCTCCGAGAAGCGCGATCGGACTTTCAGGAATTATCGGGCGATCTGCCGCTCAATTGTTGCGCTGGCATTTGGACGATCGAACACAAGAATTGAATTGGCATCGGTTGTTTTAAATAGTTAAATAGTTAATAAGAGTCAAAATAGTTTTTTGCGTACCCACCCGCGAGATGGAAAAGTGCGATCGATCGCCAAGCTATCTCACAATCTTAATCTTTTCATCACCTTATTTTAACCTACGGTGCCTGTAGAATATAAATCCATCGCTGCTGGTTAGCAAAAAAGCAGAAAACGTTTTTGAAAATCGGCTTTTTTACCGCCTCTCCTAGCTGCAACAAAATATTTTTGCAAAAAACCGATTTCTGAACTCCCATGCCTAAGTCTTAAGAGTGATGTGCCGGTAGCAAGTTTTGTGTTACGATAGCTGTGACTTTTATAAAAATATTTGGACGTTAAGGAGAACAAAATAATGAATTCACCTACAGAACGCCAACAAGAAAAAATCGGTGAAAGAGACTTAGAATCAATGCCGGAAGTCGAAAAAGTTAGTGCGGTGGGAATAGAGACTCCTGTTTATACTGAGGAAAAAGTTAGCGTAGAGGAGTTTAAAATCAACGGCGACGATCTGGTGGCTAAAGTTAAAGAACTGATTCATGAAGGCAATATTCGCCGCATCATTATCAAAAATGAAGAGGGGCGGATTTTGGTGGAGCTCCCGCTGACGGTGGGAGTAGTGGGCGGCGCGATCGGTGCTGTTTTGTTTCCGGTGATTGCAGCCGTAGGGGCGATCGGCGCGCTTGTCGCCCACCTGACAATCGTCATCGAGAGAACAGAGTAAAGCAACTTAAATTACTAGAAAATTGAGTTGTCAAGCCCCAGCAAACGAGCGGGTAAGGTTTGATGGTTGAGAGTCGCCTTTCTTCTCTCCTTGAAGAACCTTACCCGCTTAATTTAAGTCAATTGCTACTAATTTCCTGGCGCAACTCTGCAATTGCTTGCAGGCTTAATCCTGTCGATCGGGCGATCGCCTCATCATTAAGCTGACCTAGCAAGTTCCTAGCAATTTCGCGTTTCTCTTCTTCGCGTCTCTCTTCGCCTCCCTCGGCACGCCCCTGTTCGCGTCGGGCTCGATCGCTCCTAGATTTCAAACCAAGAACTCACGGGCAATCGGGGTGAGACTCCCCACCTGATACATGACTACAAATTCAGTACAACTCCAAGTAGGGCTTGCTGAATAAGTACAAAAAACCCCAAAAAAGTACGATCGCCCTATTCAAGCAAGTTGCTCGGTTAAGTTATTGTTGTTGTTCATAGCCTGTCGGATAACTTTTATTAATCTGACGGTGGTCGCCAGTTATTATTGATAAAAATTGACACAAAAAAAGCCACAATAATTTTCTTAATCCCGATCCAAGATTCATAACTAAAAAAGTAATGCCAATCGCTGTTTGGGAGGTGCGATCGAGCTTAGCCATCACTCGATCGAGATTAAACTTTCGCTTGGCTTGCCCAAATTTCCCTTCGATTGCTTGACGGTCTATTTCATCTTTTTTAGCTTGTTTCTTTGTTGATTTACTCACAAAAGCTGGTCGCCGCCCCAAGGGAGGACTGCTCATCCTAATCCCTCTTTCTTTACACCATGCTCGGTTAGCAATTGCGCGATAAATCTGGTCAACATGTACTGATTCTGGATAAGACCCTGTGAATTCTTTGAAGGATTCTATTTGGGCGATTAAGTCTCCTGATTCATTAAAGTTATCCCAACTAATTCTGTCTAAAAATACATAGCCTTCAAAACTGCTTGCTGACAATTTGGCTCCAAATTCTGTGTGTTTTCCTGCTTTTCCTCTCACTATGGGACGAATATAAGGTTGGGTTATGCTGACTATCCGATCTTCTATCTTATTTGTTTTGTTTTGGTACATCCAAGCCTGTTGGCGGTAAACTTCGTGACTTTCCTAGCAGTATTTTATATTGCTGCTTTCTCAACTTGCCTAAGTTCGCTCCTAACTCGATTAATTTCTCGATGTGAGATAAATTTCTATGGAGATATTGCAGTTGTTTTTTGATGGCTGCTCTTTTTTGGCTGTGTTTCGGTCGGCGTTGCTTGGCAATTGCTAGATAGTCTTTTCGAGCTGTTTTGCGGTAGGTTCTCGGTTTTTTTTGGCAGATATCTTTAATCGAATTGTAAAGGATATCTATAATTTTTTCTGTTTGCATTCTTGCTCGATCGAGAATTCCTATGTCGGTTGGATAGGTGATATATGCACTAGCACAAGTTGCATCTAGTAATAATTTTCCCTGATTTTCACTCTCACGCTTGTCTTCTGGTTTTTTTTTGCTTGATGATGGCCGATCTGTCGTGGATTCTCGGAGATTTTTCACCATTTTTTGGTTCACTTTGTTAACAAGATTAACACTGATTCTTTGTCGAAAATAAACCAATAGGGAAGCATCAAATGGAATCTCATTACTATAGGATGAGCAACCGATAAAGTATTGTAGATAAGGGTTTTCTCTAATTTGCTCTACAGTTTCGCGATCGCTAGTACCGAGTTTTTCTTTGATAATTAATGCCCCCAATGCCATCCGAAACGATTTAGCGGGTGCTCCCATAGAGTCAGCAAAATTTTGAGCATATTCTGCCTCAAATTCTGACCACGGTATCAGTTGGGCCATGGTTACCCAACGGTTGTCTGAGGCTAATTTTCCTCCCTGAGGAAATTCAAAGCTTTCTGGTGGGGTGCCGTCCAAGTCAATTTTTCTGTACACAACATTTAACAGTAGTGCAAGGGTTCTGTGCTATTTTACCGTAGACAGTTGCACTTACCACCGCGCTCGACCGATCGAATCGCAAGGCGTGGCCAAGCTTTCAGCACTTATTCAGCAAGCCCTAAATAATTCTGATGCAAACAGAAACGATATTAATTGCTACTAAAATACAGCATTCTATTATTGTATAGATCGGCAACAAAACTCGCTCCTGCGCGACACAATTTTTGACAATTAATCGACATTACATTACTCAATTTAAAGCGTTTCATCTAATAATGATCCGTGAACTTTTAGCCAATGTTTTGCTTTTTCCATTTGAGCAATTTGCGAGTTAATAATACCCCAGAAGCGAGGCGTATGGTTGGCTTCCAAAAGATGGGTCAATTCGTGAACTACGACGTAATTAATCGCAAACATGGGAGCTTTAATCAGCCTCCAGTTGAAGGTTAGGTTATTTTGAGGAGTACAGGAACCCCAACGGTATTTGCTATCGGTGATTTTTGCTTCGTTATATGAAACGCCGAGCCGATCGGCGTAATGTTGAACTCGGGGCAGAATGATTTCTTTAGCTTGTTGAATGTACCAATCTTGAAAAACCGATCCTGGTTTTTGGATTAGATGTTTTGGGACTAGAAATCGATTGTTAACGAATGCAATGCCATCATTAGTAACTACAGTATCTACAGTATCTACAATTTCTAGTTGGTAACTTTGACCGAGAAACAGCAAAGATTCGCCGTTTACCAGTTCTTTGCCGGGAGGATGCAGGGGGGATTGATACTTTTGGGAATGATTGATTTTCTCGTAAATCCACAGCTTGCGAGATTCGATCGCCCTGCTAATTTGTTCTGCGGATGTTCCTGTAGGGGCTTTGACAACAACAGACCGATCGCGCTCGACGGTAATGGTCAGCTTTTTGCGTTTGGAGGAATAGATCGTGTTGTATTCGAGTTGCATGGTTGTTTACCCTCAGGCGGCGTACAGGATGCGATCGGTATTCTTTTCGGCAATTTCCATCACTTTGCTAATCAAGTGTTTTCTGTTTGGAAAGATGTTTGGAATGTTTTGGAAATCAGGCGATAGCAAAATCTTCTGAATCTCTGCTTCCAGTTTTTTCCGGGCGGGGATGCTTTCCCAGAAACCTGCGAGTTGCAGTTCCCGATCGACCGCCACAAACACCTGCTGAGTCAAAGCAACGCATCGAGCAATCTTATCATCATCTAACTCAGAATTGCCAAAACATTCGCGTTTGAACATCCGAAAAAACGGCATTTGCTTTTTTTTATGCAAGCCGTAGGTAGGCTCGCTTTCGGCATTTCTCAGGAGTTGGCGCAGTTTTTCCAATTCTATGTAAATTTGCTGCCAATTGTCTTGAAATTTTTCCAATATAGCTGCTAAAGCTTCGGCAAAGGAAGCTTGCAGATCGGGATCGTCATCTAAGTCAATTTCGATGTGGTGGCGCAAGGCGTGTTCGATCGCGGCGGCTTTATTTTTGGTGCGTTTGTGGGTAGCAACAACTTGGCTCTCGAAGTTTTCGTCTAGAATAGAAATCGGTATGACTGTGAGATTGATGCCCCGAGATTCTAAATAGGCATCGGTGAGGGGACGCAACTTTGCCGGGATGCCTTTCATACTCATGCGGCTGTCTCGAAAGTGCTGGCTGGCTAAAACGTTAATTTCTGTCAGAGATTGGTAGTCTGACATATAAACCAAGGCTTCTTTAGCAGGAAAAACGAGGTTAAGACTGCGGGTGAGTTGCTTGAATGCCAGGACGAAATCGAAGCGGATATCTTCATCGTAGAACGCATCGTAAAAAGCATCGCGATCGGTCAAATCATTTAAGCCGTGACTGGCAAGCAAATCGATAATTTCCCGGTAATCTGTTTCGAGTTGGCGAATTTCTGCTTCGGGAAAGCCGAGGGTTTCTATTACTTCCTGCTGTTCCCGTTCGTCGTAGTTATCGATCGCCCGTTTCAAATGGTGTCCAATACCTACATAATCTACAACAAAGCCTTTATCTTTATCTTCTCCCCCGACGCGGTTGACGCGGGCGATCGCCTGTAACAAACCATGTGCTTGAATGACTTTATCGAGGTACATTACCTGTTCGACGGGGGCATCAAATCCGGTTAGCAGCATATTATTGACGATGACGATGCCAATGTCTCCGGTTGCGCCATTATCGGAAGTATTAAAAGGGAGTTTGAAGCGTTTGATAGTAGTTTCGTGAGTGGCAGGATTGGTGTAGGGTTTGAGGTGGGGCGGGTCGTTGTGTCCGCCGGAAATTACTACATCAGTTTTCAGGGTTTTCAGACGATCGAGGTCGATTTTGTGGGGGTTGAAACGTTCTAAACTGATAATTTGGGCTGCAATTGCCCGATCGAGATATTGTTTGTAGCGCACCGCAGCCTCGCGGGAAGTGGCGACAATCTGGGCTTTGTAACCGTTGGGAAAAATCCATTGCAGGTAATGCTTCACCATATCCTCGGCTTTGGCGGCGATGGTGGGTGCGGCTTCCAGGTAGGCATCGCGGGAACCGTAGCCCAAGATTTGCATCCGCTGCTGCAGGTTGCAGTCGCTGAAAACATCCTCAAAAACAGCGTCAATTCTTTCTCTGTCGGGGATTTCGGCGTTGTGGGTGCGCCCTTCGTAGACGATTTCTAGGGTGACGCGATCGAGAATTGCCTGCCGCATGGTGTATTTATCGATGTAGTCGCCGAAAACTTTCTCGGTTTTGTCGATGGGCGTCCCGGTGTAGCCGATGCGGGTGGCGTGGGGCAGCGCTTTATCCAAGTTTGACCCCAACAGGGCGTACTGGGAACGGTGCGCCTCATCGGTCATAATCAGGATGTTCGTGCTGGGGTTGAGTTCGGGGAAGGTTTCGGTTAAGTCCCGTTCTTGGAACTTGTGGATCATCGCCATCACCAAATCCGAGGAGTCGCTGCACAGGAGTTGCTTGAGTTTGGCGATGCTGTCGGCGGGTTTGACGGTGAAACCGACATTCTGCCCGGTTTCAGACAGTTGTTGTTCGAGTTGAGTGCGATCGGTAATAAATACTACTTTCCACTGAGATAGATTGGGATGGCGGTACATTGCCCGTACCATAAACATCATCGTCAGGGATTTCCCCGATCCTTGGGTGTGCCAGATGATGCCGCTGCGTTCTTTGGGGGTGGTTTTTTCGATCAGGCGCTGTACGGCTTTGTTGACGGCGCGAAACTGCTGGTAGCGGGCGACAATTTTGATAGTTTCGCCTTTGTCGTTGGTGGAGAAAATGGTGAAGGTGCGGATAATTGCTAGCAAGTTCTGGGGGTCTAGCATACCGGCAACGAGGCGCTGCTGGTCGTTGGGGGAACTGCTGCCGCGTTCTAACTCGTTGAGGGTGCGGGGATAGGGATCGGACCAGCGATAAAAGTATTTTTCGATGCGGGTGGTAATCGTGCCGAATTTGGCTTGATTGCGGCAGGTGACGATGATGAATTGGTTGTAATAAAACAGGGGGGCGCTACCTTCTCCTTTATAGCCGCGCTGTTCGCTGTAGCGCAGCAATTGCTCGATCGCCTCTGGGATTGGTTCTTGGGTTTTGGGCGATTTGCACTCAATGACGGCGACGGGCAAGCCGTTGAGGAAAAGGACGATATCGGGGATGATGTGGTATTCGGTGCCGGGAATTCGGACCTTGAACTGGCAAACGGCGATGAAACGGTTGTTTTGGGACCGATCGAAGTCGATATATTTGACGGTGGGGCTTTTTGCGCCTGTCTGGCGGTTTTCGGCAACGCTGGTGTTTTCTTGCAGCAGGTTGAAGACGTAGCGGTTGTTTTCGATGAGGTTATTGCTGGGAAAGCTGGCGGTGAGGCGTTTGGCAACTTCTTCGATTTGGTCTTCTTCCAGCCAGGGGTTGATAATTTGAAGTTGTTCCCGCAGGACGGGCAACATGACGACTTGAGTAAAGTTTTCGCGATAGGTTTGGGCGGGTTGTTGTTTCATTTCCAAGTCGAGAACTTCCCAACCCAAGCCGTGCAATTGGTCGAGGAAGGGTTTCTCGACATGGTTGCGTTCGTCCATTTTTAGAGGTTTGGGTGTTTTGTTCATGGCTGTGGCTAAAGGGTTTAGGAGGTAAAAATTGTTTTTAAAACCTATCTATTCAATAGCGGTAAGGTGCGCGCTGCGTACACTAAATATAGCTCGATCGATAACTCTATGTTGCGGGTGAAAATATTCGCGATCGCCATACATCTGCTTCCCAAATTCGATCGATGGGAGCGATCGGACAGTTTTCTCAAGTCGCTTTTAAACTCAACATTCAGGGTTTCCCGTGGTGGCAAAGTTGAACTCATGGGCTAACTTCCTCCAAATCTTTCAACAGTTCGGTGACGCGGACTTTGCCTGTGAGGAGGTCTTGCATAAGTCCGGTTTTTTGAAGTTTTTGTTTTAAAAGACTTCTTTGATCTTCTTGGATTCTTATTTCCAAAGAGTCAAGAATTGAGCATATTCTAACTTGTTCATCCAACTCAGGAACTCTAACAGGTACGGCTCCAAGAAATTCCACACCTAGCGTAGGAACACCACTGTTACTATTCATTCGAGCATGGATTTGCTTGAAAAAATCATTAAATCTAACAAGCCATAAAAGATATCGCGATTCTACTTGATTTTTATTCTCGGTTTTAAAAATGACAACTGTGTGGCTGAATACTTTCTTAGATTGACCATAGGTGTTTCTGAATCTTTTGTAATAATCACATCTCCAATATTTAAGCTAAAATTTTCAATTTCTGTATCATTTGCTGAACCATCCATGAACTGAATGGCATTAGTAATATAATCATTTAAGTAAACATCCAGATAGTTACAAAGCTTAATACTTTTTTCGTTAGAATATACTTTTTTGTCTACATTACTAACTTTTAGCTCAGCAATATCACTCAATTTCTTAACAGACCAAACCATATTTTTTTGTAGTCAGTTCACTAAAAAACTAAATTAAAAGAATCAATCAGTTTTAAGAATTGTCTATAATCATTTGCCCACTCAATAAAAATAACCTCATCCGAGAGTTGTCCCTTTATTCTGTGCTTTACCTTCAGCATACTCGCGATCGGCATTGATAAATAAAATCTTATCTTGCAATTCATCCGGCTTGTTCTTATTCACCACCAAAACGCAGGCAGGAATCCCCGTACCGTAAAACAATCCCGGCGGCAAACTGATAATCGCTTGAATGACATCATCCTCAATTAAAATCTCGCGAATCAGCTTTTCTTTCCCTCCCCGAAATAGCACCCCGTGAGGCATAATTGTCGCCATCATTCCATCGGGTTGGAGACTGGCAATCATGTGCTGGACAAACATCAAATCGGCTTTTTTCCCCGTCTCCGGGCAGAATTCCCGGAAGCGGTTGGCAAACTGCAAATTGGCGCGGCTGTAGTTCTGGGAAAAGGGCGGATTGGCTAACACTCGATCGAATTTGCGAATTTCTCCGTCCTTCAAAATTTGCGGGTCTTCGAGCGTATCGCCATTTTCAATAGTAAACTTAGTAATATTGTGGAGAATCAAGTTCATATTGCAAATCGACCAAACCGTACCGTTAGAATCCTGCCCGTACAGCGCCAAATTATTCGGGTCTTGCCCCTGTTCTTCTACATACTGGTGCGACTGAATTAAGAAGCCTCCCGACCCCACTGTCGGGTCGTAAATTGTATTTCCGGCTTCGGGTTTCACCAGTTGGACTAACAACCGCACCACTTCCGCCGGAGTGTAAAATTCTCCTCCTTTTTTACCAGCACTATCGGCAAAATATTTAATCAAATACTCATAAGCTGCACCCAACAAATCGGGAAATTCAAAATTATCGTTTACTAAAACAAATTCTGGCTGATTGAAGTGATCGATCAAATCTTTCCACTTGCGATCGGGAATTTTAGTTTTACCTTTAACTGCGTTAAAGTCTATATTATTTTTCAAAACACCAGCTAGCGCGTCGTTGTTATCTTCGATCGCAGCTAGGGCTTTATTCAACATATTGCCGATATCTTGTTTGAGATGTTTGAGGGGAGGAACCCCATCGCCATTCTCATCAATCCAAGATTCATGCCAGCGGGCGCGGGGCGGCACAAAAAAGGTTTCGCCGTAGGATGTGGGGTCTTCTAGCAATTCTGCTAGCATGGCGTCATCATCAATATGGGGAAAGTCTTTAGTGCGAATCTCTACTCGCTTGCGATCGAACTCATCGGACAATCGCTTGAGAAATAGCATTCCAAAGATAAACTCTTTAAATTCCGATGCATCCATCTTGCCGCGCAAAATATCGGCAGCTTTGAACAGGAAGTTTTCGAGTTGGGAGAGGGTAATTTTTTCGTGTTGCAAGGAGAAGCTACTCGGTAACTGGGTTATGGGAATTAGCCAGCTTAAAGCAAGTTCGATCTTTTAGCCTCAAGCCGTGCAAATTCGCAGTTTAACACTATCAATATTTTGGATGTTTGCGGCTCAAACAAAAAATAAACGATTTCATCAAAGCAGCTAAAACGATCCTATGTAATATTACTACGCCATCGCGATCGAAAAACTCCCCAGCGATCGTACCCACTCAACAATTAAATAGCTGCAATCTTAGCCAAGTTTTCAGTATCGGGAACCGTATCGCCCCTTTCCCACAATTGCACGGCAGTCGCCGAAACCCCCAAAAGCTTGCCAAACGCTCGCTGACTCATGGTTCCGCGCGCAGTTTTGATGATTTCGCTAAGTTTTTGTCTGTTTTGAATGTTCGCAACTTAAAAGGTACTCGATCGTACCTGCCATTAAACAGATCTACCTGCATCAACCACACTTCCCAGAAGCTACAGCAGCAGCAGCTAGCCTTTCCATACCAGCTCGAACTACCACTGCCAAGTCGCTCAGTGGCATACATTGAATTTTCTTCAGCAGATCGTTAGTATCTACGGGTTCGCGCATGGGCTTGCCTTCCAGATGAGCGAGCAGCTCTTCAAGTGTAAACCCTGCTCTCACAGCAATCTGAGCCAAATTCTCTGTATCTGGAATGCTTTGACCCTTTTCCCACAACTGCACCGCAGTAGATGACACGCCCAAGAGCTTGCCAAAAGCTCGCTGGCTGAGGTCGCCACGCGCTAACTTCACAATCTCAATCAGTTTTCTCTTACCTTCTGCGTCCACAACAGCAGTGACCACTTAACCACACTTAACAAGTTTACTTCTCAATTTATGAATTTCCCACTTGTTATTGACAACACAACTTATCGCCGTTATGATTACAAGTATACCAATCGGTAACAACTATAATTTTAATCAGAACTTAAATATTTCTACATCATGTGTACTTACCAGAAGACTCAGCAGCCGCAGCTAGTCTCTCCATCACTGCTCTACCAATAACTGCCAACTCACTAATCGGCATACACTGAATTTTTTTAAGCAGCTCGTTGGTATTGATAGGCTCCTGCACTGGCTTCCCTTCGAGATGAGCCATTAACTCTTCCATCGTAAAGCCTGCTCTTGTCGCAATCTGAGCCAAATTTTTCGTATCTGGAAGTACCTGCCCTTTTTCCCAATACAAGACAGAAGCTGCTGACACTCCCAACATTCGACCAAAAGCGCTCAAACTCATCGAGCCACGCGCTAATTTAACAACTTCGCCCAGTTTTTTCCTAGCTTCTGCGTCCACGGTATCAGTCACCAGATAACCACAATTCCTAGTTTACTTGCGTACCAACAAATTTGTCTGTCTTGCTTGACAGCAGAACTTTTAGCAGATAGTCTATTAAATAGATTTAAAGTTTTTGTCTCATTTAAAGCAGGTTTGGGAGAAATACCAATGACCAAGAGACGCACACATCAAAGCCTTACAGCCTCCGGTTGGCTAAAACCTCAGCGCTGGCAAATCTCCAAAATGGAAGCAGCCGAAGCTCTGAAAATGCCCGTCAACCGGATAGTCAAAGTTTACCCCAAACAACATCAGGTAATAGTCGTGTACTTGAACGAGAAAGGCCACAAATGCAGTTCTTTTTTCAGCTACAGACTGTTTTCCCGGTGGGAGCAAGAGGCGATCGCAGCCATAGCCAGTTGTAGAAACCAGCAAAGCCTAGCGCCTCTAGAAATCATCGTACAGTACGACCTCGAACATTTCAAGTATCCAGTGGCGATCGCCGACGCAATTTGGGAAGCCCTACTCGATCGCATCCGCCAAGTCATCAGAGAACAAAGGCACATCCCAAAATGTGCCTAGTTCCCCATCCAGCGTCTATCAAGCAGTAGAAGCCGCCAACTCGGCCAAACGTTCCTGCTGATCCTGAGAAATGCAAGTCTGAATAATCGCCTCAATATCCCCTTCCAAAACAGTATTGAGCGAGAAATTCTCCCCCAAACGGTGGTCGGTAGCCCGATTATCCTTATAGTTGTAAGTGCGGATTTTCTCCGATCGCGAGCCAGTACCAACCTGAGCCAAACGCCGCGACTTCACCTCATCCTGCTGTTCCCGCAACTTCATTTCATAGAGCTTAGCCCGCAAAATTTGCATCGCCCGCTCCTTATTTTGCAACTGACTGCGCTCCTCAGTACAGAAAATCCGAATCCCAGTCGGCTTGTGAAACAAATCCGCAGCAGTTTCCACCTTGTTTACGTTTTGACCGCCAGCACCGCCAGATCGAGCCGTACTCATCTCAATATCCTTCGGATCGATGTGAATTTCCACATCATCGACTTCTGGCATCACGGCCACCGTCGCCGTCGAAGTATGCACCCGGCCGCCAGCCTCAGTCACCGGCACCCGCTGCACCCGGTGTACGCCAGCCTCAAACTTCAGCTTGCTGTACACGCTGTCGCCCGTAACTTCCAGAATTACCTCTTTAAAGCCGCCCATTTCCGCCAGGGACTCGCTCACCAACTTCACTTGCCAGCCTTGAGTTTGAGCGTAACGGGTATAAAGTCGCAGCAAATCTCCCGCCCAAATACTAGCTTCATCTCCGCCAGTACCCGCCCGAATTTCTAACATAATATTCTTGTCGTCATTCGGATCGCGAGGCAGCAATAAAACCTTCAAACGGCTTTCCAAATTCTCCAGTTTAGATTCAAGTTCTGTAACTTCCAAGGCAGCCATTTCTTGCAATTCTCGATCGCCCGCAGCCTCTTTCAACACTTGTTTAGCACCCGCCAAATCGTCCTGAGTGCTTTTGTACAGATTGAAAGTATCGACCACTTCTTCCAAGGACGATCGAGCTTTCGCCACCCGTTGAAACTCTTGATTGTCTCTAGCAACATCCGGATCGGCCATGCGCCGAGTCAACTCATTAAAAGTTTGCTCGACCGACTTCAATTTATCCAGCAAATAAGATTCAGCCATTGTCAGTTGTCCTCAACTAGATTTTAGATTTTAGATTTTAGATTTTAGATTTTAGATTTGAAGAGCAGTTAGAGTGCAATTTTTCTTGGAATAAGGTCGATCGAACTCAATTACCAACTTGGAAATCTTCAACCTAAAATCTCAAATCCGAGGGTGTAAGTTGTCGGTAGAAACTTTCGCGAGGAAACTACTCCCAACAAACTGCGGACAAATGACAATCCGGCTACTTTTTCTTTTTGCCTTTACCAGCAGCTTTAGCGTCAGCTTTAGGAGCCTCCATTTTGATCGGTCCTGCATTAGTAGCATCTGCCTTCGGCATTTCTACCTCAGTCATGCCGTACTTCCGCATAAAGCGTTCCACGCGACCTTCAGTATCAATAATCTTCTGAGTGCCAGTATAAAAAGGATGATTGCCCGACCAAACATCAACCTGCAGTTGAGGCTTAGTCGAACCCACAGTCATCACCAGTTCGCCGTTGCAGTAAACCTTAGCTTCTGGATACCACTCAGGATGAATCCCAGCCTTTGCCATTGTTTTTAACTCCCTAATTTTTCACGACGCTACAACCATTTTAGCTGTTCCAGGACTTGCGCGCCAAAAACAGCCACTATCTTGCCCCATTTGTTTTGAAAGCCCCTTGATTGATGCAGGGGGGAGAGGGGGAGAGGGGGAGAAATTAGCAACTGAGTTTGAAAATCGGATAACAAATCCAGGTTTAGTATCAGAAATATATCTTGAAAAAAGGGGATGGAATCTGAAAATTTTTTCCTTCTTCCCTCTTCCTTCTTCCCTCTTTCTTCTTCCTTCTTCCTTCTTCCCTCTTCCTTCTTCCTTCGTCTTACCGTTTCGAGTATTGAGGAGCCTTCCGAGCTTTGCGCAAACCGTACTTTTTGCGTTCTTTAGCCCGCGGGTCGCGAGTCAAATAACCCTCAATCTTGAGAGGTTTGCGGTTATCTGGGTCTAATTCGCAAAGCGCCCTAGCCACACCCAAACGGATCGAATCCGCTTGACCTGTCAGCCCGCCACCTTCAACTTTCACCAAAATATCGTACTCATTTTCCAGGCCCAAAGTTTCCAAAGGAGCCTTAGCGAGCGACAAATAAGCAGGGTTGAATTGCAGGTACAAATCCCCGTTTTTGCCGTTAATCGTCAGTACCCCAGTACCGGGAACCAAGCGCACCCGCGCCACCGAACACTTGCGACGACCCGTACCCCAGTACACGGCGCGGCCGGACGTATCTGTTGCTTGCATTATTTATTTCCTCCCGGAATCGTGTTGACAATTAACTGTTCGGGTTTTTGAGCTTGGTGCGGGTGGTCGGGGCCAGCATACACCTTCAGCTTGGTAAACAGTTGTCTGCCCAAGGAATTGTGGGGCAGCATGCCGCGCACTGCCTCTTCAACAATTCTTTCTGGCAAACGCGCTTGCAATTTAGCAAAAGTTTCTGTTTTCATACCGCCCGGTCTGCCTGAATGGCGGCGGTAGATTTTCTGACTGCGTTTTTTGCCAGTAACGGCAACTTTTTCCGCATTGATGACAATTACGAAGTCACCGGTATCGAGGTGGGGAGTGTAAGTCGGCTTATTTTTTCCCCGGAGGCACATGGCAATTTCCGTTGCCAGACGGCCCAGCCGTTGGTCGGCTGCATCGACCACGTACCATTTGCGGTCGATCGAATCTTGAGTAGGAACGTATGATTTGTTCATTGTTATTAGTTGTTATCTCTTAGTCATTAAGTTGTTCAATAACTAATGACTAATGACTAATTTTGGCTGAGTGTCGTACCAGACATCTCGGGGAAACGGAAAATCTTGATAGCCAACCCGCAGCAGGCACAAACCGCAAGCGGGGGCTGCATATTTTACCACATCTCGGCGTTCGTTAACCCAGATATCTGTGAAACTGTCGATCGCCCTTTCCCCGCGACCCACCTGCACCAGCAACCCCACCAGCAGCCGCATCATCCCGTACAGAAACCCGCTGGCTTGAACCTCGATATAAACCAAAGGCCCGGAACGCTGGCACTCTGCGGCTTGCACGTCCACCCAGGAATGGGGGCGCGCCGATCCCGCGCGGTGAAAAGCAGCCAAGTGATGCCGCCCGATTAGCGGTGTCAAAGCTGCTTGAATTTTTGATTCATCTACGGGCGCGTGATAGCAGTGCCAAGCAAAAGGACGCACGAATAGATTGGGGATCGGGTCAGTGTAAAGGGTGTAGCGATAGCGCCGCCAACTGGCAGAGAACCGAGCGTGCCAGGTAGGTGCCACCTTTGCCGAAGCTCGAATTAAAATATCTTTTGCCAGTCGGGAGTTGAGAACATCTGCCCAGCGGTGAGCCGGGATCGGACCGTCAGCGTCGAAATGCGCTACTTGAGCGGCGGCGTGAACTCCGGCATCTGTTCTTCCGGCTGCGTGCAGCGTTACCGGGCGTTTCAGGACGAGCGAGATTGCTGTTTCAATCTCTTCTTGTACTGTACGCTGGTTCGGCTGTCGCTGCCAACCGTGAAAGTCAGTGCCGGTGTACTGAATCACCAGAGCAACGCGCTGTATCGATTTGGGATTTTCGATTTCGGATTTCGGATTGTCAGTCATAAATCGAAAATCTCCAACCCAAACTTCAATTAAACCAGTTCGACGATCGCCATTTCGGAGTTATCTCCTTGGCGGGGGACGGTGCGCACGATGCGGGTGTAGCCGCCGTTGCGGCTGCCGTACCTTTCTTTTGCACCTTCAAACAAAGCGTGTACTAACTGTTTGTCGTAGATATAGCCCATAGCTTGGCGGCGGGCTGCCAAAGAGCCATCTTTTGCCAGAGTAATCATTCTGTCCGCCTCCGATCGCAGCGCTTTAGCGCGAGCTAGAGTGGTCGTGATTTTACCGTGGCGGATCAATTCGGTTGTCAGCGAGCGCAGCAGGGCGCGGCGCTGGTCAGCCGGTTTGCTTAATTGGGGAACGCGACAGCGGTGACGCATGGTTTTTTGGTAGGTAAACAGTTGATAGTTGATAGTTGACAGTTGACAGTGGAGTTTTTAGGGGATCTCGATGCAACCCTGGGCTAGGCACTGCGCCCAGTTCTCCAAACTTTCCGCCGACTGTCTGCCCGGATGCGGGCTCTATGTGGTAATTGGTAACTGGCAATTGGGCATTGGCAACAAACGATTTTGAATTCGCTACCGATAGCCCATCACCAATTGCCGTTAGATTAACTTTTCGCTTTTTCCTGGGGCAAGGTAATGCCCAAGCGCTTTTGCAAAGCTTCAATCACTTCTTCAGCGGACTTCTGCCCGAAGTTTTTGATCTCGAGCAAATCTTCTTGGGTATAATCCAATAAGTCTGCTACTGAGTTGATCTGCGCCCGCTTGAGACAGTTGTAAGCCCGAACTGACAACTGCAATTCTTCTATAGGAATCTGGCTGGTGGGATCTGTCTGACCTGCATCCAGAGGTGTCACGCTGTCCGAGATGTCTTTCAGAGGAGCAAACAAATCTACCAAGATGTGAGCTGCTTGAGTTAGGGATTCTTGGGGCGTCAAGCTGCCATCCGTCCAAATTTCCATAATCAGTCGGTCTTTCTCCATCGAGCCGCCTACCCGAGCGTCTTCAACGGTGTAGTTGACTTTGCGTATGGGCATAAAAATAGCGTCAATTTGGAGAAAATCTAAAGCTGAGCCCTCATCGCGCGATCGATCTACGGCTCGGTATCCTACCCCTTTTTCAATTCTGAATTCCATCTCCAGAACTGACCCAGGCGAGAGAGTAGCAATATACTGAGATCGATCGACCACTTCTACCTCAGAGGGCAAATCGAATCTATCGGCCGTCACAGTTGCCGGCCCTTCGATGCGCAACCTGCCGATTTGCGGCTGCGAGGAATGGCTTTTGAGAACGACCTCTTTCATGTTCAGCAGGATTTCGATAACATCCTCCCGCACTCCTTCGATCGTGGCAAACTCGTGATTGACACCGGCGATGCGAACAGAAGTTACCGCCGTTCCTTCCAAATTTGACAGCAGAACTCGCCTCAGCGCATTCCCCACAGTCGTTCCCTGACCGCGATCGAGCGGTTCCAGGACAAATTTTCCGTACTGACTCCGGTCTTTGTCAGTGTTAGATTCTATACATTCAATTTGAAACTGCGCCACGGAGTGACCTCCCTCTTTTCCACTTTAGATTTTGGATTTTGGATTTTAGATTGCAGAGCATACTCCTGAATGGATTTTGGATTTTGGATGCGTGGGGGAACATTTGAAACCAGTAGTTTTTTGGTTCCAATCTGCTGACCGCTATCCAAAATCTAAAATCTAAAATCTCAAATCGTTCTAGACTCTACGCCGCTTGGGAGGGCGACAGCCGTTGTGAGGAATGGGGGTGACATCTCTAATCAGAGTGATTTCCAATCCAGCCCCTTGCAGCGCGCGGATCGCAGTTTCTCGACCCGCGCCCGGTCCGCTAACCATAACTTCGATTTGGCGCATTCCTTGGTCGTTAGCCCGGCGGGCAGCACTTTCGGCTGCGGTTTGAGCTGCGAAGGGAGTTCCCTTTTTCGCTCCTTTAAAACCGCTCGAACCCGCTGACGCCCAGGAAATTACTTCGCCGTTAAGGTCGGTAATAGTGACGATCGTGTTGTTAAAGGTAGACTGGATGTAGCCTACCCCATTCGGTACGTTACGTTTCTGCTTTTTTGCACCAGATTTCTTGCCTGATTGTTGTCGTGGCGGCATATTAGTCTCTTTATCGTTTTCATTGAATTACTTGCCCCAAAGGCGGGGAAACAGCCGGCAGGAGCATAAAATTCCTGCAAACTGCTGTTATTTCTTGGACGGTGCTTTTTTCTTGCCCGCAACAGTCCGGCGCACGCCCCGGCGGGTTCTGGCGTTGGTACGGGTTCGCTGCCCCCGCACCGGCAAGCCCAACCTGTGACGGCGGCCCCGATATGTTCCGATATCCATCAGGCGCTTGATGTTCATCGACTCCCAGCGCCGCAGGTCTCCTTCTATCTGGTAGGTGCTCTCTACGTGAGCCCGCAAAGCAGCCACGTCTGCTTCGCTCAAATCCTTGACGCGGGTGTCAGGATTGACGCCTGTTGCTGCAATAATGTCTTGGGCCCTCGAGAGCCCGATTCCGTAAATGTATGTCAGACCTATTTCGACGCGCTTGTCGCGTGGAAGGTCTACCCCGGCAATCCGTGCCACACTTTTTGTCTCCCTAGTTTTCCGATTTGGCTACAATGTTCAATTAAGCACTGCTCTAATCGCAGCAATACCCAATTTTCTGGTTGTCTAACCCTGGCGCTGTTTGTGTTTGGGGTTAGTGCATATCACCATCACTCGACCTCGGCGGCGGATGACGCGACATTTTTCGCAAATTTTTTTGACAGATGCTCTAACTTTCATCGTGCTTCCTGCCTGGAGAACCCCGCCATACCGCAGGCTGGCGGTGGGAGGAAAGACTGGGCAGGGTGTTGGGTCTTTCCTCGATTAAACTGTATGAATTGCGGTTTCTTTTCTTCAAGGATTTTGCTTGCACTCACTGACTTTGCTCTGGGAAAGTTCGCCTGCTTTAAAAGTGTTAGCTGCTGGTACTTTCACGGATGAGCGCTGGCTTGACTTTCTATTGACTTCCTCAGTCGGTGGGCGATCGGCGTCCTTGAAGGCAACACTACAAACGTAGCATTATAACATAAATCAGACGCATTTTACCAAATTTTGTCTAATTAAACTTAGAATTAGTTTTGAGAAATTTCGATCTAAGCTTATTTTTTCCGCAGGCGGTATGTAATCCTACCTTTGGTCAAATCGTAGGGGGTTAATTCGACTTTGACCCGATCGCCCGGTAGGATCTTGATGTAGTTGCGGCGGATTTTGCCGGAAATGTGAGCTAGGACGTTGAACCCGTTATCCAGGTCAACTCGAAACATCGCATTGGGCAGTGATTCCGTCACCGTCCCTTCCATTTCAATTAAATCTTGCTTAGACAATTTGGTATTTACCTCAACTCGACATTTAATTAACTAGGAGTACAGCTCGATCGACACAAGTCAAACTCGCACTCTCGCTTCTGCTGCCACTCGATCGACTTCAAGACTCAACCATCGCTAAATCGAGCTGTGAATCCAGTAAAAGTTGTTGCAATTAGCGTTGACCTCAATCCGGACAGCAACCACCCTGACAAAATCTAATAGCACAAAAAGCTCCTAGTTAACATATCTTAGCAAAAGTTATTGCGCTAACAGGCTACTCCAAAAGTTGGAGTTAGAAGGGATTTGCCAGAATTTAAACTTAACGAATAAATTCTTTAGCTGAAGAATCTGACATTTTTCTTAACGCCTGGTAACATTGGCAACTGGGCAACTTGAATTTAGCTGCCCGCCAATTCTTGCTGCAAGTGCGCCGTAACTTCTGCCATTGCTCGATCGCCGTCAACCGCTACTAATTGATGGCGATCGCCGTAAAATGAGATCAGCGGTTCCGTTTGCTCGCGGTAAACTTGCAACCGCCTGCGGATCGTTTCCTCATTGTCATCCTTGCGCCCCCGAGACAGCAGGCGAGCCACTAAAATGTCATCGGGCACGTCCAAATTGACAGCCTTCAAACCGGTATTAGCAGCCCCCTTGCCACTAAGTTCGTGCAGCAGCTTGTCCAGAAAAGTTGCCTGGGGAACAGTGCGGGGAAAGCCGTCAAGAATCCAGCCAGCAGCAGCATCGGGTTCCTTGAGGCGTTCCGCCACGATGTCCATCAGCAACTCGTCGGGTACTAATTCTCCCTTATCCATGTAGGCTTGCGCTTTTTGGCCCAAGGCTGTCTGCGCTACCACGCAAGCGCGCAGGATGTCACCCGTCGAAATGTGGGGAATTTTCCAGGAAGCGGCCAAAATTTGAGCCTGAGTTCCCTTGCCCGCCCCTGGAGGTCCCATGAAAATAAATTGCATTCGATTACTTCACCATTCCTTCATATCGCTGGGAAATGACGTATGTTTGAATTTGCTTGGCAGTTTCGATCGCGACACCTACTAGAATTAGCAGCGAAGTTGCACCAAATCCTCTAAAAGTTTGCACTCCAATCGCACTTTCCACGGCCGCCGGCACAATTGCCACCAAACCGAGAAAAATCGCTCCCAAGAAAGTCAACCTGTTCAAAACCCGCTCTACATAATCGCTTGTTTTTTGACCCGGACGAATCCCCGGAATGCTGGCCCCCATTTTCTTCAAGTTCTGAGACATATCTACAGGGTTGACAATCAACGACGAGTAGAAATAGCTAAAGAACAAAATCAACACCAGATAAAACAGCGCGTAAGCCCAAGGCACCGGCCCGTTCGGATTCAAAATATTAGATACTTGAATCAAAATCGGGTTGCTAGTAAACTGAGCCAGAGAAGCCGGCACAATTAACACCGCCGAAGCAAAAATAATCGGCATCACCCCGCCTTGATTCAGTCGCAGTGGCAAATAACTGCGACTTTCGCGATAAATCTTGCGACCGACTTGGCGGCGGGCCGAAATGATCGGGATGCGGCGAGTACCTTCTTGAACGAAAACGATACCGACGATCGTGATCAAAAATACTAGCAGCAAAACAACTACCCGACCGACGATCGCGCGATCCCCGCTTTGAGCGAGTTCAAAAGTTTGTCCTAAAGAACGCGGCAGCACCGCCACAATATTGATAAAAATCAGCAGCGAAGCGCCGTTGCCGATGCCCCGTTCCGTTACCAATTCCGAAACCCACATGACAAACATCGACCCCGCCGTCAAAGCCAGAGCCGTTTCTGCGATAAATAAAGGCGTCGGAATTTGAGCAAAAGGGCTGACCCAAATTGCAATGCCGATACTTTGCAAGACAGCCCAACCCAAAGAAACGTAGCGAGTAATTTGAGAAATCTTCCGCCTTCCCGCTTCTCCTTCATTCTTCTGCAAATCTTCCAAACTAGGCAAAGCAGCGGTTAAAAGTTGGACGATAATTGAAGCATTAATGTAGGGCAAAATCCCCAGGGCAAAAATCCCCAATGCTGACAGCCCGCCTCCGGAAAACAGATCCAAAAAGCCTATTAAAGGACTGTTTTGAACGTTTTGGGAAAAGGCGGTGCGATCGATTCCGGGGACTGGCAGGTGGACGCCCAAGCGTACTAAAATCAGCAAGCCGAGGGTAACGAGGATGCGGCCCCGCAAACCCGCAGCTTGAGCCATCTGCAAGAAAGTCTCTTGTGCAGTTGGCGCTTTTTCTCTACTAACGTCCATAGTTACGATTCGGGATTTTAGATTCGGAAGTTTGGGCTAAATCATTTTTTGATAGCAAACTTGAGGATTTGAGATTCAGGCAAGTTCTGTTACATTAAGATCTACGCAAAGTGGAATTGACGGACATCAACTACCAATTTGACACTTATTTCCTGCTAGTTTCTAGCTGCTTTTGCCTGGGGAGTCGGCTTTTTCAGAGTCCGCAGGTGTTGTGAATTGCAGGTGTGAATTTAGGATGGGTTATCCTTACTTGAGATGGCGGGACTTGCACCAAATTAATTGCTGCGTTGAAGTCCCGATTTAGCAACAGATGAAAGCACTCGCGATCGAAAACTCGTTACCGCTACCCAGTATCGACTCAAGGTATCGACTCAAAGTATCGACTCAAATCTCAAACCTTCAGGCAACTATTTCGCAACTTCCGCCTGCTGCTTCGATTTTGGTACGAGCGCCTGCTGTAAAAGCGGCGGCGCGCACTTGCAGCGGTACGTTCAGTTCGCCATCTCCTAAGATTTTTAGCGGTCCGTTGTCAGCAGTAACAATTTTTGCTGCCATTAAAGACGCTAGGGTAACTTCTGTGTTGGCGGGGAGCGATGCTAGTTTGCTTACATTAATGATAGTGTACTCTTTGCGGTTCACTAAAGGGAAGTTTTTCAGCTTTGGCAGGCGACGGTAGAGGGGGTTTTGACCGCCTTCAAAACCGGGTCTGGTGCCGCTGCCGGCTCTAGATTTTTGACCGCGCATCCCTTTACCGGAACTCGCGCCTTGACCTGCAGAGATACCTCTGCCCAAGCGCCGCGGTCGCTTTTGGGAGCCAGCTTTTGGTCTGGCGTCTTGCAATCTCATAGTTTTGGTAATTGGTAGTATTCAATGAGTTTTGAGTTTTGAGTTTTGAGTTTTGAATTAAAAGAGAAATTCAAAACTACTTACTCTTTCTCTCGCCCTAACCGTAGAGATTTTCTACAGCAATTCCGCGCTCCGCGGCCACATCGGACAAAGTGCGGAGAGTAGACAGGGCGTTGACTGCTGCTCTGGCGTTGTTTAAAGGATTTCCAGAGCCTAGCTGTTTGGCCAAGATGTTGCGAACTCCTGCTAGTTCGAGAACAGTTCGCACTGCTCCCCCGGCAATTACACCCGTACCTGGGGCTGCCGGCCGCATCATAACTTTAGCTCCGCCGCCCGCACCGTCGATTGGGTGAGGGATCGAGTTAGTTTTGGTTAAGGGAACCTCGATGAGGTGCTTTTTGCCGTCGGCGACGCCTTTTTTAACGGCACCGATTACGTCGCTAGCTTTACCGACTCCCACTCCCACTTGACCGCGTTCGTTGCCGATAATGACTATGGCGCGGAAGCTGAGTTTTTTACCGCCTTTAACTACTTTGGTAACGCGACGGATTTGCACGACCCGTTCTTGCCATTCGGATTCTTTTTCGCGCGTTTTGTTATTGCTTTTTTTCTTGTTGCGCTGTTCTTTTTGTTCTGCCATAGTTTTGTCCTTTGGGAATTGAGGCTTAGTAACTCGCAGTCGGAATTCGAGAATTAACAATTAAGAATTAAGAATTTTGTTCGAGCTTTTTTCTTCCTTTTTCACCTAAGAAAAACTCAGAATTTTGTTCGATATTTCTTCTTCCCTCTTCCTTCTTCCTTCTTCCTAAAAATCTAAGCCCGCTTCGCGAGCGGCTTCTGCGAGGGCTTTAACGCGACCGTGGTAGAGGTTGCCTCCGCGATCGAATACGACTTTGGCTATGCCAGCATTGGAACAGCGTTTGGCGATTAACTGACCGACTTTGGTGCTGGCTTCGCAGTTGGCTCCAGAACTGAGATCGGCTTTTAATTCCGGGTCGAGGGTTGACGCGGCTGCCAAAGTGTGCTGTTTGGTGTCGTCGATCACTTGAACGTAAATGTGCTGTGCCGAACGAAATACCGCTAGTCTGGGACGTTCGGCAGTGCCGAATACTTTGCGCCGCACCCGGCGATGCCTGCGGTGAACTGATTCTTTGCGAGTAAGTTTCATGTCTACTTCTTACCTGTTTTGCCTGTTTTACCAGCTTTGCGCCGGACGACTTCGCCGCTGTAGCGAATGCCTTTGCCCTTGTAGACTTCAGGCGGGCGCACCGCGCGGATGCGGGCTGCTGTGTTGCCTACGAGTTCCTTGTCAATACCGGAGACAATGACGTTGGTGTTGCCTTCAACTGCCATCGTGATGCCTTCTGGAGGGGGCATTTCCACTGGTTTGCTGTAACCGACGTTTAAAATCAGAGTCCGCCCTTGAACCTGGGCCCGATAACCCGTACCGATAATTTCCAGGCGGCGCTGAAAACCTTGGGATACGCCTTCTACCATGTTGGCGACTAGGGTGCGGCACAAGCCGTGCAGTTGGCGGGCGACGCGGGATTCGTCCCGGCGCGTCACGAGTAAAGTTTCGCCTTCAATCGCGAGGGCGATTTCAGACGGTATCGTTCGGGAAAGTTCACCTTTAGGACCTTTGACAGCTACGTTTTGGCCGTCTAGGTTGATGGTGACTTTGTTGGGAATGCTAATCGGGCGCTTGCCAATTCGCGACATAGTTTTTAATTTTTTGTCAGTGGGTAATTGGTAATTGGTAATTGGTAATTGGTAATTGGTAATTAGTGTTGCAAAGTTCCAAAAATCTGCATTCAGAAGAATTGATACAATTATGAGTTGAAAGTTTTAAATTCTTCAGATTGATTACCGATTACCGATCGCCCATTACCAAACATAACAAAGCACTTCCCCACCCAAGCCTTGGCGTCTGGCTTCTCGATCGGTCATAATGCCACTAGAGGTGGAAATAATGGCAATGCCGATTCCGCCTAAAACTCTGGGCAATTCTTTGCGGTTCGAGTAAACCCGAAGTCCTGGTTTGCTGACTCGCTTGAGTGCGGTGATAATGGGCTTGCGAGTTTTGCCTTTGTACTTTAGAGAAAGCACTAAATATCGCTCGATCCCTTCTTCTGCTTCTTCAACTTCACCGATAAAGCCCTCATTTTTGAGAACTTGAGCGATGCTGCGGGTCATTTTTGTAGCTGGAATTTGCGTTGTTTGGTGGCGCGCCATGCAAGAATTGCGAATGCGCGTCAACATATCTGCTATGGTATCGTTAGCTGCCATCTTTTGCTTCTTTCTCTACTGCTTAGTTGTCCCGGAACGGCATTCCCATTTCTTTAAGCAAGGCGCGTCCTTCTTCGTCGGTATTTGCTGTGGTGATGATTGAAATGTCCATGCCTCGAATTTGATCGATGCTGTCATATTCTATTTCGGGGAAAATTAACTGTTCTCTCAATCCCAAGCTGTAGTTGCCGCGCCCGTCGAAGCTTTTGGGACTAATGCCGCGGAAGTCGCGGATTCTTGGCAGCGCTAGGTTAATCAGCCGATCGAGAAAATCATACATCCGATCGGACCTTAGCGTTACCATGACGCCGACAGGTACTCCTTTACGGATTTTAAAGCCCGCGATCGCTTTTTTCGCCCGCGTTACTACCGGTTTTTGTCCGGTAATGATGCCAATTTCATTGAGTGAAGAATCTAGTGCCTTAGCATTTTGAGATGCTTCTCCCAAACCGCGGTTGACGGTAACTTTAACGAGTTTGGGAACCTGATGGATATTTGTGTACTTAAACTGCTCCATCAGTTTCGGTACTATCTTGTCTTGGTAAAGAACTTTGAGTTTGTCTGGCATGGTTTTTGGGTTTATTGGACTGTTCCTGGGCTTGGTCAGGAAGTTGAGTTGATAGTTGATAGTTGACAGTTGATAGTTGACAGTTGATAGTTGATATTTTTTAACTTTTAACTGCTGACTAATGACTGCTGACTGACAACTATTTATCGATAATTTCTCCAGTTTTTTTGAGCTGTCGGAGTTTGCGGCCGTCTTCGCTAAAGGTGTAGCAGATGCGGCTGGCTACTTTCTCTTTTTCCGAGTAGTGCATCACGTTGGAACTGTGAATCGGAGCTTCAAAACTGACGATTCTGCCAGATTCACCGTCCTGCTGGGGTTTAACGTGCTTGGTTCTGACGTTAACACCTTTAACAACTACTTTGCTGACTTTAGGATATGTCTTTAAGATTTCTCCGACTTTACCTTTTTCTTTGCCAGTAATTACTTGAACGGTGTCGCCTTTTTTGACGTGCATTCTATAGCGTTGCGGTTCGCTAGTGGCTTTACCCTTTTTTCCGAACATTTTAAAGTACCTCCGGCGCTAGGGAAACGATTTTTGTAAAGTTTTTGTCGCGAAGTTCGCGGGCGACAGGCCCGAAAACGCGAGTGCCTTTGGGGTTGCCTTCGGGGTTGATGATGACGGCGGCGTTGTCGTCAAAACGAATGCTCATGCCGCTGTCGCGACGCAAGCCTTTGCGGGTTCTGACAATCACGGCCCTGACTACATCAGATTTTTTGACTGCCATGTTAGGAATGGCATCTTTGACTACGGCAATGATGACATCGCCGACTCCGCCGTAGCGGCGGTTGCCACCTCCCAATACGCGAATGCACATTAGTTTGCGGGCTCCACTATTGTCGGCAACGTTGAGGTATGTCTGGGGTTGAATCATGGTGGTTGGTGATTGGTAAATCGGTAATGGATAATTGCTAATTGAAAATTGGTTTTTGTCGGTCAATTAACTGCTAGCAATTAACTATTAGCCATCTTTTGTACCGAAAATTTCAGCCACAGTCCAGCGTTTGGTTTTGCTCAAGGGGCGGGTTTCAGTGATGCGGACTCGATCGCCCGTTTTGCACTTATTTTCTTCGTCGTGAGCTTTGTACCGTTCGGTGCGGACTACGGTTTTGCCGTATTTGATGTGGGAGGAGCGGTTTTCTACTGCTACCACAACCGTTTTGTTCATTTTGTCGCTGACTACTACGCCAACTCGTTCTTTAACTGCCATAGTTACTATTTTGCTGTGCGACTTTTTGTGAGATTTGCGAGATCGAGCCGATTGTTTTTGATTTGTTTCGGCTCGATCGAACTGCAAGATTTTGGTCTTGTCGGGCGGGTTTGCGAGATGTTTCGTATTGTGTTTCAGACCTTAGCGAACCCTGTCAAAATCAAAATCGAATATGCTACGCTCGTTATTCGATTTTGACCTTGATTGAATGCTAAATAAATTAATGGTGTTTCTTTAACCCTGTTTGGGGTCGCTATTCAGCAGCGGTTACTGCTGGTTCCGAGAGGGCAGATGTTGCAACTTCGGCAGCATCAGCAGCGATTTGCCGTTCGCGTTCGACAGTCATTAATTGAGCTAGTCGGTGTTTGGCGTGCTTGAACTGATGCGGCTTCTCCAGGCGGCCGGTAGCTTGCTGGAGTCGCAATTCCATTAGTTGGCGCTTGACGGCTAGAATTTGCTCTGCTATTTCCGCATCGCTCAATTCTCTAGCTTCTTTAATCTTGGGCAAAGACATAATTGTGTGCTCGATCTTTTCTGCAATCTTTTGAAGGCAAAAGGCTTTTTTTAGGCTGAGTGTCGAAGGAAATAAAACTGATGGGTGCCAGAATGTTAGATTGCTTTCTTTTTTTTGAAAGTTCGGCTTTCAGCAGGCTTAATTCTACCTTCGATCGACCCTAGGTTTGGCCTTCTTCGCGGGTGATGAACTTGGTTTTAATCGGCAATTTGAAGGATGCCAAACGCATTGCTTCGCGCGCTGTTTCTTCAGCAACGCCGCCAATTTCAAACATAATCCGACCCGGTTTGACAACGGCAACCCAAAACTCGGGAACACCTTTACCCGAACCCATCCGGGTTTCTGCGGCGCGTTGGGTAACTGGTTTGTCGGGGAAAATGCGAATCCAAATTTTGCCGCCGCGCCGGATGTAGCGAGTCATAGCACGCCGTCCGGCTTCTATTTGGCGGGAAGTGATCCAGGCGGGTTCGAGGGCTTGCAGTGCGAACTCGCCAAAGCTAACGACGTTGCCGCGGGTAGCAACACCTGTCATTCGCCCGCGCTGTTGTTTGCGGAATTTTGTTCTTTTGGGGCTTAACATGGCTGGGGGAATTGGGAATTGGGAATTGGGAATTGGTAGTCGGTAATTGGTAAGGAGTTTTGAGTTTTGAGTTTTGAGTTAAAGACAGTTCTTAATTCACAACTCAAAACTTAACTATCAACTATCAACTATTAGCCTTCGTTCGATCGATCTTCAAACTGTTGGCGGCGGCGTTTTTGTTTGGCGCGGGGCGGGGCTGCATTGGGAGCGGGTATTTCTTCCTGTCCGGGAATGATTTCGCCTTTGAAAACCCACACTTTAATGCCGAGGATGCCGTAGATAGTTTGGGCGGTGCAGTAGGCGTAGTCGATGTCGGCCCGCAGGGTATGCAAGGGGACTCGTCCTTCGCGCGTCCATTCGGTACGGGCGATTTCAGCACCATTGAGGCGTCCGCTGACTTGAATTTTGATACCTTGGATGCCTGCTTTTTGGGCGCGGGTGATGGCTTGGCGCACTACTCGGCGGAAGGATACGCGCCGTTCTAGCTGCTGGGCGATGTATTCCGCAATCAGAGTGGCATCGGCGTCTACGCGCTGGACTTCAACGACGTTGATTCGGATTTGGCGGTTGCTGCCGAGGTCTTTCTGCAAGCCGACTCGCAAGGTCTCGATGCCAGCACCACCGCGACCTACAACTACGCCCGGTCTGGCGGTTTGCACTTCCAGGTCGATTTGGTCTGCTTTCCGCTCGATTTTGACGGCGGAGATGCCGGCATTATTGAGGTTTTTTTCGACGTACTGGCGAATTTTATAGTCTTCTTGCAAGAGTTCGGGATAGTTTTTGGCATCGGCAAACCAGCGGGAGCGGTGCTCTTGGGTAATGCCGAGACGAAAACCAATTGGATGTATTTTTTGTCCCATAGGAGTTGGTGAGTTAATTGTTAATTGGTAATTGGTAGTTGGCAATCGGTAAGAATGTAGTAATTACCTGTTTTTTCTAGAGCGAGCAGTTTGTTACCTATTACCAGATATTAAGGGTGATTAACCCCCACAATTTGACGGCGGATTTTTTTTAGAACAGCATTTGAATACTTGTCTTAAAACCTCACTGTCAACTGTCAACTGTCAACTATTTGTTTAGTCTTCGACGATCGGAGCTACTGCTACGGTGATGTGGCAGGTTGGTTTGCGAATTTGGTAGGCGCGACCTTGAGCTCTGGGTCTAAAGCGTTTGAGGACTGGTCCTTGGTCGGCGTAAGCTTGAGAAACTACGAGTTTCGTTTTGTCAAGTCCTGCGTTGTGTTCGGCGTTAGCTACGGCCGATCGCAATACTTTAACAATGGGTTCGCAGGCGCGGTAAGGCATGAATTCTAGGAGAATCAGCGCTTCTTGATAGCTTTTGCCGCGAATTTGATCGAGAACTCGGCGCACTTTAAAAGGGGAAGTTCTGATGTAACGGGCGATCGCCTTAATTTCAGATGTGGTATCTACAACCATTGGATTTGGGTAATTGGTAATTGGTAATTAGGTTTTGGGCATCGGGCATCGGGCATTGGGCATTGGGCATCGGGCATCGGGCATTTTTAGTTTTTCCCTCCTCCTTCTTCCTTCTTCCTTCTTCCTTGGATTTACCTGTCAACTAATTAGACTATCTTTTCGCTTTGCCGTCTTTTTTTGCGTGACCTCTAAAGGTGCGGGTGGGGGCAAATTCTCCGAGTTTGTGACCTACCATTTGGTCGGTGACGTATACGGGAACGTGCTGTCTGCCGTTGTGAACTGCGATGGTATGTCCTACCATTTGCGGCAAGATTGTGGAAGCTCGCGACCAAGTTTTAATCAGTTGTTTTTGGTTGGCGGCATTGAGCTTTTCGATTTTTGTCATCAGGTGGTCTGCGACAAACGGACCTTTTTTGAGCGATCGAGACATGGTTTTGCTAATTGATAATTGGTAAAAGAGTAAAGAGGGGGAGAGAGGGAGAGGGAGGGAGGGGGAGATGGAATTTTTCTTCTTCCCTCTTCCTTCTTCCTTCTTCCTTCTTCCTTCTTCCTTCGATTAACTTTGTCTGCCACCCTTGCCGCGCTTGGAAGATTTGCGGCGGCGGCGGACGATTAGATCGTTGCTGCGCTTGTTTTTCTTGCGGGTTTTAGCACCCAAGGCGGGTTTGCCCCAAGGGGTAACAGGGCCCGGTCGTCCGATGGGGGCTCTGCCTTCGCCGCCACCGTGCGGGTGATCTACGGGGTTCATCACGCTACCCCGGACGGTGGGCCGACGGCCTTTCCAGCGGGTGCGGCCTGCTTTGCCGATGCTGATGTTTCTGGCGTCTGTGTTGCCGACTTGACCGATGGTGGCGTAGCAGTTAGCGCGGATTTTGCGCTGTTCGCCGGAGGGCAGTTTCAGGGTGACGTAGCTGCCTTCTTTTGCCATTAATTGAGCGGTGGCACCGGCGGAACGGACTATTTGTCCGCCTTTACCGGGTACTAGCTCGACGTTGTGGATATTTGTACCGAGGGGGATATTGCTCAGGGGCAGGGCGTTGCCGATTTCGATCGGCGCGTCCGGTCCTGAGATAATTTCTGTACCGACGGTTAAGCCGACTGGGTGGAGGATGTAGCGTTTTTCGCCGTCTTTGTAGAACAAGAGGGCGATGCGGGCGTTGCGGTTGGGGTCGTATTCGATCGACTTGACGGTAGCGACAACGCCGTGTTTGTCGCGGCGAAAGTCGATTTCTCTGTACAGGCGTTTGTGACCGCCTCCCCGGTGGCGGCAGGTGATGACGCCTCGGTTGTTGCGGCCTTGTTTGGTGTGCTTGTTGCTTGTCAGAGACTTTTCGGGCTCTGAACGGGTAACTTCAGCAAAGTCCGAGACGCTGTGGGCGCGGGTGCTGGATGTGTAAGGTCGGTAAGAACGGATGCCCATAATCAGATTTTAGATTTTAGATTTTGGATTTTGGATTGGGGATTTTGGATTTGGCTGTTTTGGATTTTAAATCTGGGATTATCAGTTAACTTGCTGGGTTTCTGGGTGGAGTATTTCCGGCAGTTAACAGCAATTTAAAATCTAAAATCTAAAATCCAAAATCTTCTAAACTTCTGGGAATAAGATTTTGCGAATCGGGTCTCCGTCAGCCAAGGTTACTACTGCGCGTTTGTAAACTGGTTTAAATCCGACGAATTTGCCGACTCGGCGTTTTTTGCGCGGCGGGTTTTGGGTGTTGACGCCGACAACTTTTACCTGAAATAATTCTTCGATCGCGGCTTTGATTTGAGGTTTGGTCGCTTTGGGTGCTACGTCGAATGTGAATTGATTTAATTCCATCATTCGGGTTGCTTTCTCGGTGAGAATGGGACGCTGCACCAAATCTGCATAGTCGCGGGGGTCGATCTTACTCACCGTAAATCTCCTGAATTTTTGCTAGGGCTGTAGATGTGATGACAATTTTGTCAGCTTCGAGAATGTCGTAAACGTTCAAGGAATTTACCAAGGTGACGTTCATCAATTCTACGTTTCTGCCTGACAAATAAACGTTGGGTTGCGGTTCTGGCAAAACTAACAGAACTTTGGTGTCGGGTCCGATGCCCCAACGGTCGATCGCGCTCAACAATTCTTTTGTTTTCGGTCTGGGAAATTGCTCTGCAAATTCTTCGACTACGATCGAATCTTCGACGCGACTTTGGAAGGCTGTCCGCAAGGCGAGACGGCGTTCCTTTTTGTTCATTTTGATTTCAAAGTCTCGGGGTTTCGGTCCGAAGATGACGCCACCGCCCCGCCACAGTGGAGAACGGATCGAACCGGCTCTGGCTCTACCCGTGCCTTTTTGCCGCCAGGGTTTGCGGCCACCGCCTCGGACTTCCGATCGAGTTTTGGTACAAGCTGTTCCTTGACGGGCGTTGGTCATTTGCCGTCTCAGTGCTCTGTGAACGATGTGAGCGGCATTTTCTTCTTTGGCTACGCGCAGTTCTAAAGCTGTTTCTCCAACTGCTTCGCCTTGCCAATTTTTTACTACATAGTTAACCATTTCTTTTGTCCTTTGTCTGTCGTTGTTGGTTGTTAGTTCTTAGTTGTTTTTTCAGTTTGGAGCTTTCAGCTATCAGTTGCTAATTCAATCCCGGACGCACCGCCTCGCTGATGTAGGGTGCGCACTGCGCACTCTACCGCTATAATTCGCGTGTTCAGCTATTTTTTGCGTGAGTTCTGTAGTTCTTAGTTATTACTTGTTAGAAATGCCGAGCATCTAACTAATAACTAATGACTGATGACTAATGACTGATGACTGTTGACTGTTGACTAATGACTACCTTCCAACTTTTTTCTCGGGCACAACATTGACTAAGGCACCTGCTTTGCCGGGAACTGCTCCTTTTATTAACAGCAGGTTCCGCTCTGCATCGACTCGAATAACTGTCAGTTTGCGGACGGTTACTTGAACGTTGCCCAATCTTCCAGCCATTCTTTTGCCGGGATAGACGCGGCCGGGGGTGGTTCCAGGTCCGATCGATCCGGGCTGGCGGTGGTTTTTGGAACCGTGAGCCATCGGACCGCGTTTGAAGTTGTGCCGCTTTTGAAAGCCCGCAAAGCCTTTACCGATGCTGGTACCGATCACATCTACTATTTGTCCCGGTGCGAACAAATCTGCTTTGATTTGTTGGCCCAATTCAAAGGAACTGGTATCTGCCAAACGGTATTCGTGCAGGTGGCGGACTGGTGTCGCCCCCGATTTGTCGAGATGTCCCAATTCTGGCTTGTTGAGCGCTTTTGGCTTGACATCGCCGTAGCCGACTTGAATGGCTGTATAGCCGTCGGTTTGTTTGGTTTTAATTTGCGTTACTGTGCAGGGACCAGCTTGAATGACGGTAACGGGGATGGCTCTCCCCACTTCGTCAAACACTTGAGTCATGCCTAGTTTTGTGCCGAGAATTCCGACAGACACGGTTTTTTTTCCTTTTATACGCGCAAGAGGTTTCGGATTGCGAACTTTGCGTCAATCCGCTTGCTCTTGTGCAGAGAACATTTTGCAATGCTTCTGCAATTTACTGTTATCTACCAACAGCTTTCCTTGGTGTTTAAAATCTCGGTGTTTAAAATCTGAGTTTTAAATTTGGGGAGCTTGTGGAAGTCTGACAAGAGTTGAGAGTGACAGCGCTTTGGCTGTGCGGCCTCTGCTTTTTCCGAGTTTTCGGTCTTGTTTTCATTGCGCCGGGACTTGAGCGGCAAGCTACTCAGTATCCTTGTTGGCGACAATTCACCATGTTAGGTGAAGTGGTGTCACTTTGTCAAGTCTTAATAATTAGGATTTGCGCCTTTGGTGGCAGCGATCGACTCAAACCATTGAGAAATCTCGTTTTTCCTGGAATCTGGATTCCCCGAAAGCACCTTTAGCAAGCAGGGCTGTTTCGGGGCGATCGGGCGCGGGATTATCCCCCACACTTTGAGATCTGCCTAGCATTACTTCTGGTTGCATTGAAATTATTCAACCACAGAGAACGCAGAGATAGCAGAGAAAGGGGAGAGAAATTTGTCATTTTTATCGTTTTCGATCGATTATCGGTTATCTATCTGTTTCATCATAATTATTAAACCACAGAGAACGCAGAGGAAGCAGAGAAAGGGGAGAGATTTTTCGAGCTGATTTTTGAGTTGTTTTCTTCGATCGTGATTTCTGCCTCCTGCTTTTTAACTGAAATCGGCAATACTAATTTGGTTGGCGGTTATCCCGTTGAGGACGGCTAAAATTTCGCCTGTTGCACTCAAGCGGATTAAAGTTGCACTGCTGCTATCGGTAATTGAAAGTTGCGAGAAAGTTAAATTTTTTCCAAGTGCAATAAAATCGATGCCGTCGGCAAAATCGAAAATGATATCGCTGCCAGAATTAGCTGCAATTAAGAATCGATCGCCCCCATTTCCTCCTACCAAACTATCATCTCCATTTTCACCCATTAGGAAGTCATCGCCATCACCGCCAATTAACAAATCGTTGCCTTTGCCACCGCGCAAACTATCATTGCCAGTGCTACCGTCTAGGATATCGTCACCTAGATTGCCAAAGATTGTATCAGCACCATGGCTACCTGTAATCGTATCAATTCCTTTGCCGCCGTAAAGCGTATCGCTGTCAAAACCGCCATTTATTAAGTCATTGCCTTGATTCCCATTTATCCAATCGTTGCCGTTAAAACCAAAGAGGAAATCGTTGCCCTTTTTGCCGCTGAAAACATCGTCGCTGCTGTCGCCACCTAGAGTATCGTCGCCATCAGTACCGATTTTTTGATTTGGGGAATTGTTGACAAATTCTATGCCGCTTTCAGGGAAAGGTTCGGCAGGAGTGGAGTCACTGTTTACACTGTTGCGAATTGTTGGGTTATTGACAGTTGCCGATCGAATTTGTGCGTCTAAGGATGTGCCTGTATTTTCGGCGATCGCCTCCTGAATAGTCTTATTTTCGGTTGCGACTTGCTGTAAATCTTTGGCTACTTCTCCTTGGGCGACTTGTTGAACTTTGGCAATTTGAGTTGCTGCATCGGAAAGCGGGAGATTGCTGGATGCGATCGCCCCTACCCGCTGATTTCCCTCGGCAATAATTTGAGCAACTTCCGGTGCAACATCGGACGCTTTTTGTGCTTGCAATTGAGTTGCAGCAGATTGAATGATGGTTTGTAATTGTGCGGTATTGGTTAAATCGACAGGACCGGATTGAATTTGGTTTGCTAAGGAGGAAATAGTGCGATCGGCAATCTCATTTTTAGCAGTATTTGAAGCACCGCTAATTAAATTTGTTGTCAAGGCTATTGCATTTTGTACCTGAACGTGCGCTGCATAAACCGCCAAACCGTTGCGATCGTTTTGAGTAATTGCCTGTAGTGGATTGTAGCTAGTCAGATCGATTGACGAGGGCAATCCCAGCGATGATTTTACCAGGAATTGGGCGCGATCGGCATCGAAACCCTGTTCTACCAACTCAGCCATCAAGGTAGTTAAAGGCGTCACAACAGTGGCGTCTGGTGTTGCTGTTACCTGCGTTTGCTGCGGCAAATAAGTAGCGGTATTGATGCCGTCAGTACCTACAAGTCTACCTTCATTCGGTTCGAGTTCGCCACTGTTATTTTTGTCAAAATCCGTCAGAGAGATATCTAAACTAAAGCTACCATCAACATTACTAATTGTGAACGGTTCCTTTTCATCTTGAATGCCGTTAAAATTAGCATCAAAGAAGACTTTTGCACCTGTGAGGTAACTGAGACTAATAGTCCCCACTTTTTCCACAGGACGTTGACTAACCCTCGTCGGACTGGGTTGTGGAAAAGTTCCTGGAGGAATAGTAGGAAAATCAGTAGAAGCGGAAGCAGTAGAAGAAGCAAACTTAGCTAATTCAAATGTGGCAAAGTTATTCTCGTAGACTGTAAACCCAAAAGCCTTAAATTGAGCACCCAAGAAAGCATTGATTTGACCTGACACGTTAAAAAGTTTCGAGGGGTTGCTGATGCGGGAAGCGATTTCCGATCCTCGGATTTTGCCGTCACCGCCTTGTTTGGGCTGGAATTCTTCACCATCAATTAAATCAATGCCTACTTTTCCTTCTATTCCACCTTTTAAATAACCAGAAGCAAGTATCAAATCTACTCCAACACCTGCGGCAATACTAGCATCAAGACTGAGTTCGTCAACATCCGGCCCTGTTCCATCAGCATTTTGGCGATCGCTTACATAAAATCCATCTAAAACTTTGCCAGCCGAATTAACAGCAAAATTAGAGTTTTTCCACTCATTTAATCCGTAGGTATCGTACCCAAATCCTAGACTAGCGGCAGCACTAAAATTGCCTCCCAGTAAACCCTTAACCGGCCCCCAAATCGGAAACTCTTGCTGAATATTAAAGTCAAATTCTAGTCGGGGTATCTTATATGTGAAGAGAGGAACATCCGGCTTACCCAGCAGCAGATCGATCGCGGTTTCCGGGTTGGTCAAGAGTGGCAGATCGAATCCTTCAATATCTTGTAAAACAGTTAAGAATTCCTTAGTTTTGCCGCTTGTTTTGGAGTTAATTAGTTGGTTGGCGTTTTGCTGGACAGCAGTTTTGGGAACCGGGGAAGCATTCTGAAGATTAGCATTGGGTTCGGAAAAATCTATATTCCCCAGCGTGTAGGAACCCAAGTCAATTTTATCAGAAGTTGCTAATTGGTCTACTAAACTAACAACTCGATCGACCTTGCCAACTGCATCTAAAAAACGAGTATCGATCGTGCGCCCCGACAGTTTTGCTCCCAATTCTAGTACGCTAACTTTGCCATCCCCATTGCGATCGAATTCCCCAGCTAGACCTATTTTAGACAGTAACTGGGTGTCGGTATTCAGAAAGTCAATAACTGGTCGAAATGGTTGAATGACCTCGGAAATTTTACCGAGAATTGGTTTGGCAAAATTATTGATAAATGTTCCCAAATCTAGTTGCATATTGTTAAATGCAACTGCGGGTTTTTGCGGCCCGGTTAATTGACCGTTAGCGTAATTTAGCAGCGGCCAATTAACTGCTAAGTCGAAGTTATAGGAGGGGAATGCAGGATTGCCGTTGATGCTGGTTTTGGCTTGCAAACCGAGATTAGCATTGCTTCCTAAGCTGGTATTGAATAAGTCTTTAAACTGATAGTTGCCTTGGAGTTCTGGCAAGGTGAGGCGAGGGCCATCATCTCGGCCGCCCAGATTGTCTAAGTCATTGAGTTTGACTTCGAGATTGGCACCGACTTTCGTAGGGTTATTGGTATCGTTTGCCAGGTCAACTTGCAAAAAACCTAAGTTACCTTTAGCTTTGAATTGGTCATCTAGACCTAAGTCAATGTTGGCGGTTAACTTGGTTTGGTCAGTATCTATGTAGCAGCCAAAATCTTTACTAACACCAATTCCTAGGGACAAGTTGTAGTTAAATTGCGATCGGGCTTTTCCATCTACTTCTAAGCTTAATGCCGGGACTCCTAAGTTTTTAGAGAGATTGAGATCGGGAAATTGATATTGCTTGCCAAGTGTAATTAGGAAGGTACTTTCAGCAGAATTAGAGTTTCCAGTTATCGCAAAATCGAAGTTCGGTCCAAGTGCAGTGCGGATGCTATTTTCTAACTGACTCAGAGTTGGATTTCCTTGATTTTTAATCGTCTCGACTAACTTAGTCTTAAGCCAACAATGGGTAGGTTAACTGCTTGTAATTGGTTGTCAAGAATTGTTTGAAGTCGATCCAATCCAGCTTCTACGCCACACAACAGAATTGGTATGTCTATGCTACCATCAGGCGTTGGCGCGACTGGTGTCGGCGCAATTGGCGTTGGTGTTGGCGTCGGCGCAATTGGCGTCGGCGTTGGTGTTGGCGCGACTGGTGTCGGTGTTGGCGCGACTGGCGTTGGTGTCGGCGTAACTGGCGTTGGTGTCGGCGTAACTGGCGTTGGTGTTGGCGCGACTGGCGTTGGTGTCGGCGTGACTGGCGTCGGCGTTGGCGTCGCCCCAGTATCGCTAATAGTTAGTGTGGTTTGAGGGATTGTACCCGCAGAAACTCCTGTAATACTGTCTAAATTGAGAACAACAGTTTCGCTGTTTTCTGGAATATTGTCAGCTTTGATAGTGACTTGAAAGTTTTGGGTGAGAGTAGTAGTTCCTGATGGGAAAGTAACAGTTGTAGGTGAAAAGATGTAATCTGAATTTTGAGTTGCTGTGCTATTGAAATTAATTGCGATCGCAGTTGTGACATCGACAGCAGGAGTAGCATTCAAAGTTACAGGTAAATTAACTACTGTATCAGTATTTTCTTCGATCGCGCTATAGTTAGCAGCCCCAAAATTGGCCACCAGATTTAGTAGAACCGAGACATCTTGAGTGGTAAAATTAGGTGTCGCTAAATCCAATTTGCCATCAACATTAAAATCTCCCGCAGCGATAAACCGAGGATAAGTTCCTACACTAAAATTGGTGGCAATACCAAAACTGCCCGTACCATCTCCCAACAAAATTGAGACGTTATTAGAACCACCGTTAGAGGCGGCTAAATCGATTTTGCCATCGCCGTTAAAGTCGCCCTTTACTACAGCTTCGGGAGATAATCCAACATTAAAATTGGTAGCAATACCAAAATTACCCGTACCATCCGCCAACAAAACAGAGATACTCTCGTTAGAGATACTGTTCGATGCGGCGACGAGATCGAGTTTGCCGTCGCTATTCAAATCGGCTGTGGTGATAAAGTGATTCCCTGTTCCCGCGCTAAAGTTAACGGGGGCGCTAAAGTTCCCGATACCATCTCCTAATAAAACTGAGATATTGTTAATAGATTCACCGTTTGACGAGACTAAATCTAGTTTGTTATCGCCATTTAAGTCGGCTGTGGTAACATCAAGAGATGCCCCTGAATTAATAATGTTAATGGGAGTGCTAAAGTTACCGCTACCGTCTCCCAAAAGCATGGAAAGGTTGTTGCTATTCGCGCTTGCTGTGGCTAAATCTAACTTGCCATCTTCATTAAAATCACCGACTGCGATCGACTTAGGATCTATCCCTTCACCGAAGTTGGTAGGATTGCTAAAATTGCCATTACCTGTTCCCAATCTGATGGAAACAAAACCGCCATTACCCTCACTGACAGGATTCGCTACAGCTAAATCGAGGTTATTGTCTCCATTCAAGTCGCGTATTGCAATGGAAAAAGGATTCTCATTGCCGGGGTTAAATAAGTTGGTAGCAGTATCAAAACTACCATTACCTGTCCCCAACAAGATGGAAATATCTCTCGAACCCAAATTTGCTACAGCTAAGTCGAGGAAACCGTCGCCGTTCAAATCATCCGTATCAATCTTGACAGGAGTTGCTGTCGCAGCCAAGCCCGCATTAAAGTTATTAGCAACACTAAAGCTGGAGAGAACATGTCTGTAAGCTGCAATAATTTCCGATCGAAATGCAATGGCAGCTTGAATTTTCCCTACTGTTGCTGTCAATTCCCAGTCGCCGCCCAATGCTTGACAACCTGTTAAATTTTCAGCAGCAGCAATACTTGTTCCTGTGAGTTGACTCAGTTTTTCGATAAATGCTTTACCGATATTTCCTTTACCAACATTGCAGCCGTAAATGAGTATTTCTGCCTGGGGTGTTAGCGCTCGTCCCCATTCCTGAATTGCCGGGGATAAATTGCTTGCGCGATCGCCCAACTTATCCCAACTCAATTCTAGATTACCCAGTTGCAAACAACCGGGTTGACCGTGAGAAATAATGTGAATTACTGAATATTTACCTTTTTGCAAAGCTGCGAAAATTTGTTCGAGGCTGTTGCGGTTGCTTTCTAATTTAATTACCTGGATTTCCGGACGAATGCCGTCGATTAAGGTTTGACAGTCGGGGACGGTAGCATCGATAAATGCGATCGCTTTTGAGGAAAATTGAGTCATTGAGTTTAACATGACACACCTGCTTAAATTTAAGGTGAATCTAGGATACGCCTAGTACCCCTGGTTGATGTGATACCACTAAGTTTAGAGGAGTACGAACTGTGCTCTGTTGTAAATTCTTGCGGAAAATCGGCGAAAAATACAATTTTCTTGCGCAATTTATCCCGATTTTGTGAATAATTGTAACAATGGTTGCGGGTGCGATGGTGAGTGCGAGAGTTCGAGAGTCCGACAGGGGTTGAAAACCCCCTGTCTCATAGCGCAAGTCCTCTCGAAGAGGACTCAGATTGCCCTAATTTTATTGAGATTTGGCAGTCGGTTTTTAACTCACATCTTGCACCAATGTCAATTGGGGGTTTTTCGTGGGGTTGGGGCGGGTTTATTTAACTTGTCTACTGCGTTTAAAGCTGTTGGCGAACCCGCCCCTACAAACTTATTGGAAATGGTGCAAGATCTCAGTTTTTAACCGACTTTTTCTATGAGACGGGGAATTAATTCCCCGTCGGACTTTCGGGCGAAGTGAAGCGGAGGGGATGAGGAAAACTTATTGTATGCGAGAGATTGTTGACCAGTCCGAGGGTCCGACAGGGGTTGAAAACCCCTGTCTCATAGCGCAAGTCCTCTCGAAGAGGACTCAGATTGCAATAATTTTATTGAGATTTGGCAGTCGGTTTTTAACCGACTTTGGCTATGAGACGGGGAATTGATTCCCCGTCGGACTTGTGGGCACTCGCGCTGCGGAGGGGATGGCAAAAACTATTGAATGCCAAAGATTTTAACTAAACTCGGTGGCTAATATTAAAGTGAATCCCGATACTTCTTAGGATTCACACCGACGATTTTGCGAAAGGTATTGCTAAAATGACTTGGATCGTAAAACCCGACTGTTTTAGAAATATATGCGATTGATAAATCTGGGATTTTTAACAACTATTTCGCTTTTTCTATCCGGCACTCTATCACGTAATGATGGGGCGTATTTCCCGTCATTTGTTTGAAACTCCTACTGAAATAATAAGGACTGAGATGCACTAAATTAGCAAGCTCGGTTAAAGATAATTCTCGATCTATACAGGCATTAATGTAGTCAATAACTATCTGCAATTTTCCCGAAGAGAGACAACCTTCAAAATTGAGCAGATTCGGTTTTTGCGCGCAATAACGGCGCAGCATGTGCATTGAAAGCGCATTTTTCAGTGCATCGACGTAAAGAGTGCCGTTTAATCCACCTGATTCTAGATGGTTCGGGACATTCGATTGGTGGCTGACAGTGATATTCGACATGAATTCCTTTCCACTTTGCGCCATGACTCGACAGGATTGCAGGACGCGGGAAAATCAATTTCATCGCGTCTGTCTTGGTAAAATCAAGAATTAATGGTTTCTCAGCGGACATGGCCGACACCTGCTGGAAGATTTATTATAGTATGTATAAAAATATTAGCGATTGTTCTAGATTTATATCATGTCCGGTGGATTACCACAAGAAAAACGGTACAACCCGGTTTCCGATCGCGCGCCCGTGATAACTGCAAAATTTTTGGAGTTCCATCGCGCCGGCATCTTGTCTTGAAGCATCCCCGTGCATAGCAATACCCAGCAATGTCACAATACTTTAAGGTTCGCAAGCGAGCGATCGACAAACATTCAACACAGCAGAGAAGGCAAAGTTTATGGGACTGATGCAACTGATTACCACCGGTGCGGATATGAAGCGGGATTTGGAAAAGTCAGGTTCGCTGGCTGCATACGTTCCTTTGGAGGGAGGATTTGAGGGGCGCTACCTGCGGCGCTTGAGGGCTGCGGGTTACGGTGCTTATAGCATTACAGCGCGCGGTTTGGGAGATTTGGCGATGTATTTAACGGGGGTGCACGGGGTACGGCCGCCCCATTTGGGCAAGAAAACTACTGGTAATGAGGCGGCTGTGGGTTATACCTATTTTGTACCGCCGATGTTGGGTACTCAATTAGACAATTTGCCTCCGAAATCGAAGGGTTTGGTGTTGTGGATTATTGAAGGGCAGATGCTGTCGAAACAGGAGATCGAATATTTGACTGTTTTGCCGACCTTGGAACCGCGAGTTAAAATTGTAGTAGAGATGGGGGGCGATCGAGCTTTTACTTGGAAGCCACTGAAGGATGTTTTGTAACAGTTGACAGTTAAGAAAAGTTTTGAGTTTTAAATTTTGAGTTTTGAGTTAAAGAAATTTCTTAATTCACAATTCAAAACTCACAACTCAAAACTCACGATAGTTGACAGTTGACAGTTGACAGCGAGGGTTGGTAACTGTTGACAATTAACAGTTGATGGCGATGGTTTTCTGGTCTGATTTAATCCATCGATTTTTGGTAGCTGTATGTCTGTCAACTCTCTGCTGTTTAGCAGCTAGGATTTTCATAGCCAATTGCAGCCTTTAATATTTGATAACTGTCAACTGTCCGCTGTCAACTGTTTAACGGGTTTTGCTTTTTTGGAGAAAGTTTGAAAAAGACTTAAATTAAAAGGAAAAATCTATGCTTCAAAACCGAGATTATACCATAATTATTGACAAAAGCGGCAGCATGTACACGAAAGACCAGATGGGGGGTAAAAGTCGCTGGGTTCTGATGCAAGAATCGACGATCGCCCTGGCCCATAAATGCGAAGAATTAGACCCGGATGGCATGACTGTTTATCTATTTTCCGGCCGCTTCAAACGCTACGATAACGTGACTGCTGCGAAAGTCGTGCAAATTTTCCAAGAAAACGAGCCTTCGGGTGCTACGAATATGGCTGCGGTTTTGCAAGATGCTCTGAACGATTATTTTCGGCGCAAAGCTTCCGGTAATACTAAGCCAAACGGTGAAACAATATTAGTGGTGACTGATGGAGAACCGGACGATCGCAAGGATGTGATGAAGGTGATTATTGAAGCTTCTCGCAAGATCGATCGGGATGAAGAGTTAGCAATTTCTTTTATTCAAGTGGGCAACGCGCCGGAAGCTACTAGGTTTCTCAAAATATTGGATGATGAGTTGCAAAGTGCTGGGGCTAAATTCGATATCGTGGATACTGTAACGATCGACGATATGGAAAACATGACGCTGACGGAAGTTTTGTTGAATGCAATAACTGATTGAGGTAGGAAAATTTAGGGGGTTGAAGTGATGGCAGCGATAGAACCGATCGACTTGTGGTTCGATGAATTGAAACCCGATTACCAAGAACTTGCCCAAGTAGAACCTGATTTCCTAGAAATGTTGGCAATATCGAGTTCGACAATTAAAAACTCTGCAAATAACATTGATGGTTTTAGTGTTTTAGATAGGGATTTAGCTGAAATTAAGGCTGAGTACGAACAGCAAGAGCCAGTTGCTGCTGCAAAAACAGCACCCGATGTCCCAGAAGCATCGGCGAGTTCAACTCCGGCAGTTAAAGCTGCGGAAAATAACTTGCATCCCGGTATTTTAGACCAGTATTTAGCTCAAATTAAAGCTGATTACGAACAGCGAGAGCGAACTGTTGCTGCTGCAAAATTGGAACCGGACGATCGAGCGTTATCAGTGTTTTCTAGTCCGACAATTCAAGCTAGCAAAAACTTAAATGTTGGTGTTGTTGACAGCGATTTAGCTCAAATTAAGAGCGAGTACGGAGAGCGAGATATAGCAACCCAAGTTGTCAAACAAGAACCGCAGCAAGCGGTACAAATTGCACCGCAAAAGTTGCAGGTAATGACGCGGCGGGAAAAAGTAAGGCAAGCTCAGGTTTGGCTGAAAAAGTTAGATAAGAATTCCGATGAGAGATTTTGGTTCGATCGATTTGCTTTGAAGTACGATTGTCGGGTAGAGGCGGCGATCGATTATTTGGCAGCAGTAAAAGAAATTTAGCGGGCGATCGGGGCGATCTAATTAATTATGATGATGACACTCACCCAATTACTACCACAGGAGATGAAATAATTGAGTCGGCTGTATTTCCTGAGTTAAGTTTAACAGCAGAGCAAATTTTTAATGGCGGGTAATACAAATCGAGATTAGAGTTCCCCGATCGCACTTTCCATCGAACTCGTAAATCGAAACAGCGAAATTTGTGATAGGCGATCGAGCCTGAAGGTAACAGCACTGCTAAAATAGGAAAAGACGATCGCGAGACTCATTCATTTTGATAAATTAGGGAGTGCGATCTGCAAATTAAATTTTTGCATTTAAGTTAAGGCTGCTGGGAATTGTGCTACAAAATAAGCTAAATCTTAGTTTTATTCCAGTTATCCAAGAAACGATGGCGAGCATCTTGGGTGAAATAGACGATGCAGAACAAGCTAAAGGACTTGCTGCCTTAATGGGAAATATTGCTATGGAGATTTACCAATTTCCTAGAGGTAGTAGGGCGGAAAATCTAGAAATTGCCATTGCGGTCTGCGAAATTGTGCTTTCGGTTCGCACCTTTGAAACCAACCCAGAACCATGGGCAAGGACGCAAAATAATCTGGCAAATGCCTACAGTAAAAGAATTAGCCTACAAGCTCTGTAGTGATGTCCGATCGCGATCGCGAATTGCGGACTCCGATATTTATTATAGATAAGTCCGGTGAATCTTGGCCCTTGCAGATCGATCGCCCTCCCTCTCCCGCAGATTGCTCGATCGCCCCTTGACTTGATGCGCTACAATTATTAAGAAATCTTTAGTTAAATCGGTTTAACGTCTCTGACGTACTATCTATGAGTCTTCCCATTCGCAACGTCGCCATCATCGCCCACGTCGATCACGGCAAACCACCCTTGTAGACGCTCTCCTCAGACAGTCCGGTATCTTCCGCGAAGGTGAAGACATCCCAGATTGCGTCATGGACTCGAACGACATCGAGCGCGAGCGCGGCATTACCATCCTTTCCAAAAATACTGCTGTCAAATTCAAAGACACCCTGATCAATATTGTCGATACCCCCGGACACGCGGACTTCGGCGGTGAAGTCGAACGGGTGCTCGGCATGGTAGACGGTTGTTTGCTAATCGTAGATGCCAACGAAGGCCCGATGCCGCAAACTCGTTTCGTGCTCAAAAAAGCCTTAGAAAAAGGACTGCGCCCGATCGTATTTGTCAACAAAATCGATCGGCCCCAAGCAGATCCGCACAAGGCGATCGACAAAGTTTTAGACTTGTTCTTAGAACTCGGCGCTGACGACGATCAGTGCGAATTTCCCTATCTTTTTGGCTCCGGTCTTAACGGTATTGCTAAGAAAAGTTTGGACGAAGAAGGGGTCGATATGCAGCCCCTATTTGAAGAAATCTTAGACCACGTACCCCCGCCCGTAGGCGACCCGGAAAAGCCGCTGCAATTGCAAGTAACCACCTTAGATTACTCGGAATATGTGGGTCGGATCGTCATCGGTCGCATTCACAACGGCACGATTCGAGTCGGTCAACAAGCTGCTTTGATCGTAGAAAGCGGGGCAATTATCAAGTCCAAAATTACCAAATTGATGGGCTTTGAAGGCTTGAAGCGGATTGACGTTCAAGAAGCTTCGGCAGGTAATATTGTCGCAGTTGCCGGTTTTGCAGAAGCGAATATTGGCGAAACAATTACTTGTCCAAACGACCCGCAAGCGCTGCCTTTAATTAAGGTAGACGAACCGACTTTGCAGATGACTTTCTCGGTGAACGATTCGCCGTTCTGCGGTCAAGAAGGTAGTTTGGTAACTTCCCGACAAGTGCGCGATCGACTGATGCGGGAACTCGAAACTAACGTAGCTTTGCGCGTCGAAGAAACCGACTCTCCCGATAAATTCCTCGTATCCGGCCGGGGCGAATTGCACTTGGGAATTCTCATCGAAAATATGCGCCGCGAAGGTTACGAATTCCAAGTATCTCAGCCGCAAGTAATTTACCGCGAAGTCAGCGGTCAACCTTGCGAACCTTTTGAATGTTTGGTGTTAGATGTACCCGAAGAAGCAGTCGGCGGCTGCATCGAACGCCTCGGCCAGCGCAAAGCAGAAATGCAGGACATGCATGTCAGCAGCAACGGCCGCACGCAAATCGAATTTTCGATTCCGGCGCGGGGTTTGATCGGCTTCCGAGGCGAGTTTATGCGCTTGACTCGCGGCGCGGGAATTATGAATCACAGCTTCCTGGATTACCGCCCCCTCAGCGGCGATATTTCGGCCCGCCGCAACGGAGTTTTGATTTCGTTTGAAGAGGGAACTGCTACTTACTATTCGCTGCAAAATGCAGAGGATCGCGGCGTATTTTTCATCACTCCGGGGACGAAGGTTTACAAGGGAATGATTATCGGCGAACACAACCGAAATCAGGATTTGGAACTGAATATTTGCAAGACGAAGCAGTTGACAAACCACCGGGCTTCTGGGGGTGAGGAACTGGTACAGTTGCAAGCGCCGGTAGATATGAGTTTGGAACGCGCTTTGGAATACATCGGCCCGGATGAATTGGTGGAGGTAACGCCGCAATCGATCCGCTTGCGGAAGGTGTCTAAGAAGTTGGCGAGACGGTAAAATAGCTTGTAGGGTGCGCAATGCGCACCTTACTTGTTACTTGTGAGAATTACGAGCGATCGAATTAAAATATTGGGGAGCTGCCGTAAGTAATTCTTGCTCAACACTATTGAATTGGCAATTCTAAAATCCAAGCGGTACAACGGTCGCAATCACCAGACACCAGTAACTTTTGCAACGCACCGACCAGACTGAACTGTTCCGGTGCATTGCGGTTGTTCGACTACGCGCCCACACCTACGTCATTGATTCTATCGCTAAAACACGCCGCAGCCTTTCAAGTTCACCATTTTGCAAACACTTGGCAAAAGAACGATCGCCTCGCGCATTTGGGTGAGGAAGAAATGTAAACAATCTTTGATGACCACCTATTTCAATAGGTTCGGACAGCAATCTTTCTGTAGGGATTCCAAATTCTCTTTGAATCACCCGCTTTGCGCGTACTCCTAAAACTACTATTACTCTTGCTTTTGCCAATTCTAAAATTTTTCTTAAATACGCTTGAACACATTGCTCTTGCGCTTGTTCTACACCAATTTCATCACGAGATTTGCAATGTACTATTTCTGTCAGTGCATAATCTAACCCTGGAGTAACTTCTCGTTGAAGCAGTTCAATAGAACGTTTCCTAACTGCTGCCCAAAATTGAGTAGAACGACCATATGTTCCATCTATTTGCAATGATCTTGTGCCACCAAGAATCCAGTTTTTATTTCCTCCTCCAAAACGATTGTTAAAATAATCGTGCACTTCTGTCGATGACCAATCCCAATTTGGATAGACTTCATCACAGCCAATTGATGGATTGGAACTCAAAAAAAGAATAGGTGCGTCCTCTATTTTCCCACTCCACGGTTCAGGAACGTGAAATTTGGTTATGCCAATTTCACTTTGATGTTCAACAATTTTACGACATGGATTCTCAGTGCCAGAATTCTCTAAACATTGTCGTGCATAGTGGCAATTAGCAATTTCATCTAGAAGATTTTTTTTAGACATTTTCGTTTCGCTTAAGGGTTGTCAATATTTTATCTCAAATTGCGGGCGATCGGAAACCGGGTTGTTTGCGAGAATCCTACATCCCAACCTTTAATTAATGAAAAACCCGGTTTCTGTGGTATTTATGCGTTAATTTGAGGCAACAAGAGCTTGTTGCAGGGGTTCTGAGAGTTCAATTGGCATAAAATAACGACTTGGATATAAGTAGTCTTCTCCAGATTCATCAATGACGCGAATCATTTGATGGGCGTTAGCTTGAGTGTCGGGCAAAACTTGATAAATTTTGCGGACTTCTAAGGAAGCTGAATAGTCTTGGTTATTGATGCAAACAACAAATTTCATAACCTTTACTCCAAAATATATTTGATCTTAATCTCTTTTTTGCCGATGCCATGCGCTTCGTACCAGTGAATTTGGGCCTCGCATATTGTCCCATCTTCAAGTTGAATGGTGGTGAGTCCTTTCAGTTTGCGCCAGCGTCCTGAACCGTAGATTTTTTGCAGTCGATCGAGTTCTCGAATCGATCGACCAATGGCAATGGTTTCAATGTCACGAATTTCTCCTAAAATTTCAAAGTTCAATCGAGTTCTACTCCTAATAGTTTAAAATTTTGCGCTGTAAAAAGGGGCTTGTCTGAAACTGTTATAACTTAAGACTCTAAATGAACTCTTTTGACCCAATTTGCGACTGTTTGAAGTAAGATGAGACAGATTGTACCGTCGAAGCGGGTGAGGGCTTCGAGGAATGTCGGGCTCAAAGCTTGGGCGGTGGCGGATGTGGGGTGTTCGTAGAAGATGAGGATGGGGGGTTTATGGCTGTGGCGGCGGAGTCGATTCCAGTAGGATTTGAGTTGGGAGAGGGTTTCGGGTTCGCCGTTGAGTCTTTCGGGACAGTTTTGGTCGAGAAATTGTTCGTAGATGTCGGGGGCGGGGTTATTGGGGTCGATGAATTTGCTGGTGTCGATGCAAATTAGCTGTACTGAATCGATTAATTGTGTTTCTGCAAGTCTGGCTTCAAGGATTTTGGGTAAATCTGCTAAATTGAGGCTTTGCGTGAAGGGGGTTGAACCGACTCCTGTTGTTTCTGGGACTTCTGGATGGGGTGTGGTGAGTTGATGGTGCCATGCTTGATAGAAAATTGGGTAAGGCAGATTTTGCGCGCAGTTCCAGATGATTTCAAAGCAGTCTTTATATAGATCCAAATCGTTTTCGTAGACTTCAGAAGTTAGGCAATCCTTCAATCCTGAGACTGCGGTGGTGAAGTGTTTACCTTTCATGATTTTCCCTAAGCTATCTTGCACTTGCATCCGGATATATTTATCACCTGAATTGCGGATTAACTCGACTAAAGTGGCGATTACTTCTGAGTTGTCTTTGCTTATTGATTCTAAGCTTTTCACACATATCGGGATCAAGTTTTTGTCTTTAGAAGTCTTAATTAACTTTACGAAAACTTGGATAGCAACCGGGTTATTTTTGTCTATTTTCCCTAAGCTATCTGCTGCTTGCCACCGAATAAATTCATCCTGAGAAGTATTGATTAACTCAGCTAAAGCCGATATCGCAACTGGGTTATCTTTGCTTATTTTCCCTAAGCTATCTGCTGCTTGCCACTGAATAGATTCATCCTGGGAAGTATTGATTAACTCGACTAAAACCGATATCGCAACTGGGTTATCTTGGTCTATTGCCCCTAAGCTATCTGCTGCTTGTCTCCGGGTATCTTCATTACCTGAATTGCCGATTAACTGGACTAAAGCAGCGATCGCAACTTGGTTACCCTTGCCTATATCTCCTAAGCAGGATAAGCTGCTACGCAGCTTTAACTCATTATGAGTATTATTCATTATTTCGACTAGAGATTCGATTATGGCAGTTGGGTTGTATTTGCCTATTTTACGTAAGATAAAAAAGGCATTTCTATGGAGATCGTTGTGATTTTCAGAACCGCTGATTAACTTGACTAAAGTCTCGCTCAAAGTTTCGATCGCACTTTGGTTATCTTTACCTATTTCAGCTAAGCTATGTACCGCTTGCAACCAGATCCTTGAAATCGGACGATTACGGATTAAATTGACTAAAGTTTCGATCGCAACAGAGTTATTTTTTTCTATTTTCCCTAAGCTAGTTGCCGCTTTTAACTGAGTAGTTTCATTCTGAGAACTACCGATTAAGTTGACTAAAGCAGAAATAGCTTCTGATTTATTGGTTGCTATTTTTCCTAAGTAATCTGCTAGCATCCAATAGGTATGTTCCTGCTGAGAGGAAGCCATTAACTTGACGACAGCAGAGATAGCTAATGGGTTGTCTTTGCCTATTTCTTCTAAATTTTCTAAACTATGACTCAGTTGTGCCATCAATATACCTCATATCTAATAATTTCCGCTCTCAACACAGCTTAACTCGATTAAAGCCGAAATCGCAACAGGGTTATATCTATCTATTGTACCTAAACTATACGCCGCTTCCCAGCGAGTAGTTTTATTACTTGAATTGCGGACTAACTCCACCAAAGTATCGATTGCAACTGGATTAGTTTTGTCTATTTGTCCTAAGCAATATGCGACTTGTCTCCGAGTATCTTCATACTGAGAAATACGGATTAACTCGATCAACTGAGAGATAGCCCTTCCCCTATCCGTCTCTTTTAGTGTTTCTCTTATTCTCTCGGCCATTGGGGTAGTAATTGTCCAACTATGCGATTTTAGGTCATCAAAATAACCAAACCCCACCTTAACAATCTGCCGAACAATCTCATCAGCAAGACTACAAGCTTTAAACTCAGCAATCCCCGCAGCCGCTAAAAAATACGCCCGCAATTTATACACATACCCGCACCCATCATCAAACTCAACCAACGCTTTAATAAACCCTTCCTTCTCCTCCTTCCCTACATCCTCACGCCCCAACCACAGCAAAATCACCTGCTTCCACTGCGCTGCAAAAATCCGATACTCCTTCCCCACCACCGGAAAAATAACATGATTCCGAGGTAAAAAATAATCCCAATCCTCCACCGCCAACGCCGCAAAATACTCCTGAAACGTCCCATGATAAAACGCATATACAGGTTCTTCAAGTTCATCAAAATCGATGCCAACCCGATTCAACCATCCTAGAGATAACGCTAATGATAATAATGACGTTTCCTCGCTGCGATCGCCCAAATACTCACTCACCAACCGATAGGACAAGCGAAAACGACTGGATTTGCCATCAATTGCAGCTTTCGCTAATTCTCCTAACCCTTGATGTAAAAGTTCCTGACACTGACTCTGAGTTTTTCCGCAGAGTTTAGCGTAGTTTTTGATAAATTGCTCTTTCCAGCGATAGATATACTTAATAAAACTTGCATATAATTTAGCCTGAGTATCCGGTAAAGTTCCCTTTCTCGAATGCCAAATTTGACACAACATCCACAACCGCAATGGATTTTGAATCAACTCCTTGAGACGGGAATTTTCCGACTTTACTAACTCCGCTTCCAAACTCTCCCCCGCCGCAGCATCCTCCATCTGTGCAAACCAACGGCGAATATATTCCCTCACCTGTTCCGCGTTAAACTCCAAATTGCGAAACACATCAAACCCCGAAAAAGCATTTTTATCCGCCTCCCAAACATTCACCCGACAAGTCACCACCACCCGCGCCGCCTGCACCCAGGACCTTAATAAATCCTTTGCTAACTGCTGCATTCCTTGAGTGTGAGTCATTTCATCCACACCATCCAGCAACAACCAAACCCGACTCATTTGCGCTTCTAAATCGCGGCGCGTCACTTCTCCCTGACACCGACTCAACCACACATTTTCCAAAAACTGACAGATATCTCGATCTCCTAATTCAGCTAAATCAATCCAAACCGGCAATCCCAAATCTTGCTCTAAAATCCAACCGGCAATCTTCTGCAACCGCGTCGTTTTCCCCGCACCCGGTTCGCCAATAATCGCAATTTTTCGCCCTTGACTGATGTCGCTTTTTCCTTGGCGCAACACATCCTCAAAAAAGCGTTCTTCTGCAATGGGAATGAGTTTTTCTGCTTCCTTTTCCTTGTCTTCTGGCCGATTCCTTGAGTCAGGTTTGGGCTGTTGGCGTTCGACAATTGCTAAGGGAACATAAACCCCATCCAGTTGCGGTGTCATCCCGCAGGCGTTGGTAAAGGAGTTGGTGGTGAGTTCCTTTTGTTGGGCGAGGTTTTGGCGGCAGATTTCTTGCCAGTTTAGTTGTTTATCCTTCGATACAAACGTTGTTTCATGAGATGTCTCTACTGTGACAGAGCCAATTTTAATTTTCCAACGTTCCTTAATTACTTTTAAATTCTCTTGTTTTTCGGCGGTTTGGTGTTTTAGCTTCAGGTGAAATTTCCAAAAACCTTGATTTTTTGCACTAGGTTTTGGGTCAAGTATATTTAAATCTTTCAAACACTCGATAATATCTTGGATTGCATTGGCTTTTCTCTCAGCATTATCTACTTTCTCTCCATCCTTGGGCTGGGAAAGTTCTAACATTTCTCCCACACATTCTACCAATGCCCATAAATCTTCCTTAGTTATCCCTTTCTCAACAGTTTGGGTTCTGTTGTTGCGTTTTTCTTGAACTTTACCCGATACCAGCAACTCATTTTCCTTAACCCATTCCACCTTAAACGCAGCTTTCAGCTTATCCCCCGGAACGGCAATTTCTCCATCAGCTAAGGCGAGTAATGCCTTAACCAGTTTCAAGACATTGGTGAGTGTAGTTTCGTTTTTCCCGTATTTTCGTGCCATCGCTGCATTTTTACCCTCAAGCTGACATCTCGCCCAAACCAAGCGGTTTGCCCAAACCACTAACTCCCACTATACAAGGGTTTCAAGATTTTTGGGGGCTGGCTTGATTGGGCAAAAGCCCAAAAAAACAATTTACCTCAAAGCTAAAAAACGAGGTGGATTGTGGATAGCCAAACAGAGAAAATCAAACAACGGGAAGCTTTAGAAAATGCTTACGATAACTTTGTGCAACCTCATATCGATATGTTGACTGAAGTTAACGCGCAGTCTGTACCCGATATTTATGTGACGTTTCCTGGGTTTTGTTGCGTGTCGGGATGGTTGGTGTTGACTCTGTTATATTGTTTTTGGCTGCGATCGCACCGATAAAAGTAATTGTGAACTCAAAATAGGGATGTTGTTCGATCGACCTTCGATTCTGCAAAATCTTTGAGTCTTTGGGATTTTTTTGTGGGTGGGGGCGGGTTTTTTTAACCTGTTTGCTGCGTTTAAGGCTGTTGGCGAACCCGCCCCTACATATCTGTTGAAAATGCTGCAAGATTTCAGATGTTATAAACTTTCGACAGAATGAAATTTATTTGTTCGATAGTTGTTATAATTTATGAATTGTTGAGTGTGTCTTCTGTGGACGATCGCGCCAATCGAGGTGAATATTATGCCATTATTTTTAATTACATCGGTTTGCGATGAAGGTGTTGAAGAAAGCAATTTTAAGGTTGTTGAGGCCGAATCACAAGAAGCTGTTGCCCGTGATATGCTTGACAATCCCTATCGCTGGGAAAACTTTTTGCGCAGTAGCAATTTGTGGTGGGATTTGACTTATTACGAGTACAAATACGGGGAACCTATTGGTTGGAACGCGCAAGATTTATTGGAAAAAATTAAAGGGACTCATGTTGATGGAGATAGCGAGTATCAAGTAAGAATTCATGAGATTAAGTCGATCGATAAAATTGGTGTAACAGCAGTTGACAATCGATCGTTGTAGGGACTCTGCCCCCGCGTTCGATCGTCCAGGCTAGAAATTAGCGAAGCACATTCGATTTTGCACCCTCACAGGTTTCAACCGCCCTGTCATAACGGGGATATCTAACCCGGATTTGGTATCAATTATCCAGCAGCAAAAGTCTCGATCGCGCTTTCAGCTTGTCGGGTGCGCAGTGCGCACCTTACATCTTTAAAACTGAGGTAAAAAAACACAATTATGTTTGTAGTGAGGACTAAAGTCCTCTGACTTTTATGCGGACTGAAGTCCTCACTACGAACCTATTAGACATCTTCCAAACAATAAAAAATGTTAGAAACTTTCCACGGGATGAGATTTGTTTGTTCGATCGCCCTTCAATTCTCCTGTAAATGCTTTGAGTTCGACTGCATCGTGACTGCAAAACAAACGCACGTTATTGGCGCGATCGATCGATAGCGCCCGCAGCCGATTTTGATTGAACAACCTCGCCTCGCGATCGATTTCCATCATCCACTGGTAAAACCGCAAACCCGGCGTGCAGCGCCCCGTCGCATCCATCTCGTGGCGGTAAAAATAGGCGTCTCCCGCGTGCAGCAGCCAGCCATCCGGCGTGTCGATAGCAATTCCCGCATGGCCTCGCGTGTGACCGGCAAGCGGTACTATCAAAATCTCCGGCGGCAGTCCTTCCAAGTCCCTCACCGCCTCAAAACCAAACCACGTCTCGCCCCCCGGCGCGTAGAATTTCCAGTTTTTCACCTCGTCCCACTGTTTTTCGCGGTAGCGCCCCCGCCCGATGAAGCCTCGCGGGTGTCGCGCGCCCTCCATCTCTGCCTGCATTACATGTACCGTCGCTTCGGGGAAATCTTCCAAGCCGCCTGCATGGTCGAAATCGAGGTGGGTGAGGACGATGTGGCGCACGTCTTTGGGGGAAAATCCGAGTTGTTGAATTCGATCGACTGCGGTGTATTGGCGATCGAATTGAATGCCGTTGAAATGAATGAAAAACGGGCTGAGTCGCGAATAAGGCGACTGGATATCTCGCGTACCGAAGCCGGTATCTACGAGAACGAGTCCTCGATTTGTTTCAACTAGCAAACAGTGGCAAACTAGATGCGCCTTCAAACCGCGGCTGAAGCCATCGAACAGCGCGCCGCCGATCGGACACATGCACCCGCAATTGAGATGGTGAATTTTCATAAATCTGGTTTTTAAAAGCCATCAATTCTTACAAATCTAGATAAGCAACCGTGTAGTTGCGTCTTTCTAGAGAAGGATTGCTATTATGTATTTGATATCACTTTGATGGTGAGGTACTAAGTATTCTTTAGCTTCCTGCTGTTGGGTTGCAATTGGTTCGATCGACAAAAAGCTTACCGCAAGCCCCAAAAATTATAGATTGTCCAATTGTGCTTTTGTGATGTCACTTAATTTCCCACTTAGAAGCTGATACTTATCCGTAGATGTTTCCATCATCAAAGCCTTCAAACACCATGCGAATAATGTTCTTAAAGAAGCACAAGTATCGGGATTAGATAAAACTTTTTCCACATCTATGTTTTTCAAAATCAGACCCCCATGCACCTTTTCATCAAATCCAAAATAAATATTTTTGATATCGTTTTTGGGATGGCGAATTGTTTCCACATCTCTTTCATAATCCTGTAAACTGGTTCCCAATACTGCGTTGACGGTATCGGCATCAGCGAAGTAGTATGCTTCTAGCATATTTACTAAAAAATGAACGGAAGCGCGATATTTGTTGTTGCTCAAAATAGTATCGAAAATCTTTCTGTAGCGCTCGAATATTTGTTGTGCTTGGCTGGCTCTATCGTGTTCCAAGTCATCCAACAGTATCACATAAGTACATGGAGCATTTAAGTATTCTCTGGCCGGGAATCCAATTCTTTCAGCGTCTCGATCGGGTATTTTTTTATCTGTTCCCACCACTTTAAGTTTCTTGTTTGAAATCCTTAATCCGAGTTGTTCAACCTTCCGAATAACTTCAAAACTGCAAATACCCAATCCCATCAAACTTCTAAATAACTTGGGAAGGTGTTCCGCTTCAGTTTCTCCTGTTACCAGCAATCCAAATTTAAAAAAATAACACTGCCGATCGTTAATACTATCCTGACTGCTCATTCACTTACTACCTCCAACAAAGATTTACTCTGAGGGGCGATTTCTTCAGCCATATATAAGGAACCAGCAGCATATTCTGCCAGCAGATCTTGGATGCCTTCTATTTCGCTAAGCCTGCGAATCGCTGTTTTTCCAGCCCGATCGAGTTCCGCAGTTAAGATATTTTTTGATTCAAATTGACTGATTAAAACAGGTGAATGAGTGGCAATAAAAACCTGCTTGTTCCATTTTTCGGCAGCCTGTTTGACAGCTTTTGCAAAAACTGCTAGCGCCCAAGGATGCAGCGATATTTCAGGCTCGTCAAATAAGATTAGGGTGTAACGGTTTTGTCCTTCAGAGAACAAAGCTGTAAGATTAATTAACATTTGAAGATGACCGTCAGAGACTCCCGATGCTCGGATTGGTTTGCGCCTTCCTTTTTCTAAAAAGTTGCCATAAACTGTATATCTACCTGTTTGCTCGAAAAACAGATTATCAAAATTTGGGAAGCTTTCTTGCATGAAACTGATGATGGTATCGTACCGTTCGTCAATGACTCGCTTATCGTGTAAATTCCGCAAAACTGACCATAAATTATCGCACCTATCTTGCAATCGATCGCCCGGATCGGATTCCGATCCAAATCGCTTGATTTTGAACAAAGAAGCCGATCGCGAATCATAGCGCCTCACCTGCCGCAATAAGTTATCTGTGTTAGAGGCGGCGGGTACACTATTCTCAAATGCTACATATCGGCTGAGGGCTAATTTCTCTGGTTCTTTGAGAGTAATGTATTCTAATTTTTGCAAATCTGTACGATAAATCTGAGCTTTATCACTACCTACAATCCGCACAATTAGCGGCTCGTTATATCCATCAGAAACTAGCCTTTCTCCTACAAAAGGTTCGATTCTGCCTGAAGAATAACCAAAGGAAACTTTGTATTTATCTAATGGGGTGGCAATTTCGATCGAGATATTTTCCCCTTCATCTGCCCCATCCCACAAAAGACCGATTCCATGGTCTCTTTCAGAAGCAGCTAAATCGACACCTCTAATAACACAGTCTCGCAGAAACCAGATAGTATCGAGCAATGTAGTTTTTCCCGCTCCATTAGGGCCGAAAATAATATTGAGAGGATTGATTTTTAGGTTTAAGTCTGCTAGAGATCGAAAATTTTTAATATGTAAATGAGTTAGTTGATTTGACATAATCTCCTGTTTGTTTTATGATTATTTTCTCGATCGGACTCTGCCTTTAACCTCAATCTAAGCATCTGCCTGCTTGCGCGCGATCGACTGCAAAGTACAATATGTTTTAATTTATACTTTAGCGCAATCCAAACAAAACCAATCATGACCCCGAAATCAATAGCAGTAATCAACTTCAAAGGCGGTGTCGGCAAAACCACCGTCACTTGGAGTTTGGGAAATATTATATCCCAAGCCACAGACTTAGAAGTTCTCATGTTAGACTTAGACCCGCAAATGTCCCTCACAGAGGCGATCGGACTTAACGAAAGTACGGGTCATTTAGATGATAAATTCGGCAAGTGGTACGAAAAATCTATCAAACACCGACTCACCATTTATGACGCGCTGGAAGTCTTCAAAAAAGCCGGAGAAAATTTTAAATTTCCCGTTGGTTTCGAGACAATTTACCAAATTGACGAACAGTTGCATTTTATCCCTTCTGTCGAAGAACTTTATTGGTTGGACTTAGATGGATTTGAGGGAAAAAGCGTTAAAGATTTCATCCGCCGGTTCATCGGCAAAATCACCAACTCTGTCAACCTTCCCAAATACGAATTGTTCTTGTTTGATTGTTCTCCTTCCTTCAGCCTCCTCACCTACAGCGTGCTATCTTGTTGCGATTTAATCTTGATTCCTGTCAATCCAGATTATTTTGGAACTCGGGGATTGAGTTTAGTTTTAAACTCGCTGCAAAAGCGGATCGAACCTTATCCGTTTCCCAAAATTGCGGTGTTTATGAATAAAGCTAAAATCTATGGCGGATTGCTGACTAATGAAGTGCAATTTTACATGAGAGAGGTGAAGCGACTTTGCGAGGAACTGTCCAAAGAAAATAACATAGAAATTAAATTCTTAGAATCTACGATTCGAGAAAGCGTCGGTTTGAAACGAGCGATAAATGAAGGGGAATTGCCGAAAGAATTAGTCAGAGAATTTGAAAAACTGTGGCGCGAGTGTGCGGAGTATCTGAAATGAGAAACCAAGAAATGTTAACTGATGGTGAAGAAAGCGTGCAGTTAATTGATGAAATCGGCGAACTTAAGGAAATCCTCCGCGAAGTTTCCAAAAAATTAACTAGGATTGAGACTAGAGTCAAACGAGAAGCGATTGCTGCTGCATCAAAGTCTGTGGAATCTCCAAGTGCTGTTAGTGCTAAAAAAGCTGTAGATTTGTCAGCAGAAGAGGTGTTGCAAATTTATGAAGATTTGCGTTTAAAAGCTAAAAGTGGCGATGAAGAATACGTCAGAAAAAAGTTGTTGTCGATGAGTGCAACTGACTTAAATTTGATGTGCTGCGAATTGGGAATGCCTCCTAGCAGCAAGAATCCATCTCGCAGAAAAATGTTCGAGCTGATTATTGGTAGAATCAAACAAAGTTTGATGCTGTCGCGCCATATCGATCGACAAACAATTTAAATAGTTGACAGTTGCTATGAAGGAAGAAGGAAGAAGGAAGAAGGAAGAATTGACAGTTAATATCGTGTCGGTAGCATCATTTGTATTTTTGTAGGGGAGAAGCATTCGGGCGACAATTTCTGGAATAAGTTTCAAGCTTTGTGTCCGAATGCTTCGCCCCGCCCCCACGCAACCGATCCGATCGAACTTAATATAATAGTCGATCGCAAATGATTTGTAAATATCTTGCTCCCTCCCCTTGCTAAGGGGAGGGTTGGGGTGGGGTAAAAATTTTACAAATGATTGATGACTGCTATAGTCGATCGTTGATAGTTTCAGTGAAGTTTGTCAGTTAAAAAATGCGTGTTAAATTGCAATATTTCAAATTCAGTAAATTATGGCGGTTCAGCTCGATCGCCCTTTTCTCCATCACTCTCTTAATGAGCTGTTTTTTGAGCATCTACAACCCTCCGACACCCGCAGCCCAAAAACCTCAATTATTGGCATTTATCGCCCTGCAAAAGCGCGGTAGCGATGCGAAAAGCAGTTTATTTGCAATCGGTGCAGGCGGTTCCGCCCGACGCGAACTCACTCCGAATGTAGAGGCCAGTTCCACTTTAGTTTGGTCGCCAAACGGCCAGCGATTGGCTTTCGTTAGTAGCGAAACCGACATCTATACAGTCAACGCCGACGGTTCCCGATTAACCAAACAATTTTCTGGAAATATTTGCAAAGCAACTAACTTTACAATTGCTTGGTATGCTAACAGCAAAAATCTGACTTTTGCTCGATCGTGTGACGGTTCAACCTTAGACGATCCTGGCGTTCTATCCCTCTATATCAGCGATACTTCTGGCGTTAAAGGAACTAAATTAATCCGCAACTTGGAAGTGGGGGGACAGCAGCAAAAAACAGAAATTTCATCGGAATTTTACCTGTCTTCCGACGGACAGCAGGTAGCTTTTGTTAAAGAGAACAATATCTACAAAATGAATGCAGACGGTTCGGGAATGACTAAATTAACTAAATCTCCCGGCGAGTATGTATCCGGCGGTAGCAAACTGCTTTGGTCGCCCGATCGCGCTAAAATTGCTTTCTTTGTTGGCAGTTATCCCAAGCAGCAAATTTACACCATTAACTCCGATGGCACTAACCTCAAAAACTTAACTAACAATCCGCAACATCAAGTTTATAGCGTCGATTTATGGTGGTCGCCAGACAGCAACCGCATTGCTTATCTTTACGATCGATCTGGGAATTTTGACGGCAAAAATCAAGATATTTATTTGATTGATGTCAATCGGGGGACAGCCAAAAATATCACCCAAAAACCTCAAGAATACGATACATTTTCATGGTCGCCGGATGGCAAGTTTATAGCTTTTACAATGGGCGATATTGCCGATCGCAAGCTGTACGCAATTAACGTTGAAACTTCCAAATTAACTCGACTAGCTGCGAGTTTGGAATTGTCTGGAGTCTATGAACTTGCTTGGTCTCCTGACAGTCAAAAAATTGCTTTTGCTGTTAATGATACTCCCAGCGATCGCAGCTATTTATATGCAGTCGATCGCGACGGTTCGGGATTGATGAAATTGACGGGCGATCGAGATTTATATATCAGCAATCCGGTTTGGCAACCGCAATAATATAGAGCAATAATTGCGAACCTCCCCGATCGCTACCCAAGCCGCGCGCGATCGGGGACACCCGCACTGCAATTATCCACATCCCAGATACCCAGACGATCGCACTCTCGACGGTACAGCCCGCACAGATTTAGCCAATAACTGCAAATTATTAGCAATTATTTGCAGCGCGCCCCGATCGCCCTTCACTTTCTCCTCACCCAAAACCACCACCCGGCCTGAGTTTGAGGCTGCGATCGCCACCCTTACGTGCAGCCTCGCAGATTTTTGCAACAAATCTTAATCTTTCATTCTTGACAATTACTCCGAAGGTCGTGGTAGCTTATTGAATATTAATTGCAATAACTGCCGGAAGTTAACAGTACCTGGAGGTCAATTACCGTGACAGCAGCAGCAATATTGTCCGCGTCAGTCGATCGAACCGACGGACAAGCGCCATACAGCCAAGAACTAATGAGTTTGGGTGCAAATTCAGAAATACCCGATCTCGATAATTCTCAAGATGTCACAGTAGCAGTCTTTGAAGGGCTGGGAAGTCTCGCTGTGGGCGATCGAACGGTTACTTTAACACCGGGAGTATTTGTATTTGTACCCGCAGGAATTCCGCGCGCCCTAAAAGTAGAAACTAAGCTGAATCTTTTACTGATTCAGTGCGAATCCGAGTCCGATAATAACGAGTCAGCTTGGTTGATGAATTTTCAACTTTAACTAGATGAAAAAACACTGTCCTTGCTGTCTTGACTCCCTGATTTCTCAGGTCAGCCACAACCGCGTTTACTGGTTTTGCCTGAATTGCCGGCAAGAAATGCCAAATCCTGACTCAAAACAACTCAGTATCAAACACTATCAAATCTCACCTTCGGAGTAACAATGTCGAAATCTATTGGTCTTTTCTACGGAACCACAACCGGTAAAACAGAATCTGTAGCTGAAATTGTGCGAGATGAATTTGGGGGCGATACAGTAACTTTGCACGAGATCGGTAACACTGATAATGATGATTTTGCCGAATACGAATGTCTGATTATCGCTTGCCCGACTTGGAATATCGGCGAACTGCAAAGCGACTGGGAAGGGTTTTTCCCCGAACTTGACAATATCGATTTTAGTGGCAAAAAAGTAGCTTATTTGGGAACTGGCGACCAAGAAGGCTACCCGGATAATTTTATGGATGCTATGGGCATTTTAGCTGAGAAAATCGAAGAGAAGGGCGGCAAAACAGTCGGTTATTGGCCGACAGATGGCTACGATTTTAATGAATCTAAAGCTGTAGTTAACGGCAAGTTTATGGGTCTGGCGATCGATGAAGACAATCAGTCAGATCTGACAGAATCTCGCGTGAAAACTTGGGTGGCTCAACTCAAAAAGGAATTTGGAATTTAAAGTTATGAAGGAAGAAGGAAGAAGGAAGAAGGAAGAAGGAAGAGTTGACGATCGAGCATTTCCAATCTCCAATCTCCAATCTCCAATTTCCAATCGAAAAGCGATCGATCGTTGACAGCAAAGTTTTTAGGAGGAGGCTAATAAATCTGGATATCCGATCGAGCCTTACTTGTAAAGGGCAACACATCTAAATTGTTGGGCGGGCGATCGTCTGGCGTATTTTAAAACCTAAAGATCCCCCCCAACCCCCCTTAAAAAGGGGGGAGTAAGACGCTCAAAGTTTGAGAATTATGAACTAACACGATCGACTCTCAACTATTAACGATCGTGAGAACCGAGGCGGGCAAGCTTATACTTTCAACTCTCAACTATCTGCAGTTCATTAAAAAATAATTATTGTTTGGCAACGACATACTTAATAACGATATACTTAATCTTAGTAAAATGGGCATCTACAGCACTACACTTAAACATTAAGCAAACTAAAAATTGATGATATTTAATTCAGATGATGTACTTTGGCTGAGTGCAAGTCCGAGTTTGCAATTTTTCGATCGCCCTATCCTTCGCTACTTAAGTCAATCCGTACCCCTGCACCTGTGGGAATACCAACAAACTCAAGATGAAGGTTGTTGTTTGGATAGCGCCGTTGAACTGCTGCACGAATATTTGCAACAGCACGATCGACCGATTCATCTCGTAGGACACAGTACCAGCGGATTAATTGGTTTAATCTATGCCCGCCGCTATCCTCAGAAAGTACGTTCTTTGACACTATTAGCTGTCGGCTTGCCCTCTACTATTAACTGGCAAGCTCATTACTACACGCATCTGGCAGCTTTTCCTTGGAATCGCCAACAAGTTTTGACTCAAATGGTGAGCGATATGCTCGGATTTGACAGCCAATATATCACTCCCAAATTTATCTCGTACTTTGAAGGAGATCTAGCATTTTCTCCTTCGCCTCATTCGTTATTTAAGAGGTTTAATTTAGCCGAAAAACCTGTAGAAGTACCGTTGTTATTGTGCAGCAGCAAAACTGATTTTGTGGTATCTCCTATCGTAGCCCGCCGCTGGTTGAGGTTGCTGAAAAAAGGCGATCGACTTTGGGAATGTCAGGGCGGGCGACACTTCTTTCATTACTTTTACCCGCAGCGGGTTGGGGAAGAGATGCTTTTTTTCTGGCAGTCTTTATCCAGAAGCAAAGCAATTTTAAATTTGAGATTTCAAATTTGATATTTCAGATTTTTGCTATCTCGAAGTATTAGGCACTCTACTATTATTGGCAACTGAATCAGTGCCGGATGCATTTACTCGATATGTCTCGATCTGTATGTAGGGTGCGCGTTGCGCGCCTTACTCCCAATCACAACCTACTATCAAATTAGGTCGCAACAAAGACTTTAATTCAAAAATATATTAACATTAAGTTAATGATTTTTATTTGCATTAAGCTATGAACGCAACTCAACCGACGATCGATCGCGCCAAGGCATCGGGGAAGCTGCAGCTTTACTCCCAACTACCGCTAAGCTTCAAAATCATCCTGCCTTTCCTCGGTGTATCCATCACTTGGCTGCTGCTAGTGATGCACACAGTCAAAATCGGATTTGCCAGCAGCCTCGAAGCAGGGCTGCACAAAGATGTTGACAATCAAGTGGCTTTCGCCGTGCGAGATTTCCAAAATCGATCGAGCCAACTGACAAAACAAGCCAAACTGTTAGCAGAAGAACCAGAAGTTATCCGGGCTATAGAAGAAAAAGATACGGACATTTTGCGCCAAGACATATTATCTTTACAAACAAACTTCAAACTAGATTTAGTCAAAGTCGTCAACCTGCGCGGCGATATCGTAGCAGAATTGTTAGAACAGACGCTTGCAGACAAAATTTTGAATACTAGCGAATCGATCGACCTAGCGCTTAACGGCTTAGCAAAATCAAGTTTCGCCAACATTGAGGGCAAACCGCAAGCTTTGCTAGTGGGATTTGCACCGATTAGAAACAATAACAATGTAATTGGCGGGGTACTCGTCGGTTACTTAGTAACAGACGAACAATTAAAGCAAATTAGCATCGACATCAACAATCAAAATTACTTTGCAGTCTTTCGATCGGGACAATTAATTGCTACTAACTTCCCGGAAATTCGCTCGCAATCTTGGCAAGTACCAGACCAACAAGTGCGACCTGTTAAAATTGATTTTAACGGACGCTCCTACATGATGAAAATGGTAGGGCTATCAGACAATGGCGATGTAAAAATAGCTGTATTTACCCCAATGGCTGATATCTTAAAAATGCAATTAATTTTAGCTCGCAATCTAGATAGTTTTTTTATAGGAGGAGTGATTTTAGCTGCGGTTGTAGGTGCTGTAGTAGCGGGAAAGATTGCCCAACCAATTCTTAATTTAACACAAAATGTGAACTGGATGGCAAAAAACCAATATTTTTCTAGTAGGTTGCCAATTCCTGCGGGTTATGAAGTCGGTCAACTTGCTAGGGCTTTCAACTTTACGATCGAACAAGTAGAAAAGCGCGATCGGGAACTCAACACGCAATTGCACCAACTGCAACAAGCACTGCACGACTTAAAAACCACTCAATCCCAATTAATTCAAGCCGAAAAAATGTCGAGTTTGGGAATGATGATGGCCGGCATTGCCCACGAAATCAACAACCCAGTGAACTTTATTTACGGCAATCTCTGTCATGCCGATCGCTATACCAAAGATTTGCTCAAACTTATAGACATTTACCAGCAGGAATATCCGAATGCCAGCGCGATCGTTCAAGACTGTATGGAAGAAATTGAACTCGAATTTTTAGCAGAAGATTTAGAAAAATTGCTATCTTCAATGAGAATGGGAACCGAGAGAATTCAACAAATTGTCCTGTCGCTGCGCAATTTTTCTCGGTTAGACGAAGCCGACATGAAACCCGTTGACCTTCACGAAGGAATCAACAGCACTTTGTTGATTTTAAATAACAAAATTAAAAACAGCATTACCGTGATTAAAAATTACGGAAGCTTGCCTTTAGTTGAATGCTATCCTTCGCAATTAAACCAGGTATTTATGAATATTATAGCCAATGCTACCGACGCGCTGTTGGAAAATTCAAACCTGAAAAATAAGCAGATTAAAATTGGTACGGAAGTAGTAGGGAAAACTCATGTAGTTGTGAAAATTAAGGATAACGGCAATGGCATAGAACCCGATGTAATTAAAAGGCTGTTCGATCCTTTCTTTACGACTAAACCAGTGGGTAAAGGCACTGGCTTGGGGCTGTCAATTTCTTACCAAATTATTGAGAAGCATCGCGGCAAAATCGAGGTCAAATCTGCTCTAGGAGAGGGCGCTGAATTTGCTATTTACCTGCCTGTAATGCAATCCTCAAAGAAGTCTTTGGTTGCCTCTAGTGTTGGGAAAGGTAATTAGGGCTTTCTGAATAAGTCTTTTCGTGAGGGGAGGCAACAGGCAACAGGTAACAGGCAACAGGGAATAGGGAATAGGGAATAGGGAATAGGGAATAGGAAAGTGCATGAGTTTTCAATGGTCACGCCCTCCAACGCTAGCAACTTGTTCGCTTTGAAACTGATGCACTTGTCAATTAACAATGATTTCAAGGTTTTTCAGCAAGCCCTAATTAAGATTTGTGGCGTTCGCAGAGGGTCTGCAGATCGCAGGGGAAGAGTTAAGACTATTTATATCTAAACAGCCGTATCCCATTTGCTGTAACGATTAATGAGGTTCCGGTGTCTGCTAAAACGGCAACTGCTAAACCTACAAACCCAAATGTTCCCAACAGTAAAAATAACACCTTTGAGACCAGAGAAAAAATCACATTTTGCTGAATTACAGTTACTGTGTGGCGACTTAAATCCACTGCATAGGCGAGTTTTCTCAAGTCGCTTCCAACTAACACTACATCGGCGGTTTCTAGTGCCATATCGATGCCGCCAACTGCAAAGCTGATATCGGCGGCTGCTAAAGCGGGGGCATCGTTAATTCCGTCGCCCACCATTCCTACATTTCCCAAATTTCGCAATTGTTGAATTGCTTGAAGTTTGTCTTCTGGCAACAATTCTGCTTGATACTCGGATAGATTGAGTTGTTGGGCTATTTGCTGGGCAACCAAAGCTCGATCGCCCGTCAGCATTACCAAATTTTTCACGCCAATTTGTTTTAGCAAATGTACCGCTTCCCCAGCTTCCAGGCGCAAGCCGTCAGCTACAGCAATAACTCCCAACAAACCTCGACTGCTGCCTACCAAAACGGGTGTTTGCCCTAATTTTTCGATATCACCTAACAGAGAGATTGCTGACTCTGATAGTTCGATATTTTGCTCGGAAAATAACTTGCGATTTCCCACGAGATACAAGTTGCTGCCAAATTTTGCCGCAATTCCTTTACCCGGATAAGCAGTAAAATCCTCGGGAGTTTCTAACTCGATTCCTGCTTCTTTAGCTCGGGCAACAATCGCTTTAGCTAGAGGATGTTCCGATTTTTGTTCCAAACAAGCTGCAATTAGCAATACCGCGCTGGCGCTCAATTCTCCCAATTCGCAAACCTTTTTTACCGTCGGTTTGCCTTCAGTTAAAGTTCCCGTTTTATCAAACGCCAAACTCTCGATTTTTCCAGCAGTTTCTAAGCTATTTCCGCCCTTAAATAACACGCCTTGACGGGTAGCAGCGCCGATCGCGCTGACGATAGAAACGGGAGTAGAAATTACTAAGGCGCAGGGACAAGCTATGACTAACATTACGAGGGCGCGGTAAAACCAAACATCGAACGGTTGACCAAAAATTAATGGCGGAATTACAGTTAGACAGATCGCGCTTGCAATTACAATAGGAGTATAAATCTCTGCAAACTTGTCCACCCACTGCTGGGTTGGTGCGCGACTCGATTGCGCTGACTCGACTAAGTGAACAATTTTCGCAACCGTTGTATCATTTGCAGTGTGGGTAACTTTAACTTCTAAAAAACCCGTTTGATTTAAGGTTCCCGCAAAAACTCGATCGCCCGTTTCTTTATCTTCCGGGATAGATTCTCCCGTAATTGGAGATTGGTCGATCGCCGAATTTCCCGATACCACTATACCGTCCAAAGCCACCTTTTGTCCGGGACGAATTGTCAGAATTTCTCCTACTTGAATTTCCTCAACGCGCACCGTTACTTCACGATCGTTGTCGCGCTTGACAGTTGCCGTCGGCGGTGTTATGTCCATTAAACTAGCAATAGCATGGCGAGTGCGACTGAAGGTGAAAGTTTGCAAAGTTGTTCCCAAACCAAACAGAAATACAACTAACGCCGCCTCAAACCAATCGCCTAAAATCACCGCACCAATTACCGAAATTGTCATCAACAAATTCATGTCGGCGCGGCGCAAGCGCAACTCCATCAAAGCGGCGCGGGCGATCGGATATCCAGCTACAATAATACCGATACCGTAAAAAGCCCGCGATATCCAAATAGCTAGCGCTAAATTCTGAGTTAGCAATCCCAGAATTAATCCGGTTCCTGCTAAAATTACGCTTTGTCCCCGGCGGTTGCGAATCCAGAATTCCCAGTTTGTTGGACTGGTTTTTTGCATTTCCTGGAGAGTTGAATGCTGGCGATCCGGATGTTCGCGGTGATGTTCGCCGGAACAACAGGAATCCTTCTGCGATATAGATGTTTGAGTTTGTTCGATTGTATAGCCTAAAGCTTGAATGCGATCGAATATAGCTTTTTCGCTTACTTGTTCTGGGTTGTAATTTAACCGCAAACTTTCTGTTGCAAAGACAACATTAATGTCGGTAATTCCGGGCAGATTTTGCAAGCTTGCTGCTACTGTTTTGGCGCAGCTACCGCAGTCCATTCCGCCAATTTTAGTTTGCAGGGTTTTGAAGGATGGAGTTTGAGTCATCTTCCGTCTCTTTTAGAGGTTTTAGAATTATTATCATTATTATTGAACATATATTCATATGTTTGACTAAATAGTAGACTAAGGCGATCGGATTTGTCAATTAATTTTTTTTTAATTAACCGTAGAGAGTGCAGAGGGTATAGAGGAAGAGTTGAAGTAGCACCCTGAATTGCGCGATCGAACTTAATGGCAATTTGAAGAGGCTGATTCTGCTGCAGGTGACGATTTATCGGCATCTACCCACACATAAATCTCGGTAGCATCATCGCTGCAACTGTGACAGCCACCGCATTTTTTGGCTTCTGGCATTTTATTGATGCGACCTTTGCGAATTAGGCGATCGAGCATTGAGCGCAAAGTATCGCCGTCCTTGCGGAAATGGATTTTTAAATCAGCGAGGGAAGCTCTTTTGTGTTCGGTAATAAACTGTTGGATTTCGCTTAAAATCATGATATTTCTGTTTAATTAAACGTTAAGTGCTGTGGCGGTTTTTAAACTACTCCATCAGATTCAGATCCCCCTAAATCCTCCTTAAAAAGGGGGACTTTAAGACTCTTGCTCCCCCCTTCTTAAGGGGGGCTGGGGGGGATCTAATCCCTGGCAAACTGACTGACTGCTAGCTCATTGCTTCGCGTCGCTTGGGGCGCATTGAACCAACTATTTTGAATCCTACAAGTGTCAAAGCCATAACTATTGCCAACCTCACTACCCAAATAATTGAAGATTCTGGATGCTGCGCGTAGGTTGCAACCTGATAGTAAAGAACCGCCGCCCAGTAAGCCAAACCAGTAGTCCAAGTACCGGCGAAAATTGTCCAACCTAAATTAGTTTCCCGGTAAAGTGCGGCCGTCGCAGACACGCAAGGAAAGTACAGCAATACAAACAGCAAATAAGCAAAAGCTGCTTGATTAGAACCAAATCGCTGGGACATTTGTCCGTAAGTTCCTTCAGAAATACCTTGCTCTTCTGCTGCTTGTTTTTGGTCTGTAATATTAGCAGCACTCAAACCGAGGGGATCTAACAGTTGACCGGGAAGTTTTGCGAGATTCTCGGGAATGCTGAGATATGCTTTGCTGATGCCTCCCCAAAAACTAAATTCTTCCTCTTTCTCGGGGGCTGCACCTGTTGCTGCTTGTTGTTCTTCGGCTAGTTGAGTGTACAGCGAATCCAAGCTGCCAACCATGACTTCTTTAGCAAATACTCCCGTGAGCAAACCGACTGTAGCGGGCCAGTTTTCTTGGGTAATTCCCATCGGAGCAAATGCAGGTGTAATCGTGCGGCCGACGGCACTCAGAATTGAATCTTGGCTGTCTTGTTTGCCGAAGGAACCGTCGGTGCCAACTGAGTTCATGAATCCCAATACTAGCACCATCAGGACGATCGCAACTCCGGCCCTTTTGATAAAGGCTTTCAACCTGTCCCAAGCCCGCAACAACACACCTTTAAGTTTGGGAATGTGGTAAGGAGGAAGTTCCATCACAAAGGGCGAGGCTTCTCCTTTCAAAATAGTATTTTTTAAGACCAAACCCGTGAAGACTGCGGCTAAAATTCCTAACAGGTAAAGTCCCAATACCATATTCTGGCCGCCGACTTGAAAGAAGGCAGCGCAAAATAAAGCGTAAACTGCCAATCTCGCACCGCAAGACATGAAGGGATTCATCATTACTGTCATCATGCGATCGCGCTTGTTTTCTAAGGTTCGCGTCGCCATAATTCCGGGAATATTGCAACCGAAACCTACCATCATCGGCACAAAAGATTTACCCGGAAGTCCGATAAATCTCATCAATCTGTCCATCACAAAAGCCGCCCTTGCCATGTAGCCGGAGTCTTCTAAAACAGACAAACACAAGAACATCATGCCGATGGGAGGAATAAATGTAGCGGTTGTCTGGATGCCTCCGCCAGCGCCATTTGCTAACAGTCCGATCGACCATCCGGGCGCGTTGATGCTTTCTAAAAGTTTGGCGAAACCATCGACAAAAATTGTCCCGAAAAAGATATCAAAGAAATCGATAAACGCGCCGCCGACGTTAATTGAAATCGTAAACATCACGTACATTACCGCTAAGAATACAGGAATTCCCAAAAAGCGATTGAGGACAACTTTATCGATTTTGTCGGAAATGCTAGTTTTGACCTCCCTGGAAGATTCGGCGACGCCTTGAGTTAAGTTGTGGATGAAGGTGTAGCGGCTGTCGGCGATGATAATATCCAAGTCATCATCGAGGGTAGTATGGACGCGGCGGCGGTGCGGGACGACTATTTTGTTTAATTCTGTATTGACCAGTTCCGGGGCGACTTCATCCTGGTATTCTAATAGTTTCAGTGCCGTCCAGCGAGCATCGACTTTGTAGTTTGGGCTGTGTTGTTCGATGTGGGGAATTAGTTGGGCGATCGCATCTTCAATAACTGCAGGATAAGCTACATAAGCAGAAGGCACGATCGGTTTTTGCAGTGCTTTGTTAATAGCATCCCGCAGCATTGGCAAGCCATCATTAGAAACGGCAGTCATCGGTACTACTACACAGCCGAGGCGTTCTGCCAGTTTGCTAACATTAATTTGGATGTCCCGTTCTTTAGCAACATCCATCATATTTAGCGCTACAATTACCGGGACGCGCATCTCCAAAATTTGGGTAGTGAGATACAAATTGCGCTCTAAATTGGAAGCATCAACAATGTTAACAATTACATCAGCTTCGCCAGACAACAGGTAATCTCTGGCGACAAGTTCGTCGAGTCCCGTATCGCCATCTTCAGTATCAAGAGAATAAACTCCCGGCAGATCGACTACAGTAATTGCTAACCCCTCGTGAGTGTATTTTCCCTCCTTGCGTTCGACAGTTACTCCCGGCCAGTTACCGACTCGCTGGTTAGCACCCGTCAAAGCATTAAATAAAGTTGTTTTGCCGCAGTTGGGATTGCCCACTAATCCAATAATTTGTTTTGCCATTATTTTACCTCCTCTACAAATAGGGTATTGGCTTCATCTTTGCGCAAACTCAGCTTGAAACCCCGCACTAAGATTTCAACGGGATCGCCTAGAGGGGCGTGGCGGGTAACAGTAAATTCCGTTCCCGGCGTCAATCCCATTGCTAACAATTTGCCCTTGTAAGCGCGAGCCGCTTTTTCATAGCCCACAACTTTACCAGTGCTGCCGACAGCTAAATCCCGCAATTGTTTTTTATCGTTCATTTGTTTTGCCAATTCCATCTAAATTTGCCCCAGTTTAATGATACTTTTCTGTAGCTGAACCCTTTCAAAATTTACGAATATCTTTCTTTTCTCTCCCTCCGCGCCCTCTGCGCCCTCTGCGGTAAAAAAAAGCTCGATCGCGATCGAATAACTATCAACTCTTCCTCCTTCCTTCTTCCTTCTTCCTTCTTCCTCCTTCCTTCCTCCTTCTTCCTTCTTCCTTCTTCCTTCTTCCTTCTTCCTTCTTCCTTCTTTTTACAAATTCACGCACAGAATTTTCTGTGCCATACCCGCCCCCAAACCGATGCGATTGTCACCGATTGCGACGATGGCGGAACCGCCAGAATTGCTAATAACTTGAATCTCGATACCGGGGATAAATCCCATGCCGATGAGGCGGCGCACCGTACCTTCTCCACCATTAATTTTCACTATTTGCAACTTCTCGCCAACGCTTGCCATTGCCAGCGGGAATGATTTAGTTTGAGCTGAATTTGACGGAACTTCTGTGCTGCTATCTTCAGTTTCTGAGGCTTGTGATGTCCCGCCGTAAAACGTGAAACCCTCAAACTTTTGGGGGCTTGACTCTTGATTCTGTTGGCTTTGTTGTTGGTTTTGTTTCATGTTTTTTGGCAGTCGATCGATTTTAGTCGCAATTAGTAACAACTTGTTTGGGCTTGCCACCTGAAATACTTGAAAAATATTCTCAATACGATCGCCGTCCTGTTGTGGATTTAACCCAAATTTCCGGTGTTGGCGAACTCATGACCCTTGGAAGATTGCGCAAAAAAGCACCCCCCCGCCCAGAAAATAGACGGATTTGTAAGAAATCTCTAGTTTAAATCTCTCTTGCGTTAGATTTCTCTTACACTTGCAGCCCAAAACACCAAGAATTAATGCTTAAAAGCATAGTAGGCTAAAAAAGAATAATTGGCAACTATTCTCAAATATTTTAAGATTTAGTTAATAAACTCAGCTTGAGGTAAAGCAAAGCACTTCAAATCGAGGCAAAAAACGGGTTGTTTGCGAAAATAGTGCCTTAGAGACTGAAATATCGGCGAAAAACGCGGTTTCCTTGGTATGAATGCCTCCAGGAGTAACTAAGTTGCGATCGAATTTTCAAGGCTCGATCGCCCCATATTTGAAGATTTATGACGATCGAGCCTATACTTAAATATGGGGGCGATCGCGAGGCTGACCCGAAAGCACTGCCCTAACAATGTATAATTTATTAAGAATAATGCCAGCAAGTTTTCTGCCAAAATCGATCGCACAGCTAACAGAATCTACATCAATTGCTTTAGCCGAAAACATTCAACAGGAAGCGATTGCAACTCCCCTATCACCCGAGCCAATTGCTACAGCATTCGTGCGCCAAGGTAGCGGAAATACGCCGATTTTACTAATTCACGGCTTCGACAGTTCCCTGTTTGAATACCGCCGCTTGCTGCCGCTGCTAGCAGAAAACAATGAGACTTGGGCGGTTGATTTGTTGGGTTTTGGGTTTACAGAAAGATTGGCGGGTTTGCCATTTAGTGCGAGGGCGATCGGCACTCATCTATACTATTCTTGGAAAACGCTAATTTCGCAACCTGTAATCTTAGTTGGCGCGTCAATGGGCGGTGCGGCAGCGATTGATTTTACGCTGAATCATCCTGAGTTGGTCAAAAAATTGGTGTTAATAGACAGTGCGGGTTTTGCCGTGACTGCTAATAAGGGAAAATTTTTAGTTCCGCCTTTAGGATATTTGGCAACTTCATTTTTGCGCAATCCTAAAGTGCGCCAGAACATTAGTGTCAATGCTTATTTCGATAAGACATTCGCTTCGGTTGACGCTCGAAATTGCGCTGCTTTGCATTTAGAAATGCCCAATTGGAGTCAAGCTTTAATTGCGTTTACCAAAAGCGGAGGGTACGCGGGTTTTGGGGAAAAATTGTCGCAAATTCAGCAGGAAACGCTGATTTTGTGGGGACGGCAAGATCGAATTTTGGGAACGGGAGATGCCCAGAAATTTGCTAGGGCGATTCCCAATTCTCAATTAATTTGGATACCGGATTGCGGCCACGTTCCTCACCTAGAAAAACCGCAGATTGTCGCGCAGTATATTTTGGATTTCATACCTCAACTCGCGAGGCAGAGCCTCTAGATCTGGGTTCCCAGGCACAGCCTGGGAACCAGTTAAATACCTCAAATCGCGAGGCAGAGCCTCTAGATCTGGGTTCCCAGGCACAGCCTGGGAACCAGTTATCTACGAACCTTATAGAGATTTCAAACTTTCGGTAAATACTTTTGGACGATCGTCCATCCTGTCAGCAAAACTATAGCAAATCCCGCAAATAAAAGTATATTAGTACCGATGTGAAGGGGGCGCGCCCAAGGATTTTTCGGACTGATTTGCAAACCGCTGGCAACAGAAACTAACACCAAAGCAACCACAGCTAACCCGGCCGGTAAATGAGCAGAATGACCTAAATTTCCGTAATATCCCAGCGTACCGACTAGACCGATTCCTAGCAGTAAAATTACCAAAGTTGCCATTACCGTACCAGTCGCTAAATGAAACGGGCGCAGCCATTTTGGGCGCGGCTGTTTCGTATTGCGGGCGGCAAACATCCACGTTCCAGTAACAGCCAGCAGCAGGTATGCTAATAGGGAAAAACCCATTGACCAAGCCGCTATTTTCCACAACCACAAGAAAGAAGGCAGATTCATCGGTTGTATCTCTAATTAGAGATTTCTAAAAAACATTTCCTTCGGATTTTACCTCAATTGAAAGCAAGAAAAATACATAATTTGGTATAATTTGCATGAAAAAGTAGCTAGCTAAACAGGATTTGCCAAGCAATAATTCCCAGCGCCAAATCCGCGATCGCGTGACTGATATAACTAGCCCAAAGCGATCGATAAGTCAAGTAACATTGCGACCAAATTACTCCAGCAGTAAATACAGCTAACGAACCTAAAATTACAACCCAACCTTTGCTGTAAGCTGCGAGTACAAAGATGTGATGGATCGCAAACAAGAGCGAACTCAGAAATATTGCACCCGTTCCCGGCACCAAAATCTGACATTTGTTGCCAACAAACCACCGCCAGGTAAATTCTTCAATTAAGGAGTTGATTAACACGAAATATGCTGAAACAATTAAGTAAATAGTAGGGTTGTTGATACCCAATAGCTGTGCTTTTTCTTTGGCAATTGCAGGATCGATCGCACCTCGAGCGAACAGGCTGTAAACACCGATAATTGCGACAAACATTAAAATTCCCAAGAGCAAACCAACCAGCAATTCTTGAAACTTGGGTTTGGAGAAATGGAATTGAGAGCGATCGACTGCAATACTCCAGGCGATCGGAAAAACCAGCAACCAAACCTGACACAAAAATGACAGGATTTGTCCCCAAATTGCTGTAGCAACATACAAGTTAATTACTATACTAATGCTGGCAGCAGGGACAAGCAGTATGAGAGCCAATAACGCTGTTTTGCGAGAGCGACTGTCGGGCATGGTTCGCACTCCTGTTGACAAGTGAGTGAGCTTTAAGATAAAAGCTTGTGAGGAGTCCGAAGACGGGCATTATGCCACTTGTAAAATTGGCGCAGATTTAATTTACTCTGTTGTCTGCTGAAATCCGAGCGATCGTTCTATTTCGGACTCAGCGCCGTTTTGCAACCAATCAATAGAATTTTCTGCTATTTCGGCTGGATTTACCCATATAATATCTTTAAGTTCGTCAACCTGTAATGCTACTTTAGCAAAACATTTTCTGACTTTATTATCGAGCGAAATTACGATGCGATAGAAGCATCAATTACCAAGCGTTTGGAAACTTTATCTGCCATCTTAACGCTTCCACAAAACAGCTTCGGCTGCGTCCAAATAACGGTTTTCTAGATGCAAGGAAACATCGCCAAAATCTTCCGGCCACTCTCCAAAAGCTCCCGTTTCGTCTAAGTCGGCACTGCTGACTTCTGTAACACCATCATCGCGCCGTTTAAACCAGTGAAGTTTGACTAAATCCGGCAATATTTTCCCCTCCGCAACTAACGATTGAACTGCTAAAAGCAGCAATTCGCTGTGAGTTTCTATAACTACTCGCACGCCTCGATTTGCAGCATCAACTAATATCTCTGCTAAAGCAGCTTGAGCGCGAGGGTGCAAGTGAATTTCCGGTTGTTCTAGATAAACTAATTGTCCTGGTTGTGCTACAAGCAAGGCAACTAAAACAGGCAAAGTTTGCGATACCCCAAAGCCAACATCAGCAATGCTTAGCATATCGCTTGCCAAGCCGGGGCGAGATAAACGACCTACTAACAGTTCAATTTGTACGTCATTAACCTGTCTGGCTGCAACTTTCCAGTTAAGTCCCAAAAATTCTAAAGCTTGACCCAATTTTATCAGTCGATCGTCCTTAGTTTCTTGCCAGTAATTAACGATACTAGCAACATAATTTTCAAAAATCCCAGTAAATTCACTGCCAAATGCTGCGATATTGTAGGTGCGTTCTGGATTGCCTCTCGATCCGGGAACGTGAATTATTTGGCGAATGTGTTTTTGAAAGTTTCCTGCCAAATGGGATGAATCCAATTGACTGTCACCAAGTTGCAAATCTAAAAAGCCTCGGACATTACTCACTTTCCATAGTGGCGGATCTTCCTCAATATTATCTAATAAGGTATAGTAATTTTCCGCCAAGTCTTCGGGAAGAACCTCGATCGCTTCTTGATGTCGCATTCCCGGATAAATAGTAATAATTTTATCGCTGTCAGGAAAACAGTAAATTGCCTTAATAATTCTAATACCAGGTTTGGGCTGCTTGCTGAAAACGCTTTTCAAAAAATTATTTCTCTCTAGATTAACCCTAACATAAAACTCATCGTTGTATTTTTCAGGTGACAGTTTAGACAATATTTGTTCTGCGGATGTAAACTTAACATTCGGTCCGTCAAGTTTCAAACCACCCGGATCGTAAGGGGCTTCTAGCGTCTGTTTCACCAGCAATAGCGGCTGCATGATGCTAGATTTACCAGAACTGTTGGCACCGGCTAGAATAGTGAGCGATCGCACTTCAATCCGGCACTCTTCATAAATAGACTTGTACCCGCATACTGCAATTTCAGTAATTCCTGATACAGGCTCTTTGTTATCGATCGTATAGGAAGTGGATTGAGTCATAATCTTATATTTGCATTTGCGCCTCTAAATACCATAATATAATCTAATCTTAAGTAGCTATGTATTTTTGTTGAATGGCGATCGCAATTGACTTTGGAACTAGCAACACCGTTGTCGCTCGCTGGAATCAAGCCCTCCAGCAGCCCGAAACTTTAAAACTGCCGGGACTCTCGACAATCTCGGCTCAAAATCCGCCCCTAATTCCCAGTTTGCTCTATGTTGAGAACGCTGCCCGAGATCGGATCGTACTCGGCCAGCAAGTTCGCGACAAAGGTCTTGATTTGGCTGCGGATTCGCGATTTTTCCGCAATTTCAAGCGGGGAATTGGCACTCCGGTTCAAGGTTTCTTGCCGGAACTTGACGGGCAACTTGTTACTTTTGAACGGGTTGGCGAGTGGTTTTTAAGGCAAGTTGTTACCTCAATTCGGGAACTTCCTTTACCCGTAGATTCTTTAGTTTTTACTGTTCCGGTAGATAGTTTTGAAGCCTACCGAAATTGGTTGGGCAAACTGTCTCAATCTTTGCAAGTAGAACAGGTGCGGATGTTAGACGAACCGACGGCGGCTGCTTTGGGTTACGGTTTGGCCGATCGCGAAATTCTGTTAGTAATTGATTTTGGCGGCGGCACTCTCGACCTTTCTTTGGTGCGTTTGGACGCTTCCTCTAGTAAGAAACCCCTCGGTTTTATTCTCAAATGGGGCGAAAAAATGCTGGCGGAAAGTTCGGGACAACAAGCCAAAATGGCTCGCGTTTTGGCGAAAGCCGGACAAAATTTAGGCGGTTCCGATATTGACAATTGGCTGGCAGATTATTTTGAAAAAAACAAAGGCTTGCGCAAGTCTCCGATAACAACTCGGCTGTCAGAACGCTTAAAAATTCAGTTGTCTTTGCAATCAAAAGCGACGGAAGTTTTTTTTGACGATGCCAACTTTGAGAGTTACGAATTAGAATTAGAGCGCGATCGATTTGAATCGATCCTTGCCGAACATCAGTTTTTTGACAACCTCGACGAGTGCATGACTCAAGTATTGCAGCAAGCGCGCCGTCAAGGTTTAGAAATAGGCGACATCGATGCAGTTTTGCTAGTCGGCGGCACTGTTCAAATTCCCGCCGTGCAGCGTTGGGTGCAGCAGTATTTCGACACAGCAAAAATTCGCTGCGACAAACCTTTTGAGGCGATCGCCCGCGGTGCCCTGCAACTGGGTCAAGGCGTTGAAGTCAAAGATTTTCTCTATCACAGTTACGGAATTCGCTACTGGAACCGCCGGGAAAATTGCCACAGTTGGCACAGTTTGATTAAATCCGGCCAGTCTTATCCGATGAGCGAACCGGTAGAATTAGTCTTGGGTGCTTCCGTAGAAAATCAGCCGAGTATTGAATTAATTATCGGCGAATTGGGTGCGGAAACTGGCGGCACTGAAATATATTTTGACGGCGACAGATTGATTACCAAGCAACTCGCAGGTAAAACATCGGTGCAGCCTTTAAATGACAAAGATGGCGCTCGCAGTATCGCGCAATTAACGCCGCCGGGGTATCCTGGGAGCGATCGAATCAAAATTTTCTTTCGCGTTGATGACCGCCGCTTTTTGCGCATCAGTGTCGAAGATTTACTGACAAATGAAACTCTATTAGACGATAAACCTGTCGTGCAGTTAAGTTAAACAGTTGACAGTTGGTAAGGAGTTTTGAGTTTTGAATTTTGAGTTTTGAGTTAAAGACAGAAGGAGTTTTGAGTTTTGAATTTTGAGTTTTGAATTTTGAGCTATTATTAGTGCGAGCGTCCCCGCTTGCGATCGTCAAAATCCCTACTATATCTATAACTCAAATATGCAGGGTGCGCATTGCGCACCTTACAGATTATAGATATCGAACTTATTTTTTCCGCTGCTGCTGGTAAACACTGACTACTTTATCGGCATAAGTAGCAGTTGCGCCGCTTTTGCAAGCTGCCGATTCTCCTGTCATCCACCAGCAAGCGGATCGGCGGACAGCAGTTAATTCATTGTTGCTGCTAGCTTTGTATTCATCGCGCAGCAAATCGCGCACGATACAAGTCACAATCGTTCTGGCTTTTGTCGCGTCGGCCTCGAATTGTTGCGGTGTTAAATCTTGTTTGGTACAGAATTTTGCCCAGCGGGAAATGTTGCCCGGTAAAACTTGCCACTGACTGTACATTCCGTCATTTGCTGCTTGCGGTGGCGCGGCTTGTCGCAGGGCTTCTACGAGGGCGGTAACTTGCGCGTCGGTGACTGCTTCCGCTGCTGCTGGAAGTGCTTGCAATCCCAGAGTAATTATCAGGCTGCCGCATAGTAGATTGGTTTTTGCGATCGATTTTAAATTCATTTACGATCCCCTGTTTTAATCGAAATTGCCTGACACAACCTAGACTCTCAAGTCGAGAGATCGCCTCTGTCTTAAGTATGATTTGACCGCTAAATGCGGTGTCCATTGCCATTATTGTAGAAATAGTCGATCGAATGCGATAAAATTATGGAAGTACCACCCAGGGAAATTCGACGTTACTGTACGCAAGAGGGCAAATTTCCATTCACTGAGTGGCTTGATTCTCTCCGCGATCGGAATGTCAGAGTTAGAATCAAGTCTAGGCTCGATCGAGTTGAACAAGGCAATCTCGGAGATGTCAAGTCAGTAGGAGAAGGAGTTTTTGAACTCAGAATTAATTATGGTCCTGGCTACCGCATCTATTTCGGACAAGTTGGGTTGACAATTGTACTCATCTTGATAGCCGGAGATAACAGCACTCAAGAAAAAGACATTCGACAAGCAATAGCTTACTGGAAAGATTATGAAAAACGCGAACGTACCGACGAGTGATAGCTACCGCGAGTACCTAATTGAATCTCTCAAAGATCCAGAAGAAGCTGCTGGTTATATCGGCGCTATCTTGGAAGAAAAAGACCCAGAACCCGAACTTTTGAGAAGCGCGATCGGGAAAGTAATTGCAGCTAAGATCGGGATAAATGCTCTTTCGGAATTAGGGGAAAAATCTTACGAAAAACTTGACAAAATGCTGGCAGAAAGTGGCGGTTCGGAAATTTACAGTTTTGTCGAACTGCTCGAAGCGTTAGGATTTAAACTAGAAATTACTGTTGCAGATATTGAATTGCCCGCTGACTCGGAATCTCAGGATTTTGTGGAAGCGGAATTGTCCCCTGAACTTGCTAATTTATAATAAATTACAAGTTAACAGTCTGGACTTCAGCCATCAAAAGTTCGCTGTCAGAACTTCAGTCCTCTCTATGATACTTGGGATCGATCGGGGCTGAAGTCCCACTACAAACCGATCGTCCGTCCCTCACAAAATCAAACAACCGATGGGCCATTTCTAGCTTGCTGCAAGGTGCTATTTCTACTTGCTTGCCCGCCGCATCAATTAATATCGCTTGATTCGTATTGCTGCCAAAACCCGCACCTATTTTATCGATCGGATTTGCTACGATCGCATCCAATCTCTTCGCCCGCAATTTCTCCACAGCCGGCCCTACAATCTCCCCAGTTTGTGCCGCAAACCCGATTAATTTTTGATGCGGTTGTTTCAATTTTCCCAACTCGGCAACAATATCCCCTACCGGCGTTAAAGGCAAAGCATTCGGGAGCGATCGCTTTGGCAATTTCTCACTATAATACTCACCGGGTCTCACATCCGCTACCGCAGCCGCCATCACCGTCAAATCCGCATCGGGAAAGGCCTCCAGCATCGCTTCCCGCATCCTCTCGGCGTTGGTAGCGCTCACCAACCGCATTTTTGGAGAAACGTCCTTCACCGCCTCCAAAAGCTGCGGGTCTGTTATACTATGTACCAGCGTCACTGCTGCTCCCCGGTGCAGTGCCGCTTGCGCTGCAGCTACGCCCATTTTCCCCGTCGAGGGATTGCCGATAAACCTCACCGGATCGAGGTGTTCCCGCGTACCTCCGGCAGAGATTAACACCCGCTTGCCCGCTAAATCCCGATCGCCCTTAGTATGCAGCAGCGATTCTAGATGCGGTAAAATCTCGCAAGGTTCTGCCATTCTACCCGCACCGGCGCGATCGCAAGCCAAAATTCCCGTACCCGGATGCGCCGCGTGATACCGCCCATCCGCCAGCACTTCCTGCCAATTTCGCTGTACCGCCCGCTGTTCCCACATATCGGTATTCATCGCCGGCGCGAGCAAAATCGGGCAATTAGAAGCCAAAACAGTATTAGTCAGTAAATTATCAGCAAAACCCCCCGCCAACTTAGCCAAAGTATTCGCACTCAGGGGGGCGATCGCAAAAATCTCGGCCCATTCTCCAAGTTGAACGTGCAAAGGACGGCCGTGATTTGCTTGCCAGAAATCTTTGTCAGTAAATGCAGGGTGGCGGCACAAAGTAGCAAAAGTCAAAGGCGTGACAAACTCTCGGGCAGCATCTGTCAGGATTGCCCTGACTTCAACTCCAGCCTTTGCTAAAGTTGAGACTATTTCGCAAACTTTATAAGCAGCAATCCCGCCGCTAACTCCTATTAAAACCCGCCTGCCCTTCATGCTGTTTGAGATTAAATATTTATTCCTGCCAGCGAAATAGCGCTCGATCGTTTCGCCGCGATTCCCCTACAAAATCCGCGATTTTTCCCCCTGTCTTTAGCGGAAGTTAAGAAAAGCTGAAGCCAGCCCAAAATTTGAACTGAGATTTGAACTGAGATTTGAACTGAGATTTGAACTGAGAACAAAAAAACAACAACCCACAACCCATCAGTTAAATCCGTTACAAATGTGCTGTTAACTTTTTCCTAACTCCTCCAAGCTAAGCTTCGTCGTAAGATTCCATATCGAGAAGGTAGAGGTAAGGTTCAACTAACTCCGGCCGCTGAAAGGCCAGCGAGCGCAGCAAATGCCAATCTTTCAATCCTTCAAAAGGATCGGTATAATCGTCAGACTCCAAACGGACTGCTAATTTTGCTACGTCTTCCGAAGTAAGTACAGCAATATCGCGCGATGCTTTAGTTAAAGTTTTCATCTTTTTTCTACCCTGCCCTAGAGTTCCGCCATTCTCTATCCTAAGCCTTTAATTCGATTTAGACACAGTTTCTACAACAAAACTTCGCATTAAACTTACAACTTCCGGTTGAATTTCGTGCGCCATATTAAACTCGCGGTACTGTACCGACGCACCAGCAGCGATCAAAGTGTCGCGGGCTTTGAGGGCCAAACTCACTGGTACAACTGAATCTTGCGTACCGTGCACCATTAAAATTGGCGGCACAACATCTCGAGAAACTCCCCCGGCAGAGTGCAAATAGCCGCTCAAACAAATCAAACCGGCCAGAGGCATATTTAACCCCGCATCCAAGGCCATCGCTCCGCCTTGGGAAAATCCGCTTAAAATTGTGCGAGACAAAGGTACGGCTATAGTGTTTTCTAGAGACAGCAATAATTCCTCCAGCAATTGCCTGCTTTCTAGCAATCCCTGAGGATCGTTGGTTTGCAAGTCGTACCACATTTTGCCGCCCGGTACTTGGGGATGGGGAAACGGCGCGTCGGGAAAGATAAATTGATAATCTGGCAAGTCGAAAAACGGCGTTAAAGATGCTAAATCGCGAGCGTTGGCACCCCATCCGTGCAAGGCGACGATCGCACCTATTGGCGGTCGATCGGATGCGGGCGGGATGCTAATATATTGTAAAGACATGGTGTTTGATAGTTGATAGTTGGTAAGGAGTTTTGAATTTTGAGTTTTGAATTTTGAGTTAAAGACAGTTCTAAGGAGTTTTGAGTTTTGAATTTTGAGTTTTGAGTTCAAGACAATTCTCAAGTTCAAAACTCACAACTTAAAACTCAGAATTTCCCCTGACCGTTGACAGTTGACAGTAAAAGAGTGCGAGCGTCCCCGCTGGCGAACCTTGCCAGTTGACAGTCAGCAATCTCTATTATTGTTTATCAATTTATTGCAATTAATGCAAGATGGTGCGAGAATGTTAGCGGGCGATCGTTAAAATAGTTGCCCGGTGTCCTGAAAAATCGACACCCAAACCATCGATACTAAAAAATCGAGACAGTTTAGAGTTCAAAAATTAGAGATAAAAATTAGAGATAAAAATTTAGAGGTCAAAATGCCGTTTAGCAGTTACAAGAGTATTGGGGCTGTGGCAAAAAAGTTTCTCCTGAAGTACGTGCTGTCCGATTATATAACGGAACTGGAATTGCCTGTGAAAGAATCTTTTAAAGAAGAACTCGATTTGTTGTTTGCTGAGGGCGTAGTAGATAATTCAGAAAATGCAATTTGTGAGAACCTGATTTATCCCGTTTTGAAGGAAGTATGGAAAAATTATCGGACTAAGTTAACGCTGTGGAGTCATGAAAGCCTTGATTATGATGAAGATTTATGCGGTGTCCCCGATTATATTGTGACCAAGCGAAGTCCGCTAGGGACAATTATTTTTGACAAGCCTTATTTTTTGACAGTTGAAGCAAAGCAAGATAAGTTTGAGGAGGGATGGGGTCAGTGTTTGGCAGAAATGGTGGCCGTACAGCGGCTGAATGATGAACTGACACAAACAATTTTTGGAATTGTTTCTAACGGGAAAGTCTGGCAGTTTGGCAAGCTGGAGGCAGATGTTTTTACTCGCAATAAGACTTTTTACACGATTCAAGAGTTAGAAAAGTTATTTGCGGCTGTTAATTATGTTTTTCGACACTGCGAATTGCAAATTTAGGAATTATATTTTTACCGATCGATTGATATTACAGCAGTTTTCAGGTATGTGAGGTACAGAGAAACCCGGTTTCTTAAAGAAACCGGGTTTCTGGGATGTACTTCATAAACGTGCAATCTGCTGTATGTATGGTCGATTACTATAACAAAAACGAAGCGAGTGTGCGGACACAAGTACGCACAATGCTGCGGACTAAAGTCCACACTACAAACGAATTTTATTGCGGTCAGTCGATCGGCGAACCTGCTCCTACAAGAATTGCGATCGATTTGAAAATTGAGATTTGAAAGAGGAAGTAACTGTAAAATTCACCTCAAATTTGCGGGTAAAATTCGTTAATTTCCCACCGTTTATTAGCTACGCACAGTTGCGTTGCCTCGGCAGCAGGAATCGGTTTGCCGAACAAATAACCCTGCGCCCGATCGCACTTGAGTCCTTGCAAAAATTCCAACTGTTCTGCTGTTTCCACTCCTTCAGCAACTACTTTTAAATTCAGCCCGTGACCCAGGGCGATCGCTACTTTAACAATAGCCGTCCCGTTGCTGTCGTTCAGCATATCTGCCACGAAAGATCGGTCGATTTTCAAAGAATCCAGCGGTAAGTTTTTCAAAGACCACAGCGAAGAATAACCAGTGCCAAAATCGTCCAAAGCAATGTGAATTCCCGTGGCTTGCAACTGTTGCAAAACACCCACAGTAAATTGCACGTCTGTCATCGCCACAGTTTCAGTAATTTCGATTTCTAAATGCTCGGGATTTAGCCCGGTTTCCGACAAAATTTTAGCGATCGAACTCACCGTACTCGCTTGCCGAAACTGGCAGGCAGACAAATTTACAGCCACCCGCAGCGGCGGCGCGCCCAGTAACTGCCACGAACGATTTTGAGCGCAAGCCGTTCGCAATACCCATTCCCCGATCGGGCAAATTAATCCGGTTTCTTCAGCAATAGAAATAAACCGATCGGGAGAAATCAAACCGCGTTCGGGATGCTGCCAGCGGATTAAAGCTTCCATGCCTACCAGTCTGCCGTTAGTCAAGTCGATTTGCGGCTGGTAATGCAGCACGAACTCTTCTTTTTCTAATGCTTTATATAGATTGTTTTCCAAGTCCAAACTCTCCGAAACTTTACTGCCGATCGCCCGCGTGTAAAACTGATAATTGTTCCGACCTTGCTGTTTGGCTCGATACATCGCAGCATCAGCATTTTTCAGCAAAGTTTCTGCATCTTCCCCGTCGTAAGGAGCTAGGGCAACTCCCAAACTAGCCTTCATATTCAATTCTCTGCCGTCAAACTCAAAAGGACTGCTCAAACTGTAGAGAATTCGCTGGCAAATCTTCTTGGCATCCTCAGCAGAATCGATGTTGTAAAGCAGCAAAGTAAACTCATCCCCTCCCCAGCGGGCGATCGTATCGTCACCGCGCAAACAGTTAATCAAGCGGCGAGCTACACTTTGCAACAACTCGTCTCCCACAGCGTGACCGAGGGTATCGTTTACATTTTTAAATCTGTCCAAATCTAGAAATATTACTGCTAGCATTTCTGCACTTTGGCGGGCATTTGCTACGGCTAGGGACAGTTTTTCATTAAAGAGCGATCGGTTGGCTAAACCTGTTAGTTGGTCGTGAGAAGCTTGGTGCCGGATTGTCGCCTCTACCCGCCTCTGCATGACAGACATATAGATGTGAGTTGCCAAAGCTTTTGCCAGCTTCAATTCATCGCTGTTCCACTCTTTAGCTTGCCCTGTTTGGATTTCTTTCCAAGCAGAAAACGAATCTCGGGGGCGCTGGTTGCGACCGTCACTGCTGCAGTACCCTGCCCACAAAATTTCTGTTTCTATTTCTTTGCGAAAAATCGTCAGACAGCCAGCGCACTGCTGGCGGTATTGCAGTGGCACTACCAGGAGCGATCGAATAGATGCCCTGAGAAATGCAGCAGATAAAGATGTTAAGTTAGGTTCTCGATCGACATCGGCAATTACGTAAAATAGCGGTCTAATAGCATCAGAATTTTTGTTTTCAATAGAGGGGAAATTTCCCGAATTTAACTTAGTATTTATATCGCGATTTAAAGCGGAATAAATATCTAATTTCTCTGCTGCTGTCCCGGTTTCACCTGCGGCTTCAAGCTTTCCTTCTAGGCTGGAAAACCCCATGAGTTGCTGCCAAAACGAGCTAGCTTCAAGTTGCAAGTCCTGCGGTTGCCGACCGCAAGTATAAAGTTGAGCCGGCTGACCGATCGCGTCGGCAGCAATGTAAAGTCTGCCGCCGCATCCCTGCAAATGTTTGACAATTCGATCGAGCACTGTTTCTCGAATTTCTGTCAGTTCTAGAGGAGAGTGCAACAAACTGCTAATTTGATTGATAATCGCTTCGTCGCGAGCTTGCTGTCGGGCGTGAGCGAGGAGAGAAGATTGGGCGATCGCGATCGAAAGCTGATCGACGAGTAACTGGACGATTGCCAACTCTCGATCGCTAAAACGCCTGGACCGAGTGTGGTGGCAAGCCAGCAACCCCCAAAGTTGACTTTGATGCAAAATCGGCACAGTTAGCGAAGAACGCGCCCCCAAAGCACTCAAATATTCAATATGACAGGCGTCTGCCGGACTGTAGCGAATATCTTCAACAGCTAAAGTTTTGCCTGTTGCCGGACAGTCCAACCGATTAATAGTTTGATGGTTGTATTCTACATCGACAATCACTCGCTGGCGCGCTTTGACAAACATTTCGCGAGCGCTGTTGGGAATATCGCTTGCAGGAAAGCGCAAGCCCAGCAGAGAAGGCAAATTGTCACCATTAATCGATTCAGCAATTACTTCGCCGCTGCCATCCTCTTCAAACCGATAAATCTTAACTCGATCGCTCCCCAAAAAACAACGAAGTTCATTAGCTGTAGTCGTCAATATCTCTTGGAGTTCTAAAGAATGGCGGATGCGAGTCGTAATTCGGTTGAGCAAACTCTCCTGTTCGAGAGCAGAACTTGGTGTTTTTCTAACTTTTCTGCGAGCCATCCTTTTTATCCTTAAGGTCGATAACAGAATTGTTGCGTCAGCTATTTTAACTCCCCCTGTATTAAATAATACAACACTTTCGAGTGCTGGCAATTCGCTGTTATGCTTTCGCTTAGGCGGTGCCAGCAAGCTCAGACAGGCGGGGAATTGTTGCGGTTGATACGGATAAACTTAAAAATGCTCTGCACCAAACTCCGATCGGGTGGCTGAGATCTGAATATATTGCACCAATATAGCAGTCCCATATGAGTTGTAAAAACTACCAGGCTTCAAAAACCGGATTTCTTAGAGAAACCCGGTTTATCAACTTTTACGAATGATGTATGACTGCTAGATCGCTAAGGAACTTTTTTGTGGGTGGGGTTCAAGGTAGAACTTGCAGGCCCGAAGCCAGCAGGTTAGCGTCAGCGGAGTGTAGCGATAGCGCTGGTAACGGCAATACATTCAAGTTCTACTTCGCGGGTTTATTTAACCTGATTTGCACCCTTTAAGTGCTAACTAAAGTAAGCATTTATACTTCTGCATGACAAAAACCGCCTCAATAATTGCAATTATTGTAGCGGTTTAGCATTAATTAAGGCTTGCCTTTTTAGGGCTTGCTTTTTTCCGATAGATTCTTAAAATTTGGCAGGCTGTCGCGCCTTCTTCAGATTTGCCTGCTGGCAGAGATCAAGCTGACTCCCAAATTTGTCTGATTCGGTCTGGCAAAAAGCCCGCTATTTCCGATATTCGCTCCTGAGACAGCTCATCTTTCGTTGCCGAAAACACGGCCGCAATCGCAATTTCCGGCTTTACTCCCGATGGCAATCCTCCTTCTTGTTCCACGCGAAAAGCAAACAAGTCGGAATCAATTACAAACGGTGCCGGCCCGTGCCACGGCGGGCGCACCCGGCTGAGAAATCCTGTTACCGGATTGGTATCTTTCCAGAGTTCTGCTATCTCTTTTTTCAGCGTTTTGTCATCAGTAGGCAAAGCCTCTTTGTGCAGTTCTGATTCTACGCGCTCGGACGCTTCTGTGGTCATTAAATCCCGCATCGTCCGGTAGACAATTTCGGTAATATCCCGAGCATCAAAAATATCCTCCAAATGCCCCTTAACCATCACTTTTTCTAAAAATGGCATATCCTTAGAAGGAATCGGAATTGCCGCTCCTTCTTGATGGAGCGACTTAGGAGGGTTAGTCTCCATTTTCTGCAAGAGTTTGCGCCCTTTTTCGGTCAAATCGGCTTCTTGAAAAGTCACTAAAGGCGGCAATAACTCAGCTCCTCCGTAAGGTTCCCCGGTAAACTCAGCTTTGATAAACTCCCTTTGATTTAGGTAATCCAAGTGACCGAGCAATTCTGCTTCCGGTATTTCTTTGCCGACATATTCCTCGGCCGCGTTCCTAATTTCTGACTCTCCCCTGCAGCCGTTGCCTTCGGCAATCTTTTTGAGCAAAATGTATGTCAGATCGTCTCTAATTGCAATTGTCATCAAAACCTCCTAAATAGTTAATAGTTGACAGTTGGTAAGGAGTTTTGAGTTTTAAATTTTGAGTTAAAGACAGTTCTTTATTTAAAACTCAAAACTTAAAACTCAGAACTTCCCCTCTTCCCCGCTCGCGACCGTCAATCGATCGATAATGTTTAGTGCGAGCGCCCCCGCTCGCGGACTGTTTTTTGACAATCGGCGGACTGTTTTTTGACAGTCGATCGCCAACCAGAAACAGTCGATCGCCAACAACAAACACTCAGCCTTAGATCGCTCCGAACGAGGTTTTTAAGATTCACTTGACAAGCGAAATTTAACATCGGACAACTGCTGGCAGTTTGCTGTCGGCTGTCAATATTCAAAGGGATTTAACCGGGATTTTGTATTAAAGGGTACACCTTTGATGATTACAAAGCTAACATTAAAACTCGCTCAACCCGTATCTCTCAGCAGAGCGAAGTTATTAAATTCAAACGTGCGAGTAAATCTTACTTTAGATAGATGGACGGCAGGTACATTAGGTGAATTCTCTCAAAAACTGCAATTAAAAAATGCTGAGTTTGTAGTTTTCCAAATTATTAGTAGAATTAGGATAACCTCTTATTTCGATCGGCCTTGCCCGTATTTTCCTCAACTGGTAGCGTATGTTTGCAGTATTTGACAGTCGCGCTAGAGCAAAAACAGTCAACCCGATCGGTATTTGTACGAGCCAATCTGTTGTCAGTGCCCGAGTGCCACTTGAGGAATGCCTCGTAGAAAAGTCTTTTACCTTAAGGTTATGCGAGCTTATGAGTTACGCCAACTGCAGTCAAGATTTGGAACCTTCTTATAAAAACGGTCAAGTGCTTGCGAATAAAGTTCCGTTAGTTTTGGCCGTAGACGACAATCGCGACAATTTAGATTTGCTGACTCAAATTCTCGATTTGTGGGGCTGCAAATGCGTGGGAGCCTCCGATGGCTGCACAGCACTTGCAGCAGCATTCGATCGAACTCCCGACTTAATTGTACTCGATATATGCCTGCCGGATATAGACGGTATAGAATTGATAGCCCGCCTCAAAGCCGAGCCAACACTTGCAAATGTTCCCATAATTGCCATTACAGCGCTGGCAAAAACAGAAGACCGCGATCGCATTTTGCTAGCCGGTTGTGTGGCATACCTATCTAAACCCTTTAACCTCGACGACTTAGAAATAATTATGCGCAGCCAGCTCAAATTGAACCTGCTTCCGGTTGATTTTTAGACTTAGAACTAGACTCGCGAATTCTGGGCGCAGCACCTAAAATTGCGATCGTTCCTGTTCTACCAGTCTCCAATGTGGTATCATTAAGTAGGTCGATCGCTTCTACCCCCAATACTTCATTTATTAAATCTTTCATTTGCTCTTCCAGAACGGTTTGCAGTTCCGATCGCACTTTTTCAGCTAACTCCGCCTGTCCGTTGTCCACGAGCAATTTTTCTGGCGGGGTAATCGCATTTTCCATCGCAATTACCAGTTTATTATCGATAAGATTGCAGCTCACCTGACTCGGTTGATGCCCGAAAAGAGAACGGTATAAAGATTGAATTCGCTGCGAAATATTTCGTTCTAACTGACCGCGAGTTGGTTCTAAAGTTGCCACAGCAATTATATATTTGATGTTCTTGAAATGGTCGATCGTCCATTAAATTAAGTAATTTAGGACTTACGCAAAACTTCTCGATGTAGGGCGCGCGTTACTAAGTAATTTAGAGCTGGCGCGAAACTTCTAGATGTAGGGTGCGCAATGCGCACCTTACTCACCGATTTAAAATTGGCGCAAGTACAGCATATTTCCGTTATTACCAGCGAAGCGAAACAATCGCAACCCTTGATGCGGGAACGATGCTGCGTAAGTCCTGCAATTGCCGAACAGGCTTCTACCCCGTTCCTCGTGCAAGTATTAACCCACACTAACTTGATTGGTTTCCACCCCAGTTGCGCCTTTCACACTTCTAGCAATCGACACCAACTTGGTGACAATTTCCTGGCTGGGAACAGAACCTTTGAGCACGACTGTACTGCCCTGTTGAGCGACATATACTGTCTCAATATCCGCAACATCGGGGTTATTATCAAAAGCTTGAGCCACCCGCTTAGCTAAACCGCTTTGGTCGTATTCTCCATTCAATCCCATGCGTTCTGGCGGGATTGTTTGCGTGCTCGCAGCAGCAGGTTGAGATTGAGATTGAGCTTGAGCTACGGGTGCTTGGTAAGGAGCAGATTCAATGTTTTCTTGGTTTTCCAGTTTTTCTAAACCAAACAATCTTTTCAGCCAACCCATCGCGTTTGTCCTCCAAAAAACTTGTTTTAATTCACAGCTTTGGCAGCAGTGAAATTGTTACTCTTACTACAATTAAACGCGGTACAACTTCACCATCCATCTGTCGCGAGGCAGAAATTATGCAGGAATTATTTTAATCTCTCCGATATACAAGTAAGCTCTTTCCTCCCCAACTTGTACTATTTTGTTGTAGAACCACTCGTGCCAGGTTCCCGCCGCCGGAAAGTTAGGAATGCAGCAGTCAGATAGATAATTATCCGAGAAATTGGCAACTACTACTAACCGCGTACCCTATTTGCAGTCATCATTCTTCAGAAATAAATTTTCGCCGTAAGAGTTGGGTGGCTGTGGATACAAATTGAACGCACTGGCGATGAAAAATAGGTACTCGAATTGCTTTGGGATCGCTTCGTACCCTTGCAACTGTACTTCGCTAGTCTCGATCGCGACAACAACAAGTTATTGACTTGCAGGTGTTATTGAAGTTTTGTTTGTCTTGATACAAGTTGCAGTTCGACCGGCATTCCCTCCGCTTCGCTGCGACTGCCAGCAGGCTAAATCTCCTTCACCAGTTCTTCATTATTAAAATTAATTTAACTTTTAATACATAGATAAATGCTGGAGAAAGGTTAATATTTGTAACTAAAGGAACAATTTATTCCTAACAGAGCCAATACCGTAGAAAGATGTTTTTTTAGACGGAAACAACCAGAATGGGGGTGTAGTTATAAGCAATGGGAATCCGAAAAAGCGAAGGCTTTATTTACAAGGAGTTCCCGCGATCGACAGCAAATCTTACTTGGAGTTCAACTTTGATTTCAACCTTGACAGTGCTAGGACATTCATTTAGATGAACGCGCTACTTATAGCGGTAAGGTGCGCAGTGCGCACCCTACATATAGAGTGCCAGCGTAAGTCCTGCTTCAGTTTTAAGTTTGAGTCAAATTTGAACGGGGGATCGGTTCGATCGCGCTTGTTTATTACTAGAGAATGATTGTTTTCCAGCCAAAAGCTAGAAAACTCGGCACCAACCCAAATCAGCTAGAACCGCAGCATCTCGATCGGTAATCAGTAATTGGTGAAATTCGCATTCATCCCATTACTTATTATATTTTGCGAGAAGCGCTAAGACGGGTCTTACAGCCTAACTTGGGATGGCAAGAAAATTAATGTTACTGCAAAAGAAAGGAGTTTGAAAAATGCTGAAACAAATGTGTTGGTTGCCCAGATTGGGAGGCAACGGAGACAAAATCTTGCACTTGCGTACAGAACCCCAGCAAGGATGGCGTCCCTACACGTCTTTTCCTCAGTACGCCGCCCCTGACTACCGCGAACCGGGTGGTTCTAAAGGGTGGGCAACTTATCAAAAACTGAGCACTCAAGGCTGGAATTTAATATCGACGGAGGACGGACAACGTTCTCATTTCAACGACAGGAAAGTTGCGTAAAAAGAAGGAAGAAGGAAGAAGGAAGAAGGAAGAAGGAAGAAGGAAGAAGGAAGAAGGAAGAAGGGTTTCTTCCAAATCTGACTTAAATACTTTTTGGCTCTACTCTTCTACTTGTTCTACTACTGTTCTAATCGTTCTACTTATTACTAAGCTTCTACTGGCACTCGTTACCAGGCTCTGCCTGGTAGCGCAGAGCCTCTGCCTCGAATTTTCCCATGCGATATTAAGGCTGAATAAAAACACCGATCGCATTATGCACTCTAGCAGCAGTTGATGGCGGTCGATCGAGCAAACTCCCTCCCAAATACAAACTCGTCGAACTTCCCCCATCCAAATTTAAAGCTTCCACAGCACCCATTTGCTGCAAAATCTGCGCGAGTTCCGCAAAATTTGGTCCGGTCCCGCCCGCACGATTGTGCACCGCTACAATTAGCAAATTCCCCGCAGCAGTACGCCCGATCGCGCTTCTAATTGCTGTTTGTCTGACGTAAGCATCGCTAAACCCTTCAGCCCGAGCATCCAAAACTACTCTACTGTTTTTTACTAACACCGGCCCGCCGCCCAAAATGTAAGGAAAGCGGTTGAAATCCGCAGGAATTGTGTTAGTTTCCACGCGCAATAAAGTGCCGCCAGTCAATTGAGAGGCAGGGGATAAATTAGAACGCAAAGCTAAAATATAACCGCCTGCAGGAATCGGAAAATTCGTTTGTCCCGCCGCACCGCCGGGAGATTGACTGACAACTCGATCGCCCGCTACAGTCACAACTATTTCATTATCGGAAAACGGAGTGTAAGTCGTTCCCCAATCGGGAGTGTAGCGGCCGATTCCCGATTGAACGTAGGCGCTATTTAAATGAGAAATTGGCAATCGCTGTCCGGTTTGAGTTATCAAAGTTTCTTGCAAAGTCAGGCGATCGATAATAAATTCTCCGCGATCGTTCCAAGCAACTGCCCCCCGATTTAAAATCGGTCCTGCCAGCCATTTATTGTCGCGCCGCACTGCACCTAAAGCCAGTCGATTTATCCGATTAAAAAATCCCGCATTAATCGCAGCAGCCGTTCCCGCAAGTTCCGCTGTTTGTAACAAAGGTGCAGTACCCCGATCGGTCGGCGGATTGCTGAGGATCGGTCGAATTCTCACTCCTGTTTGGCGCGGGTTGACTTCTAAAAAAACTACAGGAAAACGCGAAGTTCCTAAATTTTGATATTGCTGCCGCCACCGCACTCCGGGAACCCAAACAATGTTTTTTTCTACCAGCCAATCCGGGCGAATATCGATAACTAACCGATTCGGATTTCCCAAACTAAATACTTGGGGACGCCAGCCTAAAGGAATAGTAACTCTCACTCTCGTTTGACTGCCAGCAGGTTCGACTCTCAGAGACAAAACTTGTTTGGTAGTTTGAAAAACGCGCTGCATTAAAGCTCGATCGACCCCAGCATCAAGGACGATCGACCATTCCTGACCGATCGGCGCTGCAGCGGGCGCTACTGGAAGCGGGAGGGTGGGTTTGGTTGGGTCGTCTTGCGTTTCGGGGTTTAGCGGTGAAACCGTGTGAGGTCGCGCAGGAACGGGCTTTGTCGGGTCGTCTGGCGTATCTCTGGGTGCGGGAGTCGGGGCAGGGCTGGGCGTACCGCCAAAGTTAACTTGCCAGGGGGCGGGCCGATCGAGATCTACTACAATGCGATCGCCCCCATCTCTCGGTGCTTGCCGGATGCCGCTAATTCTGGCAGTTTGAGAGGTAATTCTCAAAGTATTCCCATCGGCGGATATCTGCCAGCCCGCCTGTCTGGCAAAATCTGTCACATCTAAATAGCGATAGTTGGCGGTCGATCGCACTGCCAAACTTCGAGCCTCGGTTAAAGATACGGCAAACCACTGCACCGGTTGTCTGCTACTGTCAGCGGTATTGAGCAAATCCACTCCCGCACTTTGCATCAAGCCAACATCGGCAATCCAGGTTCGGATGTTTGTTGAAGTGCTGCTTGCCGGTTGTTGAGTCCAAGCCAAGGAAATAACTCGCCCGTTGATAGAGACTTGGCGGCCTTGTCTGATATTGCTTGCAGGCGGTACAACTTGACTCACGGGGAAGGAAGAAGACTCTGTTGCTGCGATCGAGCTGGGAAAAAGCGATAATCTTTCAGTCGGTTTTAACCGACTTTCGCTATGAGACGGGGAATTGATTCCCCGGCGGACTGCGAGATCGTCAATTAACCCAAGGGACAACAAATTTGCAGTCGGTTTTAATTCATATCTTGCAGCAATGTCAATTGGGGTTGTTCGTGGGGTGGGGGCGGGTTTATTCAACCTATCTGCTGCGTTTAAATTTGTTGGCGAACCCGCCCCTACAGGATTGTTGAGAATCTTGGCAACAGTCGGCTTTAATTCAGATCTTGCAGCAATGTCAATTGGGGTTGTTCGTGGGGTGGGGGCGGGTTTATTTAACCTATCTGCTGCGCTTAAATTTGTTGGCGAACCCGCCCCTACAGGATTGTTGAGAATCTTGGCAGCAGTCGGTTGTAATTCAGATCTTGCAGCAATGTCAATTGGGGTTTTTAGTGGGGTTGGGGCGGGTTTATTTAACCTGTTTGCTGCGTTTAAATTTGTTGGCGAACCCGCCCCTACAGGATTGTCGGTTGTGGTACTGCCCAATATCAGCCTGCTTGCGCGACAGATCCCGCGATCGTGAATTAACCCAGCATTCTCGGATGATTGCGCTTTCCCCGGTGGATTCGGGCAGCAGACAAGGGCGATCGCCAAAATTGGCAATATTGAGACTGACGGTATTGAAGGGCGATCGAACAATTTGCTTTTCACAGCTAACAACCTATAACTTTTGGGATTCGAGGTAGAACTCGAATAACGAACTCAGCATATTCAAGTTCTGCTTTTTAAGAGTTTTGTGGAGAAACTGTCTGTTTGTAGCATATTTTTGGCAACGCACCCGCACTCGATTTCTCACGGGATGGTTGGGTTCGATCGCACCGCCGACCTTCATTACCACCACAGAACTCAAAATTTCGATTTTTTTTGATAAACTTAATATTCATGCCTGAAAAGTTAGCCACATAATGTTAAAGCAGTGCTTCACAGGTGGCAGACTGCCCTGCTACAATGCACCAACCCGATCGCGAGTAGGTGAATTTTCTATCTGCAGCAGCAGTCGAGCAATTCCATCGATCGCCCCCAGAGTTCTTGCGGCAAAGTGGCGATCGTCAGTGGCGACGGTCAAAGGAATTATTGCTCGATCGCAGCAGCGTATTCTATGAGACATTCCGCAAAGCTAATCGATCGAGATAATTTGAGATCTCCAAAACAGGGTTTTACGGCAGGATACTGCCAGCATCAAAGTTCATCTTTAATTAAATCTGCTGGTTCTTTACAGCTTAAAGAGTCAACTTTTTTCACCGCTGGGCAGCTCTTTCCTTCCAAAGCATAACGACACAAAACAATCACACAGAGAAATACTATTCAATCAACATGGGTAACACGACCGATCGCAACCAAAATTTACATCAGGGTGAACGAGGATTTCCGTATGCCGGTCAAAGCTGGCTGGTGGAAGAAAGAGATGCCTGCGGTGTCGGCTTTATTGCCAACCAAAGCGGCAAAGCAACTCACTCGCTGATTGAAAAAGCTTTGCCGGCTTTGACTTGTCTGGAACACCGGGGCGGTTGCAGTGCCGATCGAGATTCCGGTGACGGTGCGGGTTTGATGACGGCGATTCCTTGGGAATTGCTGGATGCTTGGTTCGCAGAACAGGGAATTGTACCGCCGGCGCGGGAAAACTGCGGGGTGGGGATGCTGTTTCTATCTCCAGATGCAAAGCAAGCTGCCGCAGCCAAACAGGTTGTCGGAGAAATTTTGACCCAACGCGGGTTGACGCTGTTGGGATGGCGGATCGTTCCCGTAAACCCGGAAGTTTTGGGCCCGCAAGCGCGCGAAAATCAGCCTCAAATCGAACAAGTAATTGTCAGTTCCTCGGAATTCCAGGGAGATGAGCTCGATCGCCAGTTATTTCTAGCCCGCCGCGCGATCGGACACTCGCTGTCCGAACTTCCCAACTTCACCCGCAACGAATTTTACACTTGTTCGTTCTCCTGCCGCACGATCGTCTATAAAGGCATGGTGCGATCGGCCGTCCTCGGAGAATTTTACCTAGATCTGAAAAATCCCGCTTACAAAAGCGCTTTTGCCGTCTACCACCGCCGCTTCAGCACCAACACGATGCCCCGCTGGCACCTCGCCCAGCCGATGCGCTTGCTGGGACACAACGGCGAGATTAACACACTGTTGGGCAACATCACTTGGATGAGGGCGCGGCAAGCCGATTTGACTCATCCCAATTGGAGTGAAGCGGATCTCAAAACTTTCAACCCGATTGTCAATCCCGACAGCAGCGATTCGGCAAACTTGGACAACGTGATGGAACTGTTGGTACATTCCGGCCGTTCTCCATCGGAAGCTTTGACGATTATGGTGCCGGAAGCTTACAAAAATCAGCCGGATTTGGCACCCTATCCTGAAATTGTCGATTTTTACGAATATTGCAGCGGTTTTCAAGAACCTTGGGACGGCCCGGCACTGTTAGTTTACAGCGATGGCAAACAAGTCGGTGCAGCGCTCGATCGCAATGGTTTGCGGCCCGCCCGCTACTGCATTACTAAAGATGGTTTGGTAATTGTGGCTTCCGAAGCCGGTGTGATCGATTTGCCCGAAGCAGATATTGTGGAAAAAGGCCGTTTGGGACCCGGACAAACGATCGCCGTTGACTTGGAAACTCAAGAAATCCTCAAAAATTGGCAGATCAAACAGCGGATTGCCCAGCAGCATCCCTACGGCGCATGGCTGCAACAACACCGCGAAACCTTGCAGCCGCAACCGTTTGCCGAAACTGCAACCCTTGACTCGCAAACGCTGCTGGCAAATCAAATTGCCTTCGGCTACACTGCGGAAGATTTGGACATGACGATCGTCGAAATGGCAAGTTCGGGCAAAGAACCGACTTTCTGCATGGGCGACGACATTCCTCTGGCGGTGCTGTCGGAAAAGCCGCAGTTGCTGTACAACTATTTAAAACAGCGGTTCGCTCAAGTTACCAATCCGCCGATCGACCCCCTGCGCGAGGGAATGGTCATGTCTGTGGCGATGACTTTGGGCGGGCGCTGCAATTTGCTCGCTACAGTCCCGGAAAATGCGAAGCTGCTAAAAATTGATTCTCCCGTACTCAATGACGGCGAACTGGCTTGGTTGAGAAACCAACAGTCTTTCCCCGCGAAAGAACTGTCAACGCTTTACCCAATTGCTACCGGCCCGTCTGGTTTGCAAAGCGCAGTCGAGCAACTTTGTCAAGAGGCTGACGCAGCAGTGCGATCGGGCGCAAGGGTGCTAATTTTGAGCGATCGAGTGTCGCCAGCAGGCGTTGCTGCGGGTTTGAATGCTGAATTAACTTACATTCCGCCGTTGCTGGCTGTGGGTGCGGTTCACCACCACTTAATTGACAACGGCTTGCGGATGCAGACTTCGCTGGTTGTGGATACGGCGCAATGTTGGAGCACGCACCATTTTGCTTGCTTAATTGGTTACGGTGCGGTGGCTGTTTGTCCTTACTTGGCTTTGGCAAGCGTGCGCGGTTGGTGGTTCGATCCGAAAACTCAAAACTTGATGCAGCACGGCAAAGTTCCCCAAATTACCGTAACGCAGGCGCAAGCTAAATACCGCAAGGCGGTAGAAGACGGTTTGCTGAAAATCATGTCGAAAATGGGGATTTCGCTGCTGTCTAGCTATCAGGCGGCGCAAATCTTTGAGGCGATCGGGATCGGTGCGGATTTGCTAGAGTTGGGCTTCAAAGGCACTGTGTCTCGGATCGGCGGTTTGAGTGTGGCGGAATTGGCCCAGGAAGTGATGTCTTTCCATTCTCAAGCTTTCCCGGAATTGAGCTTGAAAAAGCTGGAAAATTACGGCTTCGTGCAGTACCGCCGGGGCGGCGAATACCACATGAACAGCCCGGAAATGGCGAAGGCGTTGCACAAGGCTGTTGCTGGTTTTAATGAAGGAAGAAGGAAGAAGGAAGAAGGAAGAAGGGAAGAAAGCAACGGCAACGGTAACGGTAACGGGGCCCAAGCAAAACTGTCACCAATTGGTGACAAAAATTCTGACTCTCCCGCTGAATCAAAAACGGCTTACGATCATTACGAAGTTTACAAGCAGCAGCTTGAAAACCGCCCGGTAACGGCTTTGCGGGATTTGCTGGATTTGAAGAGCGATCGCCCCTCCATCCCTATCGAAGAAGTCGAATCTGTAGCCGATATTGTCAAGCGCTTTGCGACGGGCGGAATGTCCCTCGGCGCTTTGTCCCCGGAAGCCCACGAAACGCTGGCGATCGCGATGAACCGCATCGGCGGCAAATCCAACTCGGGCGAGGGCGGCGAAGACCCGGTGCGCTACAAAGTGTTAAATGATGTGAGCGAAGCAGGATTCTCACAAACTCTACCTCACTTGAAAGGCTTGCAAAACGGCGATACCGCCTCTTCTGCCATCAAACAAGTAGCTTCCGGGCGTTTTGGCGTGACTCCCGAGTACCTGATGAACGCCCGACAAATCGAAATTAAAATCGCACAAGGTGCGAAGCCGGGTGAGGGCGGTCAATTGCCGGGACCGAAAGTGAGCGAGTACATTGCTTACTTGCGCCGATCGAAACCGGGTGTTACTTTGATTTCGCCTCCGCCGCACCACGACATCTATTCGATCGAAGATTTGGCGCAGTTGATTTTTGACTTGCATCAAATCAACCCGAAAGCTGGCGTGTCGGTGAAGTTGGTGTCGGAAGTCGGCATCGGTACGGTAGCTGCGGGCGTGGCCAAGGCAAATGCTGACGTGATTCAAATTTCCGGTCACGATGGCGGTACGGGTGCTTCGCCGCTGAGTTCGATCAAGCACGCGGGTTCTCCGTGGGAACTCGGATTGACAGAAGTACACCGAGTGTTAATGGAAAATAAATTGCGCGATCGAGTTTTGCTGCGCGTTGACGGCGGCTTTAAAACAGGCTGGGATGTCGTTATCGGCGCTTTGATGGGTGCTGAAGAATACGGTTTTGGAACTGTGGCGATGATTGCGGAAGGCTGCATTATGGCCCGCGTTTGTCACATGAATACTTGTCCCGTCGGCGTGACAACTCAGAAAGCAGAGTTGCGGAAACGCTTCCCCGGTACGCCGGAACATGTCGTTAATTTCTTCTATTTCGTAGCAGAAGAAGTGCGGAGTTTGCTGGCAAAATTGGGTTACAAATCGCTGACAGATATCATCGGCCGTGCGGATTTGCTGAAGATGCGCGAGGGTGTGAAACTAACTAAAACCCAAGCAATTAATTTGGACTGTTTGATGCAGTTGCCGGATACTAAGATCGATCGCTCTTTCTTAGTTCACAGTGGCGTTCATTCTAACGGCCCAGTATTGGATGATGAATTGTTGGCGGATGTTGAGATTCAAAGCGCGATCGCCGATCGAACCAGCGTTAGCAAGAATGTAAAATTGGTAAATACCGATCGAACTGTCGGCGCGAGAATTAGCGGTGCGATCGCGCAACAATACGGCAACAATGGTTTTACCGGTCAAATTACTCTCAACTTTACCGGTACAGCAGGTCAAAGCTTCGGCGCGTTCAATTTACCGGGAATGACGCTAGTTTTAGCAGGTCAAGCTAACGACTACGTTGGTAAAGGAATGCACGGCGGCGAAATTGTTATCAAACCGCCAGTTGGTGCGACTTACGATGCTGCGAAAAATTCGATCGTCGGCAATACTTGTCTGTACGGCGCGACGGGAGGCATTCTGTTAGCTGCGGGCAAAGCTGGGGAACGATTTGCGGTGCGCAATTCCATGGCAAAAGCAGTCATTGAAGGTGCGGGCGATCACTGCTGCGAATACATGACCGGCGGTGTCATTGTCGTATTAGGAAAAGTAGGCCGGAATGTCGGCGCTGGCATGACTGGCGGTTTGGCTTATTTCCTCGATGAAGACGGAACTTTTCCCGAACATGTCAACGGGGAAATTGTCAAGATGCAGCGGGTTTGTACGGCGACTGGCGAAGCGCAATTGAAAGAATTAATTGAGATGCAGCGCGATCGAACTGGCAGCAAAAAAGCGGCGAAGATTCTCGCAAATTGGTCGGAATATTTGCCGAAGTTCTGGCAAGTCGTGCCGCCCAGCGAAGCAAATTCGCCTGAAGCTTCGGAGCAAAAGATTGCTGTAGAAGCTTAATTTTACAGTTGGTTAAATAGTGGAGGGGCGACGCAAGTTGCCCCTTTTTTTGCATCTACTTAGTAGAAATCTGTCGGATTAAAATGCTCATTACTTCACCTGGCTTTGGCCCAGGTAACAAAGGACTCCATTCATGTACTTGGGCAAAACCCCGGTGAAACAGGCTGTAAATGATGTTGAGGACTCCTCGGCGAGAACCAACTACCAGTAGTTTGACTGGTTCTTGACTGGGCAAGGGGGAATCAACAACATCGGTGGAGACAGGAATAGTAGACGTTTGGCTGGTGTCGCTTAAAAAGTTTTTCAGCATTGATGTTACCTGTGTTCGATTTCAAGATGATGTGATCCTAATGGATCACACTCATTGTACAACACGTAACCCATTAGGTACACATTTACTTAGTCAAGAGCCTCTGACACCATTGTCTAGACGGACAGGCTGTACGCACAGGTACGATGGGAAAAGCAGGCAAAGCACTTAGGCAAGTGTTGGAAATTTACGGCATTAGCCAGAATAAACTCGCAGTAGCCTTGGGAATTGAACGAGGCAGCGTTTACCGTTGGGTACACGAAATTAGAGATCCGACAGCAGAAACAGTGAGGGAGATTGTGAAGACTCTTCAAGAAATTGAGCCTCCGGCTGCGGAAAAGTTTATCGAGTTATATTTGGGCGACTTAATTGAGGATAAGGAACAGTCTTAAATGGTAGCGGGGTTGTTGAGCAATTCTTGATAAATAGGACTTACTCGCGGGTGGTCAGAAACCGGGTTTTTTACTAAAATCTTTGGTGGTAATTCATAGATTCAGTAAAGAACCCGGTTTCTTTGGTTGGATGCTTAACTGTTAGTTAAACTGGAGTGTAATCTTTAACTGCATCGCTGTTGAGGAATTCTTGATAAACTGACTCATCACCAAAAGAGTCGATCGAAACTTTACCTTTTGGCATCGGTATTAGCGGAGTTTGAACGGGAGCATATTTGCAATAGCAAACGGCAATCGCTTCAAACTCGTTAGTAGGAATTGCTGTTGGATATTCTTCCACCCTCACCACTTCCCAATCTCCAGTGCGGTAGTGAGTGCTGGAACCGGAACCGTCTGTGCTGTGAAACTCCAGCAATCTGTATCCGGGTGCGGGGATCGGTTCGTTTGTGGAATCAAAATATTCTGCAAGGATATCAGTGTAAGCCCCTGTGTGAGCTAACAACCGATTGTCCGCCCCCTCTTCTTCAGTCACTTCGGCACGAAAAATTATATATTTTCTACCCATCGGTCCATCCTCCAATGTTATTTCGTCCATTTCTCTAAAAGGTTGCTACAATGCCGAGTGAGTACCCAATACAATTAGACTTTAGCGGTACAAACTACTGTTGCATTATTTTGGAGAATTGGTATTACAAACGCTTCTGACTTACCTGTAAGGAAGTTGATATTCAGGGCAAACAGCATCTACTTGTATTTCATAACGGCGCATTACTTCTCCCTCCCAAGTCATATACTGAGAACCAGGAGTCTCCAAAATCAAATCTGTATTCCCGTTATGACGGTAAAACTTAATATCTGGTGTTTTCTTAGAAAACTCATTCTCAAAGAATAGAGGTGGCAGCTTACTGACACGTTCTGCAATTGACTCTATATCATATTGGGAGGCGGCATCATTAACACCGACATCACGAGGCAAATTTATTCCGTGAAGCTTACGAACCGTTCTGGCAATTGCAGCTCTCAAATGATGACCAACTCGGTAGAGATTTGCAAAATGATAACGTAGGTCACGATTTAAGGAAATAGCGCTTATACCATCGGGATGAATTTTAAGATCGGGGCCTATACGCCCATTAGGTTGCATCCCCTCTAGAAAATACCCAACAATACGAGCATTTTTGGGAAAAGTTTGAATACCTTTCTCTACAGTACGTGTAACTATACCACGTCCCCTTGAGTACATCATTATGGGACGCAATTGACCACCATTGTGTTTAATCTTATTAACAATAGGAGCAAATGATTCTCTGTATTCATTGATTGCATTCCGAAAATCCTTATAAGCCGGATGTTTGACCTTTTCTAACCAACTCTCTACAAAATCTTCTTTCCCATTACTATTATATGGGTGAATAACTTTAAGAATACGGTAGCAATCATCAATGTGAGACTGTAAGGCGTACAGTAATTCTTTTTGTAAATCAGGCAGCTTCTTTAAAGGATAATCTAAATTTCCATCAGCATTAAACAAAGCCGTAGAAATTCGTTCTATTTCATTCAGAACAGCATTGAAAGACTGCATTACTTTCTGTATTGAGAGACTGTAGATTGAGAACGGATGCCGTTCGGCGTGCTCGTTATGATAGGTCAAGGTTTCATCGAGAACGAGAAGTTGTAGACAATTAAATGCTTTAGGGTGTAAATTGCCATCTCTATGTGTTTTATGTTCGAGCTTCATAGGATCGTAAGTGAGTCAAGGTTGTATTACGATTGTAGCACGTTAATTGGGAATTAAGGACTGCTCAACCCAAAGCCTGCCTCAATCCACACAACTACTTGCTTCCGGCAATAACTACGGTAACGGACGTTGACGAATTCGATCGCGATCCACCACCGTAAATCGTTCCTCAAATTGCAATCCTTCCATCTGTAATAAATTTAACAATACTGATGCTGGTTCTTCCGGTGTGTGAGGACGAAACCGCAAATAAATGACACCTCTTGGCGATCGCATCCGCAAGCGATAAATCAGTTCGCCGTAATCGCGATCGAACGTCAAAATCACCAATTGCTCATCCGCAGCACGAGCCAAAACATCGGCATCCTCAATTCCTGGAGCATCCTCGCTCACAGAAGCGACTTCAAGATTCGCTTGTCGCAGCAGTCGCACGCTCAGTAGAGGAAAGTTTTCATTAGCCAGAAACCGCATTAACTTGCCTCAGCAAATAGCAAAGGCGTGTAAAATACATCTTCTTTGAGACATTCCGCCGCAAAAGCAAACACTGCTTGGATAGATTCAGCATTAAGCGTTGGATAATTTTCTAGAATTTGTTCCTGCGTCCAACCTTCTGAAAATAGCCCTAGGATAAACTCCACTGATATTCGCGTTCCCTTAATTACAGGCTTACCAAGCAGAATTTTAGGATTTGAGTGAATGTGTGCTTTCCAGTTCATAACCAGTTTGCCTCTATGAAGTTTTCATCTATTTTGAAACCTTTCTATCTAGCTTATACCAAATCCGAGTATCAGATCCCCTTTATAAATTTTTCTTAATTCTCAGAGTTCTTGCGATTGCCTCACTACGCTCGCAATGACGATAAAAGGGGTCACACACCCGGATTTGGTATTACTTCATCGATCGCTCGAAATTCACGTCGCGATCGAATTGCGCGATCGCCACTTCCAGCTCAATACTCTCTCAAGTATTCCGCGATCTCTACTTTCACGGTATTCTCACTCATCAGAATTATCCTCCACTTTTAATTTTATATTTAGCATGAGTTATCGATGATTGTGGCGTGCATGAGTAATAAAAACAGTTGGTAGTGCGGACTTCAGTCCGCAAACTCATCGAACTTTAGTCCGCACTACCAACCATTTTTTACGGCGATCGATCGCGCCTTAATTCCAACTAAATCGAACGCTGAGTAAAATCCTCAATCCCCAGCAAATTCGGTCCAACTGCCCTGAGAGAAGCCAACACTTGACCGCTGCTAGCAATGCTAATTAAAGTTGCATTATTAGCCGAAGTAATGCTGAGCTGACTGAAGTTTAAACCTCCCGACAACCCAATAAAATCTATGCCTTTCTCAAAATCCAAAATCCTGTCAATTCCCTGGTCTGGCGCTAACAAAAATACATCGCTGCCCAAACCGCCAATCAGAGTATCTTCACCAATTTGACCGACAAGTAAATCGTCGCCATTTCCTCCCGTCAGCAAGTCGTTACCCCTGCCGCCGTAGAGAGAATCGCTACCCTCTCCGCCGTTAATTGTATCAAAACCTCGATTGCCAAACAAGATATCTTCGCCGTTAAAACCGACTAAAGAATCTTCTCCTTTCCCCCCATAAATAGTGTCATCGCCAATGCCTCCATCAAGGGTATCGATATCCTGATTCCCGTTAATCCAGTCGTTACCTTCTAAACCGAGAATTCGGTCATTTCCCCGCCTGCCGCTGATAATATCGCTGCCGCTAGTACCCGCGATCGAATCATTGCGATCCGTACCGATAATCTGATTTGGCGCAGTGCTAATTATCTCCACACCGCCCCCAATAACTGGAACAGCAGGATTATTGGGTACTGTTGCTGTTTGAATTTGGGTATTTAAAGCAGCACCAGTATTTTCAGCAACTACTTCAGCAATTGTTTTATTTCCTGCTGTAACTTCCCGCAAGTCTTTAGCAGTTTCTCCCAATGCAACTTTTTGAATTCGAGCAATTGCAGAATTGAGCGATGCGCCGGAATTGCTGGATGCTGCGGCATCGGCCCGCTGATTTGCCTCTGCCATTACTTGCGCGGCTTGCGGGGCAATTGCTAAGACTATTTGGCTGTTAAAACTCGGGTCGATTTGCTGAGTTTTAGTCGCAGCTTCCCGGACGATCGCACTTAATTGCTCTGCATTGTTTAAATCCAAATTGTTGCCAGTTTGAATGCGATCGCTAATTGCTGCAATGACATTTTTAACAATGACATTATTGGCAGCACCAGAAGCACCATCAATTAAACTGGCTGTTTGGGTAATGAAGTTTTGCACCTTGGTCATAGCTATCAAAACTTCCGCCCCGCCCGATCGCCCGCTGTTGACGGCCTCGATCGGATCTAAACTGGTAAGGTCAACGCTAGACGGAATTCCCAACGAAGTTTTAACCAGAGATTCAGCTCGATCGATATTAATGTTTCGGTCTGCCAACTCCACGATTAAACTCGTTAACAGAGTCACCACAGTAGCATCCGGCGGTGCCGAAACAGGCGTTTCCAGCGGCAAACCAGTAGCTGTATCGATGCCGCCAAAAGCCACAATATTACCTTCAGACTGTTCGAGTTCGCCATCTCGATCGGTATCAAAAGTCTCGAAGGGAATATTGAGCTCGTATTCTCCGGCAGGACCTGTGATAGTAGACGGTTCGTTATTATCCAAAACTCCGTTTTTGTTGGCATCAAAAAACAAAGTTGCGCCAGCAATATAACCGTCAATCACCAGACCGCTTCCCAGAGTTATCAAGCTTATCGAAGTGGTGGCAGTTGCACCAGCTCGATCGGTTGCTGTTAACTGAATCGGTACGAAATTTATTTGGAAAGTTTGACCGCTAAAGGAAAGAGTATTCGGATTAAATGTCAGCCAACTCGGCAGCGGTTGACCGTTAATTTGTCTCGCGCTGTAAGTGAGACTATCTCCCGGATCTCGATCGGTAAATGTATTTGGCGGCAGAGAAAATTGGAACGGCACCGAATTGTTTACTAGCAAGAATGGAAATTGTAGGTTCACCACCGGCGGATTGTTTGGACTGTTTGGCGTTGGTGTCGGCGTCGGAGTTCCGGGTGTCGGTGTCGGAGTTCCGGGTGTCGGTGTCGGAGTTCCGGGTGTCGGTGTCGGAGTTCCGGGTGTCGGTGTCGGAGTTCCGGGAGTTGGCGTCGGAGTTCCGGGTGTCGGCGTCGGAGTTCCGGGTGTCGGCGTCGGTGTCGGAGTTCCGGGAGTTGGCGTTGGCGTCGGAGTTTCAGGTGTCGGCGTCGGAGTTCCGGGAGTTGGCGTCGGCGTCGGAGTTCCGGATGTCGGCGTCGGCGTCGGAGTTGGTGTTGGGGTTGGAGTTGGCGTCGGTGTCGGAGTTGGTGTTGGGGTTGGGGTTGGAGTTGGTGTTGGGGTTGGTACGATCGCCGTAATTACCGTGGCACTCGCAGCAGAACCGTCATTATTGCTAGGATTCGGATCGCCCGTTATCGAAGTGTTGCGGGAAGTATTGCTGATGCTGCCGGTCGCCGGAGCAATTAAACTTACAGTACGAGTAACACTAGCACCGCTAGCCAAAGTAGCGATTTGCGGAAAAGTCACCACCCCCGTCACCGGATCGTAACTACCGCCGTCAGATGCTACAACTCCCGCCAAACCGGGGATAATGCTGTCAGTAACCACCACATTGCCCGCCAAACCCGGCCCCAAGTTAGCAGTAGCAATTGTATAAGTAACAGTCTCACCTGCAGTAGCAGACGCCGGACCGCTTTTGGTGGTGGAAACATCCGCAGAACTCCCGATGATTGTGATTACTCGACCCCCCGGCTGGTTGGGCTGTGCAGCTATCGATCCGTCGTTATTTGCAAGGTTGGGATCTGGAGTGTCGGAGGTACTGCGGACGATATTGGTAATGCTAGTGAGAGTAGGTGGCGGTACAAAGGAAATCGTCCGCACCTGCGTCGTGCCAACAGCCAAGCTGGCAACCACCGGAAAATTGACAACACCCGTAGCCAGATCGTAAGTACCGCCATCCGAGACGATGACTCCCGTTAAACCGGGAACCAAGCTGTCGGTAATCGCGACATTAGCGGCTGCTACACTACCGAGGTTAGTGGTGGTGATTCTGTAGGTAAGCTGTTCGCCCGCGTTGATGCTAGCCGGAGCAGTTTTTTGAGTAACGACATCAGCATTTGGGGCGATCGTCGTGGTGACAGTCGCGTTGGAGTTGTTGGCGGGGTTGGGATCGACAGTTACTGAAGTGCTCCTGGCCGTACTGGCGATCGAGCCGCTTTGAGGTGCTGTCAAGCCGATCGTCCGAGTGACTGTCTGGCCGTTATTGAGGTCGATCGTCGGGAAAGTCACCACACCCGTCACCGGATCGTAACTCCCGCCGTCCGATGCCGTAACTCCCGTCAAACCGGGAATGATGCTGTCTGTAATCGTCACGGCTTGAGCGTTACTCGGGCCGTTGTTGGCTGTCGCGATCGTATAGGTAAGTGCCGCACCGGGATTCGCGGCTGTCGGCCCGCTTTTAACAGTCACGACATCGGCACTGGCTGCGGTAATCGTTGTAGTAACAGAAGAATTGGTGAGAGTACCGTCTTTATTAGCGCTGCTGCCGTTGTTGTTGCTGAGAACGGGGTCGGGTGTAGTCGAGCTGCTTCGAGCCGTGCTGCTGACGCTTGCAACGGTCGGTGGCGCGACAAAACTGATGGTGCGAGAAACTGTACTGACTGGTAAAGACGCGATCGCTGGAAAGGTCACGACACCCGCAATCGGATCGTAAGTGCCGCCGTCGGATACGCTGACTCCAGTTAAACCGGGAACCATACTGTCAGTAATAACAACATTCGCTGCGGGATCTGGTCCGCTATTTGCCGTCACCAGGGTGTAGTTAATCGTTGACCCAGCAGGTGCAGTAACCGGACCGTTTTTGACAGTAGCGAGGTCGGCTACAGCATCAGCAACTGTGGTACTGACTGAATTTATTGCATTTGAACCGCTGTTATTTGCAAGGTCGGGGTCGAAAGTCGCCGCGCTGCTGGATGCCACACCAGCGAACGTGCTGCCGGTAGTTAAACTGGGCGGCAAACCCACTGTCAGGGTGTAGGTGACGCTTTCACCCGGATTGAGAACCGGAATTCTCGGCCAAGTGACGTTCCGCGTCGGGTTGGAGTAGCTGCCGCCATTAGAAGCTACAACTGTAGGAACTCCTCCCAAAGTAGGAAGTAATTGGCTTGCTATTTCGTCTTGAACTAAAACTTGTTGGGCGGGTTGAGACCCGCGATTTGTAGTAGTAATCGTGTAAGTAATGTTGCCCGCATTCTTGATGAATTGCGGCCCGCTTTTGATGGTAACAACATCAGCTTGGCTGGCGGGAACGGGATTTACTGTCTCGATTTTGAGGTTGCGAATTTCGTGGAAGTTAGTAGCAACTCCCGTCGAACTGGCAAAACCAAATTTTAAATTAGCAGGTATCGCTCCGTTTGCAGTTGCTAGATTGGGAATATCAATTAAAGTTTCGCCGGGGTCTGTAAATAAACCATTGTTATTCAGATCCAAGGCAACTGTCAGGCGATTTGGCGTTGCAGAAGTCGGCGGATCTAAGGTAACTTGAATGCTTCTTTTCGCTGCTTCCCGACTGACAGTCACAGAATTGTCGAAGTTATAACCTGGCTCTATAAAGTCGATACTTGTGGGTATGTTGTCGATGCCTATCGGGGAAATTACATTTGTTAAAAATGCATAACCGCCAGCCTCACTTCCTCTGAGAGTAATTGAATCTGGCCTGTAAGCACTTAGATTTGGGGCACCAGGAATAGGGGGTGGAGTTGGGCCGGCACGCCCTTCTCCGTCGAGGTTGTTGGAAAAATTCCCAAACTCGTCCAACCCAATGCCCAAATAACCTCCCACCAATCCGGGTGTATTGGGGGAAGCAGCGGTATTGACGTTGGCATAGCCCAGAGAACCGCCAAAGCCTCCTACTGTTGTGGGATTGGCTGTCCCATCAATTAAGAAGAAACTAATACCATCCCCTGGCTGTGCTCCTACAAAACCAGTCTGCGGAATGGTGGCATTAACCCCGTTGTAAGCAAAGAAATCGAAGGTCATTCTCAGACCTTCTGTGGAGGGTATGGGGTTGTTGTAGATGACAAAAGCTGAGAATCCTTGACTGTTGCTCGTTAGCCTCAAAGCTCCTTGACCTGCGGCATCGCCCCCCAAGCCCGGAAGTATTCCCGATGAAGTTCCTGCTGTGATACCGGGAATTCCTTGCGTGTTGGCGGGAAAAACTGGATTGGGGTCGAACACATTGCCGTCTCTTCCCCTGTAAATCCAAGGTCCGGTGACTGTGGCATTGCTAAAGGTTTCGTTGACTAGCGTACCGAGGACAAAACTGTAGGTTTCCAGGACTGTTTGGTGAAATGCCAAACAAGTCGTGATTTCTCCTGCAACTACTTCTAATTCCCAGTTGCCGCCTTGTCCTGAACTTCCGGTTAAATTAGCGGAAGCTGCAATATTTGCACCCGTGATTTCCCGCAGCCTCTGCACGAAATTCTTGCCTGTTTCTCCGGCTGCGACGCTGCAGGCTACCAGCAGAATGTCTCCGTTTTTAACTAGAGCTTTTTGCCATTGCTGCAATTGGTTGCTGTAATTTTCTATGCCGTTGCTGTTTAGTTTGGCAGCACCAAGTTGCAAGCTGCCTGGTTCGCCGTGAGCGACTATTTGAATGCTGTCAAATTCGCTGTATTTGGCTAAGGTTTTGGTAATTTGTGCTATGCCGTCAGTTGTCGCGTCTAGGAGAATTGCTTCTGTTTCGGGTTTGATGCCGCTGGCGAGTTGTTGCCAGTTTTTAACTTGCGAGTCGATGAAGACGATGTTTTTTACCTGCTTTTTCGGCTTTTTTTGCTTGTTTTTAGCTAACGGTAGGGGGAAATCTTCGATCGACTCTATTTGCCGTTCTGTGAAAGTGTCGAATTCTAGCAATTCGTTTGTAGGCAGACTGAAGGTAGGAGATTCTGGGATAAATTTCATATTTTTGCGGTAACGAAGTTGATTGAGCGATCGCACAAAAATGTCACACCTTTGGGAATTTTTTACAAGTAAAACAACAGCATAGCTGTGCAGCTATCCCTTGTTTCCCGCCCGTGCAAGCATCGCACCCTTACTGAAAAAAAGCTTGGATTTGGCAGTTAAATATTGAATAAGTTTTCAAGTATTTCTCAGCAGTATATCTGAAAACTCATTTATTTACCAATTCACGAAAAATTATATATGGGTAGTGAGTCGCACCTCGGATAATTACTTTAATTTTTGTTGAGCTAAATTTTTCGCTGTCGGTAGTCCTGACATCTTGCAGCAATGTCAATTGGGGGTTATTAGTTGGGGCGGGTTTATTTAACCTATCTGCTGCGTTTAAAGCTATCGGCGAACCCGCCCCTACAGGATTTTTGACTTTGGGTGCAAGATGTGAGCATTCAGCTTCTGGTAGCTCACCCAAATCTCGGTACTTTCTGGTTTTATTGACATACGGTATTAGTTGTGATATAAGCTGACCGACAATTGCCGGTAGCGTTTGCTGCCCTCTATTTAAGCTATCGGGACAACAGGACTGTTTTTATGCAAATCGAGAATATTTTTTACAAAACTTTACAAAATAGAGCCAGGAAGAAACGAGCTTGACATCGCGATCGCTCGCTCGATCGACCTACGATCTGGTTAGGGTCTGTTTTCTTGCCTAATCCTTGCAGCATTTATCGTTGAGTGCATGAAATCCGAGATCGGGCAGCAGAAATGCTAACGGAAATTGTGAAAACTCTTTCTTCAGTTGTCTGGATTAAAAGTATCATTGTCCAAGAATCATAATTTTTGTTCGCGATCTCAGCAGTTATCGGTAAACTAAAATTAAAATTCTAAAATTATAATTTTTGCCAAGCTCAATCCAGCAGAGTATGAGACAATAGCCAAGGCATCTTTTGTGACGATCGCCATTAAAACAGTGAGGTCTTACAAATCAAGAATGTCAGTCAAATTGTCCAGTCAAATTGTCAATGTTTAATTTCTATATCTTTAGATAGATTATGCTGTTTCCCAGAGCTAGCGGTATTCTACTCCACCCCACATCTTTTCCCAGTCGGTTCGGCGTTGGGGACATGGGAATAGAAGCTTATCGCTTTATTGATTTTTTGGCAGAAAGCGACCAGCAATACTGGCAAATACTGCCCCTCGGTCCGACAGGATACGGCAATTCTCCCTATTCCTGCTATTCGGCAATGGCAGGAAATCCGCTGCTGATTAGCCCGGAAATGCTGCGGGACGAGCAATTGCTAAGCGATGAAGATTTAGCTAATTTTCCGGGATTTCCCCCCGATACTGTAGAATTCGATCGGGCGATCGCGCACAAAATTCCCTTGCTCAAAAAAGCCTGCGAAAACTTCAAAGCAAAAGCAACCCCCATACAGCAAAGAGAATTCTCGACTTTTTGCGAAATCAAAGCCCTGTGGCTGGAAGATTATGCGTTTTTTATGGCGCTCAAAGACTACTTTGGCGGCGGTAGCTGGCACACTTGGGAACCGGAAGTAGCCAGGAGAAAACCAGAAGTTTTAGACAAGTTGCGCCAGGAACTCAATGCGGAAATTTATTACTACAAATACGTTCAGTTTGAGTTTTTCCGGCAGTGGACGGAATTGAAGCGCTATGCCAACCTGCGCGGCATTCAAATTATCGGCGACATTCCGATTTATGTAGCTCACGACAGCGCTGATGTGTGGTCGCATCCCGAAATATTTTGCTTGGATGAAGCAACGGGAGAAGCCGCTTTAATGGCAGGAGTTCCGCCGGACTACTTCAGCGAAACAGGTCAATTGTGGGGCAATCCAGTTTACAATTGGGAAGAGTTGCAAGCCAATCATTTTCAGTGGTGGGTGCAGCGTTTTGAGGCGATTTTCGATTATGTAGACGTGACTCGAATCGACCACTTTCGAGGATTTGATGCTTACTGGGCGGTGAAGCAGGGAGAAGAAACTGCGATCGAAGGAGAATGGATTGAAGCGCCAGGAACCGCTTTGTTTGAGGTAATTAATGAGAAGTTTGGCAACTTGCCAATTATCGCTGAGGATTTGGGCGTAATTACTCCTGAAGTGGAAGCTTTGCGCGATCGGTTCGAGTTTCCGGGAATGAAAATTTTGCAGTTTTGTTTTAATGGCGGTCCCGGCAATCCTTTTCTGCCTTTCAATTACGTTCGCAACTGCGTAGTGTACACTGGCACGCACGACAACGACACGACTGTCGGATGGTTCAATAGTTTGCAACACTACGAAAGAGAGGATGTGGTGCGCTATTTGGGCTGCGTCGATCCCCAGGGCATTCACTGGTCTTTAATTCGCATGGCTTGGGGTTCGATCGCTAATTTGGCAGTTGTACCTTTTCAAGATTTGTTGGGTTTGGATACTGACGCGCGGATGAATTTTCCCGGTAAAGCAGAGGGAAATTGGGGGTGGCGCTACAGATCCGAAGCTTTGAATTGGGAAGTGCGCGATCGGCTTAAAAACATTACTCATATCTGCGGAAGATCGCCTCAAAAAAATTGAAAACGGGCGATCGATCGAGAGGGGGAGAGGGGAAGTTATGAGTTTTAAGTTTTGAGTTTTGAATTAAGAACTGTCTTTAACTCAAAACTCCTTATTCAAAACTCCTTACCAAAGTTTTAAGTTTTGAGTTTTGAACTTCAGAACTCTCTTTAACTCAAAACTCAAAATTCAAAACTCAAAACTCCTTACTCAAA
>JALOON010000081.1 GCA_025454405.1 Oscillatoriaceae cyanobacterium Prado104 | reverse complement strand
TCTAGAGGCTCTGCCTCGACTGCCGATCGCGATAACTCGTTACCAGGCTCTGCCTGGTAATGCAGATCTAGAGGCTCTGCCTCGACTGCCGATCGCGATTTATTTTTCACCCCAAAACGCGGCAGAAATACTCGCGGTACAAATTGCAGCGAGGTATTACATAATTGTTTTGCCGCCGCACAATTCCCATGCTGTGCAATTTGTAAATTTGCATCGAATCCAACTCAACTGGTTCTGCCGAATTCACAACTTTTTTCAAAGCCAAAGCTAATGCTGGATTGTGTTGCAGTATTTCTAAATGCTTGCGCAAATGACTGCTGTAAATTCCCGATTCTGAGGCAGCATTTTCTAATAACTGAGTTAATGAGATGTTGCCACAACTAACTTCGTACATTGCCAATCTTACTAAATAAGGATGTCCGCCGATCGCACTTATCAATTCCCGCAACTGCCCATCACTCCAATCCAACCCGTGAACCCCAGCCAAATATTGAATTTGCTGGCTGTCAAACTCCAGCAATTCCACCGGAACTCCCGCATTAAACGGAGATTGATTCATATCCAAAGGAATATAAACTTCCGTAGAATGCGCCATTACCAATCGCAGTTTTTGCCAAATATCGGAAATCTTGGCTTTTTCGTGCCAGCTTCGCAGCATCCCCAGAAAGTCTTCAACTACTTCGGTGTAGGGAAATATGCGATCGACTTCATCCAATCCCAACACTAAAGGATTGGCTGTTGCTGCCAGCAAATACTCTTCAAAGTAAACCGTACAGTTATCGTTGCTGCCCAAAATATCGGTATCCCAATACTCGTTTAACTTGTTTTCTAACTTTAACTGCCGGCTGACCATCAAACACAGCCAGCGCAGGAATTTATCGAGATTTGTTAAAATTGCTCGATCGGCCGCGCTCAAATCCAAATAAACTGCATGATAATTTTCCGCACTAGCGCGAGCTAAAATCCGGGTCATCAACGAAGTTTTGCCCATCATTTCCGGTGCTTTGATCCGAATCAAAGAACCTGGTTTGACAACCGTTTCGCTGCAGAGAGCATCGATGCTGGAACGCTCTATATAAAAAGGCGAATCTAAGGCTACCGAACCTTCAGGAAACTGCAAATTTGCTATGTTTTCAGTAAATGTTTGTAAAGGCAGATTTGTGCTTGCAGGTGGGAGCGATTCTGCTTCATAAGCTCTCCGCAAAGCTTCTTTAAAGTTTTTCTTGGTAATTCTTTCTCCCAAAGCTTTTGAAAGCTTGTTCCACAATTTATTGCCGACATCTTTGTTGAGGTATTCAGCACTGTAGCCGTAGGTTTTGGCAATTTCATCGTAACTTTTGCCTTCCCAAGAACCTTGAAGGACTTTCATTTCGATGTCACTGAGATATTTGCCGGTGCTTTGGGCAAAAATGCGATCGGCAGATTCTTTGATTTTGCTCCAAGGAAATTCGGATGCGGAGTTCATGGGTGCGATCTGTGAGTACGTATATACGTATATGTCCCGACTTTTTCAAGATAGATATTGTTCCTGGATGGAAAAGTCACCCTGACCATTGCTGTCAACTTAAGTCGAAAGCCCTTGATAAGTCTCGTTTTTACCAGAGTCTAGATCCCCCTAAATCCCCCTTAAAAAAACCCACTTTGAGTCATTCCAGTCCCCTCTTAAAAAAGGAGAATTTGAGTAATTTAGCTCCCCCTTAGAAAGGGGAACTTTGAGTAATTCCGGTCTGCCCCTTCTTCAGGGGGGTTAGGAGGGATCTAGATCTAATGGTCTTGCCAGCATTCTAACACTACCTTAGATCTTAAGCTGACACCAACATATCCTGACTTTTCCCTATTTTAACCGTTATAACCTGATTTTTTGAGTTCGATCGCCACTCCCGGAGATTTTTTACTTGTTTAAACACCTGATTTTATTCCCATTGTCAGCGACTGGATTTGACACAAAAATGGTTGATATAGAACAAATCGATCGAGTAACAATTCCTATTCGATCGAGTCCTAAATCAAAAGGAGCAAAAGATTATGTCTGACGACACCATCAACGGTGGTTCTGGCGAAGATGTGTTAAATGGTTATGGCGGTGATGATAAAATATACGGCTGGGGTGGCGAGGATAGACTGTACGGAGACAGCGGTGACGATACGCTATTTGGCGGCCATAAGTTTATCGGTTCCGACAGCGATTTTCTATTCGGAGGAAGCGGTGATGATGTTCTCTTTGGCCGTGGTGGTGACGATTACCTTGACGGTGCTAATTTTTGGGGAGTTGGTAACGGTATAGCTGCAGGGAACGAATTCGATTCTCTCACCGGCGGCTTGGGAGAAGATACATTTGTACTCGGTAACGTTAATGACGTTTACTATCTCGGAACCGGTCACGCTACAATTATGGATTTTAATTTTGGTCAAGATGTCATCCAAATTAAAGGCAATTTCGCGGCCGGCTATTCCCTGCAAATTGCCGATTGGGACGGCAATGGCATTCAAGATACTGGCATTTCGTACAACAATAATTTGATTGGTGTTGTCCGAGACACAGACTTAACTGGTATCAACCCGAATCAAATATTCTTCGCAGCGCCTCCTATCCCTCAATAACCTCGAACTTCGCTAGCAAAGGGCGGGAATCAATACACCGCCCTACATTTTTTAACTGGTACTTTTTTATGCTAATATTTGGAGTCAATCGACCGAAATTCAACCAAATTTTCTACAGAACTTCCATCTTAATTTCAGCTATTCTTTTAGGAAGCTTGGGAAAACTTTCCGAATCTAATGCCGGCCAGGCTTTAGCGCAAGAAAACATCCCCGTTACAGGTAGCGGCGACGCGCAACTCCAGCCGATTTTGCAATCCCTAACTGAATTCATGCGGCATCGCTGCGTCGGTGCAGCAGTCCTCGGTGTTTCTATTAAAGGTAAACCCGTCGGTGTTTGGGGTTTGGGACGGATGAAAGGGCGACCGACTAATAATTGGAATCCGGCTTGCGGCGACGATCTGCAGGCTCCTCTAGCCCCGATCGTCCCTGCAGATACCCCCATGCGTATGGGCAGTATTAGCAAGCCTGTTACCTTTGCAATGGTGCGCTGGGCGCTCAAACAGACGGCGCGCGATCGAGCCGGTTTAGAACTGACTGACGACCAAATTGAAGGAATGAAATTGTTCGATCCAAAGCATTATCCGCCACTGATTCCCGGCTCGAACAAGCAATATCCAGTAGCAATTATCCCGCAAAACTTGCACGCCGTATTTTCAGGAAAAGTCAAATTTCCCGTTCCCGTAAAAGACAAAAACTGTGCGGATCTTAAATCGGGATTTGCTGACAAACAGTGGCAAAACGTCACTCTCGGACATTTATTATCGCATCGATCGGGACTGCAGCGGAGCGCGCCGAGATACCCTCAAGATATGACTGCAAATCTGCCCGTGCTGCGCAATCTGAAAACTCCGGCAGATTTTCGATCGCAAGAACAGCTACTTGTCAATGAATGGGGCAGCAAATCGATCGATTCAGCTAAAAATCAACTCGGCATTTCTGCTAGCGGGGGCTATTTTTTACCGGGTCCTACTTTAGCAGAAGCGATGCTGGTTTTAGCTGGGCGGTGCCTCCAGAATCCTCTCGGTCAATATCATTATTCCAATACCAGTCCGGCATTTCCGACAATCATTTTGCAGCAACTTGTAGCTAGCGGCAGATATGCTGCCCGAATGGGCAAACCAGATACTCATCAAGGGTCAGCTTTGGAAGTTTTCTTCAAAACAGAGTTGGGAATTCCTACGACGGCTGTTAGGGGAATTTTCATGAGCCAAGGAGTAGAGAATGGGGGCGATCGCGAGCCGGAAAAACGCCACTGGAACGGGCAAAATTACTACGGCAAAGGATGGGATTTGAAGCGCCCGCACTGCCTGTGGCAGGGAAGCTTTTGCGACTTTTCTAGCTGGATTGCTACGAAGCCGGGAACGATCGATTGGTCTTGGAATTTAGAGCAAGTTTCTTTTGCTCGGAGGCACACAGATTTGAGTCCCGGAACTGGTTTGCTAGCTGCGGAAGCTGAAGTTTTTCTCAAATTTATGTCGCAATATTGGGTGGGAGGCTACGAAAATAATCCGCGCATCGGGGAACGGCGAAATAATGTTTGGAATCGATATACTGCCCACAACGGAGCGCTTGATGGAACTCATGCTTGGGCAATTCAGCTAGGGGGAAATCGCAATCCAAAAGAGTGGAAATTGCCCCCGGTAGACGATCGCGGCCGCATCCTGGATGATTTTGCTAAATTGAAGATGTATGCGGGCGTGTTGCCGGATGGAGTCGATATTTTCGTAGCTGTAAATCAGAGGGCGGATCGGAAATGTGCTGCGGCTAAAGATTATGATTGCGGGGACGCTTACGGATTGTTGAATAATTTTATTTTGTACGGTGTTTCTCGGGTAAATTGGAATGCGATCGCGCCTCTTAAGTAGAATGTACCTCATAAACTTGCAATCTGCTGTAAAATTTAATGTAGCAATAACTAGGGGTTGCTGAATCACAGAAGTCAAATCGGGGGTGGGTAAAAAAGTCCTAAAACTATTCCCTATTCCCTATTCCCTATTCCCTATTCCCTGTTCCCTGTTCCCTGTTCCCTGCAATATATTCTTTTAAGAGATTGCGAATTTGTTTGAGCTGAAATCCTTTAGTCAGTTGGCGAATGCGCGCTACCAGCGGCATTAATTTCGGATCTAAATTTTCGATTTTAGCGGTTTCTTCGGCAACGCCTTCGATGTCGCCCATAGCTGCGAGTTTCAACAAGTTTGCGACTGACTCAGCGGCACTAGGCAACAGGGAAGCATACTCGGGAACGTCGGGGGTTGCGGTTAAATTTTGATGTTTCCGCTTTTTGGTTTCGACACATTCTTCGTAAATCCATTCCAATCCTAAGTGCGATCGCAAGTGTTCCAAAAAGTGATTTGCTTCGATCGGTTTGGGGACAAAACGATCGTACCCTGCGAGAAGGCTTTCTTGCTGCTTACTTTCAAAAACGCTAGCTGATAGCGCAATTAACACCACATCTTTTAATTCCGGCAACTGCCGCAATCGCCGCGCAGTTTCTAAGCCATCCATCACGGGCATTAACAAGTCAATTAAAATTGCATCTGGTTTGAATTCGAGTGCTTGGCGGATGCATTCCCGACCGTTTGTTGCCTGGGTTACTTCAAATCCCAAACGGGAAAGCAGGCTGCACAACATAGAGCGATTTACTCGATCGTCATCTGCGATCAGCACTTTGCGCTTGTCGCCGACAAAACCTACCAGCCAGCGTTTGTCTTCTAAGGAAGGAACTTCTAAGTATCGTTTGGCTGCGGGCAATTCTAAATCCAGCCAGAAAGTGCTGCCAACTCCCGACCTGCTTTTGACGCGAATTTCAGAACCCATCATTTTAGCTAGTTTCTGACCGATCGAAAGTCCCAAACCGGTGCCTTCAACAAATCTGTTGGTGCTGGCTTGATGGAAGGGCAAAAATATTTCTTCTAGCTTGCTGGGTTCGATGCCGGTGCCGGTATCTTCGACTTGAAAGCGGATTTTGAGGGAGTGTTTGTCGGCGATCGAACCTCCGGCAAACAACATATAATTCTGTTTCAATTCGGAACTTAAAACCGCCAATTCGCTATTTTCTCCTTGTCCCCGACTCCATGCCCCACTGCCGACATAGCCGACTTTGAAAGTTACGCCGCCGCTGTCTGTAAATTTAACTGCATTGCTGAGTAAGTTAATTAAAATTTGCCGCAATCTTTTTTCATCGGCTTGGACGCTACTAGGTAAGGGAGATACTTGTTCGTAACTGAAAGTAATGCCTTTTTGAGTTGCCCGCATTTGGAACAAATGAGCGAGACTTTGAGTGAAGCTGGTAAAATTTAACTCTGCGGGGTAGAGTTCCATTTTGCTTGCTTCGATTTTAGAAAGGTCTAAAACATCGTCGATTAACATCAGCAAGTGTTTGCCGCACTGTTCGATGCTGCTGAGGCTTTGTTGGTGTTCGGCGTTTAAATGTTTGTCAGTTTTGAGGATTTGAGCGTAACCTAAAACGCCGTTTAAAGGAGTTCGCAGTTCGTGGCTCATGTTGGCGAGAAATTCGCTCTTGGCGCGGTTGGCGGTTTCTGCTGATTCTTTGGCTTGTTGCAGGGCGGCTTCTGCTTGTTTGCGTTCGGCTATTTCGGTTTGCGCTTGTTGAAATAGAGTTGATTGCTGGATGGCAATTGCCAGTTGGACGCACAACTGTCTGAGGGATTCAATTTCTGAGGAATCCCAGTCACGCCGGGCCTTGCAGTCGTGGGCGATCAGCAATCCCCAGAGGTGGTTTCCTGGGGTCGATCGCGCGCTAGCAATACTGTCTTTTGCCTGTAAAATCGGAACTACTAAACAAGCTTTGACTTCATATTCTACAAGTAAATTAATGTGGTCTGCTGTCAAATCTGCACTGTAAATATCTTCGAGCGCGCGGATAAAACCTTGCTGGTAAAGAGCCATAAACTTGTCGTCAAAGCAGGTGTCGTTAAAGTTTAAACCGTACAAAGACCTGCAATTTTCGGCGACTGACTCGACAACTACTCTCCCCGTCCAGTCGGAATTGAAGCGGTAAATAACTGTGCGATCTGTTTCCAAGAATTTTCGCACTTGTTCGACAGCAGCGGTGAGGACTTCTTCTAAATTGAGGGAGGAACGAATGCGATCGAGCATGGCAACTACCAGCCTTTCTCGCCTTAATTGGTGCACGAGAGCTATTTCTGCTAGTTTGCGTTCGGTGATGTCGGTAATTACTCCCACTAACCCGATTAAATTGCCGTTTTCATCTTTAATGCTGTCGGCACGAAATAAAGTTGTTACTTGTTCGTTACTTTTAGTTTTGATTTTAATTTCGCCTTGCCAAGATTTGCCTTTGCGGATGGTTTTAAAAATTTCTAAAAGTTCTGTTGTTTGGGGATACATCGCTGCAATTCCCCCGGCGCTATTCAGTTCGGCAGCGGTGTAGCCGTACCGCTGGATGAAGGCTTGATTGTGGTAAATAGAGCGTCCTTGCAAGTCAGCAATGCCGATCGCGTCGCTGGTACTTTCTACCGCTTGAGTAACTCGTCGCAGCTCTAATTCTGCTTGTTTGCGATCGCTGATATCTTTCATGAAGCAGTAATGACCGGAAAAATTATTTTGCGCGTCGCGGATGGCGGTCATTACTACTTGTTTGTGAAAAATCGAGCCGTCTTTGCGCACTCCTCTGGCTTCTAATTCTACTTTACCAGTTTGCAGCATCAATTCGTAGGCTGCTTGCAATTTTTCGAGGTCATCGGGATGTACTGTCATCGACCATTTCATGCCGATCGTTTCGCTGGGTTCGTAGCCGGCAGCACTGGCATAAGCTTTGTTGACAGATATGTAATTTCCTTGGGCATCCAGCCGCGAAATTCCTTCTAAGGCGTTTTCCAAAGAAACGGTAACTTCGCGCAATTCTTCTTCAGCTTTTTTGCGATCGCTAATATCAGTAATCGTGCCGACATAGCCTTTAATTTCGCCACCGTCTCCAATTTCTGCGACTGCTTGACAGATTGCCCAAATTACAGCGCCGTCGGGACGCAGAAAGCGGTATTCCGATTTGAAAGGAACTCTCTCAACTACGGCCCGATTCCATTCCTGTTTGACTCGTTCTGCATCTTCGGGATGGATGGCGTTCAACCACCCGTGTTTTGCTGCTATATCTGGATTTAAGCCAGTGATTTCAGTCCACCGTTGGTTGACATAGAAGCAATTGCTAAATGCGTCGCTGTGGAAGATGCAAACCGGTGAAGATTCTGCTAGAGTTCGGTAGCGGCGCTGGCTTTCGCGGAGGGCTATTTCTGCTTGTTTTCGGTTGCTGATATCGCGGACGATGGCAATTATTTCTCCGCCTGCAATGGCTGTGAGCGAAAGTTCTTGATGAAACTGAGTGCCGTTGGGGCGGTAGCCCGTTACTTCTGTATGGCAATACCCTGTTTGTTCGATCGCAGATCCAATCTCTCGATCGAATTGTTGAATTTCGGCATCTCTATAGAGCGTTTTCCAGCTTTTACCTAACAGTTCGCCGGCAGTTTTAAAGCCGTACATTTTCAGGTAAGCATCATTGACATAAATATAGTTTTGACCGTGGTTAAATATGGCGATCCCGTCATAAGCAGCGGCCATTGCTGCTGCTTGCCGCTTGAGTGCGGATTCTGCTTCTTTGCGCGAAGTAATGTCGCGCCCGACGGCATAAATTAAACCTTCTTCGCTAAATGGCGATGCCGTCCACAGCACCCATTTATAGGAACCGTCTTGGCAGATCCAGCGGTTTTCAAAGTAGAATGTAGAGATACCGACGATTAATTTTTCGAGTTCGGCTGTGCTGGCTTCTCTGTCTTCTGGGTGAATAAATTCGATAACTGGCTGAGCGAAAAGCTCGGCATTGGTGTAGCCTAAGGAATTTAACCAAGCGGGGTTTAAACGTTTGAAATAACCGTCGAAACCGATAATGCAAAGCAAGTCGAGGGAGATGGTAAAGAATCGATCGCGCTCTGATTGTGCTTGTTTTAATTCCGTAATATCTATCATCAAACCGTCCCAGACAACAGCGACTTCGCTGCCAGATTTTGCCTCGCAATTTACGGGTTCGAGTCGGGAAACTCCTTGCACCCACTTGACTTTTCCTGATGGCATGATGTGCCGCCACTGATGCTGCCAGGGCTGCATTGTTGCTGATGAAATTGCGATCGATTCTTCTAAGGCTGCAACGTCGTCTGGGTGAACTCCCCCGAAAACCAATTCTGGGTTTTGCCTGATGGTTTCTGGTTCTAATTCGTAGAGTTCGCGACTGCCTGAAGATATGTAAGGAATCGACCTTGGTGCGTTGGCTGACATTCGGAATTGATAGATGACTCCGGGCAGGTTAGCTACCAGTTTTTGAAAGCGAGCTTCGCTTTGTTCTAAAGCTATTTGTTGTCGCCTGTATTCGGTGATATCTCGAATCGTACCTACTATGATTTTACTGCCGTCTGGTTTTTGAAATACGCTTTTTTTTGTAGAAATGATGTGTTTGTTATCTTGGCTGTCTGTAAAACTTCCTTCTGTTTCAGTAGCGATGCCTGTCTGCAATACTTGTTTGTCTGTTTGAAAACACAGGTCGATTTCAGGCTGGGTAAAAAAATCGAGGTGGGACTTGCCGATCAGTTTCGATCGCGGTTTTCCTACCAACTCACAAAAAGCATCGTTTAATAAAATCCAGCGGTGCCGGTCGTCTTTAACAAAAATCGGGTCAGGAGTTGCATTAATTACGTGGTTTAAAAATTGTTCCGATCCTTTGAGTTGGGTTTCGTAGCGGTAGCGATCGCTCACGTCTAATACGATCTTAATTATGCGGTCGATCGACCCGTCCCGGCCGCGGATGCAGCGCAGGGAAACCCGCGTGTAAACTATTTTGCCGTCTTGGCGCAGCCACCTTTTGTCAGAAGTGCAGCCGTCGATCGCTCCTGTTAAAATTTGAGATAATTGTTCTAAGTTATCGCGGCGATCGTCTGGATGAGTCAGATCCAGCCAATTTTTTTTTGCGAGTTCGCTGCGTTTGTATCCTAACAGATTGCAGAGGGCATCGTTGGTTTCTATCCAGTTGCAGTTTTCGGGAGTTGGGGGGTTGGTAACCGGACTGATAATCCCAATTCCGACGAGGGAATTTTCGACGATCGATCGATACTTTTCTTCGCTTTTTCGCAGGGCATCTTGACTGTGTTGGCGCTCGATCGCGTACCGCAGCGATCGGATTAAAAGTTCGCTATCAATATTTCTTTTTACTAAATAATCTTGGACTCCTGCCGAGATCGAGCGCAGGGCAAGTTCTTCGTCTTTTTGAGCTGTCAGCACGACGATCGGCAAGTTTAGCCCGTATTCTTGCACCCTTGCCACCGTTTCAATTCCGATGCTGTCCGGCAGCGACAGGTCTAATAAAATTATGTCAAAATTTTCTCGCTCCAACAACTGCTGTGCTTGACACAGGCGATCGGCTTTGGTTACCGATACCTGCTGCGCTATGCTGATTTCTGATAGCAAATCTTCAATAAGTTCTGCTTCTTGGGCGTTATCTTCAACCAATAGAACTTTCAAGCTGGTAGCAGACAATAAGTTAAAAACTGCTTTCATAGTAGCTTAGTTATCGATCGGGATACTTGCGGTCAATCTAACTTGGATGACACTTTTTTTGCCGTTTTTTGCTGGTATTTAGTAAATTTAAGCTCTGGATATATTTGGATTCACATTGCGGTGCGAGCAAATGTTGCCATAATTGTGGATAGAGCGATAATTATATCACTAAAAAACAATTCTGTCAATGTAGAGCATTTTTCTCGATGGACTTGTTTGAGGACATCGCGCCGCTGCCAGCAAGCTTTAAGCCTTAATTTCACCAGCAACCTCAAATAAATCTCAAATCCATCTCAAATCTCAAATCTCAAATCCCCAAGTGTCGGGGGTCTGCTAGCAAAATTAACCGAGGGTAAAGTGAAAAGTTGAACCTTGACCCGCTTCCGATTCTACCCAAATAGATCCGCCGTGGCGTTCGACAATCTTTTGACAAATTGCTAAACCAATGCCAGTTCCAGAGTATTCTTTTTGAGTGTGCAAGCGCTGGAAAATCTGAAAGATGCGTTCTTGATGCTGTGGCGCAATGCCGATGCCATTATCTGCCACCGAAAACAACCATTTATCATCGTGCCGGCAGGCAGTTACCGTGACAACAGGCGCAGCTTCTTGGCGGTATTTAATCGCATTGCCGATTAAATTTTGAAATAGCTGTACGAGTTGAGAAACATCCCCCGTGACTGCGGGCATTTCGCCATAAGTAACAACTGCGCCAGTGTCGCGGATCGTGGCTTGCAAATTGGCGAGGGCTTGTTCGACTACCCGAGTGCAATCTACTAGCTCGAAGGGTTTCTGATTTCTGCCCACTCGCGAATATTCCAGCAAATCGTCGATTAAAGCTTGCATTCTCGTGCAGCCGTGAACTATGTTGCCGATAAATTTATGAGCTTGGCTGTCGAGTCGGTCTTTGTAGCGTTTTTCTAATAATTGAGCGTAGCTGGCAATAGTTGCTAAAGGCGCTTGCAAGTCGTGGGAAGCGACATAAGCAAATTGTTCTAGTTCGGCATTGGAACGCGCCAATTCTTGATTGGATTTCAACAGTGCGGATTCGGCGCGCTGGCGGTTGGCTATCTCTTTTTGCAGGATGAGATTTTGCTCTTGCAGGGCTTTTTCTACGGCACGCCGACTGCTGATTTCTTGCTGCAATATTTGATTTTGTTCTTGCAGTGCCTTTTCGACTGCTAAGCGGCTGCTGATTTCTTCTTGGAGGAGGACATTTTGTTCTTTGAGTTGCTTTTGCAGCTTCCTGAGGGTGAGGTGGCTTTCGATGCGGGCGAGGACTTCTTCAAATTGAAACGGCTTGCTAATATAGTCCACAGCCCCTACAGCAAAGGCGTTGACTTTATCAAAAACTTCATCTTTCGCACTGATAAAAATTACCGGAATTTCGCAAGTTTTCGGGTCAGATTTCAGATGCTGGCACACTTCGTAGCCGTTCATTTGGGGCATCATAATATCCAGCAAAATCAAATCCGGGGGATTGGAATTGCAAGCCCTCAAAGCCATTTGACCGTTAATCACGCACCGGGGGGCGTAACCGCGCTGCGTCAGCATCGTAGATAACAGGCGAAGATTTTCTGGCGTGTCGTCTACTACTAAAATATTTCCTAAGGGTACTTCTTTTCGGGCGTTATCCATTGACTTATTTTCCTGTTTAAAAAATTCGCTTTGATAATTGGTAATTGGTAATTGCTCGGGAATTTTGAGTTTTGAGTTAAAGACACTTCTTAATTTAACACTCAAAACTCAAAACTCAAAACTCAAAACTCAAAACTTTTCTTAACTATCAACTCTCAACTGTTTAAACAGCCAGCAGGAGAGTCATCGCATTATTATTCCAAGTCAATCCTTTATCTAAAACTTTAAATCCCGCGACTTTGCACATAGCTTCTAAAGCAGAAGCTGTAGGCAGCCACCACCACGGCGCAAAATCGTTGAGATTAAAAATTGCTGGCTCAGTCAGCCCTACAATAGGGTTGCCGTTGAGGTAGGTTTCCCAGTAAGCTTTTAAAATAGTTCGTTCTGCTTCGGTAATTGCCGGCACAAAAATTACCCCCGAAGCTGGTACTTGATAGCGTCCCCGATGGTTTTCGATAACTTCTTGGGTAATCGCTGAAGTTAGAATTAAATACTCGCGAGTTATCTGGCGCAAAGCAACCATAATTTGCAAGGGATTGGGGTGATGGTACAAAACTCCGGCACAGTGAACGACATCGTAAGGCTCGCCAATTTCTGCAATTTGAATCTGAGCGATATCTCGATTGATACAATTATAATTAGCAATATTTAAACTTGCCATCCGATCGCGAAAATCTTGCCACAAGTGCAGGGATGCTGGAGCGACATCTATCATTGTTAGAGATGTCGCTCCGTATTTGCTAGCTACAGAAATTTTTTCGCTAACAGTTCCCCACAAGCCGCCGACTTCCGCAAAAGTTTTGCCTTTGACTGTTCGGGCAATGTAGCGATCGCGAATATCTTCGATAAGAAGTTCTGATGCAATATTCTCTCTACTTGCTGCATCTTTTTGAGCTTGAATTATTTCTAATTTTAAGGAGATCTCCGCATTTTGTGGCTTAATTTCTAAGGCCATTAAGTACAGTGACGCCGCTGCTTCTAACTGATTTTCGGTAGCAAATTTTTCAGCAATCTGACAGTAAAATGCTGGAGAGTGCAGCGGCTGCATTTCGCGGTAATAACTAACTGCAGCATCTAAATTTGCCGGAGTTCTTTTTGGCAAAACCGCGCCCAACTTGGTGTATATTTTAGGTAAAGAGGGCTCGATCTGCAGCGCGTCGAGGTAAGCGGCAACAGCATCGTTCCAATCGCCCATTTCCGTCAAGGCATCGCCTAAATTGCAATAGGACCAAGCCAGGTTGGGGTTGAGTTCGATCGCCCGCCTGTAAGCAATTGCGGCTGCTTGCCACTGCTGGGTTTTTAACAGCGCTTCTCCTAAATTGTGATAAGTCCAAGAAAATTCGGGATTCAGTTCGATCGCCCGCCTGTAAGCTACTTCTGCTGCCTGCCAATTTTGCAGTTTACCTAATGTAAAAGCTAAGTTATAATGAGACCAGAAAAATTCCGAATTAAGGGCGATCGCTTGCCTGTAAGCTACCTCGGCTTCCGGCCAGTTTTCGAGTTGCAAAAGCACGTCTCCCAAATTGTGAAAAGAACCAGAATAATTCGGATCTAACTCAACAGCGCGCCGGTAAGCTGCCTCGGCTTCCGACCATTGTGCTAATTGGCGGCAAGCTTCCCCGATGCTGTAGTAAGACCAAGCAAAATCCGGGTTAATTTCTACGCCTGTACGGTAAGCAACTAGCGCTTCTTCCCAGCGTTCTAACTTCATTAAAACGCTGCCTAAATTGTAATAGCACCAAAAAGAATCGGGATGCAAATCGATACTGGCGCGGTAAGCAGCAACAGCTTTACTCGATCGCCCGCTGGCTTGAAAAACGTTGCCCAATTTGTAATAAAGTTCCGACATATCGGGCTGAATTTTAATGGCTTTTTGGTAATTAACAATAGCTTCATCCCATTGTTGTAACTCGCTAGATGTTTCAGCTAGTTTATAGTATGCCTCGCAAAAACTGGGATTTAAATAAATAGTTTGGTGGTAACAACTCTGCGCTTTTTCATACTTGTTTTGCGCCAAGAAAGTATTGCCCAACTCCAGATATTCTTCGGCGATTTCGCTCGGTTCCAACATCAGGGCTTGATACCGACTGTCTGTCGCCTCTTCAACTTTGCCCGCCAGAGCAAAAATTCGGCTCAAATTTCGGTAAAATCCGGCAAAATCCGGTTGCAAGGAGATTGCTTTTTGGTAACAGTCGATCGCCTCATCCCACTGTTCCAAGGTAGCGCAAAGAGTGCCGAGATTGGCAAAAGCTTCAGCAAAATCAGGTTTGTTAGCGATCGCAACTTTATACCAATACCTTGCGTCTTCTAGTTTACCTGCTGCTTGCAGCGCTTTCCCTAAAGTTTTGCAAGCCTCAGCAGAATTGGGATGCAGCGCCAAAAACTGCTCGCACAGGGAGATGGCGCGATCGAAGTTCCCTGTTGCTAAATATAGTTCTGCCTGTTGCTGCAAATTCACTTTTGATTATCCTGTTGAGTAACAATTCCCTATACGATCGTATACTACTATTTGGCAAAGTTCAAACAGTTGACAGTTGACAGTTGACAGTTGACACCGAGGTTTTTAGATTGTATAAGCATTCTTGCTTCTTGCTTCTTCCTTCTTGCTTCTTCCTTCTTCCTTCTTCCTTCTTTTTAACAGCGAGCTAAGTAATGCCAACAGCGAATCAAACACCGCAAGTCAGCGTAATAATACCCGCATATAACGCCGATCGCTACATCGTGCAAGCGGTAGAAAGCGCGCTGTCTCAATCTTTTACTGACTTGGAAATCATTGTCGCAGATGACGGTTCTACCGATCGCACCCGCGAAGTATTGCAGCCATATATTAACAGAATTCGCTACATTTATCACGAAAATCAAGGAGTAGCAGCGGCCCGGAATCGCGCTTGCCAATTGGCTAGAGGTGAGTTTTTAGCTTTTTTAGATGCTGATGATTATTTCCTCCCCGAAAAAATCGAAAAACAGATAGCTTGCTTTGCAGCAGATCCCGCCTTAGATATGGTGCAAACAGGCTGGTCGATCGTAGATGAAGCAGGTCGAGATATTTGCACCGTAAAGCCTTGGCAGTACGCACCTGAATTAGATTTAGAAAGCTTTATTATGTTTAAATGCGTGCGCCCGAGTGCGATAATGCTGCGGCGCAAGTCGTGGGAAGACTTGGGCGGTTTCAATGAAAAATTTCCCCTAGCTGAAGATTTAGATTTTGCCTTGCGTTTAGCTTTAAAAGGGTGCAAAGCAGCTTGGTTGAAAGAAGTTCTTGCCTGTTATCGCCAGCACGATCGCAATATCATGTCAAGCGGTTTGCCGCTAATGAAGAATACAGAAATTTTGATGAAAGAATTCTTCGATCGACCAGATTTGCCTGCATCAATCCGCCAGTTAAAAAACCAGGAACGCTATCTATGTTTCAAGTGGCTGGCATGGCGGATGTACCGCGACGGTCATCTAACAGAAATGGCCCAGTGTTTGGAAAAATCCCTGGAATATACACCTTTTTCGCCCACAAAAACCGTCTTGAATTGGGTGGAAAGTTTTAAATTAGCTTCTGAAGAATACGGTGAAATTTTTGATGCTTATTCCCTGAGCCAGTTGCGGGAATGGCAAGATATAATTGCGATGGTGATGGCGAATCCACCCCAATCCCAACAGAGTTCTATTTTCGCAAATCGCCAAGCGCGATCGCACATTTTACTCTACAACACAGACGATGCAGGCGTGGGCGGATTAGCGCAGTACAATCATGCGATTCTCTGTCAGTTAGCTTTGTCGGGCTATCGAGTCACTTGCGTGCAACCAAAACATTCTAGCCCCTCGATCGATCGAGAACGAGAGCTAGGAATAGAACACTTGTGGCTGGATTTTAGCAGCCATAAAGATTTATGGCGGGTATTAAGAAATACTCAGGATGCTGCAGAGATGTTCTCCAAAATTAAACCCGATTTGATTATTTTTAGCGATGGCTGGCCCTTGTCCAATTTTGCCGCCAAACAGGCAGTTATTCAAATGGGCATACCGTACATGATGGTCATTGGGTTAGTCATGCCAGAACACGCTATTTTTGGCTCCGGCGATGTAGTGCCTTATGTAGAAGGAACGCTATATCACTGCCTGCAAGCTAGAGCCGTAATTGTTGGCGCTGGCGAACATTTAAACTTATTGTGCCAGCATTTCAAATTGCCAAGAGAGCTAGGGCAAGTTATTTACTTGGGGCGTTCTCCTGAATATTTTGCACCTCGCAATCCTGCGGCCCGCCAGCGCCTGCTGGCAGAAATAGGAATACCTGAAGATGCAATTGTTTGTTTCACATCAGCTAGATTAGCAACGATTAAAGGGCATCGATACCAGATCGCAGCGATCGAGCAATTGCGGCAGTCTCCTGTGTGGTCTAAACTGTATTTTGTCTGGGCAGGAACTGGTGAGGGCAGCTCTGATAATGTAGAAAAAGAATTGAGAGAAACTCTGACAAATTTAGGGTTGAGCGATCGGGTAAAATTAATCGGACAGCGTTGGGATATCCTAGATTGGCTGGATGCTAGCGACATCTTTATTTTGACCTCTTTAGCCGATGCAGCGCCTTCTTTTTCCGTGATGGAAGCAATGGCTAAAGGATTGCCGGTAATTGCCACGGCTGTCGGCGGCATTCCCGAAGGACTCGGCGATACAGGTAAGTTATTGCCCGATCCGAGTGCCGAGCCCGAGGGAACAGTGAGGGAATTGGTAAAAACAATAGAAACTTGGGCTGTAAATCCAGAATTGCGGCATCAAATCGGTCAAGCTTGCAAGCAGCGGGCCGAGAAAATGTTTAAAGAAGAACGAATGCTGGCAGAGTCGATTGCAGCGATTGAAAAGGCTTTGCTTTCCGATGCAGAAAGAGATGGATTTGTGAATCAAGAAAATGTACTCAAAGGCATAGCGAAAGTAGCAAGCCGGGTGAACTACAGCTTTTTAGTCTGGAAGGCGTGGCGGGCTTACTGCCAACAAGATACCATCGGGATGCAGAATTGCCTGCAAGAATCTTTGAAATTTACACCTTTTTTAAGTACAGAAACTCTCTTGCATTGGGTGGAAAGTTTTGCTAAATTATCATTAGAAAAAAAAGCGGAATTAGATACATATACTCTAATTAACTCAGCGGAATGGCAACAACTGGTCAACTCCGTACAGGGCTTGGAATTTATATCTTAATCCTGGCTAAAATACTGCCAACCAAACTGCAAACCAACTACCAGCAAATCAACTCATGTTAACGACCGATCCGACACCGCGAGTAAGTGTGATTATCCCAGCATATAACGGCGATCGCTACATTGCACAAGCGGTAACAAGCATTATAGATCAAACCTATACCAACTGGGAAACGATCGTTGTAGATGACGGCTCGACCGACAATACCCGCGAAGTATTGCAACCTTATTTAGAGAGAAATTTAGACAGAATTCGCTATGTTTATCAAGACAATCAAGGAGTAGCCGCAGCCCGAAATTCTGGAATTCGGGAAGCCAAGGGCGAATTAATAGCTTTTCTCGATCAAGATGACTTTTGTTTGCCAGATAAGTTGGCCGCGCAAGTTGCCTTATTTGATGCTCATCCATCCCTAGGAATTGTCAATAGCGGCTGGCGAATTGTTAACGAGCAAGGCGAAAAAATTTTTGATGTTACGCCCTGGGAATATTTACCCCAGCTAGACTTGAAAACCTGGATTGTTTATCTGCCCCTACTGCCCAGCGCGATGATGTTCTCGCGGCAGTGGTTGGAACGAGTCGGCGGTTTTAATTCCGAGTACGATTCAGTAGATGATGCCGATTTAATCTTGCGTTTAGCACTGTCTGGCTGCGAGGCCATTTGGTTGCGTCAAGTAACAGCATACTACCGCCAGCACGGGCAAAATGTGTCGGTGCAGAGAGCGCAGAAACAGGCTAATCTTGCCATTAAATTAAAGCAAAATTTATTCAGCAGAACGGACTTGCCAGCAGAGATCCGCCAATTGGAAAAGCCTGCTTTTTACGAGATTTTGACATGGATGGCTTGGCAACTGTACTACAGCGGCTATCCCGCGCAAGCGGTAGAGTATTACGAAAAATCTTTCCTTTATACTCCTTACTCCCCCGAAAGAACAGCAATTAATTGGATCGAGCGCCTGATAGGAATTTCTAAATCTTACGGAGTTTCCCCTAATCTAAAATCCTTAAGAAATTTACCAGCATGGCAAAAGTTAATGATGAGCATCCTCCCCCAAAAAACACCGCGAGTCAGTGTAATTATCCCGACTTACAACAGCGCTGCCTACATTCTCAAAGCGATCGAAAGTGTTTTCGAGCAAACTTATAAAAACTGGGAAATCATCGTCGTAGATGACGGTTCGACAGACAATACTAGCGAAGTTTTAGCACCTTACCTCGATTTAATTCAATATGTCTATCAAGACAATCAAGGCGCAGCGATCGCTCGCAATCATGCCTGCCAACTAGCCAAAGGTGAATTTTTAGCTTTTTTGGATGCCGACGATCTATTCTTACCAGAAAAACTCGAAAAACAAGTAGCTTGCTTTGACGCCGACACCGCATTAGATTTAGTGCAAACGGGTTGGGTAATTGTTGATAAAGACGGCACAGGCATCTATGGAGTAACGCCTTGGGAAGAAGCACCAAACTTAGATTTAGCAGCCTTTGTTTATTACAAACCCGTGCGTCCCAGCGCCATGATGTTGCGGCGGGAGTGGTGGGAACGCTTGGGCGGTTTCGATCCTCGTTTTCCGCCAACTGAAGATTTAGATTTTGTCCTGCGTTTAGCTTTAAAAGGCTGCAATTGTGCTTGGTTAAAAGAGATATTAACTTGCTACCGCCAGCACGACAGCAACATCATGTCCAACGGTGCCAAATTAATGAAAAATACGGAAATAGTCATGGAGCAATTTTTTGCGCGGCCCGACTTACCCCAACATATCCGCGCTTTAAAACGCCCGGAAGCTTACAAGCGTTTGGTATGGATAGCTTGGCGGATGTACCGCGACGGGTATTTAGCAGAGATGGTAGAAAGTCTGGAAAAATCTTTGCATTACACTTGTTTGACAGGCACTGAAACAGTTTTTAATTGGTTGGAAACTTTCAAGGGAGTTTCGGCACAGTACGGCCACAAATTTGATACTTACGCTTTGACTAATTTACAGGAATGGCAAGATATAGTAGCGATCGCGGCTAACAATCCCTATCATTTTCAACAGGATTCTAGTTCGAGTTACCAGCAGAAAAAACAGCACGTACTCCTGTACGGAGAAGACTCCGGAGTCGGCGGTTTGGCTCATTTCAACCACTCGCTGATTTGTAAATTAGCTGCTGAAGGCTACCGAGTTACTAACGTTCAAAGTCAAGCTGACAATCCTTTAATTAGGGAACAAAAACAGCTCGGTATCGGACATATCTGGCTGGAGTTCGACACGATGAAAGAGTTTTTGCGCATCGCTTACAACGTAGATGATGCTAAAAAGATTTACAGGCAAGCTCAGCCAGATCTGATTATATTTAGTGACGGCTGGCCGATGGCAAACTTTGCAGCAAAACAAGTGGCGATCGAACAAAATATACCTTACATAGTTAGTTTGGGTTACATGAATCGCACTTATATAAATTTCGATCGGGGCGATCGAATTCCCTATTTCGATACAGTTGCCTACCATTACACTGTAGCAAAAGCAGCAATCGCAGTTTCCTACGAAAATCTTAACTTGTTCCGCAATCTGTTTAAAACGCCTCTAGAACAAGGCAAAGTAATTTATTACGGCAGGCCGAACAAATATTTTGAACCGCGCAATCTAGCAACTCGCCAGCGCCTGCGTCAAGAACAAGGAATTCCCGAAGATGCGGTGGTTTGTTTCACGGCGGCGAGACTGACTCCCATTAAAGGATATCAGTATCAATTGCGGGCGATCGCGCAATTAAAACAACTGCCAATTTGGTCGCAAATTTACTTTGTTTGGGCTGGTCCCGGTGCCACAACTCACGATAATATGGAACCTGAATTAAGGGCAACCGTCACTCAATTGGGAGTCAACGAACAGGTTAAATTCTTAGGACAGCGTTGGGATATTGCCGACTGGCTCGATGCCAGCGACATCTTTATTTTATCTTCTGAAGCAGAAGGAATGCCGCTAGCAATTATGGAAGCAATGGCAAAAGAACTGCCCGCAATCGCAACAGCAGTTAGCGGGATTCCCGAAGAATTGGGAGATACGGGAAAACTGCTCCCCGATCCGACGATCGACCCTGAAGGAACAGTAAAATCTTTAGTAGAAACAGTGCAATTATGGGTAGAAAATCCCGAATTGCGCCGGCTTGCAGGGCGAGCTAGCAAAGCGCGAGCCGAACAACTATTTAGAGAAGAACGAATGCTGCAGGAATATCTGGCAGCGATCGAACGAGCACTTGCCAGTAACAATGACAGCGAATGTTCTTCTATTAGTCCCAAAATGCAAAAGCAGCTACAGCAAACCGATCGCCTGCTCGAATACTATCATTTAGTGTGGAAAGCTTGGGAGGCTTACGATCGGGGAAATCTTGCCCAAACGATCGATAATTTGCGATCTTCTTGGGAACGCACGCCTTATTTTACAACAGAAACAATCTTTGATTGGGTGAAAAATTTTAGCACTTTTGCTGCGGAAAAAGGAGTACCTTTCGATACCAGCGAGCTAATTCAATCCCGAGCTTGGCAAGAATTGATAGAATCAATACAGGGTTTTGAAGTTTTTTCATCCGTTCGCTAACATTGTTGGAATTTCAAGTTTCAATTTCAATTATTCAGCAAGTTCCCTATGCAATTGAAGATTAAGTTTCCACCGATTAATAGACTGCTGCAAATTTGTTTGGCGATTGTTATCGCCCTGTTAATTGTATATTCGGGACAGCAAAGATCGATCGCCCAAGTGCGATCGAACGTCACAGTTGATTTTGGCATCCCAACACCCACAAAATCCATGAGTGGCATCCTCCACGGAATCGACACCGCACAACCGCCAGATAGTTCCTTCAAACCCCTGCAATTCAAACTTTGGCGTGCCGGGAGACTCGATATTTACGATCGAATTGTCAATAGCGGTGCCGAGTTTCAATTAGTAGTTAGTGACTTGTGGGGTTACGGTGCCAACCCCAAAGGCTGGCCCTATCAAAACTATCCTGCATGGGAAGCCTTCGTCAGACAGTTAGCTCAACAAAATAAAGGCAAAAAAATTCTTTGGGATATTTGGAACGAACCGGATTTAAAAAATCCTTTTTGGAACGGAACCCGAGAACAATTTTTTGAAACCTACAAAAGAGCTTACCGAATTTTGCGGGAAGAATTGGGCCCCTCGGCGATGATTGGCGGGCCGAGCATCACCAACTACAACAAAGAGTATCTTACTGCTTTTATGGATTATTGCAAAGCTAATAAACTGGAAGTAAATTTCCTAGCTTGGCACGAACTCAACGACACGACGATTCAACTTGTAGACGATCGCGTAATTGATGCGAGGCGCAATTTCTTGCAAAGTCCGTCTTACAGGGAACTGAAATTGCAAAAAATTTACGTCAACGAGATTATCGGCAATTTAGCACAGTATCAACCGGGGGACATTTTAGGTTATTTGTATAACTTGGAATACGCAAAAGCCGACGGTGCTTGCAGGGCTTGTTGGGAGAACAAAGGAGTTAGCAATTGCTTCAACAATACGCTGAGCGGCATGGTAACGCCCAACAGTTTTGAACCGAGGGCAGCTTGGTGGGCTTACAAGACTTATGCCGACGGAGTTAATTCGCGAGTGCTGAGTCGATCGAATCTCGATCGATTAGTAGCGTTAGCCAGCAAGTCAAATCCTGAAGGCAAAGCGCAGGTGCTTTTAGGTTATTTCGATCGCAACTTTTCCTCATCAACTACTGTCACTCTCAATCTTAGAAATTTGCAGCAGTTGGGCATTCAACCGGGTCAAAAAGTTACTTTGAAGCTCCAGAAAATGCCTAATAATTCGGAAGGAGCTGTGCCAAAGTTGGTCGCTGTTAAAGAAGAGAATGTGGTGGTTGATTCTGACAGCTTGACTTATGCGATTCCTAATTTTCAAGTGCACGAAGGCTACTTATTGACCATCGGTAAATAATCGATCGATCCCCCCTAGCCCCCCTTAAAAAGGGGGGAACCGAAAAGAATTCAAAGTCCCCCTTGTTAAGGGGGATTTAGGGGGATCTAGATTCAAGTAAAAAATTCAAAGTCCCCCTTGTCAAGGGCGATATAGGGGATCTAGATTCAAGTAAAAGTGTGCCTATCATCTTTATGCACGATCGCCATTGATAAAAACCTTGTTAAAAAATCTAATTAGGGTTTGCTGAATAAAACTCTCAGCCCCCGAGAGCAAGGGAGAAAAACTATGCCCAATGCCCAATGCCCAATCCCTCCGCTTCGCTTCGCCCAATGCCCTATTCCCCCCTCACCAAAAGACTTATTCAGCAAGCCCTAATTATCTTGGCTCAAAATTAGCTGAGTTCAAACTTAATTAAGGCTCCTCGCTAGCTCTGAGTTCGGTAGGTTGCCGACCTTGCTTGATGTTGATGCTAATTTTTTTCGCACCTTTTTTTTCCAGGTTTCTAATGTAACTGGTTGTTTGATTGGAAGCTTCTTCTCTGCTGTTGTATGGACCAAAATAATAAGTGCGTTTGGGCGAATCCGTATCGACTTCTACCCACCATTCGCCCCTTTTAGAGCTGCCGATCGGTTCGTTTAGCAGCCAAAATGCACCAGCGAACAGAGCTAACATCACAAATTCCATAATTACCTCTCTTAGCGGAAGATTCCAGCAGTTTTTACTGTTTTCAATTTATCAGCGGCGATCGCCTGCCGGGATCGTCCTCAATGCTGATTTGCCAGCAATTATTGCAGGCAGTTCTTAGAGGTAAAATCTGTATTTCGACTTACGCAGTAAGTCATAAGGACTTTAGTCCTGCAGCGAACTGAAGTTCGCACTACAAACTCAATATTCCTGAAAATGTTAAATCGAGCCGCAGATTCATCCGCAGGCTCGATCTAAAATCTAAAATCTAAAATCTAAAATTGGATGGCTTCGCCTTCACAAATAGTTAGTTCTGAAGGCTGAAACTGTTTGATGCGGATGCTAACTCTGCGAGCTCCCTCGCTTTCCAAGTCTTCGATGTAACCCGGAGTATTGCTAGAAGCTTCTTTGTCACTATCAAAGGGGCCGAAATAGTAAGTACATCTGGGCAAATCCGTAACAACTTCTACCCACCATTTCTCTTGTCGATCGCGGCGGCTCGACCCGACAAGCAAGCACAAGACTGCAACGTAGATACAGAATAAATAAAATCCGAGCATCTGTCTTCTTCAGGGGTTATTTTGTATTATTTCAAGTTATCGCGGTACTGAGGGCGATCGGATCGACCTCTGTGCTGATTTTTACTAACATGATGCTGTCTTCGCTGCGACTCGATCGACGAGGCAGAGCCTCTGAGGCTGGGTTCCCAGGCACAGCCTGGGAACCAGTTATAACGATTTTCGATTTGAGATTTTCGCTTGGGGGATTGGGGGATTTTCGATTTGAGATTTTGGATGTGCGATTGGGGATTGGGGAGAGGGGGAGAGAAAGGGAGATGGGGAGAATTTTTCCTTCTTCCTTCTTCCTTCTTCCTTCTTCCTTCTTCCTTCAACTGTTTACCGCTTGCCTTTGGGAAACTGTTCGATACCTGCCCAACCGTAAAAAACGAGTTCGCTATTTTGTACCCGACACCTGTCAACCCGCAGTTGAGTGCCTTCGAGGGCAAATTTGTCCAAATCCAGCAGGTTATTTACGTGGGCGATGATGGCTTTGCCCAAGTCGGTTGCTTGTTCGTCACCTCCGTATGTAACGCTGACAAATTGGATTTTCCGGCGGTCTTCTACTTGTAATTGAGCGGTAATATCTATGTTGACTGGTTCGCTGGAATTGCCAACAAAAATCTCCGATCGCAGCCGAATTGATTTATCAGCCCCGAAGCTGATTTCTGTGTTTTGAAAGCGCAGGGGTTGGTCTTGATATTTCAGCCTCTGAAGTTTTTCTACTACAAAAGGCGTGTTGAATGAAGTGGTTAAATCTGACTGGCTCAAAACTACTCGCATGCTCGCCTGGGTAGGCTGGCGCAATTTTACTTGACCTGCAAAAACTGCCCCAAAATCGATCGAGACTGCTTGCAAGTAGAGTTCCATTACTTCGATGCGAAGGCCGTTGTACATCAACATACCTTTGCCAATAAAGTCGAAACCGTCGATGCTTCCCTGCAATAGTTTGGCCACGGGTTCGGCTCGGATGTTGGCTTCGGCCTTTTCCGATTTTTTGAATAAGGCCGCGATCGCAGCTCCTGCTACTTTGCTCACAAGGCGATCGCCACTTTGACCTTGCCCCGATGTACTGCTAAACAAAGCTGCTACCATTTATCTTGTTGCTTGCCTACAGCAGCCATTATAACCTCTTATGAAGAAATGTTAAAATAGCTTGTGCTTATTCACTTTATAAGCAATAGTTTTTTGTTTATCTGTCTTCGCGGACACATTGAGGAATTTTTTAAGGGCTCAGGGGAGTGCCTTCGAGACAAGCCCGATCGAGCGTTGCTCCCTCCCAGACAGTTTCTTCCATGCAGGCGCAGAGCAAATTAGCCCGCGTCAGGTTCGCCCCGCGCAGCAGTGCGCCGTTGAGGTTAGCTTCTTCCAAATCGGCACCCGACAAGTCAGCGCCCGACAAATTGGCATTGCTCAAATCTGCTTGCTGCAAAAGCGCCCCGGACAAATTCGCGCCCCGCAAATCGGCACCGCGAAAATCGACGCCGCTTAAATCCAAATTTCCGATCGCGCTGCCCGCCAAAAACGCCCCGCCAAAACTCGCCTCGCGGGCGATCGCATTTGCAAAGGCAGCCCCGCGCAAGTCAGCATTGCGAAAATCTGCGCCTGTCAGATCGGCCCCTGTCAAGTCGGCACCGCGCAAGTTCGATCGCAATATGGCACGCTGCAAATTCGCGCCTGCGAGATTTGCCCCGGTTAAGTTAGCGCCTGACAAATCCTTGCCGGCGAGGTTTGCTCCTGCTAAATCTTTACCTATTGGTATTTGATGTTGGCTTTGGGAAATGTTTTCGAGATTGTCAGTCATTAGTTAGTCGATCGTTGATAGTTGACAGTTGGTAAGGAGTTTTGAGTTTTGAGTTTTGAGTTAAAGACAGTTTGCGGGAGTTTTGAGTGCGTGAATTTTGAGTTAAAGACAGTTCAAAATTCACAACTCAAAACTTAAAACTCAGAACTTCCCCTCTCCCCAATCCTAAATCCTCAATCCTCAATCTAAAATCTCAAATCTAAATTCGATCGCCCGCTTCCTCCAACCAAACGTTCGGCAGTTGGGTGGGGCGACTCGGCAACTGCATCATCCCCATTTCAGCCAGCCTGACGACATTGCCCAAAGTTTCCACCAAAGCCGGATCGAAGCGAATGCCGCCCAATTCCCGGCACTGTTCCCAGGCTGCGGTTAAACTCAAAGCATGTCGATCGCCCCGAGGTTGAGTCAACTCTTGAAAATAAGCAACCAAGCCCAAAATCCGGGAAGCCATCGGTATTTCTTCACCACGCAAACCCTCCGGCCTGCCGCTGCCGTCCCAATATTCGAGTTTGTGCTTGACAATTTCGGCAACTGGTGATAACTCCGGCATTGCTTGCAGGAGTTGGGAACCGATCGAACTGCGATCGCGCCAAAATGCTAAAGTTGCTTGGTCAAAGCGATCGGGCGCGCGATCGAACACTTCATTCGGGGCCGAAACCAAGCCGACGCGGAACAGCAATCCCGCCAGTCGCAGCCTGCGCAACTGCAAAACCGGCAAATCCAGCAATTGACCCAAAGTTTCCGACAAAGCCGCCACCTGCAAAGAAGCGATCGGATTTGCCTTGTCTCTTTCGTCCACTCGCTGCGCCATCCGCAAAAAAGCTTGAAGTTTGTTAGCGTTCAAGTTGCGGCTGACGCGCAAAGCTTGACCCTCCAATTCCCACAATTCGCGAGTTTGGCGGTTGATTGTCACCAGTTGCTGCTGGGAACTTTGCAAATAACTGACGATGCGCGACACCACGCCGCTGGTATCGGCTAGAGGGGGACCGACTGTTGCCAGAATTTCTTGATGAATTTGCAGCAAACTGTCTGCTAAAGAGGCATTGTAATGCCGGGTTTGAGAAATAAAAATTTCTGCCACCGCCGATACCAAAGACTGGTCAAATGACCACAAACCGTAGAATTTTCTCTCTGTATCCACGTCGGGCTTACCTTCTGGCAAGTATTCCTCCTCAGAAAGTTCGCGACAAAGTACCGTTGCTTTGTAAGTTGGCGCGAGGATAATCAGATTCCATTCTTCAACTAGCGGATCGCTAAGGTCGAGATCGATTAAAGATACATTTTCTAATTGGCTGGTTTTGTGGCTGGCAAAGCCGCTGTCGGCGACGGCACTAATGACAACGTGCCGCGAGGAATTCGCAATGTCCCAGTAACGATCGGCCTCTTGCAAATACCATTTGCCCTGCTGAAATGTTACCAAAACTAGGGGTTTGATTTCGGGGTTGCCCGCACTGGTTTGCAAGATGTGGTCTTCGAGGGCGTGACACAGGGCTACTAGGGTATTTTTGAAATAAACTCCGTAGCTGGAAGGTAGTTGACCGTTGGGAAGTGTAGCTTTGAGTTTGGCGAGGGTGGATTCGGGATTCATTACTGCAAAAAGCGGTGCCGGCTGTTGTTTATTGTAGCGGGCGATCGCGCTTTTAGGAAGGAAGAAGGAAGAAGGAAGAAGGAAGAAGGAAGAGGGAAGGAGGAAGAGGGAAGGAGGAAGAAGGAAGGGGGAAGGAGGAAGAAGGAAAAGAGAATGTTGTCAACTGTCCCCGATCGACCTGTCAACTGTCAACTGTCAACTGTAGAGTCGGAAACCTGCCAATAGGAAGACGATCGCCCAATTAAGAATTATCTACTATTTGTAAGACTGTAGTTGGAAATAAGAGCGTGATTCAACAAGACCGGAATTTAGGAGAACAGGCGATCGACAAAGTGGCAGAGATTGCTATTGCCAGCCAATTAGATGAGTCTGAAAGTTTGTCTGTGACCGTCGAAAGCGAACCCATTCAATTAGCTCAGGGTGAGGTAAAAGCAGTTACTATTGACGGTCAAGGTTTGGTCATGAAGCAAGATTTGCGCATGGAAGAATTGCAAGTTCACGTCAAAGATATTTCTGTGAATCCGCTGAGCGCGATGTTTGGCAAAATCGAACTGAACGGCCCGGCTTTGGGCACGGCACGCGCTGTTTTAAAAGAAAGCGATATCAACCGGGCTTTTAATTCGGAATACATCAGCAGCAAGCTTGAGGGATTAAAAGTCGATCGAGAGGGCAAATCGCTAACAGTTGATGTTAAATCTGTGGAGTGCAAGTTGCTGCCATCGGGAAGAATTGCTCTGGAAGCTGAAGCCCTTGTGCGGGATACAGGCTCAACTGAAAAGATTTATTTTACAGCAAAACCTCAGATAGATGCGGGCGGTTGGGCTGTTTCTCTTCAGGATGTGGAGTATCCCGAACACAAAGAATTTTCGCCGGAGTTGACAGCAGCTTTGGCCCAGAAAGCTGGCGAAGTCTTAAATTTGCGAAACTTTGAATTGGAAGGAATGTCACTGCGAATTAAACAGCTTGATGTAGAACCGGGTTTGCTGACAGTGCAAGCTGAAGCGAAAGTCGAACAGTTTTCAACATAAGATATGATATCGTGTCCGGTCGATTAAAAAGGATCGAGCGTGTGGACTTCATTCCGCTTCATGTCGCGGAATGAAGTCCATACTACAAGCCTTTTTTATTACTGGTAATATACCGGACACGATATACGGGCGATCGCCTCCATTGATGCGATCGATACGATCGCGCTTTTACCATCCCTCTTTCTCAGGTTATAAAACATCTGCCACCAATTCACCGATAAATATCACTGACGTTAGACGCTAAGATAGCAATTAAATTTTTACTCTATAAAGGTAGCAATAAAAAATAGGAAAACCTGTGGTGAATGCTCTAACTGCTTTGGTAAAAAAACTGCGTCTCGGTCAAATTTTGACTGTATTTATGGCAGGTTTGCTGTTATTTACCAGCACTGCTTGCAATACTGGCGACGTTCGAGGTGCTAGACCCCAGAATCCTCCTGTACAAGTGGGAGGAATGAACAATCCTCACAAAGGTGGGGGAGATGGATACACCGATTATAAAATGTCCACCGATCCGACCATCAATAAATCGCCTGCTAGATCGACGAAAGAGCGGGCCGATTTATCAATAATTAACGATCGCCTGTTGGCTTCTTCGACAGCAGATCGATCGAATGCTTCAAAGTTGCTTTATCCCGGTTCTGCGCCGATGGAAACTGACAAGTACGATCGAGAACTTGCCGGAGATAAAGATTTGCTAAACACCATAGACGGACAGCCTGCAAAACAGCAACCTATATTCGATCGCAGCGATCCAGATGCGCATATTTTAGAGAGAGTTGGTGCTGCGGTTAAGGATGCTTCTGCTTTCCTGAAAGATAGCGCTGAGGATGCCAAGCAAAGCGCGGTTGAAGACCTCAATCCTTTGCAAAAATAAGCAGCTACAGGCGACTTAGGTTCAGATTTTCGCCCTGTAAATTTAACGCGCTTTTCCCGCAGTCCGTCGGGGGATTAATTCCCCGGCTAATAGCGAAAGTCCTCAGGAGTGAAAACCGAGGGCGAGAGGGGAAGAGGAGGGGAGAGGGAGAAAGGGTTTCTGTGATTCATAACGGGTGTTCCGCGCCCGTGGGATACTCTGAAAGAGGACCGAATTGAATGATTCGACCTCTCCAAACTGCCTGGAAAAACATTTAATTTATCCTGAAGTCTATCAGTCCTCTCGATCGAGGACTTTCGCTTTGAGGCAGGGATTTTTATTAATCCCTGATGGACTGCGGAGTTGACAACGTAGATCTAGATCCCCCCTAGCCCCCCTTAAGAAGGGGGGGACCGGAATCACTTAAAGTCCCCCTTCTTAAGCGGGATTTAGGAGGACCGGAATCACTCAAAGTCCCCCTTCTTAAGGGGGATTTAGGGGGACCGGAATCACTCAAAGTCCTCCTTCTTAAGGGGGATTTAGGGGGACCGAAGCTGCGGTAAAAACGAGATTTCTCAAGCAGTTCAAAGTCCCCCTTCTTAAGGGGGATTTAGGGGGATCGAAACTCAGTGTAAAAGCGAGAATTCTAGTAGACTCGATTTTCCAGTTGACACCAATAAACTTAGCCTCAGCCCTACGGGTTTTAAAGCAGCATTTGGTTGAGATTGCTGCGGGGATTAAAAGTACGATTAGCTTTAATTTTTTCGTAGCATTCCCGTTCTGTTGCGGTAATGTCTTTCGGAGGTACGATCGCAATTTTTACTAATAAATCGGTGCGTTCGTCTTTCTTCGGTTTCGGCCATCCTTTGCCCCGCAACCGCAAAGATTGACCCGATCGCATTCCGGGAGGACATTTTACACTTACCATACCTTCAGGGGCCGGTACTTCAATTGATGCTCCCAATACTGCTTCGTCTGGAGTTATCGGCACTTCGCAAACTAAATTATCTCCTTCAAATTGAAAGAAAGGGTGCGGTAAAATTTCCACTTTCAGGTACAAATCACCCTGTTGTTTGGTGTAAGGATCGATTTGACCTTTGCCTTTTACCCGAATTTTGCTGCCTGTTTTCACTCCTGCAGGAATCGAAACTTCACCGCTAGCGACTCGTTTGGAAGTGCCGCGAAATGCTTCGCCCAATGTGAGGGAAATAGTAACCTCGGTGTCGAGAGAAGTGCTGGTGGCGCGGTTTTCGTGTCCCATGAAATCCTCAAACCCGCCAAAACCAGTCGGGCCACCTGTCGTGCGGTAATTGTAATTCCATTTGCTGTTGCGGCCGGCACTGGCACCGCCACCTGCAGCGCGCCCCAGCAAAGCATTGATAAACTCATCGAAACTGCCATACTGGCTGAAGTCAACGCCGCCGAAATCTACGTTAGTACCGACTCCGCCGGGCCAGCCAGCGCCGGTTGTGGCTGCTTGTTTCCAGTATTGGCCGTATTGGTCGTATTTTTTGCGTTTTTCTGGGTCTGATAAGACTTCGTAGGCTTCGTTAACTTCTTTAAAACGCGCCTCAGCTTCTTTGTTGCCGGGGTTCATATCCGGGTGGTATTTCCGGGCTAGTTTGCGGAAAGTTTTTTTAATTTCATCGCTGCTGGCGGTTTTATTCAGTCCCAAAATCGCGTAATAGTCTTTAAAATCTGTTGCAGCCATTAAGCTATCTCCCCTTTTCCTTATTAGTTGTTACGTCTAAGTTGTTAGAATGAATAAATCCTGGATTAATCAGATAATTTTGATGCCTGAGTCCGAGTTGACCGTCTCATCTCATCCAAATTATACGCTATCAAATGTTTGGGTCCGATCGGGTTCGGTTGTTCCTTGCTGCGCAATCGCAATTCCCGCACTCCCTTTCCGGGTTGCGGGCTGGTGCGGGGGTTTGCCGGTCGCGACCGCACCGGGGGCTCGCTGGATTTGCAGGCATTGAGTCCGTCAAAGCCCGCAACCCCTAACTTAAATCTACAATCTCAAATTTTTAATCTCTAAAAGCTCTCAAATCTCCAATCTCAAATGCTGTGTTATTTTATCGGCCGATCGAAATACTAAAAACCCAATCCAAACCGGGTAGATTTGGTTAAAATTAGGTTAAGGGTGCTGTTGGGTTGAGATCGCCAAAATTCTGCATTCACAATATTACTGGTATCATTTGTTACCAATAAAAATTGCTGTTTGCGATCGAAATAGACAAATTAAAAAAATTTATAAAGTTTGTTAACTAAGTCACACACTTTTAGAGAAACTGAAGTAATGATGGTATTTCAAGAAATTTTTAGCAGATTCGGGTGCTAACATGATTAACTATTCGCTGGGCTGGCCCTGCGACTGCTGCGACGATTGGAAAGATAGTTCTGAGGGTTATATTGTACTCAGAAACGGACAGCGCATTTGTCAGCAGTGCTACAAGCGCAAGCAAATAACTCAACAAATATTATCGGCAAAACGCAAGAAGTTGAGAGCGCCTGCATTACCGCCAAGAGTAACGCAGGCAGTCCCTTATTAACTCGCGATCGTTGGTCGCAGGTTATTGGTTGTTAGTTAGTAATCTTCAGTTACTTGGTGGCAGCCAACAGCTTTATTGACAAACTAATGACTAATTTCGCGAACGACGAAGTTCGCATTGGTGACTGATGGCTGATGACTGACGACTGCTTTTGGAGTCAATTGTCAACCTGTATGCTGTCAACTATCAACTATCAACTATCGACTATCAACTGACTAAATGATAGTTCCGTCGGGAATAGTCGCATTTTTCAACACGACTATAATGCCGCTGCGGATGTAAAATCCTTGGCTTTCGCGATCGGCCTCTTCTACCCGGTCTTTATTAACGATTTGCACGTTGCGACCGATGCGGGCATTTTTATCTACAATGGCGCGGCGAATAGTGGTATTTGCGCCGATACCGACGGCAATGCCGCTGTTTTCCAAAGCAGAATGGCTTTCGGCGTCGGCTTCGTAGAAGTCAGCGCCCATCAGCAGAGAATCTTCGATCGTGCATCCAGCTTCAACGCGCGATCGAACCCCCAACACCGAATGGTCGATCCGGCACTGTTTGACAATGCAGCCTTCAGCAATAATCGATTCTGTGACGTGACTGTCTAACAGCTTAGTCGGCGGCAAGAAGCGTGGGCGAGTGTAAATCGGATAATCTTCGTCGTAGAAACTAAAAGGTGGTCGAGGTTGTTTTGTCAGCGCTAAATTAGCATCGTAAAAAGCTTCGATCGTTCCGATATCTTCCCAGTAATCGTCAAATAAATAAGCTTGAACGTTGTGGTTTTTTGCAGATGCCGGAATAATTTCTTTACCAAAATCAGTTTGATTTGGCGATTCTTTCAGCAGTTTAATCAAAACCTCTTTTTTGAAAACGTAAATCCCCATCGACGCAATGTAAGGACTTTCTTTTGCCTGCTGCGCTGTCAGTCCGAGTGTGGTAGTATCGACCTGCATTTGTTTGAGCGCGTCGCCTTTTGGCTTTTCGCTGAAAGAAACAATCTGACCCCTATCGTCGATTTTCATCAAACCAAAATCCGATGCGCGTTTCTCGTCCATCGGTAACACAGACAGGGTGATGTCGGCGTTGGTTTCCCGGTGTCTGTTGACAAACTTCCGGTAATCCATGCGGTAAAGGTGATCCCCCGACAGGATCAAGTATTCGTCCACGTCCCATTCTTCCAGCAGCCAGAGGTACTGGCGCACTGCGTCGGCTGTCCCTTGGAACCAGTTGGGATTTTCCTGAGTTTGCTGAGCTGCCAACACCTCAGCAAATCCGTCGCTGAAGCCGGAAAATTGGTAGGTGCGCGCGATATGGCGGTTCAGGGATGCCGAGTTGAATTGTGTGAGGACGTAGATTTTGAGTATTTCTGAGTTGATGCAGTTGCTAAGGGGAATATCGATGAGGCGATATTTACCTGCGAGGGGAACTGCTGGTTTGGCCCGCAGTTTGGTTAGGGGGTAAAGGCGGGTGCCTACACCGCCACCGAGGATGATGGCTAAGACTTTTTTCAAGGAACTTTCTCCTGGCTGCCGATGAACTCTCCAAGTACAGTGTCGGATGGTGAGGACTTCTTGACAAGGGGGGGGAGAAGAAAGTTTTGAGTTTTGAGTTTTGAATTTTGAGTTTTGAGTTTTGAGTTTTGAGTTAAAATACTTAGGGATAAATTATGGAAAGTTTAATAGGTGGTAGGTGGTAGGTGTTACCTGTTAGGTATTACCTGTGTTGACTGCAAAGTTTTGCGATCCCCCAACAGTTGTTTTGTAAACAAAACTTTACAAACAGTGTTATTTCTATCAAAAGTTGGATTCCCCAGAAATCTTTGCTACATTAACCTGATCGAGTAATAGTCTAGGAAAAGTGCATGAAGATTCAAACTCCAGACTGGGTTAAACACGCGGTATTCTACCAAATATTCCCCGATCGCTTCGCCAAAAGCAAGCAGCCGCGCAAACGCTTGCTGCAAAACTTCATGTGGGAAGAATGGCACGAAATCCCCACTTTGCAAGGCTACAAAGGCGGCGATTTGTGGGGGGTAATGGAACAGCTAGACTACTTGCAAGATTTGGGCGTGAACGCGATTTATTTTACGCCAATTTTTCAATCGGCTAGCAATCACCGCTACCACACCCACGACTATTATCAAGTCGATCCGATGTTGGGTGGCAATCCGGCGTTTAAAGAGCTTTTAGATGCCGCGCACGATCGCAATATTAAAGTTGTTCTGGATGGCGTATTCAACCACGCCAGCCGCGGCTTTTTCTTCTTTCACGACATCCTAGAAAACGGCCCCCATTCTCCTTGGTTGGATTGGTTTAAAATTGAAGGCTGGCCTCTATCTGCCTACGATGGCAGTTTTCCAGCTAATTATGTGGGTTGGGATGGCAATCGCGCGCTGCCTGTTTTCAATCACGACAATCCAGAAGTGCGGGAATACATTATGGAAATTGCCGAATATTGGATTAAATTCGGCATCGATGGTTGGCGGCTGGATGTTCCTTTTGAAATTAAAACTCCGGGATTTTGGCAGGAATTTCGCGATCGAGTGAAAGCAATTAACCCCGAAGCTTATATCGTCGGTGAAGTGTGGGTAGACGCGCGGGAATGGCTGGACGGCACGCAATTTGACGGGGTAATGAACTATCTGTTTGCTGCGCCAACTATTGCTTTTGCTGCGGGCGATCGAGTTGATATGGCGCAACTCGAAGGCCGTTCTTACTATCCCTATCCGCCGCTGTTTGCTAAAGAATACGGGGAGAAAATTCAAGAGGTTTTGGATTTATATCCTTGGGAAATTCAGCTAACTCAACTCAACTTGTTAGCAAGTCACGATACGGCGAGGTTGCTATCAATTGCTGGGGGCGATCGAGCTAGCGTAGAACTTGCTACTTTGCTATTGTTAACTTATCCGGGAACTCCCAGTATTTACTACGGCGATGAAGTTGGTTTGCCCGGTGCTTTAGATCCTGATTCCCGGCGCGGTTTTCCCCTGCAAGCTAACTGGGAACTGGATGTTTTAGCATACCACAAACAGTTGGTAGCTTTGCGGCACAAATATGCTGCCCTGCGCACCGGATCGTATCAAATTCTGTTTGCTGAAGGAACGGTTTACGTGTTTGCGCGCATTTTGGGGGATGAGGAAATAGTTGTTGCTGTCAATGTGGCAACGGAAAAGGTAGATGTTAGTTGTGAAGTTGCTGCTTTGAAATCTGTTCCCGATAAATTGCTGTTTGGTAAGAGCGAATTTGCGTGGAAAAAATTAGGAGAAACTAAAGAGTTAGCATTGAGCATGCAAGCTCGATCGGGCTTAATTCTGGGTGCGTCTGATTAGTTTTTGGCGATTTGTTTTATGTTAGGGTGCGCGGTGCGCACCTTACATCTACATCGAACATCTGAACGCTTATTGTTAAGCCGCTACTAAGGCAGGAACTAGCACCGCATCAATAACATGAATAACGCCGTTATCTGCAAGAATGTCTGGAGTGATAACTTTAGCATCATTGATTTTAATGCCGTCAGATGTATCGATTCCCACAACAGAACCTTCCACAGTTTCAGCAGAATTCAGCTCAGCAAAATTATCAGTTAAGACTTCTCCAAAAAGAACGTGATAGGTGAGAATTTTCTTGAGTTTGGGAACGTCTTCGAGCCAGGAAGCAATAGTGTTGGCGGGAATTTGGGCAAAGGCTTCGTCTGTTGGTGCTAAAACGGTGTAGGGTCCCGGACTTTGCAATAATTCTAACAAATCTGCCGCTTCAATAACAGTCAGAAGCGTTTTGAAAGAGCCGGAGTTGGCGGCAGTATCGACAAGATCAGCCATGATGTTTTTTAGGAGTGCAACTAGCAAAAAATTTGTTTCGGGTGACTGTTATTTTAGCAATTTACTCCTCGGATAAAATGAGTCATAAGGCTGATGATTATTTGATAAATTGTGATAACTAGAAGGAAGAGTATAGCGTTGATATAGCAATCCTAAATCATTTGTGAATTTCTTACTCCCTCCCCTTACTAAGGGGAGGGCTGGGGTGGGGTAAAAACTTTACGACTCCTGAAAGGACAGCTATAGTTGATGGTTGATAGTTGAAAAACCCAAAAGGTTTCCGCTGGCAACTCAAATAGAAAATAGTTCGATGCCTCTAAAATTTTCCATCAAAAATTCTCAAGCGAAAACCTAAAATCATCCATCTTTCCCAGGGCGGAAAAACTGCTTTAAAATTTCTCCGGGTTTTCTGTCCCAGGTATCGATATGTTCGTAAATTAAGCCGTTTTCATCCAGCTTGTAGGTAGAATAGCCGTTGAAGAAGATGCGCGCTTTCCAAGGGACCCGCAATCTCCCGCGAACAGTCCAATTTGCCACGATAGTATTGGGGGCAGTCTGATTCGTGTCGTGCAGGTCGAAGTAAATCTCGCTGAAAAATAGCTGACCGTGAAACCGCAATGTCCAAAAGATTATGCGGTAGTTAATTTTTCCTTTAAATTTGTTAACTGGATCTTGAAAATAAATACCCTTTGTGTAGATATTATAGGAGATGTCTTTTTCAAAAAGCGTCGGCAGATCCGCTTTCAGGGTGTCTAGGTTTCGTTCTACCTGCGTTTGATATTCGATCGCGCTCAAGTTACCACCTTGTGACAGTATTACTTTGTAAGTTTAAATGAATCATCTCGATCGGTCACTGGAGGATCGCAGATTTGGTAATTCATCCAACTGGGATCTTAACTCTAGTATGGTCCGCGCTGGCCGATTCGCTCCTGCGGACTTGCGGCATCGGAAATTTGGTACAGATTTGACTGAGAACACTCACCCCCCTGATATTCTCGCAGCAATCAACAGAGGCCAACTGTTGATGGTAGACAGCCGTCGCCGGAACGGTTTGATTTTGATTAAGCGCTTTCATGCAGAGTTTGCCGGGCCGGGGGCTGCTGCGGGCGGTACTTTTGATGTTGATTGCCAGGAGGTAATTCCTGTAGGCGATTTTCATTTTGTGTGTCCCGTATCTCCGGAAGAGAGGCAGAAAGCTTATGCGATTCGCAGGCATTGGGTGCGGTTAATGGAACAATTAACGGCAAAGCCTGTTGCCTTGGAACGCGCGCAAATGTTGTTAAATCAGTTTGAACAGTATTTTGATGCGGAAACTGTAGCACAAATTCCCGATCGTGCTTGGGCGCTATTAGTGGGCGTATTTCCGCAAACTATTCGGGCGGCACGCCTAGGAAAGTAGAAAGTAGGTTGGGTTTCGTTCCTCAACCCAACCCAAAGGAGTTGTAAATTAGCCGTAGGTTCTGTCTAGAAACGAATCCTACGTTTTACCCTTGCCCCACCAGATAGATGTTAATTTTGAGTTTTCATTGATATTGATGTTGGGTTTCCACTAACGTTGCAACCCAACCTACAGAAGATTTAATGAGTTTTCATTGATATTGATGTTGGGTTTCCACTATCGTTACAACCCAACCTACGGAAGATTTGTTGCAAAACTAATATTTATCATTCTTGACCAACATCACTGTCCCATTCCATCCTAACATTCGCACCCCAATCGCTTACATAACAACCATCTCGCACGTAGCGATGAAAACTCGAATACTCCCAATCTCGAGGTGCGCCAACTAATCCATGCTTCACCGGATTGTAATGAATGTAATCCACATGATTAATAAAATCAAGCTCATCTTTAATTTGATGCTCCCAAAACCGCCTCTGCCATATAGATTGCTCGCCTTTTTTTAAACGAGAAACAGGGGGAGTTTGTTTGTATTTATCGGGACAATTACGAGTGAAGTGATTTTTGATTAATCGCCAGCGAGTTGAAAAATTAGCATCTCGATCGGGCAAAGTCCAAATACAATGGAAATGGTCGGGCAAAACAACCATAGCATCAATTGTCAAAGGAAATCTAGCTATAACATTGCGGAAGGCAGCACGCAGCAATTCTACCATTTCGGGGTCAGAAAATAAGCGTTGGCGCTGGTGGGTAACAATAGTAAAAAAGTAGGTAGCACCGGGAGTTTTTAGACGACGATACTGCATGGGCTAAGCACTTATTTTTAGAGTAGGTTGGGTTGAGGAACAAACCCAACAGAGTCGATAGATATTAAGGTAGGTTGGGTTGAGGAACGAAACCCAACACAATCGATAGATATTAAGGTAGGTTGAGTTGAGGAACGAAACCCAACACAATCGATCGAAACTCAACTCAACATTATCTGGACTTTTCGTGTTGGGTTTCGCTATCGCTCAACCCAACCTACAGCATTTTTAGACCTTGCTTGTTGGGTTTCGCTATCGCTCAACCCAACCTACAACATTTTTAGACCTTGCTTGTTGGGTTTCGCTATCGCTCAACCCAACCTACAGCATAATGATTTGGTTTTTACCATTTCTTCCAGTTTTTGTCAAGTCAAAATCGCAGATATTCGATCGACTGTGCGCTGATTTTCTTCTGGCGTACCGACGGTAATTCGCAATCCTCCTCGCGTATGTCGAATTAAAGTTCCTTTTGCTTTTAGCTGCTGCATGATTTCTTTGTGTTTGTGTTCGGCAGATTCGCTGTCGCTTGCTTTGAATCGCAGGTAAATAAAGTTAGCCGCACTCGGCCAAATTTGCAATTTTTGGATGGGAGTTAGCGCTGCAATTAATTTTGCTCTTTCCGATATTGTTTCGGGAATTGTTGCTAGCAATAATTCTCGTTGGGCTAGGGCGAATTCGGCTGCGATTTGCGAGAAACTTGGCAAGTTGTAGGGGAGGCGAATTTTTTCTAATGCTGCTGCAAGTTCGGGATGCGCGATCGCATATCCGATTCTCATTGATGCCAAGCGAAATGCTTTGGAAAATGTTCGCAAAATTATCCAATTCGGATGTTGGTCCAGTTTCCCAGCTAGGGTGTTTTGGCTGAATTCAAAATAGGCTTCGTCAATTACAATCAAAATATTCTCTGGCAATGTTTCCAGCCATTCTATTTCTGCTGCGGTTAAAGCGTTGGCTGTGGGGGAATTTGGATGAACGACGAATACTGCGCGCGCGCGGGGATTTTGCGTTTGTTCGATCGCCCTTGTTGCTGCTTCAATATCTATTTCAAAATTATCTGCTTTTCGGTTCCCGCTGACAACGGGAATTCCGAGGGTTTGGGCGATAATTGCATACATGGAAAAGGTGGGATTGGCAACGAAGATGGAACCTTGGCCGTCCAAGCAAGTAGCAATTAAGAGCGATCGAATTAATTCATCGGAACCATTACCAACAGAAATATTGTCGGCTGTAAAGGCATTTTCGGGCTGTATAATTCCTTGTGAAGTGACATTTAAGGATTCGCTGACATATTGGGCGATCTCGGTTTTGAGGGCTGCGTGTCCTCCGTCGGGATAACGATTTGTTTCAATTAGCTGTTGGTAATTCCAAGCTAGTTTTTGTTTTAATTCTATCGGTAAATCGTAGGGACATTCGTTAGTATCGAGGCGATCTAAGATAATTTCCGATCGTGCGGGTTCTCCTGATGCGCCTCCCGGATGGGGCGTGTAGGCGGTAAGTTCGGCTAAGTCTTTTCTGATAAAGTTAAGCATGGTAAGAAAAAGGAAAAATAGGAGAGGGGAAGAGGGGAAGTGCTAAGTGTTAAGTTTTGAGTTTTGAATAAAGAACTGTCTTTAACTCAAAATTCAAAATTCAAAACTCCCGCAAACTGTCTTTAACTCAAAACTCAAAATTCAAAATTCAAAACTCCCGCAAACTGTCTTTAACTCAAAACTCAAAACTCAAAATTCAAAACTCCCGCAAACTGTCTTTAACTCAAAACTCAAAATTCAAAACTCAAAACTCCTTACCAACTGTCAACTTCTATCTCGAAAGCAATAGGAGAGAGAATTTAGTTTCTGTCGATCGATTGATGCGATCGCGGTGACAAGTTGAGTAGTTTGAGAGAGTAACTGCTGAAATTGGAGGTCGATCGTGCAACTCAAGCATTCTACTTTATCTAAATTTGCTGGCGCTAGCCTGTTGGCTTTGAGTTTAACTATTTTACCATCAGCTTTACCTGCTGAGGCTCAAACTAACTCCGCTCCGGCACAAAACAATACTGATTCCAATCGAGTGATTCTAGATAGAACTCCTTTTCAAGAAAGCAGGCGGGACAACAACCACTGGGGTGCGCTTGGTTTGTTGGGCATCCTCGGTTTAGCAAATCTGTTCCGCAAGGATGAACCAGCGCGCTACCGCGATCCGATGCCTTAAACAGTTGATAGTTGACAGTTGACAGTTGACAGAATACAAGTTGAAAGTTGAGAGTTAAGAGTTGAGCGTTTCATCTTCATCTGGTTGATAACTGTCAACTATCTGCTGTCCGCTGTTCGCTGAAAAAGATGGGGATTTAAACCTAGTCCTAAAAACCATCCGCCACCCACTTAGGGGCTAATCACCTTTAATATTTGGTAAGATAGCGATTCCGCAGAATTGTACCGGCAGGTTTATGCAATCGCGCCATGATTCAATCGCGCCACAAAGCGATGCCGCCTAACAAACCGCTAATATTTGGTACTATCTTTACCTTCGGCGGTAACTCAAAAGCAATTTTTTTAGTATTGCCACCGCCGATATAAAGGCAATCGCAATTAAATAGATTTTGCAGGTAAACGATCGCCTTTTCAAGACGGCGGTTCCATCTTTTGCTACCTACTGTATCTAAGGCAAAACGACCCAATTGCTGTTCGTAACTTTCTCCTTTGCGGAACGGGTGATGTCCTAATTCTAGATTCGGCACCAAGATGCCATCGACAAATAGGGCAGAACCAAAACCCGTACCGAGGGTAACTACTAATTCTACTCCGATTCCCGCAATTGCTCCCAATCCTTGAATGTCGGCATCGTTGGCAACTCGCGCGGGTTTTCCCAACCGATCTTTGAGGGTAGTTTCTAAGTCAAAATCGATCCAAGATGGATCTAAATTTACTGCGGTTTTGATGACGCCCAGGCGCACGACTCCGGGGAAACCGACAGATACTCGATCGAATTCTCCCTGCGTTCCTGCTAAGGATGCGATCGCTTCTAGTATCGGTTCCGGTTTCGGCGGTTGAGGAGTTTCGAGGCGGTTTCGTTCCGTTTGAGGTTCGCCTTTTTCGTTCAAAACCATAACTTTAATGCCGCTACCGCCGATGTCAACGGCTAAAGTGCGGGTCGATCGATCTTGTTCCAACATTCGCTTTTCCTGAAACTCAGAAATTAACCTAATTTTAATTTTTGAACTGGCAAAAATTTTGAATCGCTTCCCAAATTGTTGTTAAGACATTTCCCAAGGAGTGATCGTCTTCTAATTCTATTAATTGCACCCAGGGACGGTTGGCGGCAAAATTTCTGCTAGCTTGAATCGGTATTATTGTATCATGCTTGCCGTGCAGGATTAATGCAGGGACCGATCGCATTAATTTTTCTTCGGGATATTGAGCCATTTCTGACACGAAACGGTAACTTAACGGCAAATAGCGCTGTTCGCCGTAGTGATAAACCGATAAATATCCCTCGGATTGCCATTTTTCCAACTGTTGCTGTCCCAGCATTGGCAGCCAGTGAGATAGAAATTGAAAAGCTGGTGCCAGCAAAACTATTTGTTTTACCGCCAATTGTCGCTGGGCCAGCCACGCGGCTGTCAGCCCCCCAAAACTTGACCCAATTACTGTTACCTCGGCTACCTCTTTTTGCACTTCATTATTCAGGCTAGTTGGGGAAATTTGGGGTGGAAAAAATTCTGTTTCTATTTGCTGCAACTGCCTGGTGAGAGTGAGATGGGAAAAATCGTTTTGATTGAGATCGGGAGTTTTGAGGTCAATTCCCAGAGAATCAAATCGATCGCGCAGATAATTAGCTTTTGCCGAATCGGGGCTTGAAGCAAATCCGTGCAAGTAAATGTAACTGGAATTAGCTGGTAAAATCATCAACAAAAATATTGCATTTGTCAAGTATCGATCGTAACTCAAAACTGCACGTTGTAATTAATATATTATGCAACAATTTTGAGGGCGATGCTGGTATCGATCGGGCAAAACACTGCATATCGGGGCTGCGCGCAAGTCCTGGTATTTTCAGACACATCGCTGCTGCGTCCCTACAACAGGCTTATTTAATATTTATTTAATTTAAGTTTTTACAGTTTTTCACTTAGCTTAGTCGATCTCAGCATTCTGTAACAGTTCGCCAAGTTCATTCAGGATCGGTAAAACGCTAGTAAAACTTAGGATTTTCATTCCTCGATCGAAAGCTAAAGAAAATTCAAAGATTAGGTGGGATCTTTTGGGTTCAAAAAGCGAAAAAGCTAGATATGACAAGCACTACACGGAATCTAAAGAAATACTTTAAATTGGAAATAAATCTTAAATAGTGATAAGGGATACAAAGATATAATTAATTAAAAAGTTTAAATGGATCTGGTGTATTTTTGCGCCCATCGAAACTCTAAAGAAAAATAGCAAGGTAGCAGAGTCTCATGAAAAAGAACATCGTTTTTTTTGAAGTTCAAGGTGGTTCCGACAAAGGTCCCGACGGCCACCGCAAAGATACGATGCCAATGATTAATGCTTTGAAAGCAAAAGGCTGGAATGCTGAAGTCATCTTTTATTCTGATGACAAGAAGTATGAAATTTTTAAATATGTCTCCGACAATGCAGATGCCTATGTCAGCCGCATCAATCCAGGCAATATTCCCGGCGGAGAATCCACTTATTTTGACCTGTTACGCGCTTTAAGTGCAGCAGGCGTACAGGGAATGCCGCATCCCGATGCCATGTTGAATTATGGAGCAAAAGATGCCCTGTGCAAAATCACCGACACCGGATTAGTACCGGAAGACACTTTAGCTTATTACACTGTTGAAGCGTTAAAAGAAAACTTCCCCACCACGGTTTCAATTACTCAACGGGTGCTCAAACAAAACCGGGGTTCGACGGGTGAAGGAATCTGGCGCGTTGAAGTTGTTGACGAACGCCCTTACGAACAAGGCAAACCCTTGCCCCTCGATACCAAAATTAAATGCACCGAAGCGGTTGACAACCACGTAGAATATCACGAATTAGGCGCGTTCATGGAATTCTGCACTCAGTACATTGTGGGTGAAAATGGTATGTTGGTTGATATGCGCTTCATGCCTCGGATTAAAGAAGGTGAAATTCGGATTTTAATGGTTGGCGACAAGCCAATTTTTGTGGTACACAAGAAGCCGCACGATTCCGCTGATGCCTTCTCTGCTACCTTATTTTCCGGTGCAAAATACACCTACGACGACCCTTCTAAATGGCAAACTCTCGTCGATATGTTCCTCGCCAAACTGCCGACGGTGATGGGTAAATTAGGCGGATATGAAGAGCCGTTAATTTGGACGGCTGATTTCATGCTCGATTGGGATGAAAACGGCAACGATAAGTATGTTTTGGGTGAAATCAATTGCTCTTGCGTTGGATTTACCAGCGATTTAGATCGCGGGATTCAAGAAGCAATTGCCGAACGGGTAATCAAGGTTGTTACTGAGAAAAAACCTCAACCTGTGGGAGTTTAAGTTAGTTTGCTGCCCGACAAATTGGTGAGTGACTGACAATGGCATCTACATTCAATCGCGCTACAGACTTAGGAGGTATTCAAGACCTTCTGAGTCTGTTTTAATAGCTGAGGGGGTAGAAACGGGCATTCTTTTCTGCCCCGAAACCCCACACTCCATTCTCGATAATAGCGAGAGTTCGGGCGATCGATCTTGTCAGGTTCCGCCGGATGCGGTTGCTAGATCTAGGAATATAGATCCAATGTCCGCGTGCAACAATGTCCGAACCGTCTTAGCGATTGCTATAGAAAGAATCAAGGATTGGGAATCAGGAATCGGGAAGAATACTCAGATTGAAAACTTTTTAGCTATTTGTATCTAGCATTTAATTAAGTGGATTTACTGGCACATTCAGATATTGTGATGATTTTCCAGATAAACTCTACATATTCCAGATAAACTCTACATATTGCGAGAATTAGACAATCTTTCCCTACAAATGCGGAAAACCCGCTGTTTAGAAATCTGAAAAAAATATTAGACATTTTTCCGGATCGAAGTTATAGAACGTGAAAGTTAGGTATGTCTATTAAGTAGGTGCAAGTAGTTACAAGAAACAGACGATCGGGGCGATCGATCCTTCAGATGCTTGTGGCGCAAGCATTTGGGCATTCTGAGGATTTTTACTCGCTCTACCTGCACGTACTTATGACGAAATTTTTCTGGCAGAGATTGGTAACTATCAAGAAAGCCCAATCTCGGGTTTTCAGTTACTTCTAATCCTTAATTACTCATCATCAAACAGAAACTATGGCTACTCCCATCAATGGTTTTTTAGGTCAAACGACTAATTACACCACCATCAACGAGTTAATCACCAAATGGCCTACCACCGCCAAGAATCAACCTCACCTTAGCCACTAACGAAAACCCTAAAAGTTGGTTGAGTTACGGCAGCAGCGCCGGTATTGGCGTTCCATCTGCTTACGATGGTTGGTTCACAGATACAAGTAAAGTTCGGGCAGAAATCAACCACAACCCCAATACAAATCAATCTCAGGCACTGAAGCTAAAATGGGCAGATAATCAAGACATCACTAGCGCCACGATCGACCTGAGTGCATTGAGTCCCAAAACCAGTCCGGGAGTTGGAGATCAAGGCAATGAAGTTGGTTTGCTGCAAATCTTTAATAATGGAACTCTGGTACCCGCCTCCAATTTTACTATCACTCGCATCAACGCACCGAGCGCTCCAAAACCGATCGGTGTATCTGCAGAGGGAGTGACTTTAATTGGCGATCGTACCGATGGCAGTTTCAAATTCAAGATCGAAGCCAATCCTCTAAGCAACATTACTTTTGACGAACTGCGGTTCTCCGCCAAAGCCTACGATAGCCCCACCGCGGCCTACACCGCCACCTCCTTCAAAGATGATAGTTCCGACTACCTGGTGCGGAGTGTTGAATATCAAGGGACAGAAGACGCCGTTAACCTGCAGTTTAGCGCTCCAACCTTTACCGTCAACGAAAACGGGACACCGGTTGCCGCAGTGACAGTCACTCGCACTGGCAGCAGCGCCGGCACCGCCTCAGCTACCGTCAACCTCACTAATGGCACTGCGACAGCCCCCGGTGACTACAACAATGCTCCGATCGCCGTCAATTTTGCCGATGGGGACACCGCACCCAAAACCGTCACCATTCCCATTGTCGATGATGCTTTGGTAGAGGGTACTGAAACCGTCAACTTAAGCTTGACCAACCCCACCGGCAGCAGCCGCGTCACCCTGGGAACGCAAAGCACCGCCACTTTGAACATTGCCGACAATGACAATTCCGGTATCCTGCAATTTACTGCCGCTACCTACAGCGTCCGAGAAGATGGGACTCCGGTAGCAGCCGTCAGGGTAAAGCGCACCGGTGGCAGCGCTGGCGCAGTATCGGCTACGGTGAGCTTGGCCGACGGTACTGCTGTTGCCCCAGGCGATTACACAAATACTCCGATCGCAGTTAATTTTGCTGATGGGGATACCACAACTAAAACCGTAGTTATTCCGATCGTCAACGATACTTTGGTAGAGGGTAACGAAACTGTTAACTTAAGTTTGGGTACCCCGACAGGTGGTGCAACCATCGGCACGCAAAACACCGCTAGTTTGAGCATCATCGACAACGATAGCAGCCTGCAATTTAGCGCCCCCACCTTTACCGTCAACGAAGATGGGACGACAAGTGCAGCCGTAAGAGTCACTCGCGTAGGTAGCACCGCAGGCGCAGTCTCAGCCACAGTAAACTTGGCCGACGGTACAGCGACAGCCCCTGGCGATTACACCGGTACTCCGATTGCTGTCAATTTTGCCGCGGGCGACGCCGTACCCAAAATTATCACGATTCCGATCGTCAACGATACTTTGGTAGAAGGTACTGAAACTGTCGGCTTAAGCTTGACCAATCCGACAGGCAATGCGACAATCGGCACGCAAAGCACGGCAACGTTGAACATCACAGACAACGACAGCAGCCTGCAATTTAGCAACCCTACTTACAGCGTCAACGAAGATGGAACGCCGATCGCAGCGGTAACGGTAACGCGCACGGGCGCAAGCACGGGTGCGGTTTCAGCCACGGTAAACTTGACTGACGGTACTGCGACAGCCCCTGATGATTACACCAACACTCCGATAGTTGTCAATTTTGCTGCTGGGGACACCGCACCCAAAACCGTCACGATTCCCATTACCAACGATACTTTGGTGGAAGGTAACGAAACAGTCAACTTAACCTTGGCTAACCCGACAGGCAATGCGGTAATTGGCACGCAAAGCACGGCAACGTTGAACATCACAGACAACGATAGCAGCCTGCAATTTAGCGCTCCTACTTATAGCATCAGGGAAGATGGCACGCCTGTAACCACCGTGAGCGTTACTCGCACCGGTAGCAGTTCTGGTGCCGTTTCAGCCACGGTAAACTTGACTGACGGTACTGCTGTTGCCCCAGGCGATTACACCGGTACTCCGATTACTGTCAATTTTGCCTCTGGGGATCTCGCACCCAAAACCGTCACCATTCCCATCGTCAACGATACTTTGGTAGAGGGTACTGAAACTCTCAACTTAACCTTGGCTAACCCGACAGGCAATGCGACAATTGGCACGCAAAGCACCGCTACGGCGAACATCCTAGACAACGACAGCAGCCTGCAATTTAGCAATCCTACCTTTAGTGTCAGCGAAGATGGAACGCCGATCGCAGCCGTGAGAGTCACTCGCACTGGCAGCAGCGCTGGCGCTGTGTCAGCCACGGTGAGCTTGGCCAACGGTACTGCTGTTGCTCCCGGTGACTTCAACAATGCTCCGATCGCAGTTAATTTTGCCAATGGGGACACCGCACCCAAAACCATCACCATTCCGATCGTCAACGATACCTTGTTAGAGGGTACGGAAAATCTCAGCTTAACTTTGGGCAGCCCAACAGGCAACGCGACAATTGGCTCGCAAAGCACTGCCACTTTGAACATCATCGACAATGACAGCATCCTGCAATTTAGCAATCCTACCTTTAGTGTCAGCGAAGATGGAACGCCGATCGCAGCCGTGAGAGTTACTCGCAATGGTGCTAGCGCTGGCGCTGTGTCGGCTACGGTGAGTTTGGCCGACGGTACTGCGACATCTCCTGCTGATTACAACAATGCTCCGATCGTTGTCAATTTTCCTACCGGGGATGTCTCACCCAAAACAGTCATCATTCCGCTCGTCAACGATACCTTGTTCGAGGGGACCGAAACTGTCAACTTAACCTTGGGCAGCCCGACAGGTAACGCCGCGATCGGAACGCAAAGCACTGCCACTTTGAACGTCGTAGATAATGACAGTCTCCTGCAATTTAGCAACCCTACCTTTAGTGTCAGCGAAGATGGAACGCCGGTGGCAGCCGTGAGAGTCACTCGCACTGGCAGCAGCGCTGGTGCGGTGTCAGCTACGGTGACTGCAACCGACGGTACTGCAACATCCCCTGCTGATTACACCAATGCTCCGGTTGTTGTCAATTTTGGCCCTGGGGACATCTCGCCCAAAACCGTCACCATTCCAATCGCTGAGGATACCTTGGCAGAGGGTACTGAAAATGTCAATTTAACTCTGGGCAGCCCGACAGGTAATGCTGCGATCGGCCCCCAAAGCACCGCCCTTTTGAACATCATAGACAATGACAGCACCCTGCAATTTAGTGCTTCTACCTTTACCGTCAACGAAGATGGAACGCCGGTAGCAGCCGTGAGGGTGACGCGCACGGGCGCCAGCACGGGTGCGGTGTCAGCGACGGTGAGTTTGGCTGACGGTACTGCAACATCCCCTGCTGATTACACCAATACTCCGATTGTTGTCAATTTTGCCGCTGGGGACGTTGCACCCAAAACCGTGCTTGTTCCGATCGCGGAAGATACCTTGGTAGAGGGTGACGAAACAGTCAGCTTAACTTTGGGCAGCCCGACAGGCAATGCCTCGATCGGAACGCAAAGCACCGCCGTTTTGAACATCACAGATAACGATGTTGCACCTCCTCCTCCGGTGGCTCCCTTAGCAGCAGCGAGCACTGTCTCCGATCCATTGACTGATTTTCGTTCGGCTAGTGCGATCGACAGTAATCTCGATACGAGCAATTTCATCACCAACTCTGTCAGCGGGGGAGCTAGCCCTAGCAGCCTAACTATCCCTGATTTATTTGCCAACTTACGTGCTGGTTTGTTACCCGATCTTAATGCGATCGATAACACCAAGAACTGGTGGGATTCACTCACAGAACCGATTGTGGGTGGCACTACCTCGAATCCAAGAGGGATTTAGCTAACTCAGCGGGAATCCCCACACCCTATAGTTTGAGTCTTTTGACAAAATCACCGCTCTATAAGGGCGGTGATTTTTGACACTTTATATTAGGTCCGATCGATGACCCAATAGCCTTTCTCATGAAGCATGAGGTACAATCTCAAATAATTAGCAATTAACAATTAGCAATTAGCAATTCACAATTCCCAACTACCAATTCCCAACTACCAATTACCAATTACCAAATCTCTCTGAAAAAGATTATAATAAAAACGGTTTATTGCGGTTGTTGGCGATTTTGCACCCGATTTCTGACAGTTTGCCGCCTCTGCTGCATTAATTGAGCCAAACGGCTGCGCTGTTCGGCTGTGAGAACTTCTCGCATTGCCATCATGCTTTCAAATTGTACCTCTTCCAACTGTTGGCGCAATGCCATAACTTGGCGGTGCTTGTCGCGCATTTGGCTGGCATTTGCCTGGTTGCCGGACATCATATTTTCTAATTCTTGTCTGGCTTGGCGGACTGCTTGCCTGCGCTGGGAAAGTTGGTCTTTGTAACGATCGCGAACTGCTTGCATTCTTTGCTTTTGTTCGGCAGTTAAATTTAGTTGTTCAAACAACCTGCCTTCTTTGCCACCGCGTTGATTTTGCTGTTGATTTTGCGCGATAGTTTGCGATAGTGCGGGATTGGGAACGGCTATTGCAGCGCCCGTGCTGCCAATGGCAAACATTAACATAGCGATCGCAGAAATGCGGCTAATTGACATGAAAGTTACCTCTTTGAAATTAGTTATTGGTTGGCAGTTCGGTGTCAGCGGTAACAGCAAGATTTAACCAGTCTGTTTGCGTTCGATCGCCCGCAAGTTCCCCGTGAGAACAGTTTGCTACACCTTCCCAGTTATTGATGAGAAATGCTTCTAAATTTGCGGTTTCTTCCTGGTTAATTGGTGCGGGAAATAGCAGGCGGTAGCTAGTCCAAGAAACTAGCAAACCAGCAGCGATCGCGGGCGGGACAACCCATTTGGCGATCGATAGAATCCCCGACCTTTTCTCGGTCGAATTGCATGGCATTTCCTGGCGATAGATTTGGGGGCGATCGACCCCATCTCTATCTAAAGCCGCCAGCAATTTTTGCTCTAAATCCGGTGCAGCATCGGGAATATCCGGGCGATATTGCTTCAAAAAATCAACTAACTTTTTGTCGCTATTGTCATCATTCACAGTTCGCGCACCCCCTCTTTTTGCAAAAATTGCCGTACAGCATTGCGCGCGTAAAACACGCGAGATTTGACAGTTCCCGGCGGCAGTTCCAAAATTTGAGCTACTTCTTTTTGCGGGATATCTTCTAAATCGTGCAGCACTAAAACGCTGCGGTGTTCAAAGCTCAATTGTGCCAAGGCCCGCTGCACTAAATCTTGATAGTGCAACTTCATTAAATCAGAGGTATTATCTTTGACAATAAAATCCTCCATGATGCTACATTCCAAGTAATGCGATAAAGCCAAGTAGCAAAGTTTTCCTTGTGCTTGAGATGGGGCAATCCTTTCCAGACTCGCAGGAAGACTTCTTGCACTAAATCGTCGAGAAGTGAGGGCCCGCAGAGTTGGTAAAGAGTTGACCTGACTTTCTGTTGGTAGCGTTGGTAAAGGTAGCGAAAACAAGTACGATCGCCCTTTAAACACCCAGCAACTAAGTCCGAGTCGGAACAGTCGTCGGTTAAAACATTGGCTGGCACAGCTAACACCTGTGAAGTCTCCCTCACCAGTTCGTTATCTGCGGGGTTTAGACCGGACAAGCGCGAAAAAGGTTCAAACAGTCGAAAAAAAGGGGAGGGGGGGAGGGGGGAAGTTCTGAGTTTTAAGTTTTGAGTTTTGAATTAAGAACTGTCTTTAACTCAAAACTCAAAATCCTGGGCGGGCACGGGGGCACCCCCTCCGCTACGCTTCGCCCCTACTCCCGAACAACTCAAAACTTTTCTTCAACTCAAAACTCAAAACTCAAAACTCAAAACTCCCGAACAACTGTCAACTATTAACAGCATTTTTCCAATAACTATAAGTTTCCCCGCCAATATTTTCTTGATTTTCCTTATAGATCTCATCCAAACATCTGAAAAGAGCTACAGCATAATTTTCCAATCCCAAAATTCTCAAACTTGTCAGAATCCTAGTCAGGCGCAGGTAATTGTGATTGAATCTTTCAAGCCACTCTCGACTTCTTGACAAATATTCCCCAGATTTAACAATGACAATTTTTCCGTCTTGCCCTTCGAGGCATTCCAGCCCGTAAAATGCCAGCATGATTTTTAAAGACTTGGCTAAGCGATTTCTTAACTCATCGCTGGTTCTAAAAGCTTGAATCGCTCGATCGCTCAAAGTAGGAGCGTTGGTATTAAAGCGGCTTTTTTCCCTGAGTGGAAACAGCCATTGAATGTAATTGTGTACCGATTCCAGATTCTCGCAATTCCACGACCAAATATCCTCGATCGCCCGACCTTGCGAATTTGGCTGTTGACCGAGATAAAATGCTAAAATTGGATCGTGTTCGCTTGAATAACTCATGAATTTTAAATCTTAAATTAGGCAGAAACCGGGTTTTTGCGAAAATATTCGTCGCAGCCTGAAATCCCCAAAAACCCCGGTTTCTTTGGTCTGAATGCGCGCGATCGAACCGACAAAAAACTGTCCTTAACAATAAATTATTCAGTCGGTTTCAACCGACATTTTGCAGCAATGTCAATTGGGGTTTTTCATGGGGTTGGGGCGGGTTTATTTAACATATCTGCTGCGTTTAAATATGTTGGCGAACCCGCCCCTACAGGATTGTTGACTATGGTGCAAGAGCTCTATTTCAACTGACTTGAGCTACTCGCTGTGGGTTTAAACCCCTGACAGTCCCGACAACTTCGTTTTAATTACCGCAAAGTAACAAACTCTTCAGCAGTCGATGGGTGAATGCCAATCGTCGCATCGAAATCTTTTTTCGTAGCTCCCATATTAACCGCGATCGCCATCCCTTGAACAATCTCGGCGGCATCTTTTCCCACCACATGCACTCCTAAAACTCTGTCAGTATTAGTCTCAACAACTAACTTGATAAAAGTCTTTTCATCTGCACCTGTCAAAGCATGAAACATCGGTCGAAACTTAGCCGTATAGCATTTAATTGAATCCCCGAATTTCTCTCTCGCTTCCCCTTCACTTAAGCCAACCGTAGCAGCTTCCGGCTGCGAAAATACCGCTGATGGCACATTTTCGTGAGTAATTGCTCTCGGATTGTTGCCGAATTCCGTATCTGCAAAAGCTCGTCCTTCGGCGATCGCAACTGGTGTTAAATTAATCCGATTCGTGCAATCTCCCACTGCAAAAATGTGCGGTTGGCTGGTACGGCTGTCTTTGGTAACTGCGATCGCGCCGTTATCGACTTCTACACCTGCCTTTTCTAAACCCAATTTTTCCAAGTTGGGCAACCGTCCGGTAGCGCACAAAACCGCATCTACTGTTAAGATTTCTTGGGATTTTCCCCACACTTTTACCTGCAAACATTCGCCAGTTTTCTCAATCCATTCGATCGAGCTTCCCGTGACAAATTTGATGCCGTGTTTGGTCATTCCATCCTGCACGTTGCTGCGAATATCTTCGTCAAAGTCATGCAAAATGCGATCGCGCCTGATGATTTGAGTTACTTCAGTTCCCAACCCGTTCATGATGCAGGCAAATTCGACGCCGATGTAGCCGCCTCCCAAAATTGCCAGCCGCTTCGGTTGCTCTTTTAGCAAGAACATTTCGCGGGAAGTAATCGCGTGTTCGATACCGGGAACTTCGATTTTGTGCGCTTCACCGCCGACGGCAATTAAGATTTTAGCAGCAGTGATTTTTCTGTCACCAACTTCAACGGTATGGGGGTCTGCAAATTTGGCGTATCCCGAGATTAATTCGACTCCGGCTTTTTCAAGGAAACTACTCCAACCGTAGCCGATCGCATCTTCGTAAAGGTGCGAAAATGTGGAAGCATAAACCATCAATTTTTTCGGCACGCAGCCGCGAATTACGCAGGTTCCTCCTACTAAATCATTTTCCGCGATCGCTACTTTTGCGCCGTAGGATGCCGCTCGTTTGGAACTCGCCAATCCGCCGGAACCCGCACCTATGACAAACAAGTCATAATCGTATGTCATAATGTTCTCTCCTATCTCAAATTTAACAGTTGTTGGCTTAACTCTTTTTAATGATAACGCCAAAAATTTTTGTTTTTTTGGGGGTCGATAGCTTGATTTCTTGACATTGATAAATCCTCCATCATTGGCAGAGCTTTTGCGATTGCTTCGCTTGCGCTCGCAATGACAATAAAGGTTTATCTAATCCGGCTTTAGTATAATGCGCTGCAAACAGCCGATTTAACTCGGTTGTTATCATCTATTAGTAAAGAAACCGGGTTTTCATCGAAATTAAAGACAAATATCCAAGATTTTCGCAACAACCCGGTTTCCGCCTGATTCAGAGAAATAGTTGAGGAACTTTTTCATAAATCAAACAGTCAATAGGGTCGATCGCACCAGGATAATTCTACTATGTTAGAAAATACTCTCGGACAAATTCAAGCATCAGCAGACAACTCCGATCCAAATATTACAGATCCGCCGAACATCCGACTGCTGACAGCGCCTTTACCAAATTCCATTACCGATCCCAACTTTTTTGACCTCACCCCAAACGATGACGCATTTCAATTAGCAAACGGCATCCTGCGCAACTTTCCAGGAGGCTTGCGAGCTCTAGCGGGCAACGATTTTATTCGGGGTTCCAGCGCCTCCGAACAGATGAACGGCAACTCCGGCCAAGATACGCTAATCGGAGGCTGCGGTAGCGATACGATCCGCGGCGGTCAAGATTTTGACATCATTTACGGGGAATGCGCTAGTGATATCCTTAACGGCAATCAAGGCTTTGACATCCTCTATGGAGGCACCGGAAATGATTTTGCAAGAGGCGGTCAAGGTAACGATGCTTTAGTAGGAAATAGCGGCAACGATACTTTAATTGGTGACGCCGGAATTGACAGGCTTTGGGGTAGCGAAGGTACAGATTTATTCGTACTCAGAAGAGAAGCGGGAGCAACTTCGCGGGAAATCGGTTCGACTCAACCGCCTCCTCCTAACTCTTTTCCTAATAATGTAGAACAAGTGCCTGCTGATTTTATTCTCGACTACAATCCAGCAGAAGGTGATGTCATCGGACTTGCCGGAGGATTGACGCGCAATGACATTGTTTTAACCGAAAGGTTTTTAACAATTGGTGATGCCAGAGATTACGACAGCAGCGGACCTTTGCCTCCGGGAGTACCCGTAACTCTGGAGTTTAGAATTCTGAATACTAGAGCGACAATAATTAGGGAAGCCAGCACCGGAAATATTTTGGGTTTGGTAAAAGATGTGTCACCGAATCTGATTCAGTTTACCTCAGTAGCCGACAGCTCGATCGGCCTCGGATAAAATAGGTTCGGAAAATAGGTTTGTAGTGAGGACTTAAGTCCTCATTCTCACTTTGTAAGTAGATAGGCATAATTAAAGCCATCTATGTTGAGTTTTTTGTAAATTGCGTTATCCGGGCGGATTTCTAAAGCTAATTCAACGGCATCCATTGCCATGACGATATCGACATTGCTTTCGTATTCATCGCCTTTAGTTTTGCCTTCTCTTGCAACAACCAAAAACCCGTTACTTTTAGCCCAATAGATGAATTTTTCTTTAGTTTGGCGCTGCTGTTTCATATTACTGCATGACAAGAATTGCGCCTGTACTTGCTGCTGTAGGGGCACCTTACCGCATTTAGCGCGAACCTCCCCGCTCGCAAGCCGAGCTACATGAATTCGCTAGTCTGGAAAACACTGATGTCATGGTGTGTAAAGGCTCGAAATAGATAGGCGGATTCGATCGCTCTTAAGGTCGATCGGCACCTTGACGATTAAATTAAGAAGGGAGAAAATAGGATTTATTGGTTCGATCGTGCATCAAGATACAGAGTAATTTAAGCGCGAATTCTTTTGAGTTTTGTTTCAAACAGAACTTGCACTCGCACTATACACGTAGGGTGCGCAGTGCGCGCTCTACTGCGAGCTGAATGCAAATCCTCACAATTTCAGGAGAAAAAATGTCTCAAGTAAATCGAAAAAAAAAATTCCCGCAACAGTTGAATGTCAGAGATTTAGTGAAATTATTGCAGAGTTTTCTGGAATCGAGAAAAACGATCGCATCTCCAGAATATAGCTATCAATACAACTACAATTATTTAAGTCCTTTAGCGATTACCGATGTCGAGCAGATTGAAATACCGGGTATTTCTGTACCGATTCCACTGCTCGCCAAACACGAACGCCCCAGTCTCCAGTGGATAGCATCAGTCCTAACTGCTGTGGGGATAATTCTGGCAAATAGCTCGTTTGTCAAAAATCAATTTGAAAGTACCGAAACTTTAAAGGAGATTGCTAGCGAGATTCGAGAGCGCAAAAATCCGGCAGAATTAAAAGAGCTGGTTGTCAAACTGGAATCTGCATTAAAAGAACTCTGTGAGAATTCTCGAGTTGATGAGAGGCTGCAAGCATCTCACCGACAAGCAACTCGATCGAACAATATTTTATCCGAGATTGAAGAAGACTTTCAAGCAATAGAACTGCATATCGGTCAGTTTTTAGAAACAGCAACGCACCGTCTTGAGTCTGAGGAAGATTCGATCGCAGACAGTCTCAAACAAATTGTTAAATATGCTGCTAAGTTAGCAGAATTAGCCGATGATGAAAACGCAACTTTAGAGTCATCGCCCGGTTCTCCAAATTTAGACGATTACGACAAGCTATTTAAAGTTATCGACAAACCAGCAATTGCCGGTACATTCCAACAAGATGAGATATTTGCTTACCTGCAGGTAGCCGGAGCAAACCCAGTGATGCTCGAACAATTCAAAAGCAATGATTCCCGCTTGCCAATTACTGAAGAGCAATATCAAGATATCGCTGCTAAATTTCAAGTCAGGGACAATCTCGCAGCAGCCCTGGCAGAGAGTCGGCTGTATGTAGCAGACTACACCCTGTTAGATGCTTTGGTTAGTGGTTCTTATATCAGTCAAAACCTGCAACAACAAAAGTATCCTGCTTCACCTGTAGCGCTGTTTGCAGTACCGCCAGTCAACCATCCATCTCGCTCTTTATTTCCCGTAGCAATTAGTTACCAGAAAACGACAGTTAGCTGCGATTGGGTGATGTTTACTCCTCTAGATGCTGGCAGTGAAGGGGAACCCTGGATGACAGCTAAAAGCATCACGATGATGGCGGATAGTACCTACCATGAAATGATTTCTCACTTAGGCAGAACTCACCTAGTTGTTGAGCCTTTTATTGTCCCAACTAACAACTTACCAGACAACCATCATTTAAAAAATCTGCTGCAACCTCATTTTGAAGGTACGGTACTGATTAATTACGGCGCTCATGCCATTTTAGTAGCGCCTGGAGGGACTGTAGACTCGCTGTTTGCTAGCAGTATCGGCGACGAACAATCGCTGGCAGTAAAAGGAGCGCAGAGTTATTTATTTAACTTCGATCGCGTATCTTTTCCCCAAACTTTAGTCAGTCGCGGTGTGATGGACGCTAATAAATTACCTACTTATCCCTATCGAGATGACGGTTTGCTAATTTGGAACGCGATCGAAAGTTGGGTGAGCGATTATTTGAGCATCTACTACAGCAACGACTCGGCGATTCAAGCAGATGCTGATTTACAGAAATGGGCAGCTACATTAACATCTTTAACAGGAGGGCGGTTGCAAAATTTCGGCGAGGGAAGTCCGGGAAAAATTGAAACGCGAGATTATTTAGTCCGTGTAGTTTCGACGTTAATTTTTACAGCTAGCGCCCAACACGCAGCCGTTAATTTCCCGCAAGAAAAGTTGATGGTGTACGTGCCAGCATTTCCTGCTGCTCGCTATCTTCCAGCGCCGACAAATACTCAAGATTCGGAGAGTTTTATCAAGGGTTTGCCATCGATAGGTCAGGCTCAAACCCAGATAAATACACTTTATTTCCTGGGTTCTGTTTATTACACGCAACTAGGTAAATACCTGCCATCAGCTTTTCCCGAACGCGCTGAAGTGCAAGCTGCTTTGAACAAATTTCAGGGCGAACTGCAAAATATTGAGAGCGCAATTAATGAGAGAAACAAACAGTCTGACAGGTTGATGCCATACGAGTATTTGCTGCCGTCTAGAATTCCTCAAAGTATCAATATTTAAGGAAGTCGATCGAGCAAAAAAAGTTTGTAGTGCGGACTTAAGTCCGCAAAAAGATAGGACTAAAGTCCTTACTACAAACCTTACTGTCCGATGGGGCGTACCCCCTCCCAGGCGAGCGATCGAATTAATAATTCTGTTAGCATGACAAGCTAGATAAAGTCGGGAGAGATATCGCCACGACTCTAAATGGACGCTAAACCAGAGGCTACGACTGCCAAAAGCAGCATCACTCGATGAAGTGTCAAGAATCACCGACGCCAGCGGGCGGTGAGTATATCAATGAGTTGAGCTAACTTGTCTAATGGCAAGTAAAGGCTCAAAATAGATACGTGCTCCCCAGGTGGAGCTCAAAGTTAAATAGCACCTTGAGTATTAGATCGAGCAGAGTGAAAATGGGACTTAGCGATATTCTATTGAGTGAAAAGAACATACACAACGTTGTTGATGACTGTGTAGGTTTGATAGACAAACAAGTGGCAGCAGCGCCAGGATTGGGCGGTTTGGCTCTGAAAGCTGCCTACTCTACTATTAAGGGGATACGGGCTGATTATTGCGCGCAAGTTCTTTATCAACTTTTGCCAGAAGTTTCGATCGCGCTGGATCCGATGTGGAATGAAGCAGTAAACAACGGCAGCCCTGTCGAATATCTGAGTGAAAGAAAGTCTAAAGTGGCTGATGAATTGCTCCAAATCAGCGACAAAAAGGCCGAAAAAAGTACCAGAGCAGTTGTTAAAGGTGTCTATGGCAAACTCCGCCCATCAGCTAAGAATTACTTGGAAAATGGCATACCGGATTTAGCCACAATCATTCAGAAGTATAGCGCGATCGGAGCCTAATCTTTTCGGAAATTCCCGTTAGTTTAAATCCTTATCGGGGCGGGTAATTCGCTAATGTTAGGTCTTGTAGGGTGCGCACTGCGCACCTTACGCTAATATACAACGCTAATATACAGTTTGTCGATCTTCATGAATGTGTCTGAGAATGTTTTAATTTTAAGAATGCGCCAGCAGCTTGCACTTACTCGCTCTTCAGTGTAGGTAGTTCACTTAATTGGTTGGAGTACGGCAGACTTCAAATTCGCAGCTAAAAAACGTTCTGTATAATACAAAGCAAGTTGATTGCTCGGGCCGTTAAAAACTGCATCAAAGGCGTGTTCTGCCCAAGGAATTTCTAGCAAAATAGCACGATCGCCCGCAGCTTGCAAACGTTGGTAGAGCGATCGACCAAACTTCGCTTTAACTATGCGATCGCGACCTGCATAAACCAGTAAGGAAGGGGGAAGATTCGGCTTGATATAATTAATCGGAGAAGCCCGACGGTAAAGTTCGTTGAGTTCCTCTGGCCCTCCTCCCAAAAAAGAACGCAAGACTGCTCTAACGTCGATCGGATCGGGAAAAGGTGGGTCATTATATCCCGCAATCAAGTCATTTGGTCCGTAGTAGTTGACTAACGATCGAACTGGAAGTATGCTGGAATTATATGCAGCTAGCATTGCTAAATGAGCGCCTGCAGATCTTCCCATCAGAGCAATTCGATCGCGATCGATTTCCCAATCAACTGCATGAGTTTTGATATAAGCAAGAGCGGTTTCTACATCCTCAATCTGAGCAGGAAATCGATATCTGGGAGCGTGGCGGTAATCAATGGCGATAATGCAATAACCTCGATCGGCCATATAGCGGCTGAATTCCTCATTGTAATCGGGATTGCCCCTCTGCCAAGCACCTCCGTAGATCGTAACAATCGCTGGATATTTGCCAGTTTGCACCGGGCGGTAAAGGTTAATTTTCAGTGAAATTCCGTCTGGATTGGCAAATACAATATCTCGATCGATCCTAACTTTTTCGAGCGAAATTCCTCTGAATGAATCTGTTAAAATAAAAGGTTGAGGGCGCAGTTGCGCGCGATCGACTTCAGGAATAGCTGCTAAATAGTTTCTCCCCAAAACAGCTTGCATTTGAGTAGCTATCTTCGCATTAGTTGCTGGGAATTGAATTAAGGGTAGCAGGCTCAGAATGACGGCTGACAGGTTGCAGATTAATAAAATATTGTAGGCTTGAATCTTAGGTTTTTTCAAAAGAGTTAGCGACAGGGCGATCGTATTGATAACCGCCAACCAAGGACTGATTTCTGGCGCTCCCACCGCTAAAGGATACAGGAAAAAAATGGGTGCTGGGAGGACGATCCAGAGACTGAGAAATAGCCCGATCGCACTTATCGACAAATGGATAAATGCTGGGAATAACAATACTGTTCGTAACAGTAAATTTTTGTTGTTATTATTGCGATGCATTGGATTTTTTACGCCTAATTTTTTTAATCTGTTCTTAACAGCAGATATTTGACAATTGAGATAGATTATCTGCTGCTAATTGTTCGCTGTCAACTTTCTAAAAACCTTGTTAACTGGTTTCCGGGCTCTGCCTGGGAACCCATGTCTAGAGGCTCTGCCTCGCGTTTTCGTGCAGGCGAGGCAGAGCCTCGCAGATCTGCGTTACCAGGCTGTGCCTGGTAACGAGTAACGAGTAAATACTGGTTCCCAGGCTGTGCCTGGGAACCCATGTCGCGAGGCTCTGCCTCGCTTTGTGCAGGCGAGGCTCTGCCTCGCGGATCTGCGTTACCAGGCACAG
>JALOON010000080.1:7191-29581 GCA_025454405.1 Oscillatoriaceae cyanobacterium Prado104 | reverse complement strand
CCAGATCGGGGTGTAGTTTTTCAGGTCTTCGAGGGTAATGATGCCTCCGTTGTTCGCCATATCGCGAGCGATCGCCCTGGCGATATCTCCGGTATAAAAGCTTGCAGGGTCAGCAGCTATCTTCCGTAAAGTCCGAGCCAAATCTCGCTGCACCAGAACTTCCCCAGGTTTGTACAAAACGCCGCCCCGAGTAAAAACTGCCCGCGCTGCCGGATTTTTGTTAATTACCTCCAAACGCCTCTCCACAGCCTTGGTAAAGCGCGAACTCACCGGAAATCCGCCTTCTGCAAGGGCGATCGCTGGTGCCACCACAGCAGCCCAAGGCAGCTTTCCGTACTCTTGATGCACTGCATGCAGTCCCGCTACAGTGCCGGGAATGCCCGCGGCCAAATGCCCGTCCAGACTGGCTCGGGGGCGCACCTTGCCCTGTTTGTCGAGGTACATATCCCGCGCCGCCCGTTTGGGAGCGCGTTCTCGGAAGTCCAGTGCTTGCACGGTCTCCGTTTCGGCGCGCCGCAGCAGCACAAAACCCCCGCCCCCAATCCCTGCCGAAAACGGCTCCACTACTGAAATTGCTAAAGCTGTAGCTGCTGCTGCATCGACGGCATTGCCTCCCTGTTGCAGCACCGCCAAGCCAGCCTCGCTCGCAAGGGGGTGAGCCGAGACTGCCATGCCCTGCCGGCTGCGCTGCCGCAAGTTTGATTGCTGCTGGCAGCCGCACAGCAATGCAGTCAAGCAACAGGTATAAATTAGAACTTTGAGGCTTGACTTTGAAAGCATTTTTCCCCCACCAACATGGTGCTATTACAGTAAAAATCTAATGACCTCTCTCTAAAGACATAGATTTAATTTTACTTGTGTCGATCGCTCTTCAATTAATTTCAATTTGCAGTTCGGATTTGTCTGCTGCTGCCGTTAGTTTAGTTAAATAAACTACACTCTAAGTCTCACTATCGAAAATTTTAAGTATTAAAAAGATTTATAACTCAAAGTGTTGCAGTAGATTGGGAGGGGTGCTAGTATAAACACGGAAATAATAAATATTTTTTTTACAGGCAGTTTAAGAAGCATCTTTTTTGTCAAAAGATTTGACAAAGAATTAGCCCCAGCAAAAATCTCGACAAACCTCATGAACGCAGAAAATATCAACACATTTGTCCCCAAGGTAAGCGCGAAAAATATCACCGCGAAAAAGCTCGCCAACACTGGGTCGATCGGTGGGTCGATTAGTAGTTCGATCGCGGGAAGTCTTGGAGGGACGATCGTACCGAAATTCAACTCTCCAAAAGTTCAGAAACCAGCACCTGCCGTACCTTCAGCCGCCGTACCCCCAGCAGCAGTTTCCGCGATCGCCAAAACTTTTCATCCAGAAAAAGTCAGCATCATCATGCCGGCATTTAATGCCAAAGACACGATTGCCGAAGCGATATCCTCGGCACTCAACGGCACTCACCGCAACATCGAAATCTTGGTAACAGACGATGGTTCCACCGACGGCACCGAAAAAATAGTTACCGATATGGCGCGGCAAGACTCGCGCATTAAATATTACAAAAACCCGAAAAATTTAGGAGCTTACAAATCCAGAAATGTCATGCTAGAAGCGGCAACTGGAAAATATATCGCATTTTTAGATAGCGACGATACCTGGGAACCAAACAAGCTGGAAGAGTGTTTGAACATCCTCAAACAGCACCCAGAAGTTAAATCTGTCGGTCACGCCCTGCGCTATCTAGACAAGCGAGGCAACAAGGTTAGCTACATACCTACGTATCCCACCAATCCCACAGAATTGCAAAACGTTCAAGAAAACGGCGCGCTGCCCTGGGTGTTTCCCACAGCTTTAGTAGCAGAAAGAGAAGCTGTCTTAGACGTTGGAGGATTTTTAGACTGGAAAGTAGCTGCAGATACTGAATTCATGGCAAAACTGGCTCAAAAGCACGGGATGCTAGGCACAAAAGTCGCCTTAGGAAACTACCGAGTTTTGGGCAATTCTTTAACGGATAAATATTGGTTGGACAAGCGTCTGGCCATCGACTGCGTTAAAGAAAACCAGCAGCGCAAGATTCGCGGTGAATCGGAGTTAACCTTGACCGAATACCGAGAAATCTTTTTCCAAAACCTGCCGCCGTTGCAAAAACTCAACAAGTTGAGGGAGATTGCGGCAACTCGCTTCATGAGAAAAGCTGGAGAAAGCTGGTTGAATCGGGAGATTGTGCCGACTCTGGTTTACGGAATTGCTACAACAGCGCTGAACCCTCAAGCCACCGTACACAAAATTCAGTGGATGAAGTATCAAAAGCAATTAAATCGAGAATTTAACTGAGAATTGACCTCAGTGACTTTTTTGCACAACCAGCACGCCAACCCTAAGTAGGGCTAAAAAACCCTGGAACCCTGTGTATTGGAGGAGTTTCAGGGTTTTAGCACTGTTTCCCGTTGCCTGTTGCCTGTTGCCTACCCCTCCCAGAAGACTTATTCAGCAAGCCCTATAGTGTCAAAGTTGCGCTGTCAAAATTGGTTCTTTGCACAAGTCCTCAAAAATTCGATCGCCCCGGCCGCAACCCTCAAAGCCTTTGCCGGAGGGCAATCTATCGTAAAAAATTAGTTTTGCAAATCGATTGCGATCCCCTATAGTGGTTCTCACCCCTTAAGGTCGATCGCACTGATACCTGAAACCTGTTATATTAATTTTACCTAGGTAAATTCCTGTACAATTGGTAAATAAGGGGCAGAGCACCTAGTGGAAAATACGGAAGCAACCGCAATTCTCCAGGTGCGATCCACCTAAACTAGCTCTCTTTTCTTGCCGCCAAAGGTAAAGAAAGGTTACAGTGACAGGACTTGCATAAAACTCTTGCATGCAGATTCTGAAAGGAATTACGCACGACTTCATGCGGTGTCCCGCACCAGGCACCTTACTATTATAAGTGTAGCGTGCCAAAAGCAAATCCAACTGATTGTTGCGTAAGTGCGATCGAAACAGCCATACCAATTCAAAATATTGAAGTTACAGGTAGAGAGCAGCAGAGCTTTCACCGCAATCTAAGGGTGTGAATATGTGTAGCTCAATTTTCAAGAAAAGGTATTTCTGATTTTATCTCCTGATTTTAGTTCGCAACGGCCCGGAATCTACGGAGTTGGAAGTGAAGCTATCAAAATGTTTCCTTCCAGACCTTCATCGACGAGTACAAAGGTACGTGCCTTGGAACCTAACAGCTCAAAATTAGCCGGCGAAATCGCGCTCGATCGCAGTTGCTGCGCTTCACAGCCTGCAATTTTCCGTTTCAGATCAAAACCGTGACTTTCTCAATATTTTCATGCAGGGACCATATGTGGCGAAGATCGTACTTCGGCAAACAACTACCAACCCACACCCAACTCAAGTTATGAACAGCGAAAAAGTCAGCGTCATAATTCCTGCCTTCAATGCAGCCGACACCCTGGCTGAAGCAGTCGCCTCCGCAGTCAACGGCACCCACAAGAATTTAGAAATTTTAATTGTTGACGACTGCTCTACTGACAATACCGCTCTAATTGCTGCAAAACTGGCAAGCACCAACCCCCAAATTCAATACTTCAGAAATCCCAAAACTTACGGGGTGTCTAAATCGAGAAATTTAATGATCCAGCAAGCAACAGGTAAATACGTAGCATTTCTCGACAGCGACGATACCTGGGAACCGAACAAACTGGAAGTTTGCTTGCAAATGCTCGCGGAAAATCCTGAAGTCAAAGCAGTTGCTCACGCTTTACGTTATTTGGACAAATACGGCAACAAGTTGAGCTACGTTCCGACATATCCTACTACCAAAGCCGAAATGCAGGCGATTAAAGAAACAGGCGACATTCCTTGGGTTTTCCCATCTTCGGTGGTTGTCGAAAGAGAAATTCTGCTGCAAGAAGGCGGTTTTGCAGAGGATTGGCAGGTAGGGGAAGATACAGAATTATTTACCAAAATCGCTCAAAAATACGGCTTGTTGGCTGCAACTGAACCTCTGGGAAATTATCGGATTCAAGGCAATTCTCTCACGGACAAGCACTGGTTGAAAAAACGCATAGCTTCTGACTGCGTGAGGGAAAATCAACTGCGCAGGCTGCGGGGAGAAAAGGAGCTATCCCTTGATGAATACGAACAGCTATGCTTTAAGAGTTTGCCTCTGTGGAAAAGAGTCAATAAGTTCAGAGAAGTTTTGGCACTCCACTACATGAGAAAAGCCGGACAGAGTTGGCTGAATCGAGAAGTTTTGGGAACTCTTGTGTACGGCATCGGCACTGCAGTGCTCAACCCGCAAGCGACTGTGAACAAGTTTAAATGGATGAAGCATCACGAACGAATGGTTGAGTCAGGAAGCTAGTTGACAGTTGACAGTTGACAGCAAACAGGTTGACTTTTGAGAGTTAATAGCAAACAGGTTGACAGCAAACAATTGGCGCTTGAGGCGGGAAAACCCAGTTTTGATGGCGGGGACTCGATCGGGTTGTGAGTCTGAATTGAAGCTAAAATTGGTCTCGAACAGTCCCAATAGCAGATTGCGCCGTTAGTGCTATTTACAGCCAGAACGCCTAAACTAAATAATGTGCGAGTAAAAAGCAAATTTTTTGCCGACCTTAACCTTTTTACTTGGAACTATATTTGATTTATGGACTGGCAAGAAGTTTCTGGCAACTGGGTATTGATTCCTCCCAAACCAACTGCGATCGTGCATTTTCTCGGGGGCGCATTCGTGGCCGCTGCACCGCAACTTACCTACCGCTGGCTGTTGGAAGCTTTGGCCGATAAGGGGTATGCTGTAGTAGCGACGCCGTTTGTCAATACTTTAGATCACATCGCGATCGCCCGCGAAGTCTTGAATAAATTTGAAAATGCCATTTACCGCTTGCAGGCTAACAAACAACTGCCTGGGCGATATCTCCCCACCTACGGCATGGGACACAGCATGGGGTGCAAACTGCACTTGCTCATCGGTGCGGTGTTTGATGTGGAAAGGGCGGGAAATATTTTGATTTCTTTCAACAATTATGCGGCTTCGGAAGCTATCCCGATCGTCGAACAAATTTCGCCTGTTTTTAATGTAGAGTTTACTCCTTCTCCTCAAGATACCAACCGCCTTGTTTTAGAAAGCTATCAAATTCGGCGCAATCTGTTAGTTAAATTTAGCGGCGATACGATCGACCAAACTTTGCTGTTAACCAAATTGTTAAAACAGCGATTTCCCGACATGGTAACGGTTCAGACTTTAGCAGGCAACCATCAAACTCCTTTGGGTCAAGATGTTAGCTGGCCTGTCGGTCAAGTTTTTACGCCTTTAGATGCGATCGGGCAGTGGGTAAAACAAGAAGTATATCGAGAATTAAATCAGTTAAAACGAACTATTTTGCTGTGGCTGAACCCCTTATCGCGGGTTTGAAAAACTATCTGCTCGATCGAGCGGGATAAAATTATTTAGATCTAATTCGCTCGAACAAACAAAATTCCTATAGGGCGGGTTCGCCCAGATTTCCAATTGAATTGTAGGGTCTCAAAAACCCGCCCCAACCCATCGAAAAAACTCAAAAACCTGGTTTGCGTTTGCAGTCGGTAGGCTGGGTAGGGGCGGGTCGATCGAGATTTTGAATGTGAATTACAGATTGTTGGCGAACCCGCCCCTACGAATCTTGATATTTATATTGTCAACTATCAACTATCAACTACTTACGTTTTTTCAAAATTTGCCCCTTGTCATCAATTGTCAAACCCGTATTGGGAAAATCGCTTTTTGTTAAACGACGAATCAACCCAACACTCCGAAAATCACCATCAATAAACGGGATACCTCGACTATTAAGTTCTACCGGGATAATCTTACCCGAAACAAAATCCCCTTGCGGGTTCATTTTCACATCTAAAATCAGAGAAACACCGAGTTCCGCCGCCGTTGAAAGCGTCCGATAACCCATAAAATTGCCCAAAGAATACGCAATCAATTTCCCCTGATAAAGTTCCAAAGCTCGCGTAACGTGCGGTCCGTGTCCCAAAATTAAATCCGCTCCCGCATCAATCATTTTCCGCGAAAACAACACCATATTGCCCCGGTTTTCTCCATAAAAGAATTCCGTGCGATTTCTCACATTTAAAGCCCCCGTTCCTTCCGCTCCCGCGTGAACTGAAATGACGATTATATCGGCATTTTGCTTGGCTTTCTTCACAACTTTTTGCCCCGCTTCTATTTCCAGCAAGGAATTGTGAACGTCACCGTAATTGCTGAAACCGATAAAAGCAAACCTCACTCCTTTGACAGTTTTGTAGACAATTTGGTCTCTCTTCCCAACAGCTTTCATGCCGTTGCTGTCAATGTGTTTAATCGTGTCCTTAAAACCCTGCTCGTTAAAATCGTAAGAATGATTGTTGGCAACATTCAAAATATTAAAGCCAGCATCTTTCAAGATTTTCGCGTAACTCGGAGGCGTCCGAAACGCAAACAGCCTGCCACCGCCCGCTCCTTTAGAGCTGTAGGGATAATCGGTTAGCGTGCTTTCAAAATTGCCAAATAAAATATCGGCTCCTTTAAGCTGCGGTTTCACGTCCTCAAATAAACGCTCTTTATTTTCCGGCAGTTTGTTGTAGGGAAAATTGGTGCCGGGGATGATGTCGCCAACTGCTTTGAGGCTGACAGTTGCTGGTAGGTTGACGGGTGTTTTTGCGGCCGGAGCAGGCGATTTTGAAGCGGCAGGAGCTTTGGGAGCAGGTGCTGGAGAGGGGGTCGATTGCACTTCAGCATCGCGAGCAGCCTTATTTGAGGGCTTGTACATTTGAGAACCCAAAACAAAACCGCCTAGCGGAATCAGAAGCAGGCTCGCAGTACCGATTGAAAGACGGGGTTTTTTAGCCTGTTGCTGTTGATTTTTCTGCTGTGGAGTCGCTTGTTTTCTAGTTTTTGGAACCGGCAAACCTTCTGTTGCAGAAATTGCCGGTTGCGACGCAGCAACTTCCGGCTCTAGCAAATAATTTGTTTCATCAATCGGTCGATCGACCCCGGCAGCTTCTACCGCAGGCAAGATAACTTTGCTAACAGTTGGTTGAGGCGGATTGACAATTTCTGGCGCTGGTGAAGTGACAGTTTCAACAGTTAGTTGAGGTGCTGTTTCCGGCACTGGTAAAACTGTTGGAATTCCCGTTACTTGAGGTGGCACGACAGTTTCTGGAACTGGCAAAATTGTAGTTGATGCAGCAACTTTCTCCGCTGCATAATCAGTATCTTTTTCTCGTTCGACAGCAGCAATTTTATCAGTTGCGAGTCGGATATCTTGCCCGTTTTTGAGCATTGCTGCCGATATCAATTCGATCGAACTTTTGACTTTTTGCTGGTTTTCTGCTGGTGGGTGGGTGCAACTTGCTGTTGTCGCCGTCAAGGGTTGTTGCAAGTCTATTTTCTGAGTCCAAGCGGGTAAATGCTGGCCTTGCTGCCGCCCGTAGATGGTGAGGAAACGCACGTTATTTGGTTGCAGGCGCTCCAAGCCTTTGACTGTTACTCTGATGCAGGCTTCTCGGGCTGGTAATTGATGTCCTTCTAGCAGCAAGTGTAGCCCGTCATTTTCGGTGCTGCCTTTGGCGGTGACGCCGAAGCTATGTAGGGCTTGGGTTATCAGAAAGGCGATCGCTTTGGCATCCCCTTGTTTTGCTAAATTTAAAATATCTTGTTGGTTCACGAATTTGTCTGCTCACACGCACTAAAAATTCCGATCGATTGTATAACAAATTGGGCTGTGTTGCTGAAATTCTAGTTTTTTTTATGAACCGCACCAGCGCCAGAGGGCGCAGAGGAGGAAGATGGGAAAGATTTTAGTCATACTCCCAAATTTTACCGTCTGGCATAATTGCTCCAGTTAAATTAACATTTGTTAAGTCTGTGCCTTCTAGGTTAGCGCCTTGCAAGTCGGCCCCGCTGAGGTTTGTTTTGTTTAAAATGGCGTTTGTTAGGCTGGCATTTTTTAACTGGGTGTCGCTTAAATCGGCACGGCTTAAATTGGCTCGCTCGAATTTAACACTGTTGAGAATTGCGCCTACTAATTTAGCTTTTTTTAAGCTGGCACCGCTCAAATCTGCTCCGGTTAAATCGGCAATTACTAATCTCGCGCCGTCGAGATTTGCGTTGGTTAAATCTGCGTCGGTTAGTTGAGCGTGAATTAAGTTAGCCCGCCGTAAATTCGCGCCAGCTAGATCGGCTTCAACCAAATTTACATTCTGAAAGTTTCTGCCTCCGGCTGCATACCTGCTTGCCAATTCTGCTGCGTCGGTGACGCTGATGTTTCTCTGGTGGTGCTGTTTCCAATTAAATGTAAAACTGTTGCCGCTTTGCATGACGCGCCACATTTCATCGTACATCGGATAAGCGCCGACACCGCTCAACTTTACCCAACCTTTGGCTCTGGTTAATGCGACAAATAATTGATTGCGCGAGTTCAAATTGCTTTCATTTTTAGCAATAAAGTCAAGACCGATAATATAAACCATATCGGCTTCATTGCCCTTAGCGCGGTGAATTCGAGATATCGTAACTCCGCCTTCGCACCAAAAGCGATCGGGCTGAGCATATTCTTTATTTGCTTTGATTAAATTGCAGCTTGGAGTGCTGGGAATGTAAATATCGATTCCTTGTTTCATTAAAAAATTAGCTGTGTAAGTTTCCAGTTCGATCGCCTCATAACCAGAACCCAAAACAATCACCATGATTTCTCGCGACGGTCTCAAACCGTCTACTTTGAGATTGTATAAAATATCGTCCGCCAAAGCAGTTAATTCTTCTTGCCTAGAACGGTAAGCCTCGAATTCCAAGACAGGTTTTTCCCACAATTGCGGTACTAAATTTGGCGAATTTTCGGGAGGTCTGTAGATAGTAACTTTTTGATTTGCCGTAAATTTATTCAGCAATTTCGAGGTGGGTTTGGCAACATTTTGTGAATCGATTTCGGGAATTTCGCCAACAATTACTTCATAGCCGATCGCCCGCCAATCTGCAATGCTAGTAATCCCCGTTAGCATTCCCCCGCGACGCAGCAAACCCATGCCGATGCCGTGAGCTGCTGTCAGAATCGGACCGGGAATCCGATAGCATTTGTGCATGATTTCGGTTTTTTTAATCCCGTTACCGTACTCGCCGCTTGTCAAGTGTCCCAACTCTTCACCAAACAACTTGCTCGCTGTAGGAATCTCCAAACAGTCCAAACTTTGCGCCTCATCGTAAGCCCAAATTAAGCGCCGCAAATCTTGACCCCCACCGAGGCCAACAGAAAATTTCTCGCTCGCCCCCTCTCCCCCTCTGGAAAAATCGCTAACATTCACCGATCGCAAAGCTTGATAAGCCATCCAAAAAAACGGCTGTTTTCCCTGATAATTAAACTCGCTGCCGACAATCAAATCTTGAGCTTCATCAATCAGAATCGCGTCAAACAATTGCGGGATTTTCGCAGATTTCAGCAAATGGCTGCAGACATCAGCTAAAGCTTGATTTGGTTCCTGAAAATCCGTATCGCCAACCGTCAAACGCCCCACTCCCGCCGCCCGACAAAGCGTGCTGTAAAGTCCGGGTCGATTTTGCGCGCCCCAAGCATGGAGGATTTTTAACTGGGAATTGTACCCGTTATATCCGATCGTGCCGCTGCTGAAACGGCGCAGCCATTTGTCTAACAGCGCCGCGATCGATTCGTACAAACTGCGCGAAAAAAACACTAAAGCTATATCCCAATCTGGATTCTTCAGGTGCATCAGCGCCGCCTTTTGACACAGCAAAACCGTTTTTCCCGAGCCGGCAATTCCGCGAATCCTTTGCGGGCCGGGAGGGATTTGTTTGCCGATGCGTTCTTGCTGCAAGTCCATTTCGGAAAACCGCTGCTGCAACTGCGCTAAAACTGTCGCGCGAGTTGGGAAATTCTGGCTTTCTAATTGAGAATTTGGTATAATATAATTCTCAGTTTGTCCCTCTGGATGCTTGTTAAAATAAAACCTGCGGGGTCGAGGTTTGAAAACGGGAGTTCCGGCGATCGCGGCCAACAATAACTGCCAGTTTTCCCGGCTTAATTGCTGTCTTGCGATCGCGGGAGCTGTACTCTTAATGAGTTCGATTAAAGTATGGGAATTGCGAAAAGTTTTGCGTTGCGGCGGCTTTGCCCCCGCATCCGCCCGACTTCCCCCCAAGTGGTCTTGAAAAACAATGGGCGGACAGCTCGGAAGCTTGTTAAACTCTTTGTCATGCCACTGCTGCTGAGAAATCAACGGCAAGGCAACCAGTGCCCGCCCGCTGACTTTGCCCCGCAAAGCTGTTTCGCGATCGCAATATCCAAGCATGGCATATAGCTGATGTTCCGCTTGCTGATAGGGGTTGCCACCAGTAGTATAAAAATTCTGGAAATCCCACCTGTGGCCAGATATACCTCTAATCTGGTCGATCGCTACAGCTTTGACTTCAATGACAATTACACCCAGTTCAAAATCAACAATCAAAATGTCAGGCTCTTTGCGAAAATCTCCCGAAGCAGAAAAAATAGGATACCGCCAATAAGCAACGCACTCGCGAGCGGCAAAAGCGGAGCAAACGGCATCCCAAACCCTTTGTTCCGCCGTTTCCCCGCTTTTGCCCAGGGGTTCAGTAGCAATAAATTTTCTGCATTCCGCTGCCTTGCCCGCAGCCGTCGCTGTACCTTGTTTCACACTAATTTAGTTCTAGGACTTACCAGTCAATAACGCAATTGTGTTGCTAGGAGTCGGATTGCTGCCCTTTCCAACAGAGATTTTTCGCCTTTTTGGCCTGTATTCCAAGTTTGTTGAGTCGATACTAGGGCGCATAGCAGCTAGGATCGAGCTAGCTCAAGATTACATTAAAATTCCTCAGGTGGCGTTGTCTCCGATCGCCCCGATTGAATCTTATGGCGCACTACCGCTCTAGTTTATGTTTATTCGCCTGTATCGCCTGCCTGGACTTGTGGGCCCCTCCGACTGCCAGCGGAGGGCAATTCGCCCGCAGTAGCTCCATTTACCGCCCTGTTTCTGGAGAAATAGCTCAGGCGGATTTCCCCGCAGGCAGCAGAGCCCCCCAGCCTGCAAAAACTGCTCCAGCAAGCGATACCAAAGAATCTCAGCCGTCGAAAACCGAAAAATCAAATTCCAAAAACCCCAAATCGATCGCGAATTTAATTCGCATTTTGTCCAATCAGCGGGGATTGTTGCTGTTGGGTTTGGCTGCAATTGTCGTCACGGCGGCAGCAGTTTTTATCATGCTCAAACTTGTCAGCAGCGACGAGTCACATAATTCCCAACTCAGAGCTAAAAAAATCAACGGCAACAGCTCGAAACATCCCCATCCGGCGACAGCACCAAAATCCCTTCGCGTTTCACCCTACTCTTTTGCTCCTCCTAAAAACCGGGATGCTGAAAGTCTCGATCGCTCTTTACCATTGATTTTGCCGCCAGGATCGGGAGAATCTGACAGCGAAGCAAATCAGAGCGATGGCATCCCTCCCGATCCTGCGGCTGGGGAAACTCATACCAACGGATACAGCGGCATGGGTTTCAATATTTTAGGCAACACTAATTCTACCGACTTGCCAGTTGGGAAAAAGAAAAACAGTTCGCTGCCTCCAACGTCCGGTCGGCATATAATTGATATTATTGATTCTCTAATTGAAGATTTGCATTCCCCCCATCCAGCAACCCGCCGCAAAGCAATTTGGGAACTCGGCCAGCGCGGGGATTCTAGAGCCGTTGAACCCCTGCTCGACCTGCTAGCAAATTCTGACTCGAACCAGTACAGTTTAATTTTGGCAAGTCTTTCGGAAATCGGCATTCGCACTCTCAAACCCATGAACAATGCTTGGTCGATTTCGCTGCAAAATGAAAACGCCCAAGTGCGCAAAAACGCCATTCGCGATTTGACTCGGGTTTATGAATTGGTGAATCAAATCAGTCATTTACTCTACCGCGCTGCTGACGATCCCGATGCGGAAGTTCAAGAAACAGCCCGCTGGTCGATAAGTCAATTAAACCGCATCCTGCCTCGATCGGGAAGAGAATAGGAGTTTTGAGTTTTGAGGGAGTTTTGAGTTTTGAGTTTTGAGTTTTGAGTTGAAAGAGAGTTTTGAGGTTCGGGAGTTGTGAGTTGTTCGGGAGTGCGTGAATTTTGAGTTTTGAGTTTTGAGTTGAAAGAGAGTTTTGAGGTTCGGGAGTTGTGAGTTTTGAATTGAAGAAAAGTTTTGAGTTACCAGTTGTGAATGCGTGAAGGGCCTTAACTCAAAACTCGTACTTGCCCCAATCCGCTCACTACTCAGCACTCTCCAAGAACTCCGAAATTACTCACGCATTCACCACTCACGTACTCCTTACCAACTACCAATTACCAATTACCAATCACCAATTACCGATTACTAATTCATAATGACTGATAACCCTTTAAAACTATTATTCCTCTCAACATCTGTCGGTCAACTCGGTTCCGGGTTGGGCGGCGGTGTCGAACTTACCGTTCTGAATATTGCTAAAGAATTGCATCGCCTGGGTCATGAAATAACCGTTGTCGCTCCCGCAGGTTCAATTTTAGAATCAATTTCTATCATTGAAATTGATGGCGATTTGCAAATTACGGCTCAAACACAAGATTACTCAGCCCCAATTATCATGCCACCTAATGCTGTATTGGGCAATATGTGGGAATACGCCCGCAAAGTGCAAGATGAATGGGATATCATCGTGAACTTTGCCTACGATTGGCTGCCATTTTATTTAACGCCATTTTTTCACACTCCGATCGCCCATTTTATCAGCATGGGTTCCCTGTCCGCATCCCTCGATCGCATCGCCGGACAAATAGCCGATCGATTTCCCGGTACGATCGGAGTTTACACTGCTGCTCAAGCCGCAACTTTTGCCTTTGCTAGCGAATGTCAGTTATTGGGCAGCGGCATAGATTTATCCCTGTATCAATTTTGCAGCCAGCCAAATAGAAAATTAGCTTGGCTCGGCCGCATCGCCCCGGAAAAAGGTTTGGAAGATGCCGCCGCCGCTGCTAAAATTACAGGAATTCCCCTGAAAATTATGGGGAAAATGCAGGATGAAAATTACTGGCAAAAAATTTGTACGGATTTCCCCGATGCTCCTGTAGAATATTTGGGGTTTCTGACAACAACAGCCATGCAACAACAAGTCCGGGAATGCCTCGCCTTGTTGATGACTCCGCGTTGGGTGGAAGCTTTTGGAAATGTCGCGATCGAAGCTTTAGCTTGCGGCGTACCTGTGATATCTTACCGCCGGGGAGGACCTGCAGAAATCGTGCGAGATGGAGTAACCGGCTTTTTAGTCGAACCCGATAGTGTTAGCGGCTTGGTCGGCGCGATCGAACAGCTCGATCGAATCGATCGTTTTGCTTGCCGCCAACAAGCAGAGTTAGAATATTCTTTGGCTGCTTTGGGCGATCGATTTGAACGCTGGTTCACATCTATTCTCAAATCGAGTTACATCAACTCTTAATAGCTGTAAGGTGCGCAATGCGCACCCTAGATAAATATAGAGCGCGTGCGATTCCTGTAAATCTTAACTAACAAAAAAAACAGACAATCAAAAAACTATGCGAACCGAACCTTTAGTGCTGCTATCAAAAAGAGAATTGGAAAAAATGCGCCACGCGGGCCGCACGGCTGCCGAACTCCTCCAACATCTCGAACCGATGGTAAAACCCGGTGTCAGCACTTTAGCAATTAACGACGCAGCCGAACGCTGGACTCGATCGCGCGGGGCAAAAAGTGCTCCTTTAGGCTATAAAGGCTTTCCCAAATCTATCTGTACCAGCGTTAACGAAGTAGTTTGTCACGGCATCCCCAATGCCAAACAAATTCTTCGCCAAGGTGACATTATTAATATTGATGTTACTCCCTTAGTTGACGGCTATCACGGCGATACTTCTAAAACTTTTTTTGTGGGTAAACCTTCACCTGTAGCTCAAAAATTAGTTGAAGTAACAGAGGAATGTTTGAGGAGGGGAATCGCAGCAGTTAAACCGGGAGCTCGGACGGGAGACATCGGCGCAGCAATTCAAGAATACGCGGAATCCCAAGGATTTTCTGTAGTGCGAAATTTTGCGGGACACGGCGTACACCGAGTGTTTCACACGGAACCGGAAATCCTGCACTTCGGGAAGCGGGGAACGGGAAAAAAACTGCGGGCGGGAATGGTATTTACGATCGAACCGATGATTAATGAAGGAACTTGGGAAGTAGATATTCTCGATGACGGTTGGACTGCTGTCACCCAAGACCGCAAACTCTCTGCTCAATTCGAGCACACGCTAGCAGTAACTGATTCGGGAGTAGAAATTTTGACTTTACTGTGAAGGAAGAGTTGACAGTTGGTAGGGAGTTTTGAGTTTTGAGTTTTGAGTTTTGAATGAAGAAATGTCTTTAACTCAAAACTCAAAATTTAAAACTCAAAACTTTTCTTAACTGTCAACTATTCACTAATAACAACTCGATCGCGCCCTCTAGATTTAGCAGTATAAAGCGCTTTGTCTGCTTCTTCAACCAACTGTTTCGGCGAATTTTGACCCGCACCGACAAAGCTAGCAACTCCCATACTGAGAGTCACTGTATTGCTGACAACAGACTTCGCGTGAGGCAGGGCCATCGCTTTCACGCGACTGCGTATTCCTTCAGCAAACGCCCTTGCAGCCTCAATATCCGTATTCGGCAAAATTACCGAAAATTCCTCGCCACCGTACCTAGCGGGCAAATAATGGCATTCTGCAGGCACGTTCGCGCAGGTATCCCCTATCGCCTGTGCGACTTGCTGCAAGCAAGCATCCCCGGCTTGGTGTCCGTAATTGTCGTTGTAAAGTTTAAAGCAGTCGATATCGCACATGATTAAAGAAAGCGGGGCTTCGCTGCTGCACTTTTCCCATTCCTGTTTCAATACCTCATCAAAGCGGCGGCGGTTGGCTAGCTGAGTCAGGCTGTCCAAATTCGCCAACCTATCCAACTGCTGGTTGGCAGCAGCTAATTGCTGGTAAAGTAAAGATTGTTCGATCGCGATCGCTACCTGCGTTGCCAACTGACTCAACAAGTCTATATCAAACTGCTGCCAGTGGCGGGGTGCCGAACAGTGGTGGGCGATCAACAAACCCCACAGGTTCGGTACTTGGCAAGAAGGATTGCCGTCGAGATTTTTGATGCCTTGTTGGACGATCGGCACTACTAAATTCGCCCTCACCTGACACTGACTCAAAAAATTGATGTGGCATTCAGCAAAATTAGAAGCTTGAATGTCCTCGACGGCGCGAATTCTGCCTTTCAAATACTGTCCGACATAAGTATTGGCAAAACAGCAATCTTCCACTGCCATGCCCAAAAGAGGTATCCAGCCATCAGCAACTGATTCTACTACGACATCTCCGTTCCAGTCAGACCTAAAGCGAAAAATCATCACTCGATCGGTTGCTAAAAATTCCCGCACTTCGTCTACTGTAGTGGCGAGAATATCTTTAAGGTCGAGAGACGAACGGATGCGGGCTTGAATCTGTCCGATCAAGCGTTCCCGTTCTACTTGCTGCCGCAGGGCGACTTGCGCTTGTTTGCTTTCTGTAATGTCTCGCCCTTCCGGCAACAACAACACAATTTTCCCGGTTTCGTCGGCAACAGGTTTGAGAGAAAAGTCAAATGTTGCCGTCCGATTTGCGCCTGTGACTTCCACTTCGTAGCGGACAAATTCTCCCCGTGCCGATCGCGCGATCGCCTCTTGCAACTGTTGTTCGATCTCGGGAGTATCTCCCCACCAAGGCCCCTGCCAAAATGGTTTGTTTGCCACATCTCGCAGCCTGATTCCGGCGAAATCCAGAGAAGTTTGATTGGCTTCTAACAGCGTGCCGTCTGGTTTTAGCAAACTAATAAATTGGAAGGAAGAATCAAAAATTGCCCGGAAGCGCCTTTGACTGTCTCCCAGCATTGCCGTCACTTTTTCGCGGGAAGTAATGTCGCGGAACCGCCACACCCTGCCGATAATATTTTGTCCGACTCGAATCGGTTGCGTGTAGCGCTCGAAAGCGCGGCCGTCTTTAAATTCTATAATGTCGCAACTTTCTGCTTCAGCATCGCTATAAATTTCTTTAACTCTGCCCAAAAATGCTCTCGGATCTCTCACTTTTTTGGTGAGAAATCCCACCCTCACCGTTCTGTCCAGGGAATTTCTTACTTCTTCCGAAATTCCCCACATTTGGACTAATTTTTCGTTAAAACCGATGGGTTCTCCAGCGGAATTCATGGCAAGAATGCCGTCGGCTGTTGCTTCTAAGGTAGCTTGCAACAGCGCGATCGAACGTTCTAATTCTGTTTCGATTAATTGGCGTTCTGTTACGTCGCGCACTGCTTTTACCTGAACTAAACGGCCTTCGTACACTGCAAATTTGCTGCGGACTTCAGCAGGAAAACTCGTGCCGTCGCGCCGGATAAAAACTATTTTGCACACTGTATTGCTGGCAGCAGAAATCATTTGCGGTGCCATTTTATAAGATTGCGGCGACAGCAGTTCCAGCAAACTCATTCCCGCCATGTCCTCGACCGCGTAACCGAACAATTCGGCAAAGTTGTTGCTGACGCTCAAAATTGTATCGCGATCGGCCACGGCAACTGCTTCAAAATAAGCATCGCATTCGAGCAATTCGGCAGTAGCGCTTGCCCTGCCGCTTTCGGCTTGACGGTTTTGCATGAGTTCTTGCAATTGCGTGTTTGCCGAGTACAAAGCTGTCATTGCTTGCCTGTACATTCCGGTGCGTTTTTCGACTAAGTTTTCTAGCTGTTCGCGGGCTTCTCGGAGTTGTTTTTCGACTCGCAGAAAATCGGTGATATCTACTGCAAAAACGATGACACCGATGACTTGACCTGTTTCGTCTCGATAGGGTATTTTATCTTTCCTAACCCAGCGTTTTTGACCGGATGCTGTTGGCAGCGGTTCGATTTTTCCCAGTTTGGGAACGCCGGACTCGATCGTTTCTAAATCTTCTAAATAATACTGTTCTGCTTCGTCTGGATAGATCTCGTAAAATGATTTTCCTTCTAATTGAGCGGCGGGCAATCCCCTAGTTTCGGCTGCGGCTTTGTTAATTCGCAGCAGTCGGCTTTCGGTATCTTTGTACCAAATCATGGCCGGCAGAGAATCAAAAATAATTTGCTGTTCTTGTTGCTGCCTCCGCAGTTCGGTTTCTACTTGCTGTCTTTTGACGATTTCTTCTTGCAGTCTTTTGTTGGTTTTTTTGAGCTCTGCCGTGCGTTTTTCTACTCTTTTTTCTAGCCGATCGTAATATTGGCTCAATAAGTTTTGCTGCTGTTCTCTCCGCATTGTTTCTAGTTTTAATTTCTCGCTGGCTTCCAAGCTGGCAGATACAAAATCTGCTAGGATGCTGGTCAAAATTTGTTCTGTTTCCGTCCATTGCTTCCGGAGAACTGCGCGTTCGACGCTGACAATACCTGCCATTTGACCGCCTAAAATAATCGGTACGTTTAACATTGAAGCAATGCCCCGCCCGCCGTAATAAAAACGGATTGCTTCTCGAGTCCTCGGATCGGTGTCTGCTGCTGCTGTCGCGATCGCACCTCCAGATTTCAGCGCTGCAAAATAAGCCGGACAGTCGGTTTCGAGCATCGGTATTTGGGTGGAATGCTGTCTGGTAATCTGCTGGTACAAGTCGATACAGTGCAGTTCCGTGCGATCGTCTCCGTAGAACCAAATGCTCGCCCGATCGACCCCCAATACATTCACTGCTGTTTCTGTAATTTTCCGCAAAAATTCTTCTATATTGTTGGGGTCTCTAATGTGATTTTTTGCTAGTTTTGCGATCGCTTGAGTTTGGTCTTGCCAATTTTTGCCGTAATTTGCCTGTGCCGTTGTTTCTCTCGGAATTTCTTCGCAAATTAAGGTAACAGTTGGGAGTTGCAAGTTAGCGGTTCCAGAGCTATTGTTCTCTATTTCTTCGCTCAATTGCGGCGTTGCCTGCGCGGTTGCTTTTACCCAAATCATCCTGTTATCTTTACAAATCAAGCCGCCTTCCCAAACAGCAACTTTGGCACTTTTTGCGCTATTTTCTAGATGTACTAACCCAGCAAACTCTGCTTCCAGCTTGCCCCGATCTTGACAGTAAAATATATTAAAAATTGAATGAGACACCAATTCTTTCGCGGTGTAACCCAGGCGAGAAGCGCCGCGCGAATTTAACGAAAAAACTCTTCCCAAGCCGTCTAAAACGAAATAAATTCCCGGAAAATTGTCGTACAGGGTGCGATACCAATCTCGCTCACTTTTTTGCTCGCACAATTTTTTTTCTCCCTCCGCTTCGCTGTCGGGATTTTGACAGTGAGATGAACTGTGAGAATTGTTGATTTCTGGGTTGCGGGAATGGTTGTTTTTGGCAAACACTTTTAGCTTAACTCTGTAATTAATGTTACTTCCTAAAATTTCACTTTCTTGTGAAACTAACTTAACCTATCGTTTCCAGAAAGCTACCACTTGTAATAAATTTACAACTTTCTCAGTGCGGTGGTTTTCGCTTCTCAATGCAACCCCTGGGTTTGTTTGTAGTTGGGAGATTGTCGCCGATCGGGGATATCTCTCCTTAGCAGCGATCGCTCAACGGTTTAGCCACAATATTTCAAAATGGAAGAAATTGGCAATCGATGGTTTTAAGTATCTATGATAACACTCAAATACCTAGTATTGGGACTGACCTACTTGGGCTTCGGCTTGGGATATTTGCCGGGGCTGCGGATGAACCGGGCGGCGATCGCCATTGTCGGATCTGCTTTGACTGTGCTTTTGGGGATGCTTAATCTTAAAACAGCTTGGGGTGCGATCGATCCGGACACTATCGTTTTTTTGTTGGCAATGATGGTGGTAAATTCGGCTTTGGGTTCCTCAGATTTTTTTCAACTCGCTCTGGAGTTTCTAACTCGCTTTAATCGTTCTCCTTTCGGTATCTTAGTGACTGTTACTTTTGGCAGCGGATTTTATCGGCATTTTTTCTCAACGACACTACTGCTATTTTGCTGGCACCTTTAACTCTGAGTTTGACTCGCTCTTTGTCTCTCAATCCTATCCCTTATCTTTTGGCTTTAGCCGGAGGTACTAATTTAGGTTCATTAGCGACTGTTAGCGGCAACCCCCAAAATATTCTTGTCGGTTCTTTTTCGGGCATTAGTTATTTGGAATTCTCTCGTTTTCTCGCACCGATAGCTGTAATTTGTTTGGTGGTTCAAGTAGCTTGGCTGTGGCTGCTCGATCCACAAGTGCGTTCTTGCGAATCTTTGCCTGCCGTTCCTCAACTTCGGTATCTTTTGTTCAAGCCTTTACTAGCAAAAAGTTTGTGGGTGATAGCAGGACTTTTGGTGGCTTTTTTAGGAGGATTGCCTTTGGCAGAATCTGCCTGGATAGCTGCCAGTATATTGTTAATTACTAGGCGAGTCAAGTCCGAGCGCATCTTGCAGGGCGTGGATTGGAGTTTGCTGGTGATGTTTGCGGGATTGTTTGTTGTCACGAAGGCAACTCAACAACTGGGTTTGTTAGATTATTTAACTAATTCGATCGCAACACCTCTGAGTTTGCTGGGCGTAACGGTAATTCTTTCTAACTTAATTTCTAACCTACCCGCAGTGTTAGTTATTCAATCGCTAATTCCTCAAACAGACACGCAAGCTTGGCTGCTGTTGGCGGCGGGTTCTACTCTGGCGGGAAATTTAACTTTGTTGGGTTCGGTAGCTAATTTAATTGTAGCTGAAGTTGCCAGAAAATCGGGCTATCGGCTGACTTTTAAGGAAAATTTCCGGTTTGGATTTCCTCTAACTTTGGTTACTTTAGCATTAGTTTATGCAATTTTAGATTGGCGATTTTAGAGATTTGAGTTGGCGTTTGCTGGGATGAATCTGAGTTGTCTCAACCGCCGAGCGCAGCAGATTAATTGAAATTAACCCCGCTATTTTTGGGAGAGTTGGGCATTAGCGATCGCAACTTGATTTAGAGGATTGGAGATTTGAGTTTTCGTTTGCTGGGATGAATCTGAGTTGTCGCAACCGCCGAGCGCAGCAGATTAATGGAAATTAGCGCCGCAATTTTTTGGAGAGTTAGGCATTGGCGATCGCAACTTGATTTAGAGGATTGGAGATTTGAGTTTTCGTTTGCTGGGATGAATCTGAGTTGTCGCAACCGCCGAGCGCAGCAGATTAATAGAAATTAGCGCCGCAATTTTTTGGAGAGTTGGGCATTGGCGATCGCAACTCGATCTATCCTTATATTTAAAACTCAGTTGCGCGCCGAACTGCAAAACTGGCTATTTTCCAAGGCTGGATTTGAAAACTTCGATGTTGGGGAAGTTGGTCGGTCAGATTTGTCGGTCTTTCTAACAAATCGACTGCTTCCACAATCTCCAATCCCAACTCACTTTTCAAGTCTAATACTGCTGCTTTACCCTCGGATTCGTAACACCGCAAAATCCACAGATTGGAATTGTCTTCCGATTGTTTGAGAGCCATTAAAATTAAGTTATCAGCCGACAAATCCAAAAAACTGCCCGCAGCGGGCAAATTCCGATCGCGCTGTTCCTCAAATGGCGGCAGCACTTTTACCAACAGCGGCAAATTCAACTCGCAGCCGCGCCGCACTGTACCGGCATCTTGCCAGTTTCCCCCATGGGGATAAACTGCACAAGTAAATTCGTGAATTCCTCTATCTGCTGCTTCGTCCGGCCAAGTCGAACCCCTGAGCAAGGTCAGTCTGAATCCATTTGGTTGGATGTCGCAACCGTATTTGCAATCGTTGAGCAAGCTAACTCCAAAACCGCCATCGCTGATATCTGTCCAGCGCAAAATCGGCACTTCCCATTTGGCTGTTTCTGTTGCTGTTTGCGGTCTAGTTGGACGCTCGATCGCCCCGCAGGGAATTTCGCAAGTCGCAACATCGGCTGCGAGATTTAACCCGAAGGCTGTTTTGACTAAAATGTGCTGTTCTTGCCAATCTACTTCTGTCTCGATCTTCAGCAGCGGCGAACCGATTTCTACTATATAGTCTTGGCGAAACTCGGATTTGCCGATTTGCCGAATTACCCGCAAACTCTGCCGCACTTCTCCCCGCTCTACCCAATAAATTTCTTTGAGTAACGGCGCTGGTAATTGATGTTTTTGATAGTTCGGATCGATGTTCCACGCATCCCAATATTGACCGCTATCCTGAAATGCTTGCAGTTGATTTCCCCCGCAGGCATTCAAAACTTCCCTGTTATTTTTTCGATCCCAAATTCCCGATATATTACCGGTTTCGCCGTCAACTGTCGCTCGCAAAAATTCATTTTCCAATACTATTCTTGCACCTGCAAAATGCGTTTCTTGACAAAAAGCATTTTTTGGTGCTACACTAGGTGTAACCTGGGATAATCCTGTCTGTACTGCGGTTTCGCTACTTCTTGGAGAAGTTGGTGCGGTTTGAGAATTTAGAGTTTGAGAAGATTGACGGCACAACCAAAATATCCGGTAGCCGATCGCGGGAATATCAGTAGCGCGAAATAACAGTGTAAATTCCGATGCCGCTCGATCGCGCGTTACTATCTGCGATGCCAATCGCTGGCCCAACAAATCGCAAACCTGCCAAGCTGCATCGGGAAGGGAGACGGCGACCACCTCAGAACGAGACCAATTGAGAGGATTGAAAATCAAAATCGGTTGAGCGTCGGGCTGCGGGGGAGCAGGCAGAGAGATGCGATCGGCAATAGCATCTAAAGATTTTACTATAATGTCGCGACAAGCGCGATCGGCCTCGGCAAAAGCTCGATTGGCTGTGGCGTAAACCGGGGCGATCGCAGAACCGGGCAAAATATCGTGAAATTGGTTGAATAAAACTTGTTTCCAAGCAGTTTCTAGTTCTGATTTCGGATAAACCTTACCGGTGCAAATTGTTGCCAGCGAAGACAGCAACTCCACTTGGTAAAGCAATTCTTCGCAGCGGCGGTTTTGGCGTTTTTGGTCGGCGCGAGTCGTGTAGCAGCCTCGGTGGAATTCTAGATAAAGTTCGTCTTGCCAAATGGGGAGAGGGAGAGGGGGAGAGAGTGGGGGAAAGGGGGAATTTTTGGGAAGTTCGATCGACTTTAAATCCCCTGCTGTTTCGGAATCTGGCAAATTCCGAGAATTGTCCGATTTTGAAATAGTGTTTTCTGGTGAAGTTGCCGAAATTCTTGGCTGTAAATTTTCGGCTGTTTGAGAAATTGGCAAATTTGGCTGCTTGTCCGATTTTGAAACATCGCTTTCTGGCGAACTTTCCGAAATTGTCGGCAAATTGGCAAGTTCGATCGAACTTAAATTTTCGACTGTTTTCGTCGCGGGCAAATTTGGCTGCTTGTCCGATTTT
>JALOON010000080.1:0-7181 GCA_025454405.1 Oscillatoriaceae cyanobacterium Prado104 | reverse complement strand
GGCAAATTGGCAAGTTCGATCGAACTTAAATTTTCGACTGTTTTCGTCGCGGGCAAATTTGGCTGCTTGTCCGATTTTGAAACATCGCTTTCCGGCGAAGATTCCGAAACTGTCGGCAAATTGGCAAGTTCGATCGCTCCTAAATTTTCGACTGTTTCTGTCGCAGGCAAATTTTCCGACTTGTCCGATTCTGAAACATCGATTTTTGACAAAGATTCTGAAAATGCCGGCAAATTGTCTCCTTCGATCGAGCTCGAATTGTCTCCTTCGATCGAACTCAAGTTACCCGTGTTTCTGCAACAGGCAAATTTCCCGACTTGTCCGATTCTGAAACATCGATTTTTGACAAAGATTCTGAAAATGCCGGCAAATTGTCTCCTTCGATCGAGCCTAAATTACCCGCTGTTGCGGCTGCTGGCCTCAAAAACATACCTTCGATCGCCGACAAATAATCAATAGCTTTGGCAAACTCCAACTTAGGGAAAAAAGGCGACAATTCCCAACGCTTAGCAACTTCCAGCATATCGCGAGTCGGGCCGCCGCCGTGGTCACCAACTCCCGGCAACCAAAAAGCAGCTTGCAAGCCAGTTTTCACTTGCCAATCAAAAACATAACTTGCCAGCTTCACCGATTCTATACCTTCCCCGATCGGAGCCGACATCATGCTAAAAATTTGCGAACCATCCAACCCTTCCCACAAAAAAGCATCGTAAGGAAACTCAGTTGTATCGTTCCATCTCAACTTTTGCGTCACAAAATAATCAACACCACCTTGCCGCAAAATTTGGGGCAATTGCCACCCAAAACCAAAAGTATCCGGCAGCCAAGCTACCCGCATCAATTTCCCAAACTTTTCCTTAGCGTAACGCTGGCCGAAAAAAACTTGCCGCACCATAGATTCCCCGGAAATTAAATTTAAATCCGGTTCCACCCACATCCCGCCGACAACCTCCCAACGACCTGCATCTACCTGTTTTTTAATTGCTGCAAATAAGTCCGGCCGGTGTTCCTCAATCCAATCATAAAGTGCCGGAGTTGAATGGCCAAAAATTAACTCGGGAAATTCCGCTTGCAACTGCAATACCGACTCAAAAGTCCGCTGGGCGGCTTCCCAAGTTTCCTCGATCGGCCACAGCCAAGCCAAATCCAAATGAGCGTGACCGAGTAAATAAATTTTACCCATATATATAGATGTCAGCTCGCCAAATTCTCCTATATATATAGATTTAGCGCTACCAATTTCTCCAACATCAAAAACCTCCTCTCTTCTTTCTCCCTCTGCGCCCTCTGTACCCTCTGCAGTTCGATCGTCAAAGTTTCCCGAAGCAGATGTTTGTTTGCCAAATTCTCCTATATATATAGATGTAGCACTCCCAATTTCTCCAACATCAAAAACCTCCTCCCTTCTTTCTCCCTCTGCGCCCTCTGTCCCCTCTGCAGTTCGATCGTCAAACCCCTCAAAAAAATCCCGAAGATATCCCAACAAACACCGCCGCAAAACAGACAGCGATCGATCGAACTTTTCCCGATCCGGCAAAGCCGACCAATCAATTAACTCAACAGCCAAATCGAGCTCGGATTGCAGCTTTTCCCCCTTGACAGTCAAAGAGCGATCGGCTACTATTTCAGTGGGGGGGTATTGGGAATTTATAATTTTTGAATTGCGAGCGATCGAATTTTGCAAAATCTCCAATTCCGCAGCCACAAAAGCCGGATCGAAACAAACAGGATCGGCGGCCTCGTACAAACAAATCGATCGGACCAAAGCACCAGCATCGTGACCCGGACTTACCAAGCGCAAAATTACTAAAAATTCATCTCCCGGATTTGCAAAAGAACTCAGCAAAACTCGATCTCTGCAATCAAATAAATCCCCCCGTCCGACTAACTCGCCGTTAACAAAAATCTGCGCGTCTTCGGCCCACCAAGTCAAGCCCAGCAACAAGCGCAAACCAGCTACAGGATAGCCGTGCAAATTATCGGGAATTATCAATTGCTGTCCTAAGTGCAAAACTTGCTTGCCTGCTGGCCACGCAATATGTCCTTTCTCGTTAAGTTTGGCAACAGACCAGTTACAAATATTTACAGGAGGAACGGCCAAGTCAGCATTGCAGTACCTCCAGCCGGATTGAACTTCAAGTTGGCAGAGGCGGCGCATTTTCTTGACTGTTTCGGAAATCCGATTGTTTGGAGGCGACGCAGAAGCGCTCATATCTAGTTAGAATAGGATTTGCTGGGAAATAAGGATAAGATCTAACCGCAAAGGGGGGACAGGCGTTGCCCTTCGCGAAGTGTAAGATGCGAAGCAAAAAGGCGCAAAAATCGAGATGCGAAAAGATCGAGCTTTTACAGAGTTTGCCACCCAGATCGATCGCCCTTTTCGATCCTACGGCAAAACTTAACAATTTCGGCGCGCGGGACTTTCGGCTGGCACGATCGCATCTCAACTCTCAGTTCAATAAATAAACTCAATAATTAAACTTATGTCTAACGGTTACTCTGGCCCCTATCAAAGCCGACTCTTAAATTTTATATCCAAACAATCCCGTCAAGTTGCCGACAAGTGCGATCGAACTTGGCGCGAAGTTAAATTAGCCAGTCTCAACGCATTACAAGTTCTGCTTTATCCAGCTTACCTGCTGGTGCAGAGTTCGCGGATGTTGAGCAGGCAATTGCGAGAATCCAAGCGCCAAATAGATTTGCCGGAATTACAAGAATCCCAGGGCGATCGGGAAAACTTGCCGGCAAATTTGCTAGAGTTGGAGATGGATGCCGACAGCGCGATCGCGGGAATTTTGAATTTAGCCCAAAACCTGCTTTTGCCCGCCCAAGCTGATGCAATTTCCAACAGCATTTCATTTTTAATTAATTCCCCAAAACAGGCTGCAACTCAGTCTCAGAAAACAAAGCAATTAACCGCAAACACCGCAAATTCTCAAACCATACCAGTTTGGGGCAGTCAAATTGCTCCTACTCAAACCAGCAGTACCGCAGCAATTGCAGCCAAATCTCAAGTGCAGGGAATCGCAACTTCTCTGCCTGCTAAAAGTTTGGTATTGGTGGGGAACAAAAATCAAATTTTAGATATTTTAACTGCCGAACAGCAGCAACTGCTGTTGGGGCAAATAGTTTGGGAAGTTGCCAACGCCGGACTGCAAAGGCGGCAAATTGCCGAAAAAGAATTAGAATTCAATCTGGGTTTGGAGTCGGCAGCGACGCAAGCTAAATTGCCTCCCGTGCGGCGTTTTTGGGAGTTGATGGCTTGGGTGCAAGCAAGTCCGATCGCGCTGAAAAGAAATCAGTTTGGAGAATCTATTTTGGCTCTCAAACAAGCAGTTGAAAAAGCTGTTCAGGCAAACAGCCAGGGCAACTCAATCTTAACTCAAAAATCCCTCGCTCCAGCAGCAAGTGCGATCGCTCCGGCTCCTTCAGAATTGGGCGCAAATCTTAACAGCAAATTCGACCTCGCGCCCGATGCTCCTTCCTTTGTTAGCTTACTCGATCGCACCGCTGCCAACATCGAAACTATTAGCTTGCCCGCAGTATCAAAAAATACCTCAGAATTAACTGCACCCGATTCCGGCAACATTCCCGAAGTCAGCCCTTCCGCGAAAGAAATCCTCGAAAACTACGCCCGAAACATCGAAAAAATGATTTGGTCGTCAGTAGACTACCTCCTCGGCAAAGAAACCGCAGCCAGCGAAAATACAGAAAAAGCATTAGCAATTAAGTATTATTTAGAACAGCAAGCTCTTAAGAATGCGGAGAAAACAGAGCAGGCGGGCGAGCGACCTTGGCTGAACTGGCAAGACTTATTCGGAGAACCCGCACCCGAACCAGTAGGGATCGAACTCCCATCCCCGCCCCGAACCTCCGATGCCAGAGGTACGCAGCCCCCGCAAAACGCATTATCACAAAGCAGTGCAAAAGTCAAGCCTCAAATTCCAGAATTAGAAGCATTGCCAGAAGGGCGAGTGGCATCAATTACCCCATCGCCATACCCAGCAGCCATCCAAACCCTGCTCGCGCAGCTAAAACAGAGCTTGCTTACCACAAAAGTGCCAAAAAATCAACCCCAAAACACCCAAAAAATCGCCATCGTCCAACAACAAAGCGACGTCCCCAAACCGACAGCAACAGCCCAACAGCCAAAACCGGCAGGGCACGGGGTCACGATCGAGCCAGCAACTACAAGATCGGTTTCAGAGTCGAAAACAAGCCGCAGCGGGGGAACCAAGCAAGAAGCAGACTGGTTGGAGACCAAAGCAGAATCGATGGGATATGTCAAGCACCCGCTAGAACAAGCCCTAGAATGGCTCGATCGCATCATGGTGCAACTAGAAAAAATCGCAGAGTACATCTGGAAATCAGCAAAAACCTACTTGGCAAAAATTCTCAACAGCTAAGATGAGAATCAAAGTTACGAAACTTTAGCATATGATAAAAAAGTTGCAGCTTTTGCCGCAGCAAACAAACCCAGTTCGATCGCATACTTGGAGAATCCTGCAGTGCTAACCCTCAAAATCGTAGTTAATATAGTTGTGTTATTCTTTGTGTCCCTGTTCGTATTTGGATTTTTGTCCAATGACCCGGCTCGCAACCCCAACCGCCGAGACATGGAATAGGCAGACACATTTGCCCGCACAACAGGGGCTGTGGCGACGCGGCCCCTACAACAGCAGAAGCAGCAGGTAAAGAACTGCAAGCCTCAAGCAAAAAATCCTCGAAAAAATTTCCCTAAAATTTCCCTGCGAACTTAAAAAACTTGACCTCGCCAGCCAGCGAGGTTATGTTGTGTCAGGGTCAAAAACGACTTTTAAAAGAGTGAGCAGTTGAAACAGCAAGCCCAACATACCTTGCGTCCGATCGAACGAAAGACTATTATCTGCTGTGGACTGGCATTATCTTAATCCAGGCAGCAAATTAGATGAGTTCGATCGAGCCATTGAAAACATAGAAAGTCAGATCGAGCGAAACATCCTTCGATAGCAACGGTCAAAACATTTAGGCATCTCCTAAATTGCTCGAACCCATGCAGTACATTGCTTCTTCCCTCAGACTTCTCCCAACAAATGTCCCATTAATGCGACACGGATCGATAATTAATCCGTGTATCCGTGTCAAAATCCGTGTTGTGCTTTCCTTCTTCCTTCTATAACTATGTCCTATCCGGTACCGCCGCCCGAACCATCTGCCATCATCTACATCGCCAAACCAAAAAAAGTCACCCTCGCAGTAGCAGCAGCGAGTCAACACAGCAGCAAACCCGCAGCCCTACCGGAAGCATCTCCAGGCACCACTGAAGCAGCAACAGCAAGTGAAGACAGCAGCAACTTTGCCACAATTCCGGAAGCATCTCCAGGAACCATTGAACCAACAACAGCAAATGAAAACAGCAGCCGCAACAACTCCGCGGTCATACCAAAACCATCCCCAAACACCATCGAACCAGAATCAACCGCCGAACTCCTCGGCCCTCCAGTAGAAACCGGCCAAACTTCAGAAATCGCCGACCCCCTAGCAGCCGTAGCAAGTGGCAGCGCCAAACTCAGCTTTCAAAATCCGACAGCAGCCAGAGAACCCGTACAGCGGGAAACTCAGACAGAAGCTGGCTTTACTACCTACCGCCTGCCTCCTGCCGGCAGTCGCAACGCCCAACCCATCACCGCAACGCCCTCAGACTCCACAGGCGAGAAAATTGCGCCACAGCAAGAAAATAAAAATCTGGCGCAGAACCGACAGCCAGAAAATAAATCCCCCGAACCAGTAGAAATTCCCGTTCCGGAAGGGACTCCCGAACCGGCCCCCTCAGGACAGCAACAGTTGGAAATTCCGACTCCTGCAACTCCCCCAACGCCCCAGTCGCAGCCGAAACCATCACCAGTACCGGGACAGCGGACGCCTCCCGGACAGCGGACAGTACCTTTGCCTGTGACTCCAGGAGATACGATCGAAATTAAAGCCGACAGTCAGGAATTTGACGAAAAGCAGCAAATTGTAACCGCAGTTGGCAATGTTGTCGTCAGGTTCCGGCAAGCAGTAATTGACGCCGATCGGGCGATCGTCAATTTAATCACCCGTCAAGTGGTAGCATCGGGCAACGTGGCTTATACCCGCGGGCAGCAAGTAGTGCGCGGCCAGCGGATGGAATTCAACCTGGGACTGAATGCCGGCACTGTAGAACAAGCTTCCGGCGAACTGTTTTTGCCCGCAGCAGGCAGCGATTTAACGCCCACTTTACCCACAGATATCAGTGCTGGCACCATTTTAGAACAACCTTTGAGCGATCGAATTACCAGCCAGCAACCGGTGCGCGGAGTTAAATCCCCCGGTGCCGCGACAGTTACCATCGGTGGCGGCGGGCAGTTAACCGCCCCCCAAGTTACCGGCGCTGTCAACCGCGTTCGCTTTGAAGCAGACAGGTTGGAACTGCTGCCCGACGGTACGAGGGTAGCAACTAACATCCGGATTACCAACGACCCGTTTTCCCCGCCGGAACTCGAATACAGGGCCCGGAGGGCAACGATTAGAAGAATTTCTCCCACTGCGGAGGAACTGGTCACGACTCAGCCCCGCTTGGTGTTCGACAACCGGCTGAAAATACCCGTATATCCCCGCCGGCAAGTGTTTGACAGCCAGCAACGCAGCGGCCCGTGTTTGAGTTTTGGTTACGACGGGGGCGACAGGGGCGGTTTGTTCGCTGAGTGTCCTTTTGAGGTGATTCCAACAGGGCCGGTGCGCCTGACTTTAACTCCCCAGTTTTACATTCAACGGACGATCGAAGAAAATGGTGGCAATCCGTTTTCCCCGGATAATTTCGGACTGAAAGCGAGATTGAGGGCGACTCTGGGACCGCAAACCAGGCTTGACGGGTCGGCAATATTTCTCAATTTTGACAATTTCCCGAATTTGGCTGAACGGGATTTTCGAGGTAATTTGCGCCTGCGGCAGGCTGTCGGCACTCATACTCTCGCAGCAGAATACAGCTATCGAGATCGCCTGTTTAACGGTTCTCTGGGCTTTCAAACCGTTCACAGCAGCCTGGGGGCAGTTCTAACTTCTCCGGTAATTCCCTTGGGGCGATCGGGAATCAACCTCAGCTACCAAACAGGGTATCAATTTATCAATGCTGACACCGATCGGCCGGATTTGCTCGATCCGATCCGAGAAAACAACCGCAT
>JALOON010000145.1 GCA_025454405.1 Oscillatoriaceae cyanobacterium Prado104 | reverse complement strand
ACTAGACGATCGAATTGGGTTTCATCAACTAGACGATCGAATTGGGTTTCATCAACTAGACGATCGAATTGGGTTTCATCAACTAGACGATCGAATTGGAGCTCATCAACTGTACGATCGGGTTGGGTTTCATCAACTAGACGATCGGGTTGGGTTTCATCAACTGTACGATCGAATTGGAGCTCATCAACTGTACGATCGAATTGGAGCTCATCAACTGTACGATCGAATTGGAGCTCATCAACTGTACGATCGAATTGGAGCTCATCAACTAGACGATCGGGTTGGGTTTCATTCTTCAACCCAACCTACGTATATCAAATAAACTCGCGCTCACCAAATCCAGAAATCTATCTTGCGGATGATGCGATCGCCGCTCTCGCAAACAAAACTAAAAAATGTATTTTTAAATCTCTTCACAGGCTAAGACTCATCAATTAAATAGTGTGAGATTTTCCTTTGAGCGATCGCCCCCACAATTGGGTCAACACATCCCGTCAAAACATCCGGCCAAAACTATGAACAACCGCCAGCCTTTAATCGTCGCAGGAATTCTCATCGGAATGGGGCAAGCAGGCTTTTTTGACGGCATTGTGCTGCACCAACTCCTGCAATGGCACCATATGTTTAGCAGCATTAAAACCGATGCTACGGTTGCCGGTTTAGAATTAAATACCCTCGGAGACGGATTGTTTCACCTTGCTGATTGGCTGATTACATTGGCGGGAATTTTCTGTTTGTGGCGTGCGGTTAAGCGCAAAGATGTTCCTTTGTCAACTCCAACTTTATTCAGTTCCATACTCATCGGTGCGGGAAGTTTTAATTTTATTGAAGGCATCATCGACCACCAACTTTTAGGAATTCACCACGTCAAACCAGGTGTCAACGAGTTGGCTTGGGATTTAGGATTTCTTGCTTTGGGAGTTGTTTTGGCAGTGTTAGGTTGGATGTTGGTGCAGAGAGAAATTGCGCCGAGTAATTAAGGTTTAATTTGGGACACCCTAGCAAAATTCTCTCACTATTATTGATTAATATACTAGATTTTTATCCCCTCCAATTCAGAGTATTTTAATCGTTCCTGAATAGACATTCCCAGCAACTTTTCATTAACCTGATAGAGATCGACTTTTGCATAATCTCCTTTAAATAGCGGAATTAGAGACTCAACAACCGCAACAATTCCCTCGGGGGGCACTGCATTGCCAATCTGCCTTCTTACTTCGGTTATCGAACCTTCAAACACAAAATCATCGGGAAATGTTTGCAACCTCGCTCTCTCCCGATTTGTCAATGCTCTGGGCTCTTTATAATGATAACCCCAAGTTCCGCCACCACCACCAGCAATAATTGTACTAGAGGGTAGATTTGGATCTAATCTCCGATAAACGTGACTGATCAGGCCTTTAACGTAGAGATCGCTATCTCTCGGAATATCAGTGAAATTGCCACCAGGCTCGATCTTTTTCAATCTTTTTACAGTCTTTGGATGAATTTTATGGTGTTCGTTGTTGTGTCGTACTTTTTCCACGCCTTTTAGCGCATCACGCGCAGTTCGATAAGGGTGATCGCGATTTGGTCCGTACTCTGCAGAAGGGTGAACAAAATCAAATCCTGTATCCATCCTAATGCCAACTAATAACACTCTTTGCCGAAATTGCGGCACTCCGTAATCTGCAAAGTTGTATAGCTTAGGCTTGACTAGATATCCAGGTTCTATCTTTTCAAAGTCCTGTATAATCTGCTCGATCGCCTTATAATTATTAGCACTTAATAATCCTTTGACGTTTTCAGCGACAAATGCTTTTGGTTTTTTGCGTTTTACGAATTCTAGAAAATAGGTATATAAACTGCCTCTAGTTCCATTAAGTCCGGGACGTTTCCAAATCTGAGAAAAGTCTTGACAAGGAAAGCCTCCTATAATAATTTCTGCCTCTGGTACTTCTTGTTCAATATTAATATCTTCTATTTTTTTATTGCAGATAACATCACCAATGTTATTTCTGAAAGTTCGGCAAGCATCTTCATTCGAGTCAATTGCCCAGACTACTTCAAATCCTGCCATCTTAAATGGCAAATCCATGCCCCCACAACCTGAAAACAAGGATATCAGTTTTGGTGGCTGCTCCCAGGCTATGTCTTTGAGACGTTCGAGTGACATAGAGGCGATCGCTCCCTTTTAGCCTCCTTTCCTATTGAGGCAGTAACAGCTTTTAGATCGTAGAGGAGAGATGGCAGGCCAAATGTAAAACTTTGTAACACAGAGTCGCTCGAGTAGTCGCAGCCAGGGGAGCCTGCTATAATCGCAGTACAAGAAAAATTACAACAAATAATTTATGCAGGTAGCCGATCGAACTGCCGCTGGCACAGACATCAAGGCAATACTGGGTTTGACAGAGGATATGCGGATTGGCACAACCTCCTCAGACCCCTATTTAGGTTCTCCAACCTTTGACGAAGTGCCATTTCACGTTCATGTAGGATGCAGGCCCGCTTTGGGTACGTATATTATTGTCGTGAGCGATGCTGACGAATTTGTTCACTACGGACGCATCGTCAGCGGTACGGAAGATAACCCGCGCGCCAATCCCTCATCGCTGCAACAAAATCAGGCTTATCAAGTAGGTTTAAAAGATCCCAGACCAACGGATAAAGCACCTCACGTTACCCGCGTGATGACCGCCGAAGTATTGGGCGAGATCCACCTGGATGATGACAAAAATATAACTGTAAAAGAATCAAATCAGCTAGCACAAACTGGCAAAGGTGTTTATGAATTGCCAGCACATAAGATTCCGCAGTTGCTGAATATTCCCGACTCGGACGATCGGGGATTTCACATTGGGCGAGTCGAATCGGGGAATAGTTCAGTAGAGTTTATATTGCCGATGGAGGCGATCGCGCGGCATCTGGCAGTAGTTGGAAAAACAGGTGTAGGTAAAAGCTATTTTGTCGGGGTTTTGATTGAAGAACTAGAGCGTCACGGCATTCCAGTCATTGCCTTTGACGTACTCGGCGATATGCTAAAAGCCACAGAAGATTTGGGAGGTTGCAATTTTAAAGCCGGAGAAAACTTTCGAGTGCCGTATTCAGTGATTGGGGGGAAAGAATTTCTGGGATTTGTCCCAAATTTAACACCCGACCAATTAGAGATAGTCTCTTTTGCTTATGATTCCCTGTTTAACAAGGCATTCAAAACCTTAGAAGAAACTGCAGCAGTCAACATTCCCATTAAAAATCTTCTCGGTGAAATACAGAACCTAGCAGCAGAATTCGGTCAAACTGCTGTAGGAGGGCGGGCAGCAAAAAAAGTAGAAACTGCTTTCAACCGCAACTCGCTTTTAACTGCGAAAACAGAAGACTGGTTGAGCGAATTTGTACAGAAACCGATAACTAATATCTTTGTCGGACATTTGAGCCAACAGCAGCGCAATTTAATAGTAGGAGCGACAGCCAGACTGCTGCAAGCACTCCGCAAGCGAGAGCAAGTTCCGCCGTTTGTATTTGTGCTTGACGAAGCCCATTTCTTCTTGCCCTCTGGCGGAGAAACAACGCCATCTACTTTAGTTATTCGAGAGCTGATCCGCACCGCCCGTCACGACGGAATCGGTATCGCATTAATTACTCAAAGTCCAGCGTCTATGGACAAACAAGTAATTTTAACTTGCAATACGCGGGTAGTATTCGCTCTCGATCCAGATGACCTCAAATTAGTATCCGGTACGATGGGAGATGTTTCAGAAGAAATGAAATCGCGGATTCCCAAATTAGCAAAAGGAACTGCAATTATCTCGTCAGCTACAGATATCATGCGGCATCCAGCACTTATCAAAGTTCGCCAGCGTAAAACCAGGCACGGTGCGCCAACACCCAATTTAGCAGAGGAGGTACAAAAATGGCGAGAAACGCAGGAAATATTCTAACTCAAAATGTTATGGAGTTGCTGGAGAAAGAGCCAGACGGATTAGAATTTGCAGAGATTCTCGAACAACTCAGTCAAATCCAAGATGTAGGTTCAGAAAGAGGTTTACGCAGTCTAATCAACCGATTGGCGAAAGAAGGCAAGCTAATTAAACGCAAAGGTTGGAGTCGCAAACCGGGCGCACAACCTTATGTTTACTGTCACCCGGCAACCCAACCGCGCCAACTTGAAATTCCTGGGGTTAAAAAGTATGAAATTTGTACCAAAACTAAGTTTGAATTTGACGAATTAGATCCGGCAGAAAAAAAACGGGAGCAAACAGCGATTTCAGTTTTAAAGAGCATTGCTAGCAATCACTTATATCAAGAACGATACGTGGCGCGGGCGATTATTGAAGTGGCATCTGAGTTAGCAGAAAAAAACCCAGTTGATTTAGTAGTCGAGATGGCGCGTTGGGTAGTTAACGATCTAAATCGGCTGGCAGATGAGATTGAGTATAAATTAAAACGCGGGGCAACAGAAGATGCTAAAACAGTGAACCTGAAATTGGATTCCCAGTTAGGATGGGCCAAGCGTTATTTTCAAGAATTTTGGCAGCTACACGCTCGTGTCGATGAACTGCCAGGTATTATGGAATTGCCGTCTCAAGCCAAGTACTTCCGACTTTACGGGCAAAGAGCTCGCTTGGATGAAGAAAAAGCAAGAAACCAACTGGAAAAGCGCATTTTTGGCGGTCGGCTAATAGAGGAACGACTCCTGCCAACAGACTTGCACAAAGCCGCCGCAGGTACGGATGCTTCTGTAGCTGACTTGTATTTAGATCATGCACCAGGCAGCTTTATCCCCCCCGATCCAGTTGTTGTTACCAGTTCGGCTGCCGCTCTAATATTTAATTCCCAAAATGGCTTGCCGCAAGAAGAATACCAAGATTTTGATATTTTTCCCGAGCGACTGTCAGATTATGATGACCACACAGCAGCCGTAAAAGGCTTGGTATTGTCGCCAACTCTTCTAAGAGAAGACCACATGGATGAAGGGAATTTACCGCACTCGCGCAAGGCGGCAATGGATCTTCGCCAATACAGCCAAGACTATAAAATTGTTCAAGGAGGTGCCAATTGGAAGCGATTAATTGGCGACAGCACAAATTATAAACCACCCCTAATTATCCGTGACGGTCGAGTGTTTCCCTCTGTCCATCGGCTCAGAGATTATGAAAGAGGTGGTTTGTACGGGCAAATAGTACGCAATGAGATTGATGCTTTCCAGCAAGTCTTTACCAGCACTCTTTTAGGTTCTGGGTTGGACATTGTGTACGGTGCTGCTGTTAAAAATCCTGGGATGTCCTGGCTTGCTCCCTTGGTATTCTGGTACCTGCACTATAAGAAATTTAGTCTTGACGATCTAGAAGTAGTTAAAGAGCCAAAGAATGTTTATCAATATTCTTTGGCCGATCCTGCTGTATCGCACCTACTGTTTTTGGGTTTAGCTAAAAAGTCAAAAATTTTTGTACCACAGCGACTTTTTATTACCTGTCGCGTTATGAGGCGTTTTTCAGATATTGCCTTGGAAGCAGAAGAAATGCCTCCTGTTATCTCGACAACTGATGATGAAATTAGGCTGGTGGATGAAAATAGTACGAAAGATTGGAAAAAGTTTATTGAGCAACGTCTTGCTAAAAAGAAGAAGCAGCACCTGCACAATACTCTAGATATAGATGACTACAGATCTTTTATTTATCTTTTTTCCAACGTAGGCGTTTCCATGTGCTATGCCGCTCCCACATCTGTTTATAAAGATTTGTATGACAGTGATTCTGCAGGACACTTCTTGTTACCACGTCTGGAAGTAGCCATCAACACAGAGCGATTGGAACAGGACAAAGAACACGAACGAGAATGTATGGACGGTTTGCTTTCTTGGTTGGCTGCGGGGCATATAGATCTCGATCGCTGCCATACGCAATCAGGATTTGATACGGGAAATCAAGAATCTAGTCTTCCTATCCTAGTGCCTGATGTGATTGTTCATGCCCATGAAGCTGCAACTTTTGCCCGCAGCAGATTGGGTGAAGAGGTACAGGATCGGATTAGAGAGCTAATTGCAGAATTGAGAAAACGTCTTGGAAAGAGGTATTGAGGCGGATCGGGTTACGTCTGTGAGTGTTTATTGCTTGTGCTGCTGGGCAATTGTACGGGATACGGATTAGGACACCGCAGTGCCGTGTCCCTAAAAAAAATCTGCGTTTCACCCAAACGTCAAGGGAGTTGACACTTACATCAAATTTTGCAATAATTAATTGATGTAATAGCTGTTGCAGCGGGCTGCTTCATAAAAGCGGTTATCCCATCTGTTACGGCTTTGCAATGAAAAAGCCAGCCCCATCGATTGCTGTCTTGGGTGTCTGGCTGAAGTTCAATTAATTAACATAAATGGAGTTTACCATGTCTAAAAACAAGGTAGATAGCTCAGCTATGCTGGAAAATATCGATTTGATACCGACACAAATCGCTACCACACTCACCCAGCAGACAGGAAAAAAGATTTCCTGCATCAAAGTCAACGAGTATTTGGCAAAACTCGGCTTGCAGCAAAAATTAAAGACGAGAGGAGGCAAGTCACAGTGGCAACTTACCGAACAAGGCAAAAAATACGGACGAGTTTATCAAGTTGAATCCAGTTATAGCAACTGGAGTGGAAATCAAGTTAAGTGGGGCGAAGAAGTTATCGAGCTACTTAAGCAAAATTTGTTAAAACTGACTGCTTAACGATCGACCCGATTGTACGATCGCTCCTTTTTATTCTAAAGGGGCGATCGCCTCAATACTGGAGTTTAGACTAAGACAAAACAAAGAGGTGCATTACTTTCGATTGAATGCACAAAAAGACGAGCGATCGAAAACTTCAGATTAAGGGGACTTA
>JALOON010000079.1 GCA_025454405.1 Oscillatoriaceae cyanobacterium Prado104 | reverse complement strand
TGGCGATGCTAGAATTGCCAACACTCGCATACCCATTTGGTCGATGGTAAATTACCGCCTTCTGGGTGCAAATGATGTGCGGATTTTGCAAGACTTTCCCCATTTGAGTGCAGCGGATTTGGCGAATGCTTGGGCTTATGCTGAGGCACACCCAGAGGAAATTGAAGCTGCGATCGCTAGAAATGAGGAAGATTAACAAATGGTGCGTCTTTATGCAGATGAAAATTTTCCACTGGTAATCGTGGAATTACTGCGAAATTTTGGTCACGATATGTAGATGTAAGCCAAGATATTAAACCTATATTCCCCAAAAAATAGGAATAAACGAGGAAGCCTAAAACATGGCACGAATTTATGCACTGGAAGATTTTTTAAATATAATAAAATCCTAAAGATTTAATCGATCGGCAAAAATTGTACTAACCTTAGAACTAAAGTCAATTAAATTAAAAAATTTTCAACTATGTCAGATAAACCTTTTAACATCCGCCAACTAGACGGTCTAGATTATGACGAAGCAGAACCGCTCCTGGAAGATTATCAGGAAACGCTAATCGAGCTATTTGTCAATTCTCCCGAAGGAGAAGAATACTGTAAAGCTTATCCAGATGTGGGATTTTGGATCTCGCAGTTCATTTATTACGGTTTCGGCTATGAAGGTTTTACGCTGCCTCGCATGAAAGTGGCAGATGTGGAAATTGTAATCGAAGAGTTATTTCCCAGAAAAGTGACTGTGCTTTCGCCGGAAGAAGGTGAAAATGCTATCCCGGAATTATTGGCGTTCTGGCATTTTTTGAAACGTGAATTTAAACTGCGAAATGCTACTTCAATTATCAAATACCTGCGGGATATCGAGCCGGAATTTGGGGAGATTATGGACGATTCCTCTAAATTTGGAATTGCCAAATCCTTTGTGACGATCGGTCATCAAGCAGGGTTTGATATGAGTACGGAGGAAGGTCTCAAACAATTTCAGGAGATGTATAATGCTAGGATTGCTCCTCTAATTGCAGCTCAAAACTCGGATGCATCTGGATTTTTAAGCAAACCGATAAGTGGTAGTGCTGTCGATCGCTCTAAAGCAAGTAAAGAAAAGCAAAAAAAAGCAAAAAATACGGCGGCTGAATCGAGAAAACGCAACCGCACTAAGAAAAAATGAGGTTTAGTAAATATCTATCCTCACTTTCTGATTCTGCTTCTTCTCAGCATCCTGTTCGCTTCTTCCCTCCCGCGAAACTTCCACACTAACAAATAGCACAACAATTGCAACCCGAAGATTCCTAACACGATCGCACTTTCTTCCGGTGACAATTTGGCAGTTCGATCGAACTTACCCTTATCGCGATTTTCTTGAACTCGATCGTCGCTTCGATCGAGCATTACATCGTCCGTTTTCTCGCTCGCACTAAGTTGTTCGATCGCATTACTATTTTTAAATGTGCGATCGAACTCTTGAAATAACTTCGGCTGTCTGCAGCTTGTTAAGGATAATCCAATGAAAATAAAGATGAGGAAATAACAGCGCGATTTCACGATTTTTCCCTCCATGTTATAGAGAAAGCGACTAAATGAATCTAGGACTTACTAATGAAATAGCAGAAACCGGGTTTTTTGCGAAAATACTTCGTACACAGCCACAGATTCTGTAAAAAACCCGGTTTCTTTGATTTGGGTGCGCGGCCGGAAACTGGGTTTTTTGCGAAATACTTCGCACACAGCCACAAATTATCTAAAAAACCCGGTTTCTTTGGTGTGACTTCGTAAGTCCTGCGAATAATTTCTACAAAAGCAGTATATTGTTTTCCCGATCGCACACTAACACAAATATACCATTTTTTTAAAGTCGCAGTTACGGTCAAGGAATCAGTATTGGCGAGATGTAGCAGCGAAACGGGCGATCGAACTGATTCAAGCGCTATAATCTAGCTAATAGATTGCATTCAAATTCGGTTGGTTAATTGCAGGTATTTGTCAGGATACGGCACTGCCTTATCTCCTAACCGGATTTGAGATCGTTAGATCGAAGCGAGATAGCAAACAATGACACTGAAAGAATTAGAAAAACAACTCCTTGCCTTAACTCCCGCTGAAAAAACTGGCGATGCTAGAATTGCCAACACTCGCATACCCATTTGGTCGATGGTAAATTACCGCCTTCTGGGTGCAAATGATGTGCGGATTTTGCAAGACTTTCCTCATTTGAGCGCAGCGGATTTGGCGAATGCTTGGGCTTATGCTGAGGCGCATCCTGAAGAAATTGAAGCAGCAATCGCTAGAAATGAGGCAGATTGACAAATGGCACGTCTTTATGCAGATGAAAATTTTCCACTAGCAATCGTAGAGTTACTGCGAACTTTTGGTCACGATATTTTGACAGTGCAGGAAGCTGGAAATGGTGGACTGGGGATTCCCGATGAAGATGTGTTAGCTTTTGCTATTAGCGACAATCGGGCTGTTTTGACGCACAATTGGGATGATTTTAGACGCCTGCATCGTTTGCAACCCGACCATAATATCGTTATCTGCAAAGAAGATTTGAACGCAGAAAGACAAGCTACACGTATTAATGAAGCTATTTCTACGGAAGACAATCTCACAGGTAAATTAATTCGAGTAATTCGTCCGCCTCAGTAAAAAAAAATCCCAAACCAGATTTAAGGTAAAATATTAAATATACCTTTTCCAAAAAACGAGGAGTTACAGCATATTTCAGGTATGTGAAGTACAGAGAAACCCGGTTTCTTTAAGAAACCGGGTTTCTGAGGCGTACCTCATAAACCTGCAATCTGCTGTAACTGTGACAATAACCGAATTAAAAGTCGATTTAGCATCCTGATTAAATTAGGTAAAAACCCGGTTTATTGAGTTCGATCGTTACCAATTATTCAAACTGTTATGCTCGATCGATCTGCTGTTTCTGCCAGAATTCTCTTAATCTCGGCCGGCGTCAAATTCGGATTCGCCTGCAACATCAAAGCTATTACGCCCGATACGTGCGGCACCGACATCGATGTACCTGCAAAATATCGGTAAGGAACCCCCGGTTGAGATAGCGGAACAGTTGAATAAATATCGCCAGAATCCGCCCTTCCTCCGTTGCCTCCGGGAGCAACAAAGTAACTGAGTTCTAATGGTCCTGCTTCGTTAGAAAAAGTGGAAAACTGCTTGTTTCTGTCGATCGCACCGGCAGCAATCCCGACTTCTGTAGCAAATCTAGCTGGATAATCTGGCTCCGGTAAAGTATTATTTCCGGCAGCAGACAGTACGATAACTCCCCTCGCTTCTGCTGCTCGAATTGCATTTAATTCCTCCTCATTCAACTGCTGACCTCCCAAACTCACATTAACTATCTTCGCTCCATTTGCTGCGGCATAATTAATCGCAGCAATTTCATCTCGAATTCTCCCGAATCCCTGGCGATCGAGTATTTTCAAAGGCATAATTTTAGCATTGGGAGCCGTGCCAGTAATCCCAACTCCGTCATTTTTTGCTGCTACTAAACCCGAGATATGCGTGCCGTGATTGTTATCGTCGATCGGGTCATTATCGTCATTGACAAAATCCCATCCTCGAAAATCATCAATATAGCCGTTCTGGTCGTCGTCAAGCCCGTTGCTCGATTTATTTTGACCGAAAGCATCAAAACCGACTTCCCCTGCGTTACTCCAAATATTCCCAGTTAAATCGGGGTGGTTGTAATCAATTCCGCTGTCAATTACTGCTACTATAACTCCATCTCCAGTCAAACCCTGCGCCCAAACTTCCGGTGCTTTTACGGCATCTCTACCCCATTCGTCGCCACCCAAATCGGGAACTTCGGGAAAAGGTACTCTGCCTTGAACTTTCGCAACAGCAGCCGCTGCATCCACCAAACCGAATCCAAAACGAGCGTCAAAATTCGGCGAACCGCTAACATTATTTGGGGCATCGGTTGTGGGAGTTGCCGACAAATTTAAAGTGAAATTTGTACTGCCTCGGAATTGTGAAACCCGGACAAAGTAAGTTCCCGCTGTCAAAGCTTTAAGGTCGATCGATTCTGGCGAAAAACCCGATCGTTCTGAAGAAGCAATAATATCGGTGAAGTCAATATTATTGTCACCGTTAATATCTTTAATCAAGGCTAGATCGACATCAGCATTCAAACCGCTAACAGTTAAATTTAAATTGCTCGTTGTCTGTAAAGTAAAACGGTAAAGGTCATCCGGCCTGGTATTGCTGACAAAATTTGTAATTGTTTGAGTGCCGCTGAGAATGCCTAAATCGCGGGCTTGGCTGAGTTGGTTTCCCAATACGGCGGAAGCAGAAATAAAGGTATTTGTTAAATCTGCTGGCGATACGTTGGCAACAAAGCCTAAAATTGCTCCTGACTGTCTAATCCGAATTAAAGTGTTAGAAATTCCCGACGCAACGGCAATTTCTTCAAGTGCTAAATCTGCTTCGGTGATGTCGGCGCTGAGTCCGATCGAATCTACAAAACTGTTAAAGTCAGTGATAACATCGGCAAGGGCGGGATCGGTAACGGCGGTATCGCTGCGGAGCACAAAGGTATCCGGGCCCAAGCCGCCCGTTAAAGTATCTTTGCCAGCATCGCCGACTAAAACATCGCCACCGCTGCCGCCCGTGAGTGCGTCGCTGCCTTTGCCTCCCTGCAAGGTATCGCTGCCGCCATCGCCGAAAAGAATGTCATTGCCGGTACCGCCGTTTAGCAAGTCGTTGCCACCGCCTCCGAATAGGGTATCGGAGTTGCCGCCTCCGAGAATTCTGTCGTTGCCGCTGTCTCCGCTAATTTGTTCGGCATCCGCTGCGCCGGCAATAAAATCGTTGCCTCCGAGGGCAAATAACCCGTTGGGATAAGGAGTTAAAAAGCCCGGAGTTAGGGTTAAACTGTTGGGGCTATCGTCTAAAAGATACGAAAGACCATCAAAACTCGGGCCGGCCATAACAATGTACTCCTTGAATAATATCAATCTAAATTTTAGTGTTCAAACATGAAATTGCGGTTAAGGAATCGGTAGAGCGTATTTAGTCCCGATTTGTAGGTTGAGTTGAATGAAGAGAACCCTCCGTTTCACTCCGCCCAACCCCTACTATAAGATTGGGTTGGGTTTCATTCTTCAACCCAACCTACGTATATTATAAGCGATCGAACTCTTGCTCCCCCATTTTTAAGGGGGGCGGGGGTATCTCTTGGTTTTTAAATACGCCACAATCCCAAATTCACACATGGAAATCGCCAAATGGGAAAACAAAACTTGCATCGAATTCGGAATTTTGTCAAGCAGGCGCGATCGCGCTTGAAGCCTGTTTTGCGCTACTGTATTTTGGGCGCAACTTTGTTATTTATTGCCCAAGCTTTTGTCACTCACTGGCGAGAAATTGCACTGGTAAAAATTAGATATGAAAGTTTTCCCCTCCTGATTGTCGGGCTGGGAGTTACTCTGCTGTCTCTCATGTTTGCTGGCGCTGTTTGGCGGCTGATTTTGCGAGAATTTCGCCAACCTGCAAGTGCTGTTTGGGCGGTGCACGTTTTTCTCAAAACTAATATTGCGAAGTATTTGCCAGGGAATATTTGGCATTTTTGGGGCAGAATATCGGCGGCTAAGAATGCGGGCATTGTTCCGAAATTTGCGATTTTGAGCGTGGTTTTGGAACCGCTGCTGATGGCTGCTGCTGGTTTGTTAATTGGGTTGATTTGTTTGGGTAAACTTAATTGGTTTTTGCGGATTTTCTGTGTTGCTGCTATTTTGACTGCGATCCGTCCCCGAATTTTAAATCCGATCGTCCTGTTTGTAGAGCGTTTGAAATTGTCAAAGAGCAGCAAGGGAAATTCTCATGATGAGAAATTAGCGGGCGATCGACTGATATTGAGTGTAGATACTGATAATAATTTAGCTCAAAAAGTTTCGCCTGTCAAGTCCAAAAACCAGAAAAATTTGCCAATTAAACGCTATCCTGTGGGGCCGTTAATCGGAGAGATGTGTTTTATCGGGTTGCGGGGAAGCGGATTTTTGCTAACTGTAATGGCTTTAATTCCGGTGCATTTTAACGAAATTCCTAATTTGTTTGGCGGTTTTTGTTTTGCGTTTGTTGCGGGTTTAGTTGTGCCTGGTGCGCCTGGAGGGATGGGAGTTTTTGAAGCAACGGCGATCGCTCTTTTGTCAGATCGCTTTCCTGTGGGGGTAATTCTTAGCGCTGTTGCTTTGTATCGGATAATTAGCATTATAGCTGATGTTTCCGGTGCGGTTTTAGCGAAGGTATCGATCGGGCGATCGGGAAATTAAATAATAGGTATATTTGAAACTAAGTTTTATTAGAATTGTCGTTGGTTGGAGAGTCCGACAGGGGTTGAAAACCCCTGTCTCATAGCGAAAGTCCTCTGGAATAGGACTGACATTTCATGGTATTTTTTGTCATTTTTTCAGTCGGTTTTTAACCGACTTTTGCTATGAGACGGGGAATTAATTCCCCGTCGGGTTCAGAGGTTAGCGAATTCGATCGAACTCCAAACCGATTCCGCTTTCTGTCATAATTTGCCAGCGATATCTCACTCGATATCGTACAAAATCAGTATGAAAAATATTCGATCGCAAATTTATACCTGTTACGTAAGTATTATTAAAGTTTGAATAAGTGTGACCGATCGCCCCAGTAATCTTACGGAAGATACTGTTATTTTTAAAACTAAAAAATCAAACATCTCCACGGTTGTGAAAGCTGAAATAGTAGCGTAGCATAAACGAAAATCAAGCATCTCCAAAATCAGATTATGAACGCGATCGCCTTTATTGACCGGAGCGTGTCTGACTCCCAAGTCTTAGCTGCGGGTACAGTTTCAGGGACAGAAGTTGTATTGCTAGATAGCGCGGCGGATGGTATCGAACAAATTAGTTTAAAATTGCGCGATCGGTCGTTTAAGGAAGTTCATATTATTTCCCACGGGGCACCGGGATGCTTGATGTTGGGGAACGCGATTTTAAGTTGGGAAAGTTTGGAACGACTGAAATCGCAAATCGAAATGTGGGGGAAATCTCTGGCAAAAAATGCGGAGATTTTGATTTACGGATGCCGGGTAGCTGAAGGGGATCGGGGGCGATCGTTCGTGGAAAGATTGAGCGAGTTAACCGCAGCAAAAATTGCCGCTTCTGCCAATTTTACCGGAAGCAAAGAATTAGGTGGAGACTGGGAATTAGAAGTAAAAACCGGGGAAATAACAGCGGCCAAAGCCTTTGATTCAGAAGTAATGGCGGCTTACAGCCACATTTTTAATTCCTTCTCGCAACCCATGTATTATCCGATAGGAGGCTCAGATCCTCGATCCGTCGTCGTAAGCGACTTTAATAACGATTCTTCCCCGGATTTGGCTGTGGCAAATTATGGGTCAAACAATATCTCAATTTTGCTGGGCAATGGTACGGGCAGCTTTAGTTTTGCCACCAACTATGACGTAGGTTCAAATCCGAATTCAGTTGTAGTAGGAAGCTTTAATAACGATACTTTTCCCGACTTGGCTGTGGCGAATTATGGCTCCAACAACATTTCAATTTTGCTGGGCAATGGTACGGGTGGCTTTAGCTCTGCTAACAACTATGACGTAGGGTCAAACCCAAGTTCAATTGCAGTAGGCGATTTCAATCGAGATTCATTGCCCGACTTGGCTGTGGCGAATTCTAACTCTTACAATATCTCTATTTTGCCGGGAGATGGTGCGGGAAGCTTTGGTCTTGCTACAAGCTACTCTATGGGAGAAAACCCAGGTTCACTTGCAGTAGGCGATTTCAATCAAGATTTATTCCTCGACTTGGCTGTAGGGAATACTAACCTCGAATCTGGTGTCTCAATTTTGCTGGGAAATTCTATGGGTAGCTTTTCTTCGGTCTACTCTCAGTTGAATGATAATAGCATAAGTTACGGTCAGCCCAGTCCCAACTCAGTTGCAGTAGGTGACTTTAATAACGATACTTTCTCTGACGTGGCGGTGGCGCATCCTGGGTTCGGTAGCACAGTCTCAATTTTTCTGGGAAATGGTTTTGGTGGCTTTAGTCCTACTGCTATCTATAACGGAGGTAGTCCCACTTCAGTTGCAGTGGGCAATTTTAATCACGACTCTTTCCCCGACTTGGCTACCATAAATTCTAACTCCGGCATATCAATTTTGCTAGGAAATGGTACGGGTAGCTTTAGTCTTGCTAGCTCTTACGTCCAGTTAAGTTTTGCAGGCTCGGTTGCAGTGGGCAACTTTAACAATGATGCCTTTACCGATTTAGTTACGGCGGGTGGTAGTCCCAACAATGTTTCAATTTTGCTTGGTAGACCATCTGTAAATTTCGGAGCGGTTAATTACACGGTTGCTGAAAACCAAATGGAACCTGTAGGAATTCCTATAACTCTCAGCGGAGTTCCAACTGAGGACGTGATTATATATATCAGGGGAGGTTCTACAGCGGCAGGCAACGTCGCAGCTACTTATGGTTCTGACTTCATGTTAAATTACAATGTTTTTTTCCCCGCAGGAACAACAAACCTCACCCAAAATGTTCCCATCAATGTTTATCAAGATAATTTAGCTGAAACTGATGAAACAATTGTCCTCGAGTTGAATGACTTCGATATACAAGGTGCAGGTGCGGGGACAATTTCACAAACTACGCTGACGATTCCAGCTAACGGTACCTTATCTTATGCGGTAAGTAATGGGGTATATTACGGGGTACCGGCTCCGATCGACGAGATAAGATATGAACGTAATACAGCAACTACTTACGTTGGCTTCACTGTTTACCGATCGAATGAGGGCAGCGTCTTTACCAGTACCGTTGACTATACCATCACAGGAACGGCTGATAGCACTACTGACTACACTATTACTGGCTACACTGGCTCCTCTTCCGGCACTCTCACCTTCTTTCCCGGTGAACAATTCAAATCGATAGACCTCAATATTATCGGAGATACTTCGATCGAACCTGACGAAACTATTATCCTTACTCTATCAAATCCTCGCATTATCAACGAGCCTTTTTATCCTCCCTATATAGACCCCAATATAAACCCCAATATAGGCTTCCCCAGTAGTACAATCGAGATTGCTACTGGTAGACTTACAATTCTTAATGACGACAGAACAGCCATTACTGTAAATCAGATCGCGGGTTTAAACACCACAGAAGCCGGAGGAACGGCAACTTTTACCGTCGCACTCAACTCGCAGCCTACCGCACCAGTCACCATCGGCTTAACCAGTTCCAATCCCGCCGAAGGAACGGTTTCTACTAATAATTTGACCTTCGATCCTGCTAACTGGAATATTCCGCAAACAGTAACAGTAACTGGTGCTGACGACAGTGCAGCAGATGGCACTAAAACTTACACTATTATCACTGCCCCTGCTGTCAGCACAGACACCGATTACAACAATCTCAATGCAGATGATGTCACCGTCACCAACACCGACAACGAAACACCGGGCATTACCATCAATCCAACAGCGGGATTAGTGACAACAGAATCGGGCGGTACTGCTAATTTCAGCGCAGTTTTAAACACTCTACCAACCGCGCCAGTTACCATCGCATTAACCAGTTCCAATACCGCCGTAGGAACGGTTTCTACTAATAGTTTGACCTTCACTCCCGCTAACTGGAATTTACCGCAAACAGTAACAGTAACCGGTGTTGACGATCGCACTGCTGGCGGATCTGGCACTTATCAAATTATCACCGCACCTGCTACCAGTAACGATCCCAATTACAGCAGCCTCAATCCTCCCGATGTCAGCCTCACCAATACCGACAACGATACCGCAGGCGCTACCATTTCTCCCAACTCTACAACGGCGACAGAAGGCAGTGCGCCGGGAAGCTACAGCATCAATTTAAACTCGCAGCCGATCGCACCTGTTACTGTTAGTTTTAATCCCGGAAATCAAATCGGTACGATCGCCCCAATTATCTTTGACAATACTAACTGGAATCAGCCTCAAACTGTAACAGTAACTGCAACAGATGACGCGGTTGTCGAAGGCGCGCACTCAGGTTCGATCGCGCATTCCGTCACCAGTACCGATCCTCAATATAACGGAATTGCGATCGCGCCCGTTAGCGTGGCAATTACTGATAACGACACCGCACCAACTCCGACGCCAACACCAGCCCCTACGCCCGCGCCAACACCAACTCCGACACCGACTCCAACGCCCGCAACACCGACACCAACTCCGACGCCGACGCCGAATAATGAAAGTGCGATCGTTGGTTTTTCACAAGTAAATTACTCTGTTAATGAAAGCAGATTGTCGATCGTTCCTGCAACAATTACTTTAACTCGCAGCGGCAATCTCAACAACTCTTCTGAAGTACAAATAGCTTATCCAACAGGTTCGGCAACTGCGGATGCAGATTGGAATACTCCCAGCGGATTTTCACCCGTCATTACCTTCAATCCCGGCGAAACCAGCAAAACTTTTACCATTAATATTTTACCCGATGACTTGACAGAAGGTACGGAAGAATTAACCTTCGCGATCGGTTCCCCTGTCAATGCAAATATCAGTTCCCAAAATACGGCAACGCTGCGAATATTAGATGCGGGTACTGCGTCAAATTCTCCAACACCAACTCCCGATCCGACACCAACACCAACACCGTCCAATTCTCCGACACCAACACCCGATCCGACACCAACATCAACGCCGTCAAATTCTCCGACACCGACACCATCCAATTCCCCGACGCCAACACCAACACCGTCAAATTCTCCGACACCAACACCCGATATTACACCCACGCCAACACCGTCAAATTCACCGACGCCGACACCAACACCGTCAAATTCTCCAACACCAACACCGGATATTACACCCACACCAGCGCCATCAATTACACCCACACCAACGCCCTCAAATCTGCCCAACAATCCACCAATAATCAACTTCGGGCTGACTACAACTCCTTGGCACTATCGCACCTTGCGCAAAGGCAATTCATCGTGGTTTGAATATCAAGTTCCATCCGGTGCTTTTCTCGATCTCGATCCGGGAGACACCCTCACTTATTCTGCTACCCTAGAAGACGGTAAACCTTTACCGAATTGGCTCAATTTTAACCCCAACCTCCGCCTTTTTAGCGGTACACCTTCGACATTGCAATGGCTGAAAATTAAACTAACTGCCACCGATCGATCTGGTGCGAGTGCGAGCGATATCATCTTAATGAATGTTACTCCGAGTGGTGTTGTTATTGACAGTTATATTGCCGGGGCAACTCTGTTTTTAGATGCCAACAAAAACAGCATTCTCGACGCTAACGAACCTTTCACAACTACGGGAAGTCGCGGTGAATTTGACCTCGACATTCCCTTTGAAATATTCGACACCAACAAAAACGGCGAACTCGATCCGAGTGAAGGAAATTTAGTCGCGATCGGCGGCATTGATACCGCTACCGGTTTGCCTTTAGAAACTCCGGTAACAGCCCCTACCGATGCGACAGTTGTCACCTTATTAACCAGTTTAGTTGCGGATGCGATCGACCGCGGAACTGACCCAGAAATTGCGCTCGATCGAGTGCTTTCTGCTCTTTCTTTACCTGCCGATATCGACCTGTTAAACTTCGATCCGATCGCCGCGACAAATAGCAACCAACCGGGCGGCGTCGAAGTTTTGGCAGCAATGGTAAAAGTGCAAAACTTTATCACTCAAACTGCTAATTTAATTAGCGGTGCTTCGACAGCTTCGATGGCAGCAATTACCGAAGAAGTTGTGAGTGCGATCGGCGATCGCATTCAATCTAACGGCGTTCTCAATTTCAGCAATGCGGCAACTTTACAGCCAATTATCGAACAAGCAGCGGGTAAAGTACGGGCGATCGATCCCAATTTTGATTTGCAAAAAATCCTGTCAATTTCCCAGCAAGCTGCAACAGTTATGGCAGCAGCAAATCAGCGAGTTGACTCTGTTGTTGTTAACTTTATCCCGTCAGCAATTCCTACTGAAATTGCCCGAGTGCAAAAAGTAGCTTTAGGCGAAACATCGCAAGATTTAAAAGCAGTAACAGCGGGAAATAAATCTATCGAACTTGCAGTTTCTGAAAATACCGAAACAGCATTAATAAATCAAATTCAAGGCACAACGCCGCCAAATTCGCCAGCAGTGCCAATTGTAACGGGCGAAACAGAAGTTTTTAGCGATTCTCCCAATGCGATCGAAGGTACAAACGGCGACGACAATCTAATCGGTACAAGCAACAGCGACATTTTCATGGCGAAGCGCGGCAGCGATTTCATCGACGGAAATAGCGGCGCAGATACCGTTTACGGAGGCAAAGGCAGCGATGTTTTAACTGGCAACAGCGGCGGCGATATCTTGTACGGCAATCGCGGAACTGATAGCTTGATCGGCGGTGCGGGAAATGATACTTTATTTGGTGGAAAAGGGAGCGATCGCTTTGTAATTGCCACCAATTCCGGTATCGATACGATCGGCGATTTTCAAGCAGGAATAGATTTGCTGGTGCTAGATGAAGGACTGGCGATCGAGCAATTAAAGGTTGTCGAAAATAACGGCAATGCTTTGATTCAGTTCGTACCGACTGGGGAAATTATAGCTGTTATAAATGGAGTTGTTGCTAACACTATTACCACGGGAAGTTTCTCTTTCTTTTGATATCCCAGTATCCGTAAAGATACGGCTGTTTTTGTTGGTGCCAACAAATACGCGCTGGCGATGCAGTCCGCCAGGGAATTAATTCCCTGGCTAATAGCGAAAGTCGGTTGAAAACCGACTAAAATACTAACATTAATCCCCAGTCCTCTTTAGAGGACTTTCGCTATGAGGCAGGGGTTTAAACCCCTGCCGGACTACTGGTATAATGCACTGATTGACGCCACCGCGCAGTATCTACCCACCCTAAATATTGCGCTCGATCGCCCTCAATACAAATCCTACAATCCGAATCGCCTCCCTTGACCTTCCCAAATATATATTTATATTAAGACTTTTTGCTTGCCAAAATATACTTGTTATAATTGGCTCCAACAATAAATATAAGACTTGCAAGCAAACCGATCGACTCTCAAAACTCAACTAATTTTAGGCATTTATACTGTTAAAAAACCGTTGTTTAAAGCTCGGTGCTGCCAGTCTTAGCGATCGAAAAAAAATTAACTTAAAGCGCGATCGAGGAAACAGACATGGCTACTTACACTGTAACTAATACGAATGATAGCGGTGATGGTTCTCTGCGAAGTGCGATCGAACAAGCCAATTTCAATTTCGGATTAGACACAATTAATTTTAACATTACTGGCACGGGACCTCATTCGATCGTGCTTGGCACTCAAGCCTTACCTGTCATTACCAGCCCAGTGATTATCGACGGCAAATCTCAACCGGGATATGCAGGAAAACCAATTATCGAACTCAATGGCAGTTTGGTACAATTTAATGGTAACAGTCCGGGTAGCATATATGCTAATGGTATAGAATTGAGCAGGAATTTTTTGGGAAATCAGGAAGATTCCAGCGGCAGTACAATTCAGGGATTAGTTATTAATGGATTTGGAAAAACAGCATCTCCTCCACTGGGATTCGGCATTTGGGTAGATAGTAATAACAATACAATTCAAGACAATTACATTGGCACCGATATTAGCGGTACTGCTGCTATAGGTAACACTTCTGGCGGCATTAGAATCAACAGTTTCATCAATTTTTCCGTGCCGAATCCTACCCCTACCTCCGTTACAGGAACTATTATCTCGCGCAACGTCATTTCTGGTAACGGTTCTTTAACAATAGGGGACATTTTTGTAGGAACAGGAGGTATTTTTATTCCAGGACCAGCAAGCAATACTAAAATTACTGGTAACTACATCGGTACGGATACAACAGGTACAATAGACTTAGGCAATGGTGGCGATGGTATTTTTATCCTTCGTGCCGATACGAATAGCACGATCGTCGGCGGTACAGCACCTGGAGAAGGTAATATCATTGCTAATAATAAAGGTAGCGGTATTGAGGTTGCAAGAAATTTCGGCAGTCACACTATCCAAGGGAATAGGATTTTTAATAACAAAAGATTTGGCATTGACTTAATCGGTACTACTGGCGTTACTCCCAACGATTTGGGCGATGCGGATACAGGAAGCAACAACCTGCAAAATTACCCGGTTTTAACATCAGTTAGTGGCAACACAGTCAGGGGCATTCTCAACAGCACTCCTAACAGCAACTTCCGCATTGAATTCTTTGCTAATACCAGTTATAACTCGGCTGGTGCAGGTCAAGGTGAAAATTTTCTAGGTTTTCAAGATGTTGCTACAGATAGTGCGGGCAATGCTAACATCGCTTTCCCGTATACTCCCGTAGCGGGAAAACCCTTTATCGCTGCTACTGCTACTAACAAAACTACAGGAGACACCTCGGAATTTTCTCCTCGCAATCAACGACCAGTTAACACCATACCGGGAAGAATAACTACTACCAAAGCTAACTCTAGCAATATTACTCTCAACAGCGGATCGCCTCAGCCTGTTTTAACAACACCGTATCCGTCTGCTATTGACGTTTCAGGTGTGACGGGAAAAGCAGATAGCGTTACTGTTACTCTAAACAATGTCCAAACTTCTGAGGGTGTGAATTTCGGTTTATCGCAGGTAATTAACCTCTTGCTAGTAGGTCCTGAAGGGCAAAATATAGTGTTAATGTCTCACGTTCCCTCTGCACCACTTAATAATGTTACGCTGAAGTTTGATGATAATGCAGCCTCTTTTCTTACTTCTACATTGCCAACACTGCCACCAGCGATCGCTTCAGGAACTTACAAGCCGACAAACTATTCAGCAAACGGTTTTGTCGATGTTTATCCCTTCGCAGAGGCTTTGTCCACAGGGCTGACACCGACAGCAGCACCACAAGGACCTTACGGTGCGACTCTTTCTGTTTTTAACAAAACTAACCCCAACGGCACTTGGAAATTGTATGCAGTTGATTTCAACCACTATGAAAGTCGATCGTCCGGTGCTACCATTCCTGGAAATATTGCTAGTTGGAGTCTCGACATTATTACTGATACCGGTACAGCAACCACGACTCAAAACACTCCTCGCATCTTCTCTGCTAGCGGCGGCAACACCATCTCTGTATCGGACTCAGATAGCGAGTTACTGGAAATTAATTTAAGCGTTACCAGCGGCACTCTGACACTGAATTCGCTGACAGGAATTACCGGATCGGGAAATGGTAGCAATCTCCTGATTTATACGGGAAACCAAGCCGATATTAATGCTGCTTTAAATGGTTTAACTTATACGCCAAATCCGAATTTTGTTGGCACGGATACACTGATTTTTACCACAAACGATCGCGGAGCTCCAGAATTAGGCGGTCCTCAAACAGATGTCGATTTTGTAAATATTACCGTCAACCCGCCAATTCCAACTCCAACTCCGACACCGACACCAACTCCAACTCCAACGCCGACTCCAACGCCTGCGGAAACTCCGACACCAACTCCAACTCCGACACCTGCGGAAACTCCGACACCGACACCAACACCAACTCCAACACCAACACCGACACCAACTCCGACGCCTGCGGAAACTCCAACTCCGACTCCGACGCCTGCGGAAACTCCGACACCAACTCCGACTCCGACTCCAACTCCGACGCCATCGGAAACTCCGACTCCAACGCCAACTCCGACACCAACTCCGACTTCAACTCCAACTCCGACACCATCGGAAACTCCGACTCCGACACCAACACCAACTCCGACGCCATCGGAAACTCCGACTCCAACACCATCGGAAACTCCGACGCCGACGCCGACGCCGACGCCAACTCCGACACCGACGCCGACTCCAACTCCGACGCCATCGGAAACTCCGACGCCGACACCTGCGCCAACTCCGACACCTGCGCCAACACCTGCGGAAACTCCGACACCAACTCCGACGCCTGCGGAAACTCCAACACCTGCGGAAACTCCGACACCAACTCCGACGCCTGCGGAAACTCCAACACCGACGCCAACGCCTGCTGCGCCAGAGTGCATTTGCAATAATATTGAGTATCCAAATCTCGATCGCCCCAACCAAACTAACAACATTATCAACATCAACGGTAGCGGTGAAATTCAATTTGGTACGCCGGAAAATAATGCTTGTTACGGCAGTCCCAATCCGAATATTTTCGCTGCGGGTTTAGGTGATGACAACATCTACGGCGGTGAAGGAAACGACATTATTTACGGCGATCGAGGCAACGATTTTATTGACGGCAATAAAGGAGACGATATCCTATTTGGCGGCAAGGGAAATGACATCGTTGTTGGCGGTGCAGGCGAAGATATCATCTTCGGAAATAGCGGTAATGATTCAATAAATGGTCAAGAAGAAAATGACTTAATGTTTGGCGGTGCAGGTGATGATTTTATCGACGGTGGCAAAGGGAGCGATCGCGCTTTTGGAGGCAGGGGAAACGATACAATTTTCGGTAGCGAAGGCGAAGATTCTCTGTCTGGAAATTCTGGCAGCGATATTCTCTGCGGGGGTGCCGGCAACGATTGTCTGAGTGGAGGTATTGGCAGCGATTCCCTAGACGGATGCGACGGAAATGACACTTTACTTGGTGGCAAAGGAAACGATACTTTCTTTGGCGGTTTGGGAGAAGATTGCTTGATAGGAGGTGCTGGGGGCGATCGATTTTTACTTGCCGCCAATTCCGGTATCGATATCATCGCCGATTTTGAATCAGGAAAAGATTCGTTTTTGCTAACAAATGGCTTGACATTCGAGCAGTTAAATATTAGTGAAATTAGTGGCAATGCTTTGATTCAGTTCTTGCCAACTGGGGAAATTATCGCTGTTTTAAATGGGGTTGCTGCTAGCAGTATTACCGCTGCAGATTTCACTTTCATTTGATATCTACTTTCCTGCAAGTAAGGACGCGGTAGCCAGGGCGCGACAGTGCCGTGTCCCTACAAATCGCAAAATAAATATTACCTGTAGGGACACAACACGGCGTTGTGTCCTTTATTTCCTGAATGTGGCGATCGATTAGATATTTTAACAGCCTTGTAAAGCATAGCTCGAACAGGGAGGACTGGATATATAGCGATCGCAAATCATTCGTAAAAGCATAGAAACCCGGTTTCTTAGAGAAACCGGGTTTCTGAATCTTGGAGTATTTACAAATCATTTGCAATCGCTATAACTCGAACTCCCCCTTACTTAAGGGGGATGCGAGAGGGATCTAGTCTGTGGTAAAAACGATATTTCTCAAAAGTTTTAGCCTTAAGTTAATACGCTTTGGGCAATTCCGCCTCCCTGTCTGGAGGTTATATTTTGTGGTTATATTTTGCTTCTTTCTTACTTATCTTTTGCCGATCTTTACCTTTCCCCACAAGCCCGCAGAAGCGCTGCAACTCTTGCACTGTAAAGAATTTATCTGTTGTCTTTGCATCCCTGACTTTACTGTGCGATCGTTTGCCGATTCTTTAACTTTTTTAAGAAACATTAAGTTTATTTGAAATAAGATAATTCATCGTTGGCATAAGTATCGAAAAAGTTATAATCGCCCCTAGTGAAGCATTGCATCAGGGTGATTAACATAAAACTTCACTATCAAAAGCTTCACTATCAAAAGGTGAAGAAAAGGTGAAGAACTTCATCAAAGTCAAACTTTTGAAAAGATGGGAACAGCCCGCTTTTATTAACAATGCCCGATACTATCGAACTGGAAGGAAAAACATTTGCAGCCGCCTCGGATGTGCCTGTAACTGAGTGGCCGTGCGCGATCGCAGAACGCCCTCAACCGACGCTAACGCTCAAAGACGACGATTTGTTTTTAATTACCGATACCCTCGGCAACATCTCCGGCTGCTTGGAAGACAACAATATTGCCAGCCTGGGATTGTTCTGTCACGACACCCGATTTCTCAGTCGTTTAGAACTGCAAATTGAGGGGCGATCGCCAATTTTGCTCAGCAGCAACACAGAAAAAGGCTACCTTCAAACAATTCTGTGCTCGAATCCCCGCATCGACAACCTTCTGAAAGCAGAAACTATTGGCATCAGAAGAGAAATGGTACTCAACGGCGGTTTGTTTGAAGAAATAGAAATCACAAACTTCACCACGCAACCCGTCAGCTTTGAAATCAGTCTCAGCTTCAACTCAGATTTCTTAGACTTATTTGAAGTTCGGGGTTACGGTCGCGAGAAACGGGGAAAACTCCTGCGGTTGATGCCGAAAAAAACCGACGGAGAATTGTGTGAAGGTGTAACTCAAGAGGCGCTACCCGCCCCGTCTAACGGCAACGGCAACGGTGAAAAACCGACAGCAGAAAAGGGCAATTCAGCTATTGGCGAACCGGGAAAAAACCCAGCAGATCGACTTTCGATCGCTCCCTATCCTTATTGCTGCTTGCAATCAGATTTAACCCTGGCTTACCAAGGTTTAGATGGCTCTTTGATGGAATCTCGGATCGAGTTTTACCACAGCCCGCCGGACTTGCTTCAAGGCGACACGGCCGTGTGGCGCATCTCCCTAGAACCCCACCAAGCAATCGTCTTGGGCTACCGACTCAAAATGCTGATCGACGGCCAATCAATCTCCAAAGTTACGCCTCCGGTAACATTAGTTCAAGCCAAAGCAGCAGAACTTTTAGAAGAGCAAAACTGGCTGAGCGAAGTTACCAGCATTCGATCGGACAAAAACACGTTTAACCGACTGCTGAAACGCGCCGAACAAGATGTTTATTCCCTGCGCCAAACCTTCGGCAAAGGCAAAGCAATTTCCGCAGGAGTTCCCTGGTTTTCGACGCTATTCGGTCGCGACTCGATTATCGCTGCTTCTCAAATCTTAATTTTAGATCCGAGTTTAGCGCGAGAAACCCTGACAACTTTAGCTCACTACCAAGGCAAAAACGACGACGATTGGCGCGACGAAGAACCGGGAAAAATCCTGCACGAAATCCGCATGGGAGAGATGGCTCGCTGTCAGGAAATCCCCCACACTCCCTATTACGGAACAGTGGATGCAACGCCGCTGTGGCTGATGCTTTATGCTGAGTATTATGCCTGGACTTGCGATCGCGAAACCTTAGATATTTTGTGGCCGAATGCTTTGGCTGCGATGGAATGGATCGATCGCAAATGTACCGAAACAGGCTACCTCAGCTACTACCAAAAATCCAAGCGCGGTTTGGCAAATCAGGGCTGGAAAGATTCGGGAGATTGCATCGTCAACCGCGATGGCGTAATGGCAGAAGGTGCAATAGCCCTGTGCGAAGTTCAAGCCTACGTTTATGCTGCGAAACTGCGGCTTGCAGAAATTGCAAAGATTAAAAAACGCATCGATCTAGTCGAGCGCTGGGAAGAAGAAGCAGCAGCATTAAAAACCCGATTCAACAAAGATTTTTGGGTCGAAGATTTAGACTACTGCGCCTTAGCATTAGATGGCGAAGGCAAACAGGTAGATAGCATTTCATCCAATCCCGGACACTGCTTGCACCTCGGTATTTTCACCCCAGAAAAAGCTCAAAGCGTAGCAGAAAGATTGCAGGCACCCGATATGTTTAACGGTTGGGGAATTCGCACTCTTTCCTCAAAATCTCCCGCCTACAATCCCATCGGCTACCATACCGGTTCGGTGTGGCCGCACGACAACGCTTTAACAGCTATGGGACTGAGATCGAACGGGCGCGTCGAACAAGCTTTAGAAGTAGCTCAAGGCTTGTTTGACATGACTTTGATGCAACCTTACGAACGGCCTCCCGAACTTTTCTGCGGCTACCAGCGCAACAATGACAACGATCGCCCCGTGCAGTATCCTGTAGCTTGTTCCCCGCAAGCTTGGGCAACCGGCAGCATTTTTCAACTCTTGCAAATGATGTTGAATTTAGTCCCGGATGCTCCGAACAACCGGCTGCGAATTATCGATCCCGCCCTGCCGGAATCGATTAACAAGCTGTCGCTGCACAATTTAAAGATAGGAGGAACTTTGTTGGATTTAGAATTCGAGCGATCGGGTTCTTCTACTGCTTGTCGGGTAACTAAAAAACGCGGCAATTTGCGCGTGATTATCGAAGCGTAAATGACAGTTGACAGTTGACCGTTTTGGAGGTATAAACCGGGTTTTTGGGACTGTACCGCGTCTGGGTTTTAAATCCCATAAAAACCCGGTTTCTTTGGTCTGAATGCTCCAGCAATACCAAATCCTGGTGATTCATCCCCGTGATACAGCAGATTGCAAGTTTATGAAGTACATCCCAGAAACCCGGTTTCTCTAAGAAACTGGGTTTCTCTGTACCTCACATACCTGAAAACTGCTGTAAGTTGTATGGTGCATCGCTCTTTTAATCTTGCTCGATCGCGATAATTTCCTTCTTCCTAAGATGACATTACCAAGCAAGGCTTTTTGCACTTAAGAAAATAGGTTTGCATCAGTCCTTTACCTTTAACATCGATCGTCCCCCGTTCCTCAAATACAAACTTATCCGCCAACAGTTGATAAGTTGCCTCAGTAAGTTGAATTTGCCCCGGCAAACCGTGAGATTCCATCCGCGAAGCCGTATTTACAGTATCTCCCCACAAGTCGTAAATAAACTTTTTAATGCCGATTACTCCCGCTACCACCGGACCGCTATTGATGCCGATGCGGATGCTAAAACTTTGTTGGTGTTCTTCGTTAAAACGATCGATCGCCCTTTGCATGTCGAGCGCTAAAAAGGCAATTGCCTCTGCATGATCCGCGCGCTGTAGGGGAATGCCACCAGCTACCATGTACGCATCGCCGATGGTTTTAATCTTCTCCAAACCGTGCTTTTCTGTGAGCAAATCGAAGCAGGAAAAGATTTCATTTAACAAGTAAACTAGCTCCGTCGGCGGCATAACATCGGCAATTTTTGTAAAGCCGACAATATCGGCAAACAACACGGTGGCTGATGTAAAACTGTCCGCGATCGAACTCGATTCCTGTTTCAATCGCATCGCAATAGAAGGTGGCAAAATATTCAGCAACAGCCGTTCGACTTTTTCTTGTTCGATCCGCAATTCTAATTGAACTTGTTTGCGTTCGTGGGATTCCATTGCTAAAGCAGCCATGTAAGCTAAATAACTAGCAAAGTTCTGTTCTTCCAATCTCCACTGTCTTTGCTTTCCTATATGTTCGTGACACAGTACCCCCACCGTTTGTCCTGCCACGCGCACCGGCACATCCAGCATCGATGTAATTCCCAGAGGTGCAAAATAAGATGCTAAAAATTCTTGAGTTCTAATCAACAGCAGCCAGCGTTAAACCGGCTGTATGCACATTTTGAGTTGCTTGGTACAAATCCACGCAGCGAATTAAAGATCGATCGCGATCGTACAGCCACATGCTGACTCTTTCAACGCTCAAAGTGCGGGCGGCTGTTTCGGTAATTTTCCACCAAGCAGCACCCAAATCGCCGATGTAAAACTGTTTGCACTGGGCTAATTCAATCAGCACTGCTTGTTGTTTTTGCAGCCCGATTTCTGCAATTTTGCGCTCGGTAATATCAGTCGCGATCGCGCACAAGGCATTGAAATTGCCCAATACCGGATCTTGCAGGGGAAACTTGACTGACAGATAAGTATGCAATACATTATCTAGAGAAATCACTTCCTCAATTTCTAAAGGAACTCCGTCAGTCAGGACTCTCGTATCGTTTTGGCGTAAAGTTTCGGCAATTTCTGGCGGGAATAAATCGCGATCGGTCTTGCCCTGAATCTGTTCGCTAGTAATGTTAAATAAACGTTCAAATTGACGGTTGACAAACTGAAATCGACCGACGGCATCCTTGATGAAAATCAGCGTCGCGCTGTTGTCCATTACCGCTTGCAGCCTTTCTTGGAGCTGTTTTAGTTCGAGATCGGCTTGCTTGCGCCGGACAAATTGCCCCATTTGGCTGCCGATATTCATCATTTTGTCGAGCAATTCTACATTGAGTTGCTGGACGTATCTGCTGCGAAAAATCATCACCCCCAAGACATTTTCGTTGTCTAAAATGGGAAAACCAAATGCGCCGTGCAGTCCATCTTGGCAGACGCTAGCTATTTTGATTAAGCTCGTTTCGGCGCACATATCGCTAACCCACCGAGGCAAACCTGTCTGCCAAATTAGACCCGGCAACCCCACACCAAAATCAAAGCTCGCCAGCCCGATTTCCGCCATATATTCTGGCAAGTCAACTGATGGATTCAACCACAAATTCGTACAGCTTAACGAGGAGTCAGGATTGGCAAAATCTTTACTGGTTTGCTGCGTCAGTTCCACTCCATCCGGCGTCCAGAGTTCGCCTAAATCCCATCCCAAACATTGACAAATTGCTTTGATGATTTTTTGTACTGCCTCTTCAACTGTTACGGCATCTGCCAAAATCCGGGTGGTAGCGTGCTGCACTAATTGTAGCTGTTCGGCGCGCTTGCTCGCGGTGATGTCGGTACCCGTGACGATCGAGTATTCAACGGTATTATCTGGTTTGCGGAGGCTTGCAGTCGTCCAAGAAATCACTTTAGTGCTGCCGTGCTTGCAGGTTGAAAAAGGCAGTTTTTACCTGTTTCATCTCGGCCGGAATCGAGAACAACTCCCAAAAAACTGTACCCGCTACTTCAAATAGCGGATATCCCGTGATGCGCTCGCAAGCGCGGTTAAAGCGGATAATTCGACCCTCGGAGTCGAGCACCATCACTAGGGCACCCACAGTTTCAAAAATGGCAGCAGCAAAATCTCGTTCTAGTTCTAATCCCCGTTCGGTGCGGTAGCGCAAAGCGATTTCTCGGTAGATGAAATAGTAGACAACTCCTAGAACTAAAAAACTGAGGAACAAACCGCTAGAGAAGGCGAAAACCGTTCTTCTAGAACTGGCTTCAGCAGCGAGCGATCGCTCTTCAAACAACTGATTCTCGCTAATTTTCATCGTCTCAATCTCGGAGCGAATGTAATCCATCAAACTATTGCTTTGCACGAGTTTAATCGACTGCAATACCGGATCTAAACTGTGATTTTTTCTCAAATTTACCGTTTCTTGAATTAACGATAACTTTTTGAAAAATAAAGGTTCTAAGGAATCGATTTGTCTGCGGTATCCCGGTCGCTCTGTTGTTAATTTTCGCAGTCTACTAACTTGTTGTTCGAGCTTGTCCAGTGCAGTATTGTAAGGTTCCAAATAGCGCTCGTTTCCTGTGAGCAAATAGCCGCGCTGTCCGGCTTCCGCATCCGAGATTAGCGACAGGATGCTTTCGAGTTTTTCCGATACATTTTTGCTGTGGATCGACTGTTGGGAAATCACGATTTGTTCGGTCAAGCTGCGGTATGAAACCCAGCCGACAGCCCCCAAAATTGCCGCCGCCAACCCAAATCCGGCAACAATTTGTGTCAAAAATCCGTGGCGCTGCTTGCGCGATACTTGATGCTTGAGGGCGGTACGTTCGAGAGTGCGGGCGCTGCGCCGCATTTCGATTTGGCGGACGACTTGGCGGCTGAGTGCTTGCAGTGCTTCTATCTGTTCGGGACTGAGGTTGCGGGGGGTGCGGTCAATGACGCACAGGCTGCCCAAAGCGCAGCCATCGGAGGTAATCAGCGGCGCGCCGGCATAAAACCGGATGTTCGGATCGCCCGTCACTAAAGGATTGGTAGCAAAACGCTCGTCAAGAAGGGTATTGGGAACGATTAGACTGATTAGGGCGATCGGAGTTTGGCAAATACAGGCCGCGATGCGTGCGATATCGTCAAATTCCGCCTCCTCTGGGGTATCGAGAATTTCATACCCCGCCAGGGCTTCCAACCGCGCAACTTCATTCTCAGGCAATGGTGGCTGTGTCATCCTTGAGCTCGATAAAGAATAACTTGATGGCAAATGCGCTTGACTTTGACCCTTATGTTTTTTGAGCGATCGAGATTTACACCTTGACAGTATTTACTGATACATTTACGCGGCATCCTTCCGGGCAATCCCGGACAATCCAACTATGGCACGTTTCCCCGCGAACGTCACAGTGGCGTTACTGACTCTCGCTCTACTGAGGGACTGGAACAGTGGCATTCTGGGATTTTCCTGAAAGTCTCTCTACCAAAATAACCCTGCTGTTGCGCATCGCCAGTATTTCCCGCACAAACTTCACGTGTCGGGCGCTTGCGGGCGCATCTTACCGCGATCGCGCTTGTCAACCCATTATTTTCGGTAATTGTGCTGAGGTGCGCGCCGCGAACCCTACAAAATCTAATATCTCAAACCTAGTTTCTAGAAATATCGATCGAACTACCTTTTCTGCCTTTCAAAAAATAGGTTCGCATTAATCCTTTACCCTTAATCTCGATTGTCCCCCGTTCTTCAAACACAAACTTATCCACCAATAGTTGATAAGTTGCCTCAGTAAGCTGAATTTCCCCCGGCAAACCGTGAGATTCCATGCGCGAAGCCGTATTTACAGTATCTCCCCACAAGTCGTAGATAAACTTTTTAATCCCGATTACTCCCGCTACCACCGGACCGCTGTTGATGCCGATACGGATGCTAAAACTTTGGCAGCGTTCTTTGTTAAAACGATCGAGCGCGTTTTGCATGTCGAGTGCTAAAAAGGCAATTGCCTCTGCATGATCCGCGCGTTCTAGGGGAATGCCACCAGCTACCATGTACGCATCGCCGATAGTTTTAATCTTCTCCAAACCGTATTTTTCTGTCAGCAAATCGAAGCTCGAGAAGATTTCATTCAGCAATAAAACCAGCGCCGTCGGCGACATGCGATCGGCGATTTTCGTAAAGCCAACAATATCGGCAAACAACACGGTGGCTGATGTAAAACTGTCCGCGATCGAACTCGATTCCTGTTTCAATCGCATCGCAATTGAAGGTGGCAAAATATTCAGCAACAGCCGTTCGACTTTTTCTTGTTCGATCCGCAATTCTATTTGAACTTGTTTGCGTTCGTGGGATTCTATTGCTAAAGCAGCCATGTAAGCTAAATAACTAGCAAAGTTCTGTTCTTCCAACCTCCACTGCCTTTGCTTTCCCACCTGTTCGTGACAGAGAACTCCCACAGTCTGCCCTGCCACGCGCACCGGCACATCCAGCATCGATGTAATTCCCAGAGGTGCAAAATAAGATGGTATCAACAGCAGCCAGCGTTAAACCGGCTGTATGCACATTTTGAGTTGCTTGGTACAAATCCACGCAGCGAATTAAAGATCGATCGCGATCGTACAGCCAAATACTAGCTCTTTCGACGCCCAAAGTGCGGGCCGCAGTCTCAGTAATTTCTCGCCAGGCAGCCCCCAAATCCCCGGTGTAAAACTGCTGGCACTGGGCTAATTCAATCAGCGCTGCTTGCTGTTTTTGCAGCCCGATTTCCGCAATTTTGCGCTCGGTAATATCAGTCGCGATCGCGCACACAGAATTGAAACGGTTGGATAACGGATCTTGCAGGGGAAACTTGACCGAAAGATAGGTATGCAATCCATCATCTTGAGCGAGGGTTTCTTCAATTTCTAAGGGGACTCCGCTGCTCAGGACTTTCAGATCGTTTTGGCGGATAATATTTGCGATTTCTGGCGGGAATAAATCGCGATCGGTCTTGCCCTGAATCTGTTCGCTGGTAAGTTTAAATAAACGTTCGTATTGACGGTTGACAAACTGAAAGCAGCCACCAGCATCTTTGATAAAAATCAGAGTCGAGCTGTTATCCATAATGGCTTGCAGTTTTTCTTGAATCTTTTTAAGTTCTAAATCTGCTTGTTTTCGTCGGATAAATTGACCGATCTGGCTGCCGATATTCGCCATTTTTTCTAGCAGATCTTTATCTACTTGCTGAAAATCTTTGCTGTAAAAAACCAACACGCCCCACACATTGCCATCATCTAAAATGGGGAAACCAAATGCGCCTTGCATTCCATCTTTGCAGAGGCTATGCCTGACAAGAAAGTTAGTGACGGTAGTGATATCTCTAATCCAGTACGGCAAACCTGTTTCCCAAATGCGACCGGGCAACCCCACACCGAATTTGAAGGTAAACAGTCCCAAATCTGCCATATATTCTGGCAGTTCAATTGACGGATTAGACCAAAAATTTACACAGCTTAATGAGGAGGAATTGGCAAAATCTTCACTGTTCTGCGACATCAGTTCCGAACCTTCCGGCGTCCATAGTTCGCCTAAATCCCATCCCAGACTATTACAAATTGCTTTGATAATATTTTGTACAGCTTCTTCAACTGTTGCCGACTCTGCTAAAATCCGGGTGATGGCATGCTGCACTAATTGTCTTTGTTCGGCGCGCTTGCTCGCGGTGATGTCGGTGCCCGTGAAGATCGCATATTCAACAGTATTATCTGGTGCTTGCAGGTTGAAAAAGGCAGTTTTTACCTGTTTCATCTCGGCCGGAATCGAGAACAACTCCCAAAAAACTGTACCCGCTACTTCAAATAGCGGATAACCCGTGATGCGCTCGCAAGCGCGGTTAAAGCGGATAATTCGCCCATCAGAATCGATTACCATTACTAAGGCACCAGCGGTTTCAAAAATGGCAGCAGTAAAATCTCGTTCCAGTTCCAATCCCCGTTCGGTGCGGTAGCGCAAAGCGATTTCTCGGTAGATGAAATAGTAGACAACTCCTAGAACTAAAAAACTGAGGAACAGCCCGCCCGAGAAGGCTAAAACCGTTCTTCGAGAACTGGCTTCAGCAGCGGTCGATCGCTCCTCAAATAACTGATTTTCACTATGTTTCATCGAACCGACAGTCAATCGAATGGAATCCATCAAACTATTGCTTTGACCTAGTTTAATTGACTGGATTACCGGATCTAAACCATTGGTTTTTCTCAGTTCTACAGTGTTTTTAATTAAAAATAGCTCTTTGAAGATTAAAGGCTCTAGGGTATCAATTTGCCTGCGGTATCCCGATCGCTCTGCTGTTAATTTTCGCAATTCTATAACTTCTTTGTCGAGACGATCGAACCCACTACGGTAAGGTTCCAAATAGCGCTCGTTTCCTGTGAGCAAATAGCCGCGCTGTCCGGCTTCCGCATCCGAGATGAGCGACAGGATAGTTTCGAGTTTTTCCGATACATTTTTGCTGTGGATCGACTGTTGGGAAGTCTCGATTTGTTCGGTCAAGCTGCGGTATGAAACCCAGCCGACAGCCGCCAAAATTGCCGCCGCCAGCCCAAATCCGGCAACAATTTGTCTGTAAAATCCCCGACGCCGTTTGTCCGATATTTGGTGCTTGAGGGCGGCGCGTTGCAGAGTGCCGGCACTGCGTCGCATTTCAATTTGGCGGACGACTTGACGGCTGAGTGCTTGCAGTGCTTCTATCTGTTCGGGACTAAGGTTGCGGGGGGTGCGATCGATGACGCACAGGCTGCCCAAAGCGCAGCCATCGGAGGTAATCAGCGGCGCGCCGGCATAAAATCGGATGTTCGGATCGCCCGTCACTAAAGGATTGGTGGCAAGATTAGACTGATTAGGGCGATCGGAGTTTGGCAAATACAGGCCGCGATGCGTGCGATATCGTCAAATTCCGCCTCCTCTGGGGTATCGAGAATTTCATAACCCACTAGGGCTTCCAACCGCGCAACTTCATTCTCAGGCAATGGTGGCTGTTTCATCCCATACATAAATTGCAAATACCTTCGGTTCCGGATCTGTTTGCTTCTAGGGCGATCGAGATTTACATCTTGACTCTAAAATCTCAAATCTCAACTCTTATCCCTTGCCGCCAGTAAAAGTTACTCCCGAAATAAAATAGCGGTTAAAAAAAGCATAAATCCCCAAAGCCGGTAGCGTAAAAACCATTGAAGCAGCCATAATATAATTCCAATAACTGATATATTGACCCTTAAAAGTATTCAATCCTAAAGGTAGAGTAAACATTTCCGATCGCGACAGAATCATCAACGGCATTAAAAAACTGTTCCACGCGCCCATAAAAATAAAAATAGCTTGAGCTGCCAAAGCCGGCTTAGCCAAAGGCATCACGATTTGCCAAAAAGTCTCGAAGCGGCTCAATCCATCTAGGGCGGCTGCTTCCTCCAATTCTTGAGGAAAACTCACAAAAAACTGCCGCATCATAAAAATAAAAGTTGCATTCACCGCACTCGGAACAATCAAACCTTGATAGGTATTCAGCCAGCCTAAATTCTTTAAAATTAAAAACGTAGGAATCAGCGTCACTTGTCCCGGCACCATCAACACGGCTAAAATTATGGCAAACATTAATTGATTTCCCGGAAACCTTACCCGCGCCAAAGCGTAACCGGCCATCGAGTTAAAAATAAGATTCAATCCAGTAACGCAAACCGCAACAAAGGCGCTGTTAAAAAACCAGCGTCCGAACAAACCCGATTCGAGTAAAATCTTGCGGTAATTGTCCAAAGTGAAATTTTGCGGCAGGAAGTTAGCACCGCCAGCGCCGATTTCAGCAAGCGGTTTAAAAGAGGCTGACAGCGCCCATGCAAAGGGCAAGAAAGTAATCAGAGAATATGCAATTAGCACTGCGTAAAGCAGCGCTTTTAATAAATTTTGACGGCTCATTTCGATTCCAATAAAAAATGCTCTCCATATTCTAACAGGAAATTAGCTTTAGATAATCGTTAACCAAGCAATTGGTAGAACGAAGATTAAGTTGGCAGACCAAAACAACAGCAAAAGCCATAGTAAGCCGCGCGCGACTCGATCGCGAACAAGATCGCTTTCAGCATTTAAGCTGAACAAATATTTACCCTGCCACAATTGCCAAACTCGAAAGGTAGTATAAAGAGTACCGACGATCGCTAACAAGCTGGAAAAAAAGACGCGACTGAATATTTGCTCGCTGGCGATTTGAACGCCGAGAACTAACAGGTAAAATCCAAAAACCGTTCGCACTTTGGGGTGACGCATCCACACCAAAAAAGCAACTCCAGGCAGCAGCACTCCAATGGCTAGTGCTAGCTGAACCCAAATCTTAATAAAGCTCAGCTCTGCTGATTTGTAGTCGATCTCGGTTGCAAGGGGCAGGAGATTTGCTTCGATCGACCAAGCGCTCAGTAGAGTTAGAATTGTTGCGCCTAAGATAAATGAAAGTATCGTTTTCCAGGTCATGATGGCGGTTTCGCAGGCTAATACTTTAATACAGTTTGACTGACGCGATCGCGTTTGCATTTACGACTTGTGCCTAATATAACCTGTTAGATATTGTTCGGTCGATTACCAGCAATCAAAACGGTTTGTAGTGCGGACTTTAGTCCGCAGCATTTTGCGGACTTTAGTCCGCACTACGAACAAAGTCGCGACTGCAATAAGGTTGATTCGTAGAGGTGATGACAAATTTTTCTTTCAAGAATTGGATGATATCCCCTTGACAACTGCCATACAGCCTTAACTTGTTACCAATTACTTCACACAGTTGTTTAATTCGTTTGCGAAATCACCTTAATAAAAAGCTGCTTTGGCGATCGGCATCCGCCAACCCGTACCGAAAGCGCGATCGCTGATTTTCAAACCTGGGGCAGCTTGGCGGCGTTTGAATTCTGCCCGCATTACTAATTGTACTGTACGTTTTACTACTGCTTCGTCGTGACCTGCTGCAACAATTTGCGCGATCGATTCGTGTTCTTCAATTAACCGCCGCAAGATGTCATCTAAAATATCGTAAGGTGGCAAAGAATCTTGGTCGATTTGCCCCGGTTTGAGTTCGGCGCTGGGTGCTTTGCTGATGATATTTCTCGGAATTATTTCGCCATTCGCTGGTAATTTTAACGCAGATCCCCCGGAATTCAGCCAGTTGCAAAGCGAATATACGCGAGTTTTTGGCACGTCAGAAATGACGGACAATCCGCCGTTCATGTCGCCGTAAAGAGTGCAGTAACCTACTGCCATTTCGGATTTATTACCAGTAGAAAGCAGCAAGTGTCCGAATTTATTGGAAATTGCCATTAACAAATTGCCGCGAATTCGAGATTGCAGGTTTTCTTCAGCAATGCCAAAGGTTGTATCGATAAATAGATCGGCAAGGGCGCGATCGAAACCTTTCATTAAATCGCCGATCGGCAGCATTTCTATTGCAATGCCGAGATTTTTTGCTAATTCTAAAGCATCGTTAACTGAATGGTCGGAACTGTAAGGAGAAGGCATGAGAACCCCTAACACATTTTGCGGCCCGATCGCGCAACTGGCGATCGCAGCTACCAAAGCCGAATCTATCCCGCCACTCAAACCAAGTACAACTCTATAAAAACCGCATTTGCGAACGTAATCCTGCACTCCCAAAACCAAAGCTTCCCAAATTTCTGCATCTCCTTCTGGCGGATCGAAACTCAACGGCGCATCTTGAATTGCACTTTCATTGTGCAGGCTATCCCCCATCAAATCGCCTTTGGTTTCGTCATATTTCACGATTGCAAAATCAGTTTTAAAAGAAGCAAGTACCCGGATTAATTGAGCATTTCTGTTAATTGCAAAACTGCTGCCATCAAAAATTATATCATCATTTCCCCCTACTTGATTCGCGTAAACGATCGGCAGCGCACATCGCTGCGCGCTGTTTTGCAACATGGCCGATCGAACTTGTCGCTTGCTGGCGCAGTAGGGCGATGCTGACAAATTTACTACTAAATCTACGCCCAATTTTACCAAATCGGCGATCGGATCGCCGGCATAACTGCGTTTGCCCCAAAACTCCTCGTTATTCCACAAATCCTCGCAAATCGTAACGCCGATCTTTAGTTCGCCAATATTAAAATAACCGCTGGTTTCTCCCGGTTCAAAATACCTGTCTTCATCAAATACATCATAAGTCGGCAACAATCGCTTGTGAAAAATCTGCTTGACTTTACCGCCTTCCAACAAAACACCGCTGTTAAATAAAGCTTTTCCGCCTTGTTTGACGGCGTTGGTATTGGGTGTTGCAGTACCGACGATTGTTGCCAAATCCGGTGGCAAATCTTGCGCTAGCTGGTGCAACTTTTCTCCTGCTGCTGCAATAAAACTGGGAACCGACAATAAATCGCGCGGTGGATAACCCAGCAGGCAAAGTTCTGGAGTTATCAATAAATTGGCACCCGCGCTGGCAGCTTTTTGGGCAGCTTCTAAAATTAAGTTGGAGTTGCCTGTTAAGTTGCCGACAGTAGGATTAATTTGGGCGATCGCAATTTTCATAAGTCGAAGGAAGAAGGAAGAAGGAAGAAGGAAGAAGGAAGAAGGAAAAATGAATAAGGAATAAGGAAAAATGAAGAAGGAATAAGGAAGAGGGAATAAGGAAGAGGGAATAAGGAAGAGGGAAGGAATAACTAGGAATCAAGAGCTAGAGAGAATAAGCAAGAGGTAGAATTGAAAAATAATATTTATAAAATAATCTGTATGTTGCGGTAAGTCAATCTTGGTTGTCTCGATCGCATTCAGACTACAGAAACCGTGTTGTTTACTGAATCTGGCGGCGACAGCGAAGTATAGTTGCGAACAACCCGGTTTTTGCTAACTGTTTGTCCGAGACTATCTGTAGAAACTCAAAGTCCCCCTTTTTAAGGGGGATTTAGGGGGATCTAAATCTGACGGAGAAGGCTCAAAATACTCTCAGTACCTATTTCAATCTCCGTCTCAATTTCCCGTGTCGGCCGTGCATTCCTTCAATTCTTCATCTATAAAATAGTTTACCAAATCCCGGTAGAGCTTTTCGACTATATCTGGGTTCAAACCAGACTCTTGCGCCCACTCGCGTCGCTGCTGCAACATAGCATTAAATCGATCGGGCGCTTTGACACTAGCTTCACTGGTTTTCAATCGGGCAGCCGCGATTACATATTGAAATCTTTTGCTCAAAGCATCGATTACTTCCCGATCGATTATATCGATTTCTTCTCTAATTTCCTGAATGTCGGAACACTCTTCTGGGGATTTCATAGTCGGAACTGCTTAGTAAGTTTAACTCTAGTCCATCTTACTCAATCAAATCCGGAGTGTCATCTCTTCTAATTATAAGAAAGAATGAAGGCACTGCAAGGATGAACGCGGATCTACGGATGAATTATTTAACATCAGTCGGTTCTGATAACTAATTTGGCAGATCGAAGCTGAAAGAGGGCAGAAAGAAACAGTAAGAATGCCTAGCTAGTAAGCTTTTGGAGCGTTCAGATCTTAAGTTTAATTAGGTAAACTTACTGAAAACTAAATAAATACTAAAGGTTTGTCCTTGAAAGGAGCAAAAGCTTCCGCATCAAAGCGGTACAAACTAGCGGGACGGCCGGCACCTCGCGAAACTTTAACTCCCGTATCGCATAAAAAACCTAATTTTAACAACCGCGCCCTAAAATTAGAATAATCAGAGAAGTTTTCTCCTAAAATAGTAGTATAAAGCTGGTACAAATCGCCCAAAGTAAACTTTTCTGGCAATACTTCAAAGGCAACAGGGCTGTATTCCAATTTGTTTCGCAGTCGCTGGTACCCGTATTCGAGAATGCGATCGTGATCGAATGCTAATTTAGGTACTTGGTGTACGGGATACCAAGCAATTCCGCTGACTCTGTGGCCGAATCCCGCCGCTACACTCCCGGCAATTAACTCGGCTTCCTCCAAGCGTACTAAAGCAAAATAACTTACGGAAAGATAGCGATCGCCCCTGGTAAATTCCCGAGGATCGCGCCCCGGTTCTCCGAAAGTATACAGTTGCTCCAAATACAAATTTTTTACCCGAATTTTCTCCGCCAAAATTCGGTAAGCCGCTTGTTCGAGGGACTCTCCATGCCGCACCAATGTACCCGGCAGACTCCAACAGTCAATAAACGGTTCGTCTTGCCGCATTACTAACAATACTAACAAGCGATTCTGCGCTGTATCGACTGAGAAGATAACATTATCTACGCCTACTTTAAAGTCAGCTAGCGAGCAACCTTCGTTCTTTCTTGTGCCTCGTGCCATGCGTACAAATGCTCCCGATTGATATAAGCTTCGATGGGAGGCGTTAGAGCTTCCGTATCTCCTGTTTCGCGGTAGAATGTCGAAGAAACATTGGGAGCGTTCAAAGATGCGATCGCTACCTCCGCACCCAATCGCCTCAACTGCCACAAATCTACTTGTTCCGGCGGACATCCCGGCCGGGGTACTACCAGCAACTGCACTTGTTGCAACAACTGTTCGATTTTGTACCAACGACACAATTGTCCTACTAAATCGGAACCAATTACTAGCGTCAACTCAGAAGCCGGCCAGATCGATTTTGCCTGTTGTACAGTTTCTAAAGTTCTCGGACTGCTGAGTTCTGGATGCAAGCTAATATTGTGCCGCGGTGCATTAATTTCTTGAATCATTAACAGCAGCATTGCCGAGCGGTGTTCTAGGGAGGTTTGGTGCGATTTGAAAGGATTGTCTGCTGCCCAAACTGCCACTCGATCGAAATGCTGGCCCAGCCAACTGATGATAGTTTTGTGTCCTGCTGTCGGCGGATCGGCACTGGTTCCAAAAAGAGCTATTTTCTGCATGACATGTTGTTAAGGAGTTTTGAGTTTTGAATTTTGAGTTTTGAGTTAAAGACAGTTCTGAAGTTCAAAACTCAGAACTTCCCCTCTCCCCCGCTCGCGATGGTCTTGGAGTGCGAGCGTCCCCGATCGCGATCGTCTTTTGATAGTTGACTAATGACTAATAACTAATAACTAATGACTAATGATTGCTGAATTTTTGGGTTTTTTGAGTGAGATTTTGCAAAGCTGGAGAAATTTCGATCGGCGGTGCAATTGGATTGTTTAGCTGGCGAGTTTCTGGCGGCAGGCTGGCTACAGAAGCAGCAGTTCGTTTGGCGATCGCCTCCAAACTTTCCGATTCTTGCAATAGTTTACCCTGCTTAACGACCAATTTCATCAATGATTCTGCCGAGCCATCAATTTTAATTTCTTCGCTCGCCAATCCCAAACAATCGCTGATAATTTCTCCATCTTTCACGGTTCTAAAAATTTGCTTGCGTCCCGGATAAGTTACCTTTTCGCTGGCTTCCTTCATCACCGGAATGCCGTCAATTTCCACCAATTTATAAACGCCGTTTACAGGCGTACCGCTGACCAACTTCGTTCCCAAACCGTAACCGTCAATGCAAGCGCCCGCGCTTTTGAATTTAGCGATTTGGTATTCGTCTAAATCGCCGCTGGCAATAATCGGAATTCCCGGCAGGATCGATCGCACTTCCCGAGACAGCGCTGCCAAATCCCCCGAATCCAGTCGCACTCCTTCTAACTGCATTTCGCCGCTGTTAATTCGATCGGCCAACTTCCTCGCCGCCACCACTGTATCGTAAGTATCGATCAGCAGCGGCGCACCTGGAAAATATCTGTGAAACGCTGCAAACGCTTGCTCTTCGCTGCCTTCCAAAGCTCCGAGGGCCATGACCAAAGCATGAGCCATAGTACCTACTGGTTTGCGCCCCAACTTTAAGGCTGCCAACACATTAGAAGTTCCATCCAATCCGGCAGCCAGCGCCGCCCTCGCCGCCCACACCGCAGCTTGAGGGCTAAAAGCCCTGCGCGTCCCGAATTCCAGCAATTTAGCTTCCGGACCAGCAGCATCCCGCAGTCTGGCCGATCGCGTCGCAATTAGTGTTTGATAATTGATCGCATTGAGTACGTAAGTTTCCACTAGCTGAGCCTGCCACAAAGGAGCCTCGATCCGCAGCAGCGGTTCGTTGGCAAATACCGCCGTCCCTTCCGGCACCGCCCAGACATCGCCCGTAAAGCGGGCCTCAGCCAGCAGCGTCCAAAATCTCTCCGGGGCTCCGGCAAAAATGCCTGCAGACTGCAAGGCCTGAATTTGAAATTCAGAAAACCGCAATTTTTCCAGATAGTCGAGAACTTGAGTCAAGCCCATCGCGATCGCGTAGCCGAAACCTTCCGGCAGCCGCCGCGCGAACATCTCAAAACTCGCGGGGCGATCGTCGATCGCTTCCCCGACGTAACAAGCCGCCATCGTCAACTGGTAGAGATCGGTTAACAGACTGTAGTCTTCTGGGGAAACCGTTAGTTCTCGATCTTCTCCTATTTCTGCAGGGCCTGCAGTCAGGTTCTCAGTGGTAGTTTTCATCAGAAAAACCCCCGACAAACTTCTTTATTCTAATTATAGTAACTAATACCATATCTTTTTGTAAGGTTTTGATGAAGATTGCAGGTAACAGTCTGAGATTTTCAGCATTTGCGCGACTTTCTGGCCGACAATCGGTAGATTTTTGCACCCTGATTATGGTACACTTACTACAAATTTTGTGCTGTTAGCACTTATATCGCGTCCGGTCGATTGACCGCGATACTGTTTGTAGTAAGGACGGAAGTCCGCAAAATGCTGCAGACTTCCGTCCTTACTACGAACTTTTTTTGTTATGGTAATCGATCGGACATGATATTACGCAACAGATCGGCACGCCGGATGCGTTCGAGCGAGCCTTACCGCGATCTGCTGCGCGTCAAACTATTGATTTTTTGCGTCCGGAATGGGAAGGCAACAAGAACGGCGAGCCCAGAATTTTCCTAGCTGAGATACTGTAAAGAAATAATACGAAACAGTGAGTTTTACAATGTTCAGTGCGGTTCGATCGTTGCAGACTGATAAGTAATTAAAATAAATATTGCTAGAGCGATCGCTGGCACAGTCGATCGGAGTAATCTATAAGTATCAAAAACCAGAAAAGAGAGGCGGTTCCTATGAATCTTTCTAAATCTGTCGTAGACGCAATGCGTTACGTTTCCGAAGCTGCATCGCGGATTTTTAAACGGAGCGATGATAATTATCCAGCTACTGGGGTTCAGCCGTTTGAAGGTACGCCAGCCAAAGACTCTAAATGGGACAAATGAGAAGCCGATCGGGGCGTTTCTAGCGAGGCAAAGAGATTTCCCTCAAACAACAACTCTCAAACAACAACTCTCAAACAACAACTCTCAAACAACAACTCTCAAACAACAACTCTCAAACAACAACGGTAAATTTTTCAACTACTTTTAAATCTCTTCAATTGTCCCCAGCGAAACCTTGTTTTGCTGGGATTTTACCGCGATCGAGTTTGCAGTGAGGATTTCAAATTACCCCCCAGTGACATCGGAATTATGCAACCGCTCTAGGGCGCAGAGAGAGCAGAGAAATAGGAGAGAAATTCATCGTTGCAATGCTGCCGGATTGGAGAGCGATCCTTTCTGCGGAAGGAATGCCTCACTGCGAACTGCAATATATTATCACAATCGATCGAGGAAAAAGGCAATCGCCCCGCTGCCGATCGGCACAGTCAAATTGTCAATTCCCCACTTAGAAACCGACTCCAAAGTAGCAGCAACTACAGCCACAACTGCCGACACCGCCCAAGTTTGCCAAACGCTGCCTTGAACCGATAACAGGATCGAACTGCTAACAGCAAAACTCACCACAAACATAGTTGCCGAACCTTCCCAACTCTTCTGCATTCCCCAAACACGATAGAGATGCTTGCCGTATTTTTGACCGATCGCGCCAGCCAATCCATCGCCCCAAGTCATCACTAAAATTCCCAAAGCAGCATATTCTTGATTTTGTAGCGGCCAAAACCAAGCCACCAAAACAGCGATACTCACGGCATAGAAAAAAGTACCAAAACTCCGCCGGTTGATGCTGTTAACACTTGGCAAAATCGGAACTTTGTAGGAAATCAGGGCGATCGTACCTGCTAAAATTCCCGCAGTTATCCCCACCCAACCCGGTATTTCCAGCCACCAAGCCAGCAAAATCACGTTCCCAGTACCGATGTGAACCACCTTTCGCGATACCTCCGGATCGACGGCAGTAAAGCGACTTAACCCCTCAGCTATGAGTAAGATCGAGCCCAGCCAGATTCCCACGAGGGAAATTTGCAGCCACACAGTCGGAATTTCGGAAAATATAGACACGATATTTATAACAGTTGACAGTTGACAGTTAACAGTTACATGGTACGGGAATCAAAACATTTATGCTAGCGGGTTAGCCTATCCATTCATGAGGTTATTGATGTCAATACCGATCGGGGGGTTGCTAGAGAAAAAGAGCAAAATCGGCAGTAAAAATAGCAGGAGAGACGGACACTCCTGCTAAACAAAAAACTATATTGGGCGAATTTGCACCTGCTTACGCTGGCACTTCCATCGCAACTTTTTTGTTTTCAACCACGCCGACAGCTTGTTGCAAGGCTGTAATGCGATCGCTCAAAATATGCTCGGGCAAAATCAGATCCAACAATCCGAGCTTCTGCAAGCGCTGCTGAATTTTGGCGCTGGCACCGACGATGTAAACCTGCAAGCCCTTATCGCACGCATCGCGAATCGCATTTTCGATCGCCAGCGAAGCCGTCACGCCCAACAGTGGCACAGCACTCAAATCGATTACCAAAGCATCAGCATCCTTCATCGCATTATGTTCGCGGGCGATCGCTTTCGACAAGCCAAAAATCATCGGGCCGCTCAAGCAGAACAGCAACACGCGCCCGCGAGCTCCATCCAAGATTTGCTTCTCCTCAGGAGAGAGAATCGCATCATCATCCGTATCGGAAATCAGCTTAACTTCTGAAGATTGCAAATCGCTCAAACGTTCGATCGTCAGGATATTGGCAATAAATACGCCCACACCCACCGCCACGATCAAATCCACAAACACAGTCAACAGCAGTACCCCGTACATGATCAGGGAACCCTTAACAGATACTTTGTGCGATCGCTTCAAGAAACTCCAGTCCAGGATATCAATCCCCACTTTCAGCGCAATCCCCGCCAACACCGCCATCGGAATCGGTTCGGTTAACCTTGCCGCCCCCAAAACAACCACCAGCAACACCAAGGCCCGAGTTAAACCCGATACCGCCGAAGTTGCACCGGTTTGGATATTCACCACAGTGCCCATCGTTGCCCCAGCACCCGGTAAGCCACCGCAGATCCCGGACATGATGTTGCCAATCCCTTGACCGATCAATTCTTTATCCGACTTGTGTTCCGTCCGCGTCAAACTGTCCGCCACCACTGCAGTCAGCAAGGTATCGATACAACCCAGCATCCCCAGCATCACCCCATCCACAAACATGATCGTGAGTTGGTTGGGGGAAAAAGTCGGCAATTGCAAGGGGGGGAGTCCTACCGGAATTTCGCCAATTCGGCGAATCTCCGCGTTCTGAAACACTGTCACGGAAATTACGGTGCCGACAATCAGGGCCACCAATTGCGGCGGCACGATTTTCTTCACCTTTTTCGGCATCAGGAAAATGATCGCCAGCGTCACGGCACCGAGAATTGCTTCCGGCGGATTCACGTTCGCCAGCAACTGCGGAATGGCGACAACAGTTCCTAAAACACCGCCTTTGGGAGGTGCTTGACCCAAAAAGGGTGCGATTTGCAAAATAATCAGAATCACGCCAATTCCCGACATGAAGCCGGAAATCACGCTGTAGGGCATCAGGGTGACATATTTCCCTAATTTGAAAACACCAAAGATAATTTGAAACAGCCCTGCCAGCATCACGACAGTAAAAGCCATTGCCAGCCCTTGTTCGGGATTGCTGGCGGTGAGGGAGGCGACGATCGCAGTCATCACCACCGTCATCGGCCCGGTGGGTTCGGAAATCAATGTTGGGGTGCCGCCAAACAGCGCCGCAAAGAAGCCAACGCAAATAGCACCGTACAATCCCCCGATCGGTCCTACTCCGGAAGCGACCCCGAAGGCGAGGGCCAGGGGCAGCGAGACGATGGCAGCAGTTACACCGCCGAAGATGTCGCCCCGCAGATTGTTAAAACGAATCTGATTAGTAATTGACATGAGTTGTGAATTAATAAAATGGACGGTTCTGACTGTGAACCATCCAGCCATCCCAGAGCACAAGTTAAAACTTACTTAAAGGGATCGCGGATAGCACAAACCGATCGGGCGCAAACACGAGTGTGTAATTGCGCCTCAGAAGGGTTCAACTGGTAAATAGTGAATTTCTTCAGTGTTTCTTAATATAATGTATAGCGAGCTCAAATCAGCAGTTCTATGCAATAAAAAAATATTTTTCCGGTTTGGACCGCAAAACTGGGTTCGATCCACGAAAATACTGCGTTCTAGCCCTTTAGGCGCTCGCCAAACCAGATTGCTTGTGTTCTCGATCGAAAATAGTTTCTGATGCTGATTCAGGTAAAAACAGCAGGGTTATGGCGCACCGATATTTATGTAGCTGAAGGCAAAATTCAATCGATCGAGCTGCTAATTTTAGGTCATGAATTTGCCGGAATTGTTAGTGAATTTTCGACAAAAATACAGGAGTACCCCTTGCATTTACACAATAACTTTCTATTTTTAATTCCAGCTTTACTGCGCAAGTGCGATAATCGTGACTGAACTCCTTTTGCATTGAGGACAAAACTCCTCAAAAAGAAGGACTGAAGTCCTTACTAAAAACCTTACTTATTGCCGCCACTCGATCGAACACGATTTCGTGAGGTTATATGAAATAGAAAAAAGAATCCTACCGATCGTGTTTTACGATCCCTGCATTCGGGTTCGATCGTTTGTAGCAAAAATTTAGATATTTCATATTATTGATGTCATACCAAATCCGGGTAAGATACCTCCTTTATAACTGAAACCCTGGAAGGGCGGTTTTTTGTTGTCGAGTCGCGATTTCAATCGCCGAGTGAGACAGAGGATGAGTAACCCGGATTTGGGAGCGATATCGATCGGGAGGTTGCTAGACAAGTCGTAATTAAAGTCAATCCCAAATACTCTAGCACGCTTATGCCGAAATTGGGATCGCTATCTATCGGTCAAACAGAGATGGTGAAAAATTCATCTGTGTTGAATGCGGGGATCGCGATCGCGCCATGTTGGTGCTGCAAAAACCATTAGAGATCGAGCTTTGCAAATGTTATGTGGGGGTTCCCGAAACCTGGTAATATGTACCTCAACGCCTAAAAGATGAGCCAGTGAGATCTTGGGGAGGCAGCGAGGCCTTGGGATCCCCCCAAGTTGAGCAACTGCCGTGTTTCCCCTTCAGGAGCAACTGGCGTATCACCACGCTCGAAGAGCTTTCGTGGCGAGGCAAGGAACCCTACTAATAGTGATATTAAGATCGCAATGTCTTAAGAATCCCCGTGCCTTCAGGCCGGGGAGTGTCGATGCAACAATCCTCATCAGAGGAATCACAAGGAGGTATTCGTGGATTTTTGGTCTTTTTTTTTAATGGACTTTGTTAAGCAGTTGCAGTCCCCAACACTCGGCTTTTTGATTGGTGGGATGATCATTGCTGCCCTTGGTAGCGAATTGGTAATTCCAGAGTCGATTTGTACGATCATCGTCTTCATGCTGCTCACCAAAATCGGTCTGACCGGTGGTATTGCGATCCGCAATTCCAACCTGGCGGATATGATCTTACCTGCAGCGTTTGCTGTGGTGACAGGGATTCTGGTTGTATTCATCGCGCGCTATACATTAGCCAAGCTGCCGAAGGTCAGAACCGTGGATGCGATCGCGACCGGGGGTTTGTTTGGTGCTGTGAGTGGCTCTACCATGGCAGCCGCCCTGACGCTCCTGGAAGAACAAAATATTCAATACGAGGCATGGGCTGGCGCACTCTATCCTTTCATGGATATCCCCGCGCTCGTAACTGCGATTGTTGTGGCTAACATTTATCTCAACAAGAAGAAGCATAAAGAAGCTTCCTACTCTACTGGGCAGCAGTCTTTGAGCAAGCAGCCCGTTGCGGCTGGCGATTATTCCGATCGAGAAGATTATCCCAGCAGCAGGCAGGAGTATCTCAGCCAGCAGAAGGATGATGCAGATAATCGGGTCAAGATATGGCCGATCGTTGAGGAAAGTCTCCGGGGCCCTGCCCTATCGGCAATGTTGCTAGGCCTGGCTCTTGGACTGTTTACCCGGCCGGAAAGTGTCTATAAAAGCTTCTACGATCCAGCCTTTCGCGGATTGCTTTCGATCTTGATGCTGGTCATGGGTATGGAGGCTTGGTCAAGGATTGGCGAACTGCGCAAGGTGGCTCAGTGGTACGTCGTGTATAGTGTGGTGGCACCTTTTGCGCATGGGCTAATCGCCTTCGGTCTCGGCATGATTGCCCACTACACCATGAACTTCAGCCTGGGCGGTGTCGTAGTCCTAGCTGTCATTGCTTCCTCTAGTTCAGACATCTCAGGGCCGCCCACGTTGCGAGCCGGTATCCCGTCGGCTAATCCCTCTGCCTATATAGGGGCGTCCACAGCCGTAGGTACGCCAATTGCGATCGGCTTGTGCATACCGTTCTTCATCGGGCTTGCTCAGGCGCTCGGTGCCCGTTAATCCCAGACGGGTCGCGATCTGTCGGTGCTCCCCTGACCCGGTAGACCAAGTAGGATGTACATAATTTAAGGAGGTAAGCAAAATGTCCAAGCGTGCCAACAAGCTCGTTATCGTCACGGAAAAGGTTCTGCTCAAAAAAATCGCCAAGATCATCGATGAAGCTGGGGCGACCGGTTATACGGTGGTGGATACTGGCGGTAAAGGCAGTCGCAACGTGCGCTCTACGGGTAAACCCAGCACTGCCGACACGGATTCAAATGTAAAGTTCGAGGTACTCACCGAAAGTCGGGAGATGGCAGAGAAGATTGCGGATCAGGTCGCAGTGAAGTTTTTCCTCGATTTTGCGGGCATTATCTATATCTGTGAAGCAGAGGTACTGTACGGGAGAACTTTCTGTGGCCCAGAGGGCTGTTGAGTCGAGACGACGCAGACCCAAAAGCCGGGTCATGCCCCGGCTTTTGGGTTGCCCTGTTTCGTGTCTGCAGGACGTTGACACATTGACAACTGGGCTTGTCTCGATCCAGGCAACCGCATCCAAAGCACGACCGTCCTCGATCGGTTGCCTTTTTCAAATCCGATACTTTTTTTCTAATAAATACTAATAAATACATAAGTTAAGATGTTCTGCTATCTAAAATCCCGACAAAGTTTCTTAATATTGCGATACCACAATCTCCGATAGGGAACAGGGAACAGGGACCAAAAGATTCACAATTTAAATGCGAAACAGCTTACAGTAAGCTCAAATCTACCGCATGAAAAAATTTTTCTGGCTAACAATTTGAGGGCAGATATCGGGCGGTTGAAAGTCTTGCCATTGGTGTTCAGGCGTTTCTCAACAGCAGATTTAGGGTACGGCGGACGCAAACAGTCCAAGCATCAGGATTCGGTTGAAAAATTAAAGCATACAGCATAATTCCGCTCATCGCATCAAAGACTAAATCGCTATCTAAGTCTGCGGGGATTTCATTTCTGATTTTTGCCCGTTCCAAAACCACTGCAAATGCTTTGCGTCGGGGTTGCAAGTATTTTGTCCAATAAATTTGAGCGAATTTAGGATTGCTTGAGGCGCTGCTAATAATCATCGCCACTGTCTGCCTACCGAGAGGGTTCAGTGTAATTTGGGCGGCATTTTCAATCAGCGCATCAATGTCGCTTTGTAGGTTCCCCGTGTCAGGAAGCGCGATTTCTTCGCGAATGCTCTCGATCGCATCTGCTACCAGTTCTTCTTTTGAGGTATACCGCCGATAAATCGTCGTCTTGCCCACTTGAGCACGAGCAGCGATCGCCTCGATACTCATCGCCTCAAAGCCAACTTCTGCCAACAATTCTAACGCTGCTTGCAGGATTGCTTGGTGCGATCGAACGCTGCGGGGTCTGCCAGGTTGTTTTTTTCCGGTGTTGCTCATGGATGCTAGTATAATTTACGATACATAACCGTATCGTAATTAAAATTATGAGCCAACGACCCCGCTATGCAGACAAAAACAGCACTCAAACGCTGCGAGAAGGTTTAGCTGAGTATTACGCCTTGAATCCGCACGTAACTCCTCCCGAAATGCAACCGCCAGAATTTACTAAAATTTTGCGGGCACACGATGTCGGTCACGTCATCTACGGTTGCGATACCGGAATGCACGACGAGTTAAAAATCCTGCCACTTTTTTGGTGGACGAGCGAGTGTAACTTTCGGACTTTTCTGAAGATGCGAAACTCGCCCGCTGTAGATATCATGTATGACGAATTGATTAAAGAAAAAGGCGTGCTTTGGCTTTACGGATCGATGCTTAGCGTACTTCCAGGGCTAATTTCCGAGTTGCTTCCGATTTGGTTGAAAACTCGCAAACGTCAAAAAATTCTGCCTTTTCTGGAATTTGAATTTTTGCTCGATCGTCCCCTGCTCGACATTCGCCAAGAGTACGATTTACTACAGTTTATCGAATAGAATTAGATGTAGATGTAGGGCGCGCGCTGCGCACCTTAAGAATTGGTTTGAAGTAAGGACTTCAGTCCTCTTTTTTTGCGGAATAAAGTCCTCACTACAAACCTTACTTCCGCCCCGAAGATTGACCTTCTACAGTTGCAATTTCCCCGGTTTCCATAAACTGCTTAAAGCGGCGCAAATCATCTCCAATTTGTTGTTCTGCATCTTCCCCAAACAGCTTAGCCACCGTTGCCGCCACTGCACCGCCCGGAGGGCTGTATTCCAGCACAACTTTTACCTCAGTACCGCGTCCTGCAGGTGCCGGTTGAAAGCGCACAAAACCCGAATTCTCAACATCAGCCCCTTCCACAGAAGCCCAAGCAATTAAGCGATTCTCTTCTTCCCGAACAATCTCTGCATTCCATTCAATACTATTGCCGATCGGCGCGCCAGCAATCCAGTGAGAGCGCTGTTCATCGAATACTGTAACGTGTTTGAGATGCTTCATAAACCGCGGCAAATTGGCAAAATTGCGCCAGAAACGATACAATTCCTCAACTGGTTTGTCGATCGTCACTGTTTTTTCAACTTTCAGACTTTGATTCGCATCGACTGCTGACTGCAAACTTTCGCCAATTCCCAGCCCGCGCGCCGCCAAACCGCCGCCCGCTACCGCCAGCAAAGCACCTCTCAAAGAACGCTGCGACAAGCCGAAAAGAACTAGCGCCCCGCCACCGATTAAAGATGCCCAACGTTCGGCATCGCTAGTGTTAGTTTCCTGCGGGTTATTGGAAGTTGTCATTGAACTAAATTCCATTGCTTTAAGCCTCATAAATTAATAGCGAAAGATAGCAGCTAAAAGTGCTTGATCGGGCACTTGTTCCGGAGGCACTGCATAAACAGTTCCACCGTTGAGAATAGTGTGAATGGCTGCCGCATTCAACAAATCTTCATCGCCTAATTCTGCCTCTGGGTGAATGTGTACGGCGTTCGTTTCGGGATTAAAATTACCCCACTGCTGGACGCCAAGAGCCACAAAAAGTCGATCGACCCTGCCAAAATAAGCAGCCGAAACAGCTTCTTGCAAATCGGCAGAAATCTTCTCAGTTCCTGTTAGTTCCCGGTAAAGTTCTATCGCCTCTGTTTGAGCCTGCATAAACACGGGTTCCACCAGTGGCAGTGCTTCCTCTCGCAACTCCTCTGGTTTGAGCAGTTTCTGATTGCCTGTAATTCCTTCTTCAATTAAATGGGGATAAGTATTTGCTTCTCGGTAAACCGGAAACAAATATTCAACTCCAGCTAACACTAAAGGAGCTTTTTTGTTGCGCAAATATTCGTGAACCGCTCGATCGATTATATGAAAATACTGCAATATTTCTTGCTTGGAATCATCTCGATCGGGACTTCCTTGTCCGTGAAAACTTCCCGGTTGCTGGGCAGCATTATTAGTTCCTCCTTTTGACGTAGCAATCCGAAACTGAAAATCCTTAGCTGTCGGATCGTATTGCAAAGCTTCCTCCAGGCTTTTCGGCAAGTTTTGAACTTCAACTTCCCGAGCGCTGTAAGCCTTACACTCAATCAATCTCACTTCTTTTTGACTGAGAGTTAAAACATAAAATAAGTTATCTCCTGCCAGCACCGGCATCAGCGGTTTGACGTGAAAATTGTCGCTAACCGCGACTAATTCGTCAAAATCAACCGGACAGCTATAGTAGCGGAAAAATCCCGCTCCTACAAAAATTGCCAGCAAGTCACTTTGATTTTCCCAAAAATTTTCTTGGTTAATTTCTGCGATGACTGGCTCTAACAATTCGGCAGCTTCTTTTTTATCAAATCCGTACTCTATTATTCGATCTTCAGCCTCTCTGATTAAATTTTTGAACCGAATTGGATTTTGTTGAATGTCTGTTCCTTTAGCGACTGGCATATAAATTGAAACGCACAATCCAGGAGATTGCTGTACCAGGGCTTTGAGTTCCTCTACAGATAGTATGTTTGCCATAGTTGATAGTTGATAGTGGCAGTGCGAGCGTCGTGAGAGAGCGAGCGTCTTTGCGATCGGAGATTGGAACCAGACCTTAGAGATGCGGATGCGCAACTCTATTCTTGAGTAATGAAAAAAGCTGATTCTTTAAACTGTATCTCTTCTGCTTTTGTTGTGGCGTCTATCTAAAGTAACGATCGCCCTTTGTATCCCCCGTCATTGCCTAGCAAAAACAGGCTTGTCACTCGCTTTTTAGATAAAATTGCTTATCACCAAAGATAGACGCCACTAACTCGACCGCTGCTTTAACATAATTAATTTTAGTCAGCTTAAACTCCTGGTTAGGTATGATGAAAACAAAAATATTTTTGTGGTTGCTGTGGGCAGTATTTATCGCCTACATCTTGCTGCTAGCTCCGCTCGATCGACCGGGAACGCTAACAGTTATTGAAAGAATGCTCAAATTCCAGTTAGAAGGAATTAACCCCTGCGTTGCCACTGTATTCGCGCTCATGGGAGTGTGGCCGATGGTATTCGCCTGCTTCTTATTCATTGATGAAAAAACTCAAGATATCTCCGCTTGGCCTGCTTTTATTGCTTCAAACGGTGCCGGCATCATTGGCTTAATTCCCTACTTGCTGCTCCGCCAGCCCCAGCAAGAATTTTCCGGACGCAAAGACATTTTAGTCAAAATAGCAGACTCCCGCTGGACGGGAATTTTACTTTTACTAACCACTATTTGGCTGTTAGGTTGGGCTGTTTTAAATGGAGATTGGGGAGATTTTGTCAAGCAGTGGCGCGAGATTCCTTTCGTGCATTTAATCAGTTGGGATTGCAGCTTGATGGCTGTAATATTTCCCTCACTTCTCGGCGACGATATGGCGCGCCGCGGACTTGCGGACGATCGCATTTTTTGGACAGTTTCTCTCATCCCGCTACTCGGGCCACTAGCCTATCTTTGTCTGCGTCCTCCCTTGCGAGAATCAGTGGCAGAACATTAGTAACAAGTTAGAAAGGAGTAGATTTTGTCAATACCTCTTTGTGTAGAAATCTAATTGAATAATAATGATAATCAAAAAAGGGTCAGGGTGGGAGAGTCAGGAACATGCTGTTAGCCTTCGGTTGGGATAGCGCTTACTTTTGTATCAAATTTTCGTCACGACTTATGCACTCCGCCAAAGAAACCGGGTTTTTTACCGAATCTCTGGTAACAACAAAGTATCTTCGCAAAAACCCGGTTTCTGAACCCCCGTGCGTAATTCCTATGGCTAATTCACGTCTTCGGATACGCCTTCAATGAAAGCAACAAGTCCTTTGCCCCAGGGGTTTGATTCGGCGAAGTGTTCGCCAACTTTTAGCGCTGCTTTTTTGCCGCCGTTGTAAAGCCGTTTGACGCCGATCAGGTTTTGCCACTCGATCGGTTTTTGCTCTTTGATTTCCTTAAATTCTGCATCAATAATATTGAGTGCTTGTTGTTCGTCTTGGACGTAGGTATACTTTTTTTCTAATGCCTGAATGATTTGCACCACTGCATAGAGTGCAGCTTCAGGAGAGGATTGCTGGGCAGCGATGTTGAGGTTTTGGGCTTGATTGCCATTGTTGGTACCGAAGTTGACGAGGGATTGGAAGGTTGCATTGGAGAAGTCTTGGGTGGGTTTGTCAGCCATTTGTTTTGTTCTGTGGTGGATTTGCTGGGTGGTTTGGTCAATTTTAACAAGGAGATCGTTTGGCTGGGGTGGTTTGGCTGGTTGCGGTGCTAGGGACAAGTGACGAATCTCATAGTTGTAATATTTGCAGGCGGCTTGGATGGTGAGGATGAGGTCGTGAAACTCTTTGCCAGATTCGGAGGTAATCAAGGCAAGAAGGTGGGATAGATGGGAGACAACTTTCTCTGTATGTTGCTTAGCGATTTTGCCTAAGGCCTCTGTCGCCCTACTACGCACATACCAGTCTGAACCTTCAACGAGCTTAAGTAATCCCGGAATCGCCGTCTCGGAACCGATTTCTCCTAATGCCTCTGCTGCCCTCCAACGCACACCCCAGTCTGAATCTTCAACGAGTTTAAGCAATTTTGGAATCGCCGCCTCGTCACCGATTTTACCTAAGATCTCTGCCGCCCTACTACGCACATCAGACTTTGAATCTTCAACAAGTTTAAGCAATTCCGGAATCGCTGCCTTATCACCGATTTCGCCTAAGGCATATGCCGCCCTCCTACGCACATAAGATTTTGAATCTTTAACGAGTTTAAGCAATCCCGGAATCGCTGCCTCAGAACCTATTTTTTCTAAGGCATCTGCCACTATCTTACGCACATCTGAGTTTGAGTCTTCAACGAGTTTAAACAATCCCGGAATCGCTGCCTTAGAAAGGCATCTGCCACCATCGAACGCACATCTGAGTTTGAATCTTCAACAAGTTTAAACAATCCCGGAATCGCTGCCTCAGAACCGATTCTGCCTAAGGCATGTGCCACCATCCAACGCACATACCAGTCTGAATCTTCAACGAGTTTAAACAATTCCGGAATCGCTGCCTTGTCACCGATTGTACCTAAGGCATTTGTCGTCCTTCTACGCAGATATGAGTTTGAATATGTAACGAGGTTAAGTAATCTCCAATGCAGCGCCACGAAATCGATATTTTCTAAGGCATATGCTACCCTATTACACATATTCCAGTCTGAATATTTAACGACTTTAAGCAATCTCCAACTCGCCACATCGAAACCGATGTTTTTTAAAGCATTTTGCGCTCTTAAACTTACGGATAAGATTAAATAAGTGAGTTTAATTGATCCCTTAACTATCGCATGGTAACCTATATGGCAACCAATTTTACATAAAGCATATGCTGCGAGCCAACGCACCTCATCATAGTCTGAATTTTTAATTAGTTTAAGTAATCCCAAAATCGCCGCTTCTGAACCAATTTTGCTTAAGGCATCTGCTGCAATCTTACGCACATCAGAGTCTGAATTTTCAAGGAGTTTAAACAATCCCGGAACCGCTATCTTATCACCGATTTTGCTTAAGGCATATGCCACTCTCCAACGCACATAAGAGTCTGAATCTTTAACGAGTTTAAACAATCCCGGAATCGCTGCCTCGTCACCGATATTGCCTAAGGCATCTGCCACCATACTACGCACATAAGAATCTGAATCTTCAGCGAGTTTAAGCAATCCTAGAATGGCTGCTTCGTCCCCGATTTTGCTGAGGGCATTTGCCACGCTACTACGCACATGCCTATCTGAATCTTCAGCGAGTTTAAGCAATCCTGAAAATGCTGCTTCGTCACCGATTTTGCCTAAGATATTTGCCACGCTACTACGCACATGCCTATCTGAATTTTAGCGAGTTTAAGCAGTCCCTGAATAGCCGTTTTGTTACCGATTTTGCCTAAGATTTCTGCCACCATAAAACATACATCAGAGTTTGAATTTTTAACGAGATTAAGCAATCCCAAAATCGCCGCTTCTGAACCAATTTTGCTTAAGGCATCTGCTACACTACTACGCACATCAGAGTCTGAATCTTCAACGAGTTTAAGTAATCCCGGAATCGCTACTTCAGAACCGATTTTGCCTAAAGCCTTTGCCACGCTCCTACGCACATCAGAGTCTGAATCTTCAACAAGTTTAAGTAATCCCGGAATCGCTACTTCAGAACCGATTTTGCCTAAGGCATCTGCTGCCCAACTACGCACATAAGAGTCTGAATCTTCAGCGAGTTTAAGCAATCCTGGAATGGCTGCCTCATCACCGATTTTGCCGAAGGCATATGCTGCCAATATGCTGCCATACTACGCACATCAGAATTTGGATCTTCAAGGAGTTTAAGCAATCCTGGAATGGCTGCCTCATCACCGATTTTGCCGAAGGCATATGCCACCATACTACGCACATCAGAATTTGGATCTTCAAGGAGTTTAAGCAATCCTGGAATGGCTGCCTCGCCACCGATTTCGCCTAAGGCATATGCCGCCCTCCTACGCAGATCGGAGTCTGAATTTTTAAGGAGTTTAAGCAATCCTGGAATCGCCACCTCAGAACCGATTCCGTCTAAGGCATCTGCCGCCATAATACGCACATAATAGTCTGAATTTTCAAGGAGTTTAAGCAATCCTGGAATCGCCACCTCGGAACCAATTTTGCCTAATGCTTCTGCTGCCCTACGCCCATCAGAGTTGGAGCTTAATCTAAAAATTAAATCAATACCTAATAAGATATCTACAGCATTTGCAGGCACATCAGAGTTTGAATTTTCAAGGAGTTTAAGCAATCCCGGAATCGCCACCTCAGAACCGATTTTGCCTAAGGCATCTGCCACGATACTACGCACAGAAGAGTCTGAATTTTCAAGGAGTTTAAGGAATCCCGGAATCGCTGCCTCAGAACCGATTTTGCCTAAGGTATCTACCGCTCTCCTACGCACATAAGAGTCTGAATTTTCAGCGAGTTTAAGCAATCCCGGAATCGCTGCTTCGCCACCGATTTCGCATAAGGCATCTGCTGCGCTCTTACGCACATCCGAGTTTGAATGTTCAGTAAGTTTGAGTAACCCCGGAATCGCATCATCCGATCGCACCTGCCCCAAAAGCTCAACCTTCAACCACCCCGACACATCCAACGCATCCACCAACGCAACCGCCCGCTTCTGAAACTCCCGCTTCACCTCACCCGCCAGTCGCGCCCCCAACATCAAATCCACATCCAATGCCAGCCGCACCACCCGCACCGCCTGCGCCTCATCTCCCAACAACGACAGCATGAACGCCAGAGGCTCCGTCCATTTAAAATAATTCAAATAGAAATGCTGCAACCGTCGATCGCCGATCGCATCAGGATGCTTCTCATCAAACAGTTTTAGTAACGCCCGCGCCGCATAATACTCCTGAAACAACTGATGATGAAATTCAATTTCCTCCGGCTTTGCAGCCACCTGCAACAGATGATGTTCCAGTAAATCCTCCAGCCATTCCTTCGCTTTCGTTGGCGCATCCAGTTCCCCCTCATCGCGCAACCAGCGCTCCAAAATCCCCTCAGCCCGATCGCGAGAAATTGCCACCAAACCATCCGCAGGCTGCCGCGAATCGCCCTGCAACATCACAAAAGCCAACTGCTGCAAAAGCTTCGACTTGAACCGCCGAAAATCATCCGAAACCGACGCACCGCCCTTAAATTTTTCATACTGGCGATCTAACTTCTGAAACAACTCGCCCTTACTCTGGGGAATTTCCCCGGTACTTTCAAACACCTCACACATCATTTTCAGTAGCAACGGCGTTTCCGCAATTTCTCGCAGTTGATCGCGCAATTGTTGCAGCAGCAAATCCCCATGTTGCGGCAAATACTTGCTTACAAAATCCCGCATTTGCGGTTCCGTCAGCGCGCACATTTCCAGTTGTTTTTCAATTCCCAAAGATCCGCCTAGCGCCAAATCCCGCGTCGTGAAAATCATCGGCGTATCGCGATTATCGTCGCGAAATAACTGCAATTCCTGTCGCCGTTGTTGCGATGGCATCTCATTCACGCCATCCAGCAACAGCAGCAACTTGCCATCCAGCAGCAAATCATCCACCTCTTCCGGGCTCACTCTCAGCTTTGCCAGTCGAAATTCGGCGCAGATTGCTTGCACGATCGATCGATCGCTCCTCAACTGCACCAACACCGGAATCAGTCGATCGCCATCCTCCAATGCCTCTCGTGCCAATTCCCACCGAAAACGCTGCAAAACCGTCGATTTTCCCGAACCTGGTTTGCCGACTAGCAGCACATTTCCCTGCTGTACGTACTTGCGGATTCCCGCCAGCACTTCCAGCCGCTCGATTTTCGTTTTTGGTTTATTTTCTGCGGGTTTCGTTTCTGGTTTATTTTCTGGCGATCGCTCTTCCGGTGGCATTTCCACCCGCACCTCTACCTGTAAATCCGTCAGCGTGTAGAGATGCTGTTTTTCTCGATAAGACTCAACCAGGAATTGCAGATATTTCGGAAAATCAACTGGTGTCGCCATTTGGTTATAGATTTTAGAATATGGATTGATTATAGAATTTTTTATAGATACGCGATCGACCCTGAAAATTCCGGAAAAATGAGGAGCAAGGGCGATCGACTGTTTGCGCAAGACATGACTGCAATAGTTTAATTCCACTTTAGCGAACTAAATTTTTATCCAGTCGGCGACCGACGACTTTAGCTACTCGCTGTGGGTTTAAACCCCTGGCGGGCGATGCTGAGTTTGTCGCGCATAAAATTTAGTTAGTCGCTTTTCTTCACTCCAAGCAACAAACGCAATTCCTCCAACTACACTTAAACCTACTGTCAAAGCTGGCGGATTTCCTCCTGTCAGCAACAGCATCCCTAACAAACCAACACCAACTTGAGCCGTTTGTTTGACTAAAGAATTTAAGCCAGATCGAGCTTCTTCATAAAGACTAATTTGTTTCCGGTTGACTGAAGTCATTCTAAACCATCCTCTAAAGTGATATCCCAGACCGATCGTTCTTCAACTTCTTCTTGCCAAGCTTCAGAATCATTGCGCAAAGCAATATAAGCTCGATCGGCTGCTTCTAAAAACAGTTGTCTTCGGTATTGTTCGATCGCCTGTTCGAGAATTGCTTGGATTGATTTTCCCGAACTAGCATAAAGTTCAGCGAGGATTTTGTAAAATGTACTGCCGATCGTAACTGTAGAAGTTTGATTCATATTATTTTTTACTTACTCCAATTCGTTTGCGACTAAATCCGCTGCGGCGCGTTCTTTGACAAAGGCGGCTTTTGTGAGTGCAGTCACTCGATCGAACTCGCCGCACTGACGGGCGAAAATGGCTCGATCGACCAGTTCCATTGCTTCGCGGTGAAGGGTTTCTACTGTCTGCATTTTTTGACGATCCGTGCTTTAGGAGTGCCGATCGTAACTGTAGAAGTTTGATTCATGTTATTTTTTACTTACCCCAACGTTACCCAACTATTATAACTCGTATTCAATACCAAATCAAAATTAGGAGCCATAGTTTCATCAACTAATTCCCAATCCCCATCTGCGTTCATCTGCGTACATCTGCATAAATCTGCGGTAAAAAAACCGCAAAAATATCACAAATGCAAAAAATCCAAATGTTCCCCCGGAATTTGATTCAACTCTGCCGGAGTTCCTGTTAGTTTAAGTTCCCCCCGATCGACCAATACAATCCAATCTGCCCGTCCAATAACTCGGGGACGGTGACTGATTAAAATAGTTGTTTTGCCCTGACGGGAAACAAGCAATCGATCGAGCACTTCTGTTTCCGTTGCCGGGTCGAGGGCAGCCGTCGATTCATCTAAAATCAACACCGGCGGATCGGCAATTAAAGCGCGGGCGATCGCCAATCTTTGCCTTTGTCCCCCAGAAAGATTCGCGCCAAATTCCCCCAAAACTGTTTGATAAGTATCGGGAAGTTCGCTGACAAATTCATCGGCACAGGCAATCTTGCAAGCTGTTACTATCTGTTCTAAAGTCGCTTGCGGGTAACAAAAACGGAAATTATCGAGAATCGATCGACTCCAAAAATGCGCCTCCTGCGGAACCAGTACGACTTGTTCCCGCAGGCATTCTAAAGATAAATCGGATTGATTGTAATTGCCGAAGCGGATATTCCCAGATTGCAGCGGATACAAACCGGCAAGCAGTTTTGCCAGCGTACTTTTGCCGCAGCCGGATTTGCCAATTAAAGCTGTTACTTTGCCGCCGGGAATTGTTAGGGAAAAATCTTTCAGCAAATCCACGCGGCCGATATGGTGGAAATTGAGATTTTTGCAAACAATATCGGCATTAGCGGGAATGTCGGCCCGATCGCGCGAGGCATTTTCCCGCATCTCGGAAGTGGTGTCGGTGATGTCGGCGAGGCGCTGAATTGCTGTTTGGGCGCGGGCGAATTCGTCGGCTAAATTGATGGTGGTTTCGATGAGGGCGGTGAAGTTGCGACTCATGCCGTTAAATGCTAGCAATTGCCCGATCGAAAGTTCCTGACGAATTACTAAAAAGCTGCCAAAACACAACACAGTCAGGCTGCCCAGCCCCGATGCGAAGCTGGAAAAAACGCTGTTAGCAATGCCGATTTGCAGCAAGCGAAAGGTGATATTTGCCAAGTGCCCGAAGAGGCTTTGCAATTCTTCCCAAGCTTGAGGTGCCGCGCTGTTGGTTTTGAGAGTTAAAGCGCCTTTGAATGTCTCGACTAAAAAACCTTGATTTTCAGTATCCGCTACCAAAACATCGCGGGTTTTCTGTTGCAAAACAGGCAGGAAGATGAAAGCACAAAGACTTGTAAAAAGGGCGACTCCGACGGCAGCGAGAGTTAGTTTCCAGCTATAAATTGACATCAATCCCAAAGATATCAGGGCGATGAAAGATTCGCTGGGCAAGGTAGTAACTACTTGGGAAACTAACAGGTTGATTTCCCGGATGTCGCGGAGGCGGCTGACGATTTCGCCGCTGCGGTGGGATTCGTAGTAAGTGAGGGGAAGTTGCAGAATTTGGCGGCCGAATTCTAGTGCCAATCCTAATTCTAAGCGTTGGGCTAAATGAGCGACTAAATTTGCTTGAACGAGGCGCAACAGGCTGCTGAAAACAATCGTAGCAGCGGTGGCGATCGCGATCGTTACTAACAGTTGCGTGTCTTGCCGCACCAACACATCATCGGTGAGTACCTGAAGCAATAGAGGAAATGCCAGAGATAGCAATCCGATCGCTAAATTCAGCGGCAAAACTTCGGCAACTAAGCCCCGGTAGTGCCAAACGCGCCGCAAAAAGCGCCCAAATCCGCCAACTCGATCGTTTGGCTGGGCCCAGAAACGGTTGTCATCGGGGACCAGCAGCAGCATCACGCCGTTGTTCCAAGACTCTGCAAGCGCCTCCCGCGTGAGGTAGCGCAGGCCCGCGCCCGGATCGGCAACGACATACTTTTTGCCCTTGATGCCGTACAGGACGACCCAGTGAACGCCTTTCCAGTGGACGATCGCGGGCAATGGGGCTTCGTTGAGGCGATCGATCAATTCGGGTGTGGCTTTGACGGAACGGGCGTGAAAGCCCAAAGCTTCGGCCCCGCGGCGCAAGCCAAGCAGCGTTGTTCCCAATTGTCCGGTACCGACGGCTTCGCGGACGCGATTCATGGCTAGCGTGCGCCCGCAGGATTTGGCGACGGTGGCTAGACAGGCGGCGCCGCAATCTTCTTCGCTGTGTTGGAGAACTACGGGATATTTCATAGCAATTTAGAAGGTGAAAAATTCACTTACTACTACATAAGTGTTGAGTAATGTTCTTTACTTTTTTTAATAAACCGCAGAGGGTGCAGAGGGTACGGAGATTGAGATGAGAGAGAGATTTAGTGGTTAACAAACGATTTAAAATTGCTCTATCTGCGATCGATCGGTTTGGCTGTCAGAACTTCAGTTCTAGAATATGTTTCTAACACAGGAGCGCGCATCATGTCTGAAGGTAACATTCCCGCTGTCGGTGCAAGTCAAGCACAGCATTTTCCTCAGATATTTCCTCGCTTGCCAATTCTGGGGAGCGATCGCACAATTTGGACTGGCATCAGTTTAGAATATCACGTTCAGCCACCGTTTGAAACTCCGGAATATGCGATGAATTTGTACTCGATCGGCATTAACCTCGGACAGAGTTTTCAGATGGAACGCAAGATTGACGGCAGGTGGGAAACCAAGCAAGTATTTCCGGGCGCGCTAGGTATTTGTCCGTTCAATTTATCTCACAAACTTCGCTGGCACGGTGAAATGAATTTGCTTTCTCTCAATCTCGGTCGCGACTTATTAGTTCGCAGCGCACTGGAGTTATTCAATACCGATCGAGTTGAGTTATTGTGGCCGATGGCATTTCAAGATCCGCTGATTCACCAAATAGGACTCGCACTTAAAGCCGAATTGCAATCTAACGCAATTGGCAGCCGGATTTATGTCGAGACAATGGCGAATGCTCTTGCGGTACATTTATTGCGACATTATTCGACGCAAGGACATCGAACTGTTAGCTACAACGGTGGGATTTGCCCGCATAAATTGAGGTTAGTTACGGACTACATCAACGATTATTTGGAGCAAGAATTAAGTTTAGAGGAATTGGCTGCGATCGCGCAACTGAGTCCCTATCATTTTTCCCGCGCTTTTAAACAAGCGACTGGTATTAGCCCGTACCAATATGTAATTCAACAGCGGGTAGAACGAGCAAAACAATTGCTTTTGCAGGGAAAGATGAGTTTGTCTGAAGTTGCGATCGCCTGCGGTTTTAGCCATCAAAGCCACCTGAATCGCCACTTCAAACGCTTGACGGGAGTTACGCCAAAAAACTGGTCGATCTCGTAACAATAACGTGCCAAAAAATGCTGTACCGATATCGTTTGTAATTACGACAGTCCGGTTTTAACCGATATTGTTGGTAAGTCCGACAGTCCGACAGGGAATGAATTCCCTGTCCCATAGCGAAAGTCCTCTCAAAGAGGACTAAAATTGATAAATTTTTTAGTTACTTTGTTTGATTTTAGTTGCTTTGTTCGATAAGTATCCTGTTTTCAACAATTGTATTTTACAGTCGGTTTTAACCGACTTTCGCTATGAGGCAGGGGTTTAAACCCCTGCCGGACTGCCGGACTATCGGACTATCGGTTGTACCTTAAAAGTTGACACAACCCATTAAACCTGTAATACCCATAATATTCATGCGATCGCCTATGATTGTGATGCCAAAACATCACTCAGGATGACAGCAGATAGATTGGGAACATTACGAAATCCATTGTCATTGGTGAGAAACAGCGTACAACCTTCACTGATGGCTGTCGCAGCATGAATAGCATCAGGGGTTTTGAGATTGGTATTAGCTCTTAAATTAGCTGCTGTTCTCAGTACATATTGAGTTATAGGAACTAGCTGTATTTCTGAGGATAATAACAGTTGTTCGTAGTCACGGACTAAGATAGTGTTAGCATTTTTTAGAGGGAAAACTAAGGTTTCCAGTAACGTCAATTCACTGGTCATCAGTTCAATTTCACCTGTTTGAAACTTCAGCCACAACGGTTGAAGCAGCGAATAGTAATTCGGGTTAGCTTCAACTGTATAAATAATCACTTGTGTATCCAAGTAAATTGTAGCAGGGGATGGTAGGTTTAGTTGTCCCATGAGTTTCTTTCTTCAAGAAGTTCTCGATCGATTTCTTCGACAGATCTGGATACATGACGGCTGCGGATCTCTGTCAGTAATTCCAACACTTTACGCCTCCCACCTTGAGGTTTTTCTGGTATAATCACAAACACTTCAACTTAGTTTATTTCCTGCAAGAACTTTGGTGGTAATCCGTATTGCTGACTGCATAATTCCTCATTGGCGACGATTGATTTTCCACAGCCCCTAAAGCTTTGAGAGTTGCTTTCTCAACTTCCGTTAAAGCCGTAACACCCATGATATTCATTATGTAACTGTCAACTATCGACTGTCAACTGCTATAACTGCCATGCCAGAAGAAAAGCCCCTAATTCTTGACTGTACGCAACAAAATGCTGCTATGCAGGATGCTGGCGCGATATCTTTACTTTCCAGCTACAAGAGTTGAACGAACAAAACAATTGCTTTTGCAGGGAAAGATGAGTTTGTCGGAAATTGCGATCGCCTGCGGTTTTTCTCACCAAAGCCATTTGAATCGACACTTCAAACGCTTGACAGGAGTGACTCCCAAAACTTGGATAGAGTGATAGCAAGAACGTGCAAAAACCGCAATATCGTGCAAGATGTTAGTGAATCTATTATCTAATATTGACATAGATTTAGGATTTTTTCTATGCCAACACTTGCTAATTACGAGGCAATTCAAGATAGCAGTTTTGAAATTTGGGCGCTCGATCGCGAGCGAGTTTTTGAATTCAATCTCCCCGACGATATCCGACTGGATGGTTCGGGTAATCGACCTCTCCTCTGCTACAGAGTTGATACAGTTGATAATGCAAACGATCTGAGATTCAGTATCTCGATTCGCGATCGAACCGGAGCGACAACAGAAGTTTCTAGTTTGACGCTCAATGACAGCATCATCCGTACCATTATCGAGGTTGTTGATTTTAATGCGGTGAGTCAAGACTCCAATCGAATTTTCTTTAGATATGAAGGAGGAAGCGGGAAAGTAATTTTTAGCGATGTAGTTTTTTGGTACAAACGACGAACTTAACACGGTAGCGATCGACTTGATGTCGAATCAATAGCAAATGCACTAGCCTGCGATTTTCTGCAAGAATCGTCAACGCAGAAACGAAATAGAAACGAAATATTGAAACTTATCGGGGTGGACTACCTCAACACAAGTTGACTTTGGTTGCGGATTGCATTAACGATCGCCTGCTGTTTTAGCCACCAAAGTCACCTCAACTGCTATTTCAAACGCTTAGCAGGAGTGACTTCTAAAACCTTGTTCAAGTCATAGCAAGAACGTGCAAAAACAGCAATATCGTGCAAGATTCTGCTTCCAGACCGTGCCACTATCAAACTAACTAAGTAACTAGCAAAGGAGCCATGATATGTTTCGCAAGCCCTTAGATAAGAAGTTACAACAATCTTTTCGATCGTCCCTGTTGCAGTCCGAACTGAGCGATCGCGAACAAGAAATAATTTGTGGCGGCCAAAACTCTAGACCTTACAAGGGGCCAACGGAAGTTAAAGCTTGTTGGAGTCCCAACGATATGTTACCTCCAACTTCTGGTCAATCTCGATGTTAGTAACTGCGACAATTGGTTGTGGAATAAAAGCTGAATAGTTTGAGGAAAAAAACATGAAAACAACCAAAACAAATAGGAAAACAACCCAAACAAACATCACACCAACCCTTTGGCACGAACTGGACGATCGAACCTCAGAAACCATTTCTGGCGGCGGTGCAGAAGGCTGTCTGGCCTGGAGTATTCGTTTCGGTGATATCACCCGAGTCCCATCCATCGGAGAACCCATAGTTTTTGTGATTTTGTAATTCCGATCGGCTTCGTAAATTCCTACAAAGAGGTTAAGTAGCCATGCTTAATTTGTTCAAATCTCAAGTTCACTCGGACGATCGATCCGATCGAATTAAACTCTCTCAATCTCACCATCTTTGGCATGATTTGTCCTTAGATGAGTCTTCGTCCTATGTAGGAGGACATGGCAATCCTTTGATTTGGAAAGATCCAGAACTCGGGTGGTGTCGGCGCGGACTAGACGGTTACATTCATTGTAGATACAGAGAGCCCGGTATTCGTTAGGGTGATGCTATTTCAAAACTTTGTCTTTCGCAGTAAGGTGCGTCGCTAGGGGATTTCTCCAAGCAACGAGAACAGTCTGGTGCGACGCATCCTACTTTCACTAAAGCCTTTAACTAACTTACAGGAGTCAATTTGATGAAAGCAATGCAGCCTAAGAAATCGCAAACAATACCAAACGACTCCGATCGAACTTTATGGCAAGAAATCGACGATCGTGCAGCCGCTCAACTAAGTGGCGGGGGACTATTTAAAGGATGGGCAAAGTGTCAAGTACCGGGCAAATGTGAAGTAGGTATCAGCATTGTTGTCAAATTTTAGCAAGCATACTGCGTGAAAATCGCAGCTATTTGTAGACCGGGCATTGTCCGTTCCAGACAAAATGTCGATCGTGAAATGTTGGTAGTGAACTTGAGCAGGCTAAAAACGAATGACCCGAAATATCTAACTTTGAACTCTAACTTTGAACTAAAGTAGGGAGCAGCATACTATGGCTACAAATGTTATCTACGGAACCAACGGAAACGATAATCTCATCGGTAATGACATCCCTTTTTGGTCGGTTGAAAACGGTCAGTCTGTCCTTATACCGCCTAACGATACCATCTATGGTTTGGGTGGCAATGATGATTTAAATGGACGGGGTGGCAATGACGAATTGTTTGGTGGTTCTGGCAACGATACTTTAGAAGGTGATGATGGCAACGATCGATTGTTTGGTGGTTCTGGCAACGATGAAATGTATGGTGGTGCTGGCAACGATCTAATGTCTGGTGAAGCGGGCAACGATACGTTCAGTGGAGGGTCTGGAAATGACACTTTGAATGGTGGATTGGGAGACGACTTTTTGAATTCACAGGATGGTAATGACTCTTTAACGGGAGGAGATGGCGCAGATCAGATCAGGGGTGGAAATGACGCTGATACCCTTAATGGTGGAGCTAATAACGACTTGTTACGGGGAGAAAATGGCAACGACAGCTTAGTAGGAGAAGCGGGTGACAACCAGTTGCAGGGTGGGGAGAATAATGACATCCTCAACGGTGGCATTGGTAATGACAATCTGTACGGTGGTTTTGGTACAGATACATTGATTGGTGGAGATGGTAATGACTGGATTCGCGGTTCTGATGGTGGTGTAAACGATACAAATACCAACGAATTCGACAGATTCACGGGAGGTGCTGGCGCAGATAACTTTGTTTTGGGAGATGCGTTATTTGTAAACAGTTGGCCGCACTATTTGGGGGTTGGTAACGCTATTATCACTGATTTCAACTCTACTGAAGACAGAATTCGTCTCTACGGTAATAAGGCAAACTACTCTCTTAATGCGAGCGGTCCTAATAATACGGGCATCTATTACAATGGCGATTTGATTGCTGTAGTTCAAAACACGGCAAATCTCGATTTGTCTCAGCCTTACTTTGTTTTCTTCTAATCCTAACCCTTTCATATCAAGGCGAGAAGGTAGATATTCTGGCAGAAAAAACACAGCGTAGGAGCGGGTTTTACCAACTATATATGTCGCACACCTACTATCTGGTAAAGCCACCACCCGCTCCTCGGATTTTTACAATAATCGAAGGAGTTAAAAGATGCTTCACAAACACGAAACAAATAATTCATTGCTGTCTGTATTGGATTTTGCCTCCGGGCGATCGCTTGTTGTTGAATTAGGCGAAAAAAATGAGGAATTGCTGTTAGGAGGTCACACTGGTGAGGATAGAATTTGCCCCCGATTGACAGCAGGGGATGTACAACAAGTAACAGGAACTGTTAGCCACTACGGAATTCGCAGTATTCCTACTCTCATGTTTTGAATAAAGGGCGATCGAGCAACTCATAGCAAAAACCTGCGATATTTCTGGCTAATTTTCTGCCAGTATTGGCTGAACCAGAGAAGTTGTAAGTAAATATAAAGGAGGTCAAGAGATCGTGCTTAATTTGTTCAAACTTCAAGTTAAATCTTCAAAGCAAATTAAATTATCCAACTCTCACGATCTTTGGAATGAGTTGTCCTTAGATGAGTCTTCATCCAATACATAGATAAATTCAGTCTAAATTACCCAAACAAAGGAGTTAAAAAATGTCTGGAAAAGGTTCTACAAAAAAGCGCTCAAAACCTGTTTTGGATGTTGAACTATTCCCCGATCTAATCGAGGAGTTAAACGAACAAGACCAAGAATCGATTTCTGGTGGAGGAATACAGCGTCTTCAAGAGGAATTCGCGGCTGAGTTAGCAATTTTAGGCTCGATGGCTCTTCCTTCTTTTCTTAATCGACCCAAAAGACCACCTCGTTAGTAGGAGTGTAAAATCAATGAATGACGAAATTTTTTCTAACCGTCGAAAACCGGGTACTTATTGCTCTCCAAGCCTGCAATTGCAAGATTTAGAAACCTGTATGGAGTTGAGTGAAAGCGAACAGGAATTGATTAAGGGAGGTCAGATTCTTACGTCGCCCCATCGCACATTTTGGGGGGTAAGAACTACGGGCGGACTTTGGACATTTTGGTGGGATCGCGCTACTAGAAAGTTTGGCTTTAGTTACCAATTTACTTGAATTTAAAGCAGCCGTAAGGTGCGCGCTGCGCACCCTACTTATCGAGTTTGTGCGTAAGTCATGACTGAGAATTCGAGACAGAATAAAAGTTTAGTTTTTCATGTACATATCGATTCGATCGGAGGTAATTGTGATGCAATCAAAATCTCTCCTATTTATAACAGCGATCGCGGCGTTTTTTACCTTTCCTAGTGCCGCTGTAGCTAACGACCAAGATGTTCAAGCAACAACTATTCCTGCTAGTGCTTGTCGCCCGGAAAGTAACACTGCGGATGCAAGTGTCAGGATGGTGAACGGCGCTTTTATTTTCAATCCAAATAGTACGGGAACAGTAAGATTTTTTTGCCCCCTGCCAATCAACAGGTTGACAGTATCCGATTCATCAAACGACAACGATTTGACAGCGTATCGCGTCTACTACCGGGATACGGATGGCACTGGAAATCTGGCTGAAATCACGACGCACCTTTTCTATCGCAATAGCAATGCTGGCAGTTCCATACCAGTTAATGCAGTGTGGAGTTCTAATTCTAACCCTAGCAACTTGAGAGTCAATACATCTTTCTTTGTTGACGATCCAAATCACCAATTTGAGGCGTTTAGGCTCTACTTTTTTGTCGTGACTATGAGGCGGAATAACATAAATCAAGACCCGGCATTTGGCGGTATCGACTTTGTTCTTCCTCTCGAAGGTTAAGTAATACCAAATCCGGGTTAGATATCCCCAACAGCAAACTGACGCAAGCGGGGTGGATGAAAGGCGAGGACAATATCTTCACGGACCACCCCTGCTTGCAGTAAATCAGACTAATAACTAATGACTAATAACTAATGACTAATAACTAATGACTAATGACTAATGACTAATGACTAATGACTAATGACTCATGCCTACTGACTCATCTTTTGACTTTCTTCGCACAGCGAAACCGGATGAATTCTTGCCGCCGATCGGCCGCTGGATAAGTGCAGGCGGATTGTTTGGAGAAATCCGCATTGTCGAAGCCGCAAGTGCAGGTACGGTGACAAGCATTCAAGTAACAGAAAATCAAGCTGTCAAACAAGGAGATGCGATCGCCCTTATCGACTCTTCCCAACTTTTAACTAAACAAAATCAACTGCAAGGAAATATCCAACAAAATCAATTGCAACTGCGTCAAATTGCGGCTCAAATTAGCGCTTTAGACGATCGAGTAACAGCGGAAACTTACGCGATCGAAAGGTCTGTGGCTGCTGCTGAAGCTGAATTAAACCGCAGCCAGCGCGAGTATCGAGAACGGCAAATGACCTCTGTTGCTGAAGTTGAAGCGGCTGCTGCTAACTTAAAATTGGCTGAATTGGAATGGCAAAAAGCTCGCGAAGAATTGCAAAAAGAACAAGTTTCTCTAGAAATTGTCAAATCTAATTTAAAAGCAGCGGAGGCGAATTTTCAAGCTGCACAATCCAAGCAAAATCGCTATGAGCCCATCCAAAAAACAGGCGCTATTTCCCTTGATTTATTGGAGGAAACTAAACTAGCAACCCAACAGCAATCGCAAGCTGTTGCAGCACAAAAAGCGACAGTTGCAGCGCACCAAAAAACTATTGCCAGCTACATAAAAGCGGTCGATCGCCAACAACAAGCTGTTGAAGTTGCTGCTGCTAAATTAAAAGTTGTGGAAGCTGCTTTGAATCCCAGTACCGCATCAATTGCGATCGCCCAGCAGCGAATTTCCCAAGAAAAAGCTAGGGGAGAAGCCGCTTTAGCAGCATTGAAAAAAGAGCGGGAAATTTCGATTCAAAGCCGCATTGAAATTCAAAATCAAATCGATCGCGATCGCCGGGAACTAACACAAATTGACACCGAACTTGCAAAAAACACCGTTCGTTCTCCCGCAGAAGGAATTATACTGAAACTGAATTTGCGAAATCCCGGACAAAACGTACAATTAGGCGCAGCAATCGCTCAAATTGCTCCCGCTAATACTGCTATAGTTATTAAAGCTCGTGCGACTGCTCCCGATATTGGTAAAATTGCTTTGGGTCAAACATCTGTAATGCGGGTTTCTGCCTATCCCTATCCCGATTACGGTGTATTGAAAGGGAAAGTTATCGCGATCGCACCTGATGCTATTTCTCCTCAAAACAACGGTACTCCTTATTATGAAGTAACAATTGAACCGCAAAAAACTTATTTAATTAAGCGCGATCGAACTATTAGCAAACAACCGGGCGAACCATGCTGTCAGTATCCTATTCAACCCGGAATGGAAGTTACCGCAGACATTATTTCTCGACAAGAAACCGTACTTGCATTTATTCTCCGAAAAGCCCGGATGCTTGCTGATGTTTAAGCCATTTTACAATCTCTAAGAGAATTATCTAACAAAACAAGTCAAGAACAGGCAAAATACCTACTTGACAAAAGTTTTTGGACTCGGGCAGAAACCGGGTTTTTTGCGAAAATGTGGATCTAGGGGGATCTGGAGCTGAAAAAGTAGTTTGAAAACACGTCCTAAAGGGCGCGGTCAGAACGCCCAGATAGGCTCTATCTTCGCGGGCGCATAACGGCTCAAATCAGCGGCAGACAACCTCAAACTCAACACCAGCAACCTTTGCCTGTCCGCTGCATTTGAATGCTTAGCCTGTCTGTACCACCAAAAAATGAGGTTGAGCAAGATTTTGATAAACCCACGCAAGAATTCAATATCGCTGCCGATTGCCTAACTCGTAAATTAAGAGTATCGCAGTCGATCGAGGAATCTCAATTATGAAATTACAACCGCGCCTTTGGGCATTTTCACTCGTTGTTTTAGGGAGCGCCGCTGCTCTGAGTGCCCGTACATTCTATGCTCAAACACCTCCCTCTCAAAGCTTAAATACAACTATAGCGAGCAATCGTAGCGCCTTAAAACCCGGTATCAATCGCGTCACATTTCAGAGTGAAAGCGAAACCGTTGTTGGTAATCTTTATCTACCCGCTAACTACAAATCCGGGGACAAACTGCCAACCGTAATTGTAACGGGTGCTTGGATGACGATTAAAGAACAGATGCCCGGAATCTACGCTCAAAAATTAGCCGATCGCGGATTTGCAGCACTTGCGTTTGACTTTCGTTCTTGGGGTGAAAGCGGCGGGAAACTGCGAAGTTTTGAGTCTCCTACTGTCAAAATTGCTGACATTAAAAATGCAGTATCTTTTTTGCAAACTGTGGATGCTGTGGATGCAAACCGCATTGCTGGCTTGGGCATTTGTGCGAGTGCTGGCTATATGGCAGTGGCGACAGCAGAAGACTCTCGGATTAAGTCATTGATTGCGGTTGCGCCCTGGATTCACGACCCGCAAATTCTGGAAACTGTGTACGGTGGGAAATCGAAGGTTCAAGAATTAATTACCATTGGACGAGCGGCGAAAACAACGTTCGATCGAACGGGCAAAGCAGAGTATGTGTTGGCAACCAGCAAAACCGACAAAACAGCCGTAATGTATGGGGATATTGATTACTATCAAAATCCAAAACGGGGAGCAATTCCGCAATGGTCGAATCAGTTTGCCGTTGCCTCTTGGGCAGAGTGGCTGACGTTTAACCCGATGCCCGTTGCCAAACAGATTGAAGTGCCGACGCTGTTTATTCACAGTGAAAAGGCGGCGATTCCTGATGGGGCACGACAGTTTTTTGCAGCGATTCCAGTTCAAAACAAGCAAATGGAATGGTTAAGCGATCGCACTCAGTTTGATTTCTACGACCAAGAGCAAACGGTGAATCAATCAGTTCAATCGATTGCCGATCGCCTCAAGTCAACCCTCTAATCTGCTTGCATTCTTACCAACAGTTTCTATTTCAACTTTTTAGGAGTCACTATGTCATTATCCCGCCGTCATATGCTCGCGGTTGGAGTGAGTGGGGTGGCGATCGCTGCTGCCCCCAAATCTCTCGCTCAGCAGTCTGTCACGCCTGCCTCCTCCACCAATTCCCAAGGTTCATTCTCAGACAAAGTGGTTTTAATTACATGTTTCCTTTGTGTGGTGTGTCTAATTCCCGACTCGAAACGGAGAAAAACTATGCCCTATGCCCTATGCCCTATGCCCTATGCCCTATGCCCTATGCCCTATGCCCTATGCCCTATGCCCCCCTCACCAAAAGACTTATTCAGCAAGCCCTAATTACAGGTTTGGACTTTGGACAAAGAGGGAAATTACTTCGCGATATTCAATCGCGAAGTAAAGTAACTGGTTAAATACTATCGGGAGCATTCTCAATTAGCTAGCGAGAGTGGGAAAAAGATCGGAGCGCATCGCTTTATTGTCAAATGCGACTGTCAACTATCAACTATCAACTCTCACCTAACACCTATTTAACAGACAAATTTATGAATGTTTCGGCTTGATTTCACTTACAATTTCGTAAATATCAGTATCGGGAAGTTTGGCAAACAAGGGAGTCATCTCCTTCAAAATTTCCTGATAAGCTTCGCTTTGATTTGCAGCCATTTCTTCTACGCTTTCCCAAAAAATTATCGCAATACCTTTGTCAGTATTGGGCAATTGCAGCAAGTACGCGCCTTTAAAACCAGTAGCATAAGTTGCCACAGCCTTTTCAAAAAGTTGTTCTGCAGCTTCAAATTTTCCCGGTTTAAATTCGCCAATAGCAACATAGGCAAACTGATGCCTGAGAAAGTCTAAAAATTCTGACATAAATTTCTCCTCAACCAATAGCGACACACTGAGCTGTATTTTACCCGATCGCCTTACATTTGTGAATAGCGACTTTTTTAGTTGCGCGCGGGTTCCATCCGGGGCCGTGCAACTACCAACTTCATACCAATTTCGTAAAATAGCACGACACATCTACCTTCCCAACCCCCCAGCAAGCAGGGTGGATTAACGATCAAAAGAGCAAACAAAGGGAACTGGGTTATTTGCTGACGATCGCGTGCCGGATTTAATTTGTTTGTCGGGGGTGAGACAAACCGAAAAGTAACTCACTCACATTTTTAAGTTGGGACGGCCATAAATCTGAGAACTTCGGGAAAAGTATTCGTACCAAACATCCGAGCTAGAGATACTAAAAATTGTCAGACTTTTGCCTGCATTAGCAGGTGCATTGCCCCCCCGATGAATGCAGTTATCCTCCTTCTCTGATACATTTATTCTGTGAGAATAAATCTACCCTGCTGATTCAGGGGGCTTAGGGAAGATCTAGATCTAATGTTCAAACAGCAATCCCTCAATTAAAGTCGGTACTAGCCATGTCTAATAACGAACCTGCACCGCACTTGCATCTTCTTTCTAGCTTTGAATCGGGATGGAATGGTTTGAATCTCATTTACGAGATCGAACCTGCTGATGAAATGCCGGAAATCGATCTAGAACATCACTTTATCATCATCGCTCAAAATAATTTTCGGGCGAGTTTTATGTTTAATGGCAGTTGGCAACATATAGACTATGCCAGCGGCGATGTTGCGATCGTTCCAGCTACTCAAACTTTTCCGAGAACATTGGTCGATCGCGAAGTTCCTTTAATAGAATTGTTTCTCGATCCTGCAATGCTTGCGTGCGCTGCTTTTGACTCTGTAAATCCCGATCGCGTTGAATTATTACCGCAGTTGCATCTTCGCGATCCGTTAATTCAACATATGGGGCTAGCATTAAAGGAAGAATTAGCCGCCGGAGGTGCAGGCAGTCGCCTTTATGCAGAGTCAATGGCAGCAGCGCTTTCCGTGCATTTGTTGAGGCGCTACTGTGCTTTTCCAAAGGAGATTAAAAATTACACTGGCGGATTGTGCAAGTATCAACTTCGCCAAGTTTTTGATTATATTGAAGAACATAAAGATGGAGTATTGTTGGCTTTTCTGCGCTAACAGTTGGCCTGATGCTGGCTGCAATCTGGCTGATTTACGGGGTTGAAGAACCTGGGATGCGCGTGGCGATTCGATCGACCGCCCGTACTTCCTGTATTCTATTTTTAAGTGCTTTTGTTGCTGCTGCACTTTGCAGGATTTGGTCAAATAAATTTACGCAGTGGCTGTTAAAAAATCGCCGCTATTTCGGATTATCTATGGCAGTTTCGCATGCGTATCACGCGATCGCCTGGACTGGTTTGTGGTTGGCAACTTCGGGAACTTCGCCTCAGTTCGATCCTTTAGGAATCTTGGGTTATGTTTTCCTGTTTGGGATGACTCTAACATCTTTCGATCGACCGGCATCATGGATCGGCAAACGGGCATGGAAAATTTTGCACAATGCTGGAATGCACTATTTCTGGCTGGCTTTTACCTTTGAATTCGGGACTAAGATTTTCAAGTCAATGCAGATATATTTACCTTTGACAGTGTGCCTAGTCGCAGCAATGATACTGCGCTTAGTTTCTCCGAGAATCCAGAGGAAATTAGTTGCTTAGGACTTGCGAACAAATATTAAAGAAACTGGGTTTTTCATGGGTATTAAAAGCTTCTTGCAGTCTTTTCGTAAAAAACCCGTTTTCTGACCTCCCGCGTTTAAGTTGTGTGGATTAAATCAAATCCGGTACTTTTGGTTTAATTCGGCGATCGTACCAGTTCATTAACGGGGTAGCACTAATGCCGTGCAAAATCACGGATATGGCGATAATTGTAAAGGTAATCCAGGCAATTTGTTCTCCTGTTTCGCCTTTTAAACCTTTGCCAAAAGCGTAGGTTAGATAATAGATAGAACCGACGCCGCGAATGCCGAACCAACCGCACAGCCAGCGGCTGGCTGGATGTAAAGGACTGCCGATCGTACTTATCCAAGTTCCCAAAGGTCGAATTAACAAGAATAATAAGGCAGCTACTAAGAGTGAATCCCCTGCAAAGGCTAACATCGGTTTCATTCGCAACAGGGAACCTAAAAGTAAAATTGTTCCTACTTCCATTAACTTTTCTATGCGTTCGGTAAAGTGCTGTTGGGAAAGCGGTTTTTCGGGGTTGCGGTAACTCCGCTGCACGACAATTCCTGCTACAAAAACTGCGATGAATCCGTAGCCGTTGACTACTTCTGTGAGGGAATAAGTAAGTAAAATTGTGCTGAGGGCAATGAAATCTTCCATTAATTCATCGGCAGGCCTGTAGCGTTGGAGTCTGCGATCGATCCAAGTAACTGCTTTAGCTACTAAAATACCCATAACAATGCCTGCTGGTATTGCCCACAGCAAGTCAATTGCTACCCACTGCGAAAACCAATTCGCCCAGTTGTTATCTTTGAGCGCGTAAATTCCAAAATAAACAAAGGGAAAAGCTAAAGCATCATTTAAGCCACCTTCTGATGTTAAACCAAAGCGCAATTCATCGCGATCGTGGATGTGTGCTAGCTGAACTTCGGAGGCTAAAACTGGGTCTGTAGGAGCGAGAATTGCTCCCAATAAAATTGCTGGTCCCCAATCTAATTTCACAAACCAATGACCGATCGCGGCCACTGCAAAAATTGAAATTGGCATTAACAAACCGATCAGCCTCACTGTGGAATTCCACGCCCAAAGTTGCAGGGGACGATTCATTTTTAAGCCGCAACTGAACAAGGAAACTATTACTACAAATTCTGTGAGTCTTTCTAAAAATTGAGCTTCGGGGCGCAAATCAATCAGCTTGATGCCGTAGGGTCCCAATCCGATACCGACAATTAGATAAATTAAGGCATAAGATAGCGGCAATCGCGCAATCCATCCCGAACCTAAGGTGACGGTTAGCAGGAGGATGCCAATAACTAGCAAATTGAGAATGTAATCATCTACCATCGCGATCGCACTTTATAATAAAACTCAATAAGTGCGATTTTGACAGCTAAAAACTTCTGGTGCATCGGTCGCCAGCTAGAGTTTGCTATCTTCCAAAAGTTCGAGTTGCGATCGCGGTATAGTTCCGCGGCTACTTTATACAGCATTTTTCAGGTATGTGAGGTATTAGAAACCCGGTTTCTTAAAGAAACCGGGTTTCTGGGGTGTATTCGATCGCTAGCGCGGTACGGACCACGATCGCACTTCGCCCAAAGTAACTGGCATTACATCTTTAACATCAATCGTAAAGCGAAAAACTTTATTAGCCCTGCGATCGTTTTCTGGGTCAAAAAACAGCAATTTTACCTCCCAGCAGTCGCTGTCCGTGCGACAGAAAGGGCTTTTTTCCACTTCAATGCTTTTGAGTTGCATCCCTCTCGAAACAGCTTCAGCAAACGTAGCAGCAGCTTGGAAAGCATTAGTAGCAGCAAAATTCAGCGCGCGATCGCGGGCAGTTTTCCCCACATTCCCCAATTCAAAATAGATGCGTTCCAAAAAAGTTGCTAGCGATCGCTCTATAGCTTCATCGGTAACTGTTGGCATCCAATTGCTTGTATTTGCTAATGCCGATCGCGCTAAGTCATTGACCTGCCAGCCATACATCCCTCGCGAGTATTGAACTTCGATCGCGGGTACGAGTTGACCGGAAAACAGTTCCACAGCTTTCTCTTTTAAACGTCCTGGAATGCTCACCCGTTCGATATAATCTTCGCTGTTTTCTGGTTGTATTTGTCCTGCTAGCATTTGCACCATAGTATCGTACATATCATCAGCAAAAGCATTTTTTGGTTCGATAACATAAATAGGATTTAACTCTAAGTTCAGCGTCCAAATTAAAGCTTTTGCTTCTGTAGGGTTCTGTTCCAAATACGCAACCATTTGAGCGGCATCGTAAGGATTGGGAGGAACAACTGTACCATCAATATTTACGGCTGGCATCATTTGTTTAAAAGTATCGCGCCGCGCTTCTGTCCCGAAATCGTAGCCAATCGTACCCAAAACATAGACGAGGTTCGATACCTGACTGGCAGCAATGCCACTTTCTTCTCGATCGCTAGCAACAGCAGTAACGGGGGTATTCGGTAAGGTAACAATTTCTGAAGGATGAACTTCTCGAACAGTAGCAGTTGGTTCTGCAACTGTCGATCGACTTAACCCTGTTTGTCTTTCTTCCCTAGCAGATAAAGAATTAGCAATCGCACTTTCCGGTACAGCAAATTTCTGTTCGCGATCTAGTTCGCGATCGAAAGATTGGGGAAGCATCTTGCTGAAAGTTTTAGGAGTAGAAACAAATCCAGCAAGTGAATTTCTCACAGGCACAAACCCGGTTAGCGGTTCTCCTGTCAGCAATCGGACAGCACCAGGAATATTCAGTTTGCCTCGCAAGCAGCGTTCCGGTTCTTCTACTTCTTTAGCATCGCAGGGAATAGCACTATTTAAAAGGGCAGAGCGCACAGCTTCAGCATTTGGTTTTTCCCCGCGCTTTAACTGCAAACTCATTAACAAGGCAGCAACGCCCGTAACAATCGGTGCCGCGACGCTGCTACCCTTTTTGCGAACTGGTTTGTCTGTGCCTGGTTGCGCGCCTAAAATATTTTCTCCTGGTGCCAGTATGCCTTGTTTTTGATATTCGCCACCGTAGTTGCTAAATTTGAAAGGTTGACCGCCATCTCGCATCGCTCCCACGGCTATAACGTTAGGAAGCACCGCAGGAATGCACCAACATTCACCTTTGTCATTGCCACCGGGAGCAACAACTAAAATGCCATTATCTTGACATTGTTTGACAGCGCGGGAAATCAGTTCGTGAGCGAGACCTGTTTGAGTAGGGTGGCAAGCAGCGCAGTGAATAATATTAGCACCGCATTCCATTGCTAAATTAAAGGCACGAGCCAAGTTGAGGGGGGAAGCGAATTCGCTGCCAATACCGCTGAGTTCTAGGGGGATATTGATACCCGTGCAGCGGGGGGCAACACCTGGAACCGGAGAACCGTGCTGGCCGAAAATGCTACTGGCAATATGGGTAGCGTGGAAGCTAAAATCTAGCCGATAGCGAATGGCTTCGGGTATAGTTTCCTGCACTCGATCGATTTCTGATTCTAAATCTTGAATTTTTTGGTCTTTAACAGCAGTTTCGCTGTCATCTTGTTTGAGATCCGCCAGTTTTTTTTTCAGGGTTTCTATTTCCCGGTATGTTTCCAAATCAGCAGGAGAAATGGGTTCGGGTTCTTCCTGCCAGTAGGGTTTGATTTGGCTGAGATTTGCCCCCCGAAAGCAGGTGCGTTCCATGTCAACAACACCGTCGAGAATCGCGATGGTAATTCGGGTGTCGCCTAAAGTATTTGTCCAGAGTTCGGGGATACCGGAAATAGCGATGAGCTCGGGCATAATGTAGATTAATTAATTGCTATTTATAGTCGATAGTTGAGTGTCGATCGATTGGTAGGGGCTAAAGCGTTGCGGAGGGGGTGCCCCCGTGTCCGCCCTCCTGTGGATAGTTGATACCAAATCCAGGTTTGGAGTTCTGTTGATTTTTTAAGTTTGCTTGGAGTGCACGCCAGCCAAGTATAGTTTGACATTGAACTCGCAGGACTCGCTAGCGAAAAAAGCGTTAGCCTGGCGTAGCAATAGCGCTGATGACAAGTCCAGCATCATTCGAGTTCGCAGTCAAAAAGTTTCAACCGCGAGCTTGATAAAGGGGATATCTAACCGAAATTTGGTCTTAGTCTATCACCACGGTCTTCTCCCTGGCGGACAAAATGGCGGACAAGGCGGGCATACTGGTCTGGGTGGCGGACATATTACCATAGGTGGTGGACAAAATGGCGGACAAGGCGGGCATACTGGTCTGGGTGGCGGACATATTACCATAGGTGGTGGACAAAATGGCGGACAAGGTGGGAATGGTGGCGGGAATGGCGGGCACGGTCCTACCACAGGTGGAAATGGTGGCGGGAATGGTGGCGGGAATGGTGGCGGGAATGGCGGCGGGAATGGCGGGCGCAGTCCTACCATAGGTGGAAATGGCCCACAAGGAGGAAAAAAGTTCGCAAGCATACCAGATTCCCTGGAAGATTGATGCTTGCTTGTTGATTCCATCATTATCCGTTCAACTGGAACAGCTTGTTGGGGTCGTATATTCTTTTTCATGGCTTTTTTCAATTCGAACTTTATTAGTAGATACTGTTTTAATACTCCTCCCCGATAAAGGAACATTTTACGAAAAAATTAAGGGACTTGGGTAACGATAGTAATAGACAACTCCTAAAAATATTCTGAAAGCCTTGCCCTATATGGACAAAAACCTCATTATGGGAGAAGTCTAATGTAACAATCCTAAAATTTGATTGGTAGATCGTTAAACCACAAGCCCCTTACAGATGATGACCAGTAAAATTTGCTAAGACAAATTAATTGCCTTATTGAGCATCATCGCTAGCAAACGGGTCCCAGGGAGAGCTCAAGTAGACGCTTTGGTTAATTGAGCCACTGGTTGCATCTGCTTTACTTGTACCAGCAACAGTGCGCTTAATCGGGGCTGTTGCTAAAGGCTGCAATTTGTTCTTTTTCATGAGTTTTTTTCCTCGATAAAAACTGAGTTAGCTTTAGATATAAATTTAGCTTAAACTAATAACAATGTCAAGATTTTTTTGATTTTTTTTTACTATTTTTTAACCGGATAACGAACAAAAAAATACATTAGTAGCTCGAAGCTCGACTACTAATTTAAGTTATACCATTTCTCTAAAAGGTTGCTACAATGCAGAGCGAGTACCCAATACAATTAGACTTTAGCGGTACAAACTACTGTTGCATTATTTTGGAGAATTGGTATTAAATAAAATGTGAGATAGAAAGCCATGCTCTGGAAAAAGCGATCGCCAAACAAAGGTGACGATCGCACTCACACTAAGACCAAATTCGACCCCTGCGATTACGGCCAATTCGACCCCTGCGATTATTATGGCCATCGCCCTCACTTTCTTGTTGCGGCTGTTGCAACATCTGCTGCCACCAATAACCATAGTCTTCCAAACCAGTTGAGTTTTTCAACAGCCGACTTTTGGCTCGATCGGCATTAATCCCAGTAACCTTATCTTTTGTCTCTCCTTTCACCTCCTTGGCTTTTTCCTCTACTGCTAAAGCTAAAGCAGCAGCCTCAGCAGCTTTCGCTCTAGCTTCAGCAGCCCTGGCTTCCGCTTCTGCTTTCTCCACCTTCTTCGCCGTCGCCGCTTGAATCTCAGCGATTTGAGCTTCTGCCTCTGCTCGATCGGCCGCTGCTTTTGCCTCCGCTGCCAGTTTTGTTGCCGTTGCTGCTTGAGCTTCAGCCACCGCTTTGTCAGCAGTAGCTTTCGCCTCCGCTAGGGCTTTTTCCAACTCTGCTTTTTCTGCTGCTGCTTTTTGGGCCGCCGCTGCTTGTTGTGCCGCTGCTTGTTCTGCCGCTTGTTTTTCAGCAGTTACTTTGTCAGCAGCAGCCTTAGCATCCGCTGCTTGTTTTTCAGCAGCTTGTTTTTCAGCAGTTACTTTGTCAGCAGCAGCCTTAGCATCCACTGCTTGTTTTTCAGCAGCTTGTTTTTCAGCAGTTGCTTTGTCAGCAGCAGCCTTAGCATCCGCTGCTTGTTTTTCAGCAGCTTGTTTTTCAGCAATTGCTTTGTCAGCAGCCGCCTTGGCATCAGTCGCAGCCTTAGCATCTGCGGCTGCTTTGGCTTCTGCTGCGGCTTTATCTGCTAACGCCTTTTCCAGTGCGGCTTTTTGTTCAGCAAGTGCCTTTTCTTGGTTAGCATCAACTGGCTTAGCTTCTGACAGTTTCGCAACGACTAATTGAGGGCCGGGTTCTGTCCAAGTCGCCCCCGAAATCGGTCCGTGATTTCCTTTAACCGTTTTGTCGGAAACGGTATTTCCCGATCCTTCATTGAGTGGCCAATAACCCACCAATCCTGGTTCGTTACCAGTCAAACGGCAGGACATATTCTTTTGAATTTCTTCAGGAGAGCGAGCTACATTCCAGAGCCGTACTTCAGAGATTTTTCCTCTGAAATAGTAAGCTTCATCGTCATCTTTGTAACCTCCGATGTGCAGGTTGTTTTCTGGGTTGTAAGAAATGCTAGGGCTAGCAACGGCTTGGGTTATTTTTTGCACTCCATCAATATAAACCCTCATCTGCTGACCATCATAAACCCCTGCCACATGATGCCATTCATTCAGTGGTAAAGTATTTGCCCCACTACTCAAGTAAATAATTCTCTGCGTTGATGAAGGTGTTAAGCCAAACTCAACACCACCCTTTCCATCCAAGCACAAGCAATAGCCGCTTTCTGTAGCTCCTGTATCGTAAACATTTGAGAAAACACCTATCCATTCTTGGTTGTTTCTCTCAGTACAAACCCAAGCTTCTAATGTGAGATTTTTCTCAACTTTAAATAGCGGCTTTTTGCCCAAGTTAATACAATCGTCCTGTCCATCAAAATAAAGAGCTGCTTTACTTTCTAAGGGAGTTTTTTTCTCGATCGACGCGACTTGAGTTTCTGCCCTTAAGAACAGTTGTCGGTTCCAAACTGCTCCCCCTTTAATTACACCGTGATGGGCAATGGTACTCTTGTCAGTAGCGATCGTCCCAGCCCCTTCATTCAAATGCCAATACCCGACTAAACCTGGTTCGTTGCCTGCTAAGCGGACATCCATCTGCTTTTTAATTTCTGCTTGAGAAAGGGGGCGATTCCAGATGCTGACATCCGCAATTTGACCGGGCAGAAACCTAGTCGGGTTTACTTCTGTAGCTCCCGCACCGATGCGCAGGGGACGAGCCGTATTGGGAGCGTAATTTCCCGTTATTTCTTGAGCCAATTCTCCATTAATATAGAGTGCAAGTTTGCTGCCGTCCCAGGTAGCTGCGATGTGAGTCCAGCTATTGAGCGTCACATCTGAACCAACCACACCAAACCAGTTTCCCTTGCCATCTGCTATCCAAAACTGCCACTTATTGTTGTTGTCGCCAACGTTGAGAACATATCCTTTTGGGGGATTCATGTCGCGCGAAACAATTATAGAGCGAGTGCTTCCCTGTCCTCCTTGCACTTTTACCCAACAGGATGCCGTAAAGCGATCGGGATTGAGAGTTGGTGTATAAGGAATTTCTACACAGTCATCTTGTCCGTCAAGCACCAAGACTGACTGAAAAGGTCTCTGTTCGCTGGCAGCTTGTAAAAAGATTGGTTCTTCCCAAGTTGCAGTAGTAATTGACGCTTCTGCGGGTTGTAAAAATTTTTGCTGCTGCCAGGTTGCTCCATTAATTGAGCCGTGATTGCCCCGGCGAGTTTTGTCTCGGACAATAGTCCCAGTCCCTTCATTCAAAGGCCAATAGCCTGTTAAATTTGGTTCGTTCCCTACCAAGCGGCGATTCATATTTTGTTTGATTTCCTCTGGGGAAAGAGCGCGACTCCAGATGCTCAGTTCCTGCATCATGCCGTGATAGTGATTACCTAGAGCAGGGCTAGGGTGAGAACCAATGGCGAGCTTGTCTGCTTGGGATATAGCAGCTTTTTTATTACCTTCGCTATGCCATAGTTCACCATTAAGATAGATTTTCATCTCTCCGGTCGTTACGTTTTTAGTAAAAGCCCAGTGCGTCCATTTGTCTTTATATTCGCTGGCAGGAGCGTCTTTTTCAATGCGATCGCAAGTAGTTTGACTCCCGCAATCGAAGTAAACTCTACCATTACTCCAAGGGAGATGGATATTTAACATTCTGACTGCAGACTTTTCCACTGCTTCGAGGATGCTAGTCTGCTTGGGAAGCGAACTTCCCCCATAGACCCAAAAGGTGACAGTAATTTCATTGCCTGCTGGCACACATTGGCCGGGAAATTCTACATAATCATCTTTACCGTCAAAAACAAGAACGGACTCTGACTCGATGTTAGTTTTCTGCTGAAGGGTGGGTTGAATGGGTTGAAAAAAGATTTGCTGCTGCCAAGTTGCGCCTTTAATCGTGCCGTTGTTTTTCTTTTCGGTCTTGTCGGCAACGGTATTGCCAGAGCCTTCTGACAGAGGCCAATAACCTAACAAATCTGGCTCGTCCCCCCTCAAACCCCGGTACATATCTTGTTGAATTTCTGCTTGGGTGCGGGCGCAGTTCCAGAAACAAACTTCGGTAACTTCACCGGGGAAAGGGTAAGAGCCAGCAACGCTCCCTATCTCGACGCGATTGATGGTATGAGGAGCTACTGAATCTTTTTGCGCGACTGCATTGCCGTTGACATAGAGTGTCAGTTTAGTGCCATCGTAGGTTGTTGCTAAGTGAGTCCAAACATTGAGAGTTACTAGATTTACTACCGAAGCAACAATAGAATCTGAAGAAGTTCCTTCGAGATAAAAGTGCCATTGATTTCCAGTACCTGCGTAAAATGCGTACCTGTTATTGGAACTTGTGTCTCGCAAGCAAACCGGACTGCGCCAGCTTCCCTGACCTCCTAAAACTCTTGCCCAACAGGAGAGGGTAAATCGGCTGGGTTTTACAGGTGTTGCCAAGGGAATTTCTACAATATCGCTGGCGTTACTAAATTTTAAAACAGACTGAAAATTAGCCATTTTTACTTCTCCTGTTTTGAGTTAAAGTCAGGCAATTTTTAATCGATAATTTTTCCGATGCTTGTCAGTTTTGCAGGATATGTGCATCTACTGAAAGGGATAGCTAGGGTGCGCAGCGCGCACCTTACTGCTTTTCTGATGCTTGTCAGTTTTGCGTCTGGGAGCGGCCATCGAGAGATTTAATTAAGACCAAATCCGCCCGCGGCGGAATGATGATGGATCGGGGACGGACTTACCCGATTGTTCTTTCAACATTTGCGCCCACCAAAATCCATAATCCTCAATTCCTGTTGCTAGAAAACGATTTTTAATCTTTGCTAATTCATTGGTATCATCAGATTCTGTTTGAGTTTCTCCGGCAGAATTTTTGTCTTTCTTAGTCATGATTTTTCCTCTCTCCTAATTTTGTGTTGGGATATTTATGTTCCGAAAGTAGCATCGCGCTTGCAGCAACTTTCTTTTAATTTACTGCGACTTAGCAGATAGTGCGCTGCGCTAGCGTTTGTACTGAGAATATTTGATTTGCTGGTAGCTTCTATGCTCAAAAGCAGCCGGATCGTTAAAATTGGCACCGTGCAGCAATTTCATGCGAACGCGAACCAGTCCTTCTACGGTGCCGTTGACGACATCAACGGCTCGGTGCGGGTAAATAATATCGGGTCTTTTAACCGGAACTTACCCCCGGAGGGGGTAGTTTCGGTGGCTGTATTCTTTGAGCTGTATTAGTTTTAGCCATTTGGCAGTGACAATTGTGTAGCCATGTACTTGTAGTCATGTAGGAGATTTTCCCGATCCAGGAAAGTCTCGCCCTGTAATGGTTTCATAAGAAATGAATTTCGTGCGGGGGGTAAGTTCCGTTTAACAGGGGTAGATAACTTGGGCAATCTCATGATTTTGCTTCTCCAAATCTCAGGTAATATTTGAACATAATTTGAGCAAAGGGGGTGCGTTACATCGATGTAACGCACCAACATACCTTGATTAACCGCAGAAATCTTGCTGGTTAATAAGACGTAGCCCAAGTCCGAACTTCGCCCAATGTAACGGGAATGATATCGCTCACATCAATGGTAAAGCGGTAAACTTTCTTGGCGCGCCGGCTATTTTCTGGGTCAAAAAACTTTAATTTCACATCCCAGCAATCGCTGTCAAGCCTGCAGAACGGGCTTTTTTCTACTGTAATGCTGTCGAGTTCCATTCCTGCACCCACTGCTTGAGCGAAAGTAGAAGCAGCTTGAAAGGCGTTGGTAGCGGAGAAATTAAGCGCTCGGTCTTGCGAAGTTGTTCCCAAGTTGCGCAAGTCGTAATAAATGCGGTTGAGGAAGCTGCGGAGAGTGCGCCGGATCGCCTCATTTTCAGTTGCCTGTGACGCTTGCGTCCTTACAGTGTCTATGGCTGCATTAACCAAGCTGTTAATTTTCCAACCGTAAAGTCCCCGCGCATTGTAGATTTCCACTACAGGAACAACTTGCCCGGAAAATAGTTTGACTGTTCTGCCGCTTAAAACACCAGGAATGCTGACTCGCTCGACATAATCGTTGCTTGCTTCGGCGGCAATTTGTCCGCCTAGGAGTTCTTGCAAGATTGCATAAACATCTCTGGCAAAAGCACCGACAGGTTCGATCGCGTAAATCGGAGTTAATTCTAGATTTAACGTCCAAATTAAAGCTTTGGCTTCGGAAAGATTTGCTCCTAAATAATCCACCATCTGACGGGCATCGTAGGGATTAGCAGGAACGATGGTATTGTCGATGCTCAACCCTGGCATCAGTTGTTTGAAAGAGTCGCGCCTTGCTTCGGTGCCGAAGTCATAACCTAATGTTCCCAAAGCATAAACTAAATTACTGCCAGCAAGTTCGCTGGGTGCTTGGCTGGCGGTCACAAAATTTGAGGATTGATGCGGCATTGCAGTCTGTCTTGAAGAAGTAGATTGTGCTGAAAATGAGGGAGGATTGATATAAGTTTCCGATTTGGTGGCAAGGGGTGTTAAAGAGGCTGCCGTGCCAGCAGGAACAACTTCACCTCGATCGGTTTCGATTTGTTTTTGGGAGTTAATTGCGTTATCCGGCTCCTCAATGACAGCATCGCTGACTTGAGTGCCCTGACAGCCGCACCCTGCAGGTACGACTGTTTCTGCTGATTCAGACATTTTTGCTCCTTGTTGCACTATGTGAATTGCACCTGAAATATTGAGCTTGCCAGCCAAACAGCGGAAAGAGTTTTCTACTGCATCAGCTTCACAAGGGATGGCACTTGCGAGCAAAGCATCTCGCACTTGTTGGGGGTTGGGTTTTTCCCCTTGCTGCACTTGCTGGCTCAGCAGCAGTGCTGCCACTCCAGAGACAATGGGAGTTGCAAAGCTAGTACCGCCCAACCGGACAGTCCCTCCTCCCGGTTTAGCGCCGAGAATGTTTTCTCCAGGGGCGACAATGCCTTGAGTTTGATAGGTTTCGCCCCAGTTACTGAAGTCTAAGATTTGCCCCCGATCGTCCATTGCCCCTACGGCCAGGACTGCAGGTAGTGCTGCCGGGACGTGCAAGCACTCGCAGCCGTCGTTGCCTGCTGCCGCCACAATTAATACGTTGCTGTCTTTTATGTATTTTTCCACTCTTCTACTTACTGACTTTTTTCTGTAGCGATGATGTGCAAATCTACGTGTTTGAGCGATCGCACTAATTGCTGAGTTAAAGAACCGCGAAACAGCAATTGCCAGCGAGATTTCTGGCTTTCACCGATGACGATTTGAGTAATGCGATACTGTTTCGCAACATCAGAAATTGCTTTGGCTACATTCGGACTTTGCACCCGCAGAAATTGCCCCTGAAATTCTTGGCAAAGCTTCTGACAAGTTTCAACGTGCAAACTTTCTACTTTTGTTAAAAATCGGTCTGGATCGTCCACAAACAAAGTATAAAAAGGAGCATTCATGTAGCTAGCAATTCTCGCACCCCGCCGCAGCAGTTGCAAAGAATTCGGGTAAGTGGAAACGCACACCAAAACTCGTTCGTGAATGTTGCAAAATTGACCTTTGAAATTTTCGGCATCGTCTTCAACATTGTCTGCAACTTCTCGCAAAGCCAGTTCTCGCAAAGCAATTAAATGACGGCGCTGAAAAAAGTTTTCTAAGGATTGTTCGATTTTTTCGGGTGCGTAAATTTTACCTTCTAACAACCGTTCTTCTAAGGTTTCCGGCGTGACATCAACAACGACAATTTCGTCAGCATCTTCGAGGATGCGATCGGGCACTCTTTCTCGCACGACAACTCCGGTAATTCGAGCTACTAAATCGTTGAGACTTTCTATGTGTTGAATGTTGACCGTTGAGAAAACATCAATTCCCGCATTGAGAATTTCTTCGACATCTTGATAGCGCTTTTCTCGCTGCGAACCAGGAACGTTTGTATGGGCGAGTTCGTCGATTAATGCTAGTTGGGGGCGGCGCGATATCACCGCTGCGGTATCCATTTCTGTCAGGATTGTTTCGCCCCTGCGCATTTGTTTTCGGGGTATTATTTCGAGTCCTTCGGCTTTAGTTGCTGTTTCTTTGCGCCCGTGAGTTTCTAACAAGCCGATCGCCACATCAATGCCTTCAGATTTGAGCCTGTGTCCTTCTTCCAGCATTCGGAAAGTTTTGCCGACACCGGGGGCCATACCGATAAATATTTTATGCTTTCCACGGCGGCGGGGGCGATCGTGAGGGCGATGCTGTTGGGAGATTTCGCTAGAGTGAATCATAAAGAAGGAAGAAGGAAGAAGGAAGTAGTATTTGTAGGTTGGGTTGAACGAAGTGAAACCCAACAAAAATTGATGTTTGGTGGAGTGAAGCGGAGGTTTCGTTCCTCAACCCAACCTACTATGATAATCGATCGAGCAAAACAGATTTCTATTTTTACTTGGATTTTTTGGTTGGGTTGAGGAACGAAACCCAACCTACTATGGCAATCGATCGAGCGCTAAATTGAGTTTGAGGACGTTAACTCCCGGTTCGCCGAAAATGCCGAGAAATCTGCCATCTGTGTTTTTAGAAACCAAGATTTCTACTTGATTTGGATTGAGCGATCGAGCGTTTGCGATCCGTTGAATTTGCGCTCTTGCTGATTGTACGCTAATGTGCGGATCGAGGCTGGAACCGGAAGCGTAGACTAAATCCGCCGTCGGGCTGATGTCAGCTTTTTCAAGTTTATTGATTTCAACTTTTACACCTTGAAAACCATCTTTTTCATTACCCCGATTCAGCAAGTCTGGGTTGCTAGGAGCTAAATTACTGGCTCCTGAAACTCCCGTTCTTTGAGTTAAATTATCGGCATTTGTCGGGTTAAAATCAGCGGATGCAAAGCTGCTGTAATTTGTGGTGCTGGGGCGGCTCCAAAAATATCTTTCTGAGGTGAAAGGTTGTCCGATTAATGAGGAACCGACTGCAACTCCTTGTCTGATAATTAAGCTGCCGTTTGCTTGCGAATTGAAGGCAATTTGACCGACGATCAGCATTACCAAGGGGTAAATAATTGCTGTAAGTCCCCACAAAACTAGGGTGACGCGAATTGCTCTGATTATTTCTCTCATGACAGTTGATAAGAAGGAAGGCACGACACGGATTATGACACGGATACACGGATGAATTATTCGTATGAACCGAGTCATTCGGAAGAAGGAAGAAGGAAGAGTGGAACGATTGACAATCCTCAATCTTCAACCAACTATCTAAAATCTAAAATCGTTTGACAGTTGATAGTTGATGGGGCAGAAACCTGGTTTTTTACCGAATCTGCGCGCTGAAACCAAATATTTTTGCGAAAAAACCCGGTTTCTAAGAGTCGGTAAGGTGCGCACTGCGCACCCCAGGTGCTGCTGTTACAGCTAAAATCTTTCGGGTTGAAAAATTACGACACATAAATAAATTGCAAGTCCAACAGTTACCAAACCTAAAAGACTTAAAGCCCAGGCAGATTTCTTTGTGAAATCATCACCAACAGCCGCATAAACTGCCGGGGCAAGTATTAAGTTAATGCACATTACTAGAAAAATTTGTACCGGGATTGGGTGGCGCGATCGCACCATTTGTGCTAACTCAATTGCTTCTTGAAAATCTCTCGGTAAAATGTCGTTTAGCAAATTGTTGCGTTTCATAATTCCTCCAATTTTAGGTAATAAACAATCGAGGCAGAGCGTCTAGATCTGCGTTCCCCGGCACAGCCTGGGAACGAGTTTAAGGGAAAAGAAGTTTCGAGTTTAATCAAGGTTCTTGCGATCGCTCGTGCAGTGCTTTGCGAAACTCAACTACAGCATCATATTTATCCGCAATATTCGCACAGCGAACAAACAATGTTAAATCCAATTCTGGCAGCAATTCACTGCGATCGACTTGTTTGTATTCTTCACCTTGCAAACTGTACAGGGCTAGCTTGCCTTTTTTCCAAAACCACACTTCGGGAACTTTTACCCGCCTGTAAATTTCCAAAGTATTTACTCCGCCACTTGTGACAACTACTTCTATTACAATGTCGGGAATCTCTTTTTTAGTTTGCAAGTTAAATGATTCGTCAGGCTCTTTTCTTCCTCCTAATTGGATGCTGCCGAGAGTCTTGCTGCCGCGAGGATAAAATCGAATGCGCTTGTGTTCCAAATAAGCTTCAAGTAAGCGGCGGAGAACGGTTTTACTATCTTCATGTTCTTCGGAAAGAGGAGACATAATATCTAAAGTTCCGTACAGGTAGGCTAGGCGCAGGCTGGGAAAGTCTGCTAAAGCTGCTTCTATTGCTTGAAATTTCTCCCAACTAACTTGATAAAGTGTGAGGCATTGGTTGTTTTCACTAACTGGTTTATCCAAAATTTGAGGGTTCATATGTCATTTGCGGTGGTGGTTTTGGGTGAGATAGAATTGAGAGACGATCGAGGCAGAGCCTCTAGATCTGCATTCCCAGGCACAGCCTGGGAACGAGTTTAATCGTCTTCAATCTTAAATCTTCAATCGAAAATCCAAAATCTAAAATCTAAAATCGTTTGACTGATGACTAATCTACGCTAGCCCGATCGCAGCAATCAAAACATCGATAATTTTGATGGCGATAAAAGGTGCGATCGCCCCGCCCAATCCGTAGATTAAAATGTTTCGCTGCAACAGTTGATTTGCTGTCAAAGGGCGAAACTTCACTCCGGTTAAAGCTAGCGGAATTAACGCGGGAATAATCAAAGCATTGTAAACTAATGCCGATAAAACTGCCGACTGACCGCTAGCCAAACCCATGACATTCAAAGCGCCAACAGGAGCAAACATTGCCGGAATAATGGCAAAATATTTAGCAATGTCGTTAGCTAGGGAAAACGTAGTCAGCGCGCCGCGAGTAATCAGCAATTGTTTGCCGATCGTCACTAAATCGATCAATTTTGTCGGGTCAGAATCCAAATCGACCATGTTCGCAGCTTCCTTCGCCGCTTGCGTTCCCGAATTCATTGCCAAGCCGACATTTGCTTGCGCTAGTGCGGGCGCGTCGTTAGTTCCGTCGCCCGTCATTGCTACTAATTTGCCCTCAGCTTGTTGCTTGCGAATTACATCAATTTTGTCCTCGGGAGTTGCTTCGGCAATGAAATCATCAACCCCAGCTTCACTAGCAATTACTTCGGCGGTAATTTGATTATCTCCAGTCAGCATAATCGTGCGAATTCCCATTTTTCGCAGTTGGTCGAATCGATCGCGAATTCCCGGTTTGATGATATCTTTCAAATAGATAATCCCAAAAATATCGCTGCCCTGACAAACAGCTAAAGGCGTGCCTCCCAAGCGCGAAACCCGTTCGTAAGCAGCGTCGAGATCCGCCCCGAAATTGCCACCGCGCGATCGCACGAAACCCTTCACCGCATCCACCGCGCCCTTGCGAACCTCCGTCCCGTCAGGTAAATCAGTCCCCGACATCCGCGTTTTTGCCGAAAAATCAAGGCCAGTAGCGCTAGTGCGATCGAAATTTACCGCCGCGCCCAATCTCTCCGCCAAACGGACGATCGACTTTCCCTCCGGTGTCTCGTCAAACACGCTGGCTGCAAGGGCTGCATGCGCCACATCCTCCAGCGAGTGACCGTTCACCGGAATAAATTCCTCAGCTAAACGGTTGCCCAGCGTGATCGTCCCCGTTTTGTCCAAAATCAACGTATTCACGTCGCCGCAAGCCTCCACGGCTCTCCCAGAGGTCGCTACAACGTTAAATTGAGCGACGCGATCCATCCCCGCAATCCCGATCGCGCTTAACAAACCGCCGATCGTTGTCGGAATCAGCGCCACCAGCAGCGAAACCAGCGTCACCACGCCCACAGGGGTTTTGACGTAAGTTCCCACAGGCGGAATCGTCGCCACCACAATCAAAAACACCAGCGTCAACACCGCCAGCAAGACTGTCAGCGCGATCTCGTTCGGCGTTTTCGATCGTTCAGCGCCCTCTACCAGCGCGATCATCCTGTCCAAAAATCCCTTACCGGGATCGGCCATCACCCGCAGCGTCAGTTCGTCAGAGAGGATGCGCGTCCCGCCGGTAACGGAACTCGCCATATCCGAACCCGGTTCCTTGAGCACGGGCGCGGATTCGCCGGTGATCGCAGATTCGTCTACCGATGCGACACCTGAAATTACTTCGCCGTCTGCGGGAATGATATCGCCTGCGATTACTTTAATTTGGTCGCCGCGCCTCAATGCTGTCGAACTGATTTCTTGAATCGAACCATCTGGTAAGATTTTGCGGGCTGTGGTGTCTGCTTTGGTCGATCGCAGCGCGTCTGCTTGCGCTTTCCCGCGCCCTTCTGCTACCGCTTCCGCAAAATTAGCAAATACTAAAGTGAAGAACAAAATTAACGTGACTAAACCGTTGAAAAGTCTTTGATTGTTACCGGGAACCGGGCCGAAAAATGTGGGGTCGATCGTCAGTAAAGCAGTGACGATCGTGCCTACCCAAACTACAAACATCACCGGATTTCGCAGCATCACCCGAGGATCTAGTTTCACAAAAGCTTGTTTGAAAGCCCTTTGATAAAGCCCCTTAGTATTTGCTTTCGGCGTGTGTTTTCTCGATTCGCGAGAACTACCGCGACGCGATTTTTTAGGATCGGAAGTAACCATGTTGTTGATTTTAGATTTTAGATTTTAGATTTTAGATTTTGGATTTTGGATTGGGGATTTGAGATTTTGGATTTTGGATTTTGGATTGGGGATTGGGATTTGGGATTGGGGATTTTGGATTTTGGATTGGAGATTGGGGATTTTGGATTGGGGATTGGGGATTGGGGATTGGGGATTTTGGATTGGGGATTGGGGATTTTGGATTTTGGATTTTGGATTGGGGATTGTTGATTTGAAATTGTGGATTGGCGCTCGTTTTTAATATCTGTAGGGGAGAAGCATTCGGGCGATAATTTCTGAGATCGATCCAAGGATTGATATCCGAATGCTTCGCCCCGCCCTAACGCAATCGATACAAGAAAACATTATATCGATCGCCAAGCGGCTAACTAGGATTAGGTGTTGGTATTGTCTGCCCCGGTGAAGTTGTCGGTACGGGTGAAATTGTTGGTAAAGGCGAGGGTTCTGATAGAGTAGTTGGTGTTGCTAAAGGCGCAGGTTCTGGTATAGGATTTGGTGTTGCTAAAGGCGCAGGAGTTGCTAAAGGCGCAGGTGTTGCTGGAGGAGTTGGCGCTGCTAAAGGCGCAGGAGTTGCTAAAGGCGAAGGCGCTACTAAAGGAGTTGGCGCTGCTAAAGGTGCGGGCCTTTCTAAAGACAAAGGTGTTGGTTCTGCAGGTATATTTATCGTCGGCGGTTCTAACTTCCCGCTAATAGCATACCCTTCCGCGATCGGTCCCAAAGCTAGCACTGGAAAAAATGTCAGCGCGCCCAGAATTAAAATTACTCCGGCGGTAACAGTTGTGAACAAAATTGAATCCGTTCTGAGAGTACCCGTGGTTTCGGGAACCAATTGTTTGTTAGTCATGCTATCAGCTAACAGCAGCAGCGCTACAATCGGAACGTAACGCCCCATTAGCAAGCTAAAACAAGCGCTTAAATTCCACCACAGCCCGGTAGGTGCGGGTTGAGAATCTGCCAATCCTTCAAAACCCGAACCGTTGTTAGCCGCCGCCGAAGCGTATTCGTACATTACCTGAGAAATACCGTGAAATCCGGGGTTGCTGATGCCGCTCAAGCTGTCGGGAAATGCTAGAGTTATGGCACCGGGAATTAAGACCGCGATCGGGTGAATTATCAGCACGACGCTAGCTAAAACTATTTCCCGTTTTTCGATTTTGCGTCCCAAGAATTCCGGCGTTCTCCCTACCATCAACCCGGTGAGAAATACGCTCAAAATTAAGTAGATGAATAAGTAAGCCGTTCCCGTTCCCTGTCCGCCCCAAACGATTTGCAGGAACAAGTTAAACAGAGTAGCAAAACCTCCCGGAGGCATTAAAGAATCGTGCATTCCGTTGACTGCCCCGCACATCGTCCCAGTAGTAGTTACCGCCCAAAGTGCAGTTTCTGCCCAGCCGAATCTCACTTCTTTTCCTTCTAAATTTGGCTGCGCGTAACCCAGCAAATTATTGACTTGAGGGTTGCCTTGAAACTCGCCAACTGCTGCGATCGCAATCAAGCCAACATAGATCGCAAAAACCATCCAAAAAATCAACCATCCTTGCTTTTTGTTGTTGGCAAAGATGCCGTAAGTGTGAATCAGGGCTGCTGGAATCGAAACCATTGCTAGTGTTTCCAGCAAGTTGGTAAAAGGGTTGGGATTTTCAAAGGGATGGGCTGAGTTAATGGCAAAAAATCCGCCGCCATTTTCTCCGAGTTGCTTGATGCTTTCAAAATGGGCAACTGGACCGCGGGCGATTACTTGAGTGCCTCCTTCTAAAGTGTTGGCAACTGCTGGTCCGGCGAGGGTTTCGGGAACTCCTGAAATTAGCAATAACAGGGCAATGATTAAAGCAATCGGTAGCAGGATTCGAGTAATCGATCGCACTAAATCGATGTAAAAATTCCCCAAAGGACGGCCCGTAAGTCCGCGAATAAAAGCAATCCCTACTGCTAAGCCCGTAGCGGCTGAAGTAAACATTAAAAAACCCAGAGTTAACTGGGATAAATAACTGAATGTTGTCTCGCCGGAGTAATGCTGTTGGTCGGTATTTGTGAGGAATGAAATAGTTGTATGCAGGGCGGTATCCCAAGTAGGCGCGGTGAGGCTGGTGGGATTTAAAGGTAAGAATCCCTGAAGCATGAAAATTAGAAACACAAATACGCCCATTGCTACATTACTGTAGAAGAGCGATCGAGCGTACTGCCAGCCCGTCATCGAATCGGAAAAGCGGATGTTTCCGGCCTTGTAAATGATTTCTTCGACAGGTTTGATGGCGCGATCGAGAAAAGTTTTTTCTCCCATGTATACCCGCGCCATGTAGTTGCCAAAAAAAGGGGCGATCGCGACTAAAATAATTAGCGTGATGGCAATTTGAATTAATCCTTGCAGCATAGCTGAGTTAAAAAGTCCTCGGTAATTAAATTTGCTTCATTCCTCGGAAAATGGCTGCGGAAGGAAGTCCACAAAACGGGGTGAGTTTTTTTTAAGATTGCTTCTAGTTCGAGGGCGATCGACCCATTTAATGCTACTGCTAAGATGGTATCTCCGCAGCAGATAGTCGGACGATCGCCGCATAGAATTAATCTGTTTTCTCTCGTTAAACCCAGACAATGGCAATTTGGAGGCAATTGTATGGCATTTAGCGCCATGCCGCAATAACTGCTGTTGAATTGGATCGGTATTTGGATGAGTTTTGGTTCTGCCAAGTTCATGAAGACTCCTGCAGGCCGCAAAGATTGCTTTACTTTTAACAATTACTCTACTGAAGTTGGGAGTTTTTGATAATCAGTCTTAAGATATAAGTTACTGTTTAGAATTTATGCTCGTGGGCCCTATACTTAGATTGCTAGGCGAATGTTTAGATGTAGCGATCGATCTATACTTGCAGGTATAGATGCTGTCTAAACGCTGTTTTTTTGCGACAATGCTGGTATGAAAGCAACGATCGACCCAATAGTTTGGGATTATGCAAAAAACAATAATTTTACGATCGTCTCGAAAGACGCGGAAAAGTAATGCTGTAGCGATCGCGAATGATTTGTAAATATCTTGCTACCTCCCCTTACTAAGGGGAGGGTTGGGGTAAAAAATTTACAAATGATTTATGACTGCTATATTATGCAATATAGAACTATTCGCGATGCTAAACCTCTGAGTTTCTGGATTTAAGCCACCGATCGACCAACTCTTCCACAATTTCAGACATCTCCTTCTCTTCATCTACAGCCGCTACTTTAAGCTGCCGGTGGAGTTGTTTTGGCAGGTAGACTGTGGTCATCACATAGTGAGGATTGTTACTCTTGGCCTGCTTTTTCTCTGTCGGTTGTGGGATATCAGCACGACCCTGAAGGGTCTCAAAATCATCAGATTGACTGCCATCTTTTTTTTTAGTCATATAATTTTATTCCTTACTTCCACATAGCACCGCAGGTTGCTGGAGGTCAGACAAATATCTAAATATTTAGATATTTAAACTTTTAGATGTTGAGTGCGGGTCTAGTGCTATTATTCAGCCTAAGCAATCGCGCCACGCAGAGGATGGTCTAGATCCTCGGCGCGACTAACCACCTAGAGTCATTAGGAGGCTCAAATTATGATGACAAATTTTGGCATTGGTTGGGAAACGATACCAAGTTTCCCGCCGCAATTGGTTTATTCGCAAACTCTAGGTTTTGTGCCTGAGTCTGATGATACTTTGCCGTCGGTCATTCCTGGTGCTAACAAGTTGCCAGTTTGCTCTGATGGCTATGAATTGGTGAGGGTAGTGATTTTTGGCTCGAACTACGGGATTAAGTACACGATCCGTTGGCTTTACGGGCTGAACTTCGCTCAAATCTCCGAATGGAGTTTTCCTATGCCTGCGCCCGGTTCTAGCGAAATGATGAGCATCGTTACCAAGCGGATTCCGCGCTTGTCGAATTAACCGATCGAAGCCGTCTTTATTCTAGTCGGACAAACTTAGCAGATGTAAGGCGCACCATTGGTGTCAGCAATCAACTAAAACCCACCAGAAATCTGGATTTTACGCTAAGTCTAGATCCCCCTAAATCCCCCTTAAGAAGGGGGACTTTGAGCGCTTCCGGTCCCCCCCTTCTTAAGGGGGGCTAGGGGGGATCTGAGCTTAGCGATCGAACAGCAGTCTGTGGCTGGGTTTGAACTTAAGTTGATACTAATGCGTGCTGCACCCTACATATAGAATACCTTCGTCAGGAACTGTCTAAGCTATGTTGAAATTGACAGCATCGATCGAGCTAGCAGACACTCCATTCAGAGAAGCTAAAATTTCATCGGTTGCTGACAAACGGATGAAAGTAGCACTGTTTTCTTGAGTAATTGACAGTTGTGCAAAAGTGAGATTGTTACCCAATACTAACAAGTCTTTACCAACTTCAAAGTCAGTAATAGTATCAGTACCGGCATTGGTAGCAAGCAAGAATTTATCGTTGCCATTACCTCCCGTCAAAGTATCGCTTCCCAAACCGCCAGTCAGCAGATCGTCACCCTTACCTCCCAGCAGAATATCGTTACCATCACCGCCGTTTAAAATGTCAGCACCGCGACTGCCAAACAAGGCATCATTACCGCTACTTCCCAGCATAATATCGTTACCTTTGCCGCCGAAAAGAGAGTCATTGCCGATCGCACCGTCGAAGTAATCATTGCCCCTCATACCCATCAAAACATCATTTTCGCTGCCACCAGTCAGGATATCGTCACCATTTGTACCGAGAATGCGATCGGGGGAATTGCTGCCCAACTCCGCGTCACCGGTGACAACAGGAGTCGCAATACCAGCAGGTAAGGTAACGGCTTGAATTTGAGTGTCTAAAGCAGCACCAGTATTCTCAGTAACTACCTGGGAAATTGTCTTAGTTCCCGCACCAAAAGCTTTTAAATCTTGAGTAGTTTCGCCCAAAGCTACTTTTTGAACGCGGGCAACTGCTTCAGGAATCGATGTTCCTGTTGTGCTGGAAACAGCGGCATCAATGCGTTGATTTGCTGTTGCCATTACTGTCGCTGCTTGCAAGATAGTTTGGGTGAATTTTTGACTGTTGAAACTGGGGTCAATTTGCTGGATTTTCGCTGCAGATTGCTGAATTATTGGCTCTAAATCTGCTGCATTGCTGAGGTTTAAGACTGTACCGGATTGAAGGCGACTGGTAATTGAACTAACAACAGCCTTGACAATATCGTTAGTTGATGCACTAGAAGCACCGTCGATCGAAGCGGCAGTTTGAGTGATGAAGTTTTGGACTTTCACCATTGCGGATAAAGTTGCGATTCCGCCCGGTTGATTGTTGTTGGTAGCTGCGATCGGATCTAAGCTAGTCAGGTCAATATTAGCGGGGATGGAAAGGGCGGTTTTGACTAAAGATTGTGCTTCGGCTGGTGTAACTCCTTTGTCAATTAAGTCAGCAACTAAGGTAGTTAAAAGGGTGACAACACTAGCATCTGGTGGTGCGGTGACTGGTGTTTCTAGGGGTAAACCAGTGGCGGTGTCGGTGCCGCCTGTGGCAACTAAATTGCCTTCTTCTGGGTCAATTTCCCCGTTTTGATTTTTGTCGAAAATGTCGGAGGCGAGACTTAGATCGAATTCACCATTAGGGCTAGTTATGGCAGACGGTTCATCCGGATCGAGTATGCCATTTTTGTTGGCATCTAAGAAGATAGTTGCACCAGCAATGTAATTGTCAATTACAAAACCCTTGAAACTGCTACTCTTGAACCGGACAATCTCGCTAACACTAGCACCTGATGAATCCGTTCCCGTTACCTTCAGCCAGTAGTTAAAATTCTTCGGGCGACTCGCATCTAAATTGATAGTGCGAGTTTCGGGATTGAAAGTTAACCATGAGGGGAGAGGAATTTCAGGAAAATTTGACTTATCGATTAGTTCTCGATAGCCACGGCCGTTGAGATCGGTTTCCCAAGTGTATGCAGACGAATTCAAAGCATTGTAATCTGCCAGACAGATCGTATAACTAATCTTGTCGCCCGGATCGGGGTCAGTATCGGTATTTGCAGCGAAGGTCAACTCATTGGCTTTAAAACCTCCTTGCGACAAAACAGAACGATTTACCAATGGTGGGCGGTTATCCGTTGACGGCGGCGTTGGCGTCGGAGCCGGTGGCGTCGGAGTCGGCGGAGTCGGCGGTGTCGGCGGTATCGGAGTCGGCGGAGTCGGCGGTGTCGGTGGTTCTGGTGTCGGCGGTGTCGGTGGTTCTGGTGTCGGCGGTGTCGGCGGTGTCGGTGGTTCTGGTGTCGGCGGTGTCGGCGGTGTCGGTGGTTCTGGTGTCGGCGGTGTCGGTGGTTCTGGTGTCGGCGGAGTCGGCGGTGTCGGTGGTTCTGGTGTCGGTGGTTCTGGTGTCGGCGGTTCTGGTGTTGGTGCAGTGTAATTAATAATAGTTGTGGTAGCAGTATCAGAGGTAATTACTGGTGTTGCCGCTGCGATGCCTGTGGGATTTGACAGGGTGATGGTAATAGTTTCATCGGGTTCAACCCTGGTGTCGCCCAACACATCCAGAGTAATAGTTTTCGATGTTTCACCTGTCACAAAATTAATCGTGCCAGTAGCATTTCTTGCCCGAGAAGTGCCGCCGATATTGTTATAATCGCTGCCGTTGGTAGCTGTTCCTCCTATTGCATATTTGACGCTACTTGCCCCGTTAGTGACGTTGCTGCGAGTCACAGTGAAAGTTAGAGGTTTTTTGCCGCTACTGCCTTCTTCAATGGTGGCAGTATCGGTGGCAATATCATAAGCAACAGAAACTCGATCGGCAATAGTTAGTGTTGTTGTTTTTGTGGGCCCCGCGATCGCACCTGTAATTGTTCCCAAGTTGAAAATTGCGGTTTCGGGGTTTTCAGAAATACTATCAGACTTAATAGTAACTGCAATATTTTTGGTGAGTGCGGGACCTGTTGAACCTGCGGGGAAGGTAATCGAAGTAGGAGAAAAGATGTAGTCTGAATTTTCGGTGGCTGTGCTGCTGGGGTCGAGGAGAATTGGCACAACTATATCGTTTAAGGGAGTGCCACCATTGAGGATAACAGGAATATTAACTACTTTGTCTGTTGTTCCTTCCACACTGTCAGGGACTGCACCGAAATTAACTCTATTCGATGTATTCAGCAGAACTGAGACATCGTTACTAATGAGGTTCGTCGTAGCTAAATCCAACTTGCCGTCAGCATTAAAATCTCCCGCAGCCATACCAGCCGGAGCTCCCCCCAGAGTCTCCATCTTACTAAAGTTGCTGAGATTACCAAATTTACCCGTACCATCTCCTAACAAGATTGAAACTTCGTTAGAACCGGTAGACGTGGCTAAATCGAGTTTGCCGTCGCCGTTAAAGTCGCCTGCAACCAAAGATTGAGGACCGCCTGGAACGGCAAAGTTGGTAGCAGTACCAAAATTACCAGTACCATCTCCCAAAAAGACTGAGACATTCTTAGAAAATTGGTTACTTGCTGCAAGATCGAGTTTGCCATCACCATTAAAGTCGCCTGTGACGATAACGCGATCCTCCTTCTGCCCAACAAGATTCCCCGCGCTAAGGTGAACGGGGGCATTAAAGTTGTCATTACCATCTCCTAAGAAAACGGAGATGTTGTCAGTTTTTTCATTGTTCGACGTGACTAAATCGAGTTTGCCGTCGCCGTTAAAGTCGGCTGTGGCAACAGTAAACTTTGGTTTGTTTGTATTAATTGGAACGGGATTACCAAAGCTACCAGTACCGTCTCCGAAAAGTATTGAAATTATTGAAATGTCGTTGCCAAACTTCGGGGCTGTGGCTAAATCTAACTTGCCATCTCCATTGAAGTCGCCGGCTGCGATCGAGCTATGATGCATCTTTGAAGCGAAATTGGTAGGATTACCAAAACTGCCAGTACCTGTGCCCAGCCGGATGGAAACGTAACCGGGGTCAGAACCACCAGGATTACTCGCTACAGCTAAATCGAGTTTGCCGTCTCCATTAAAGTCGCGCACTACAATGCCAAAGGGATTCTCGTTACCTGGGTCAAATAAGGTGGTAGCAGTACCAAAGCTGCCCGTAGTACCCGTCCCCAACAATATGGAAATATTCTTGGAGCCCTGGTTGACTGCGGCTAAGTCTAGGAAACCGTCGCCGTTCAAGTCGCCCGTATCCATGCCAACAGGATTCTTGCCGACATCATAGTTCCTGGCCTCACTGAAGGTGGAGAGAACGTGGCTGTATGTTGCTAGAATTTCGGGCCGAAATGCTAAAGAGGCTGCAATTTTTCCAGTTGTCGTTTCTAGTTTCCAGTCGCCACCTTTTGCTGCACTTCCGGTGAGGTTTTTGGAGGCGGCAACGTTGGTATTTGTGAGTTGGGCGATGCGCTGGATGAAGGTGAAATTGTCTGCTGTTTGTTGATGTTCGATCGCACCTTCAAGATCGATCGCGTATTCATAATCTACCGTGTATTCCTCCGATCCGCCGGGGGTTGAAACCCCCGTCTCATAGCGAAAGTCCTCTAAAGAGGACTGAATTGCGGCCTTTTTTTCAGTCGGTTTCAACCGACTTGCGCTATGAGACGGGGAATTAATTCCCCGGCGGACTTTGGAACAAATGCGAGGCCCTGATGCCACATTGCAACCGTAAATCAGAATGTCCGCATCAGGATTTAAAGCACTCCGCCACTGCCGCAATTTCTCGGCATAAGTTTCCAGATTATCTTGAGAAAATCTGCCATTACCCAGTTGCAAACTTCCCGGACTGCCGTGAGAAACTATGTGAATGCTATCTATATTTGTCCGAATAGCTAAAACTTCAGTAATTTGCTCGATCGCATCCCTTTTTTCATCTAAAATTACTACTTCCGTACCCGGTGTTACCCCGGTCGTCAAACTTTGATAATCTGCAACCTGACGATCAATAAAGGCGATCGCGCTTCCTGAAATTCGAGTGCTTGAAGTTAGCATGACAACACCTCTTGCTAGTTTAAAAAAGAGTGAGAATTGATTGTCTAAAGCATCAGAAATTACCGCATAAAACTATGTAAATCTTTGATAAAGATGTACGATGTTTTATACAGGCACAGCTTCTGACGGAGGGAGTACCCCCGTGCTTTTCTCCTCGCCCGCGAGGACAACAATGATTGAAATTTGTAAGCGCTACTAAGTAGGTAAGCCAAATTAAACCAAACTACGTAATAGTCTGGAAATATGGCTGAATTATCCACCTAGAGTTAAATTACCCACTTTTAAGGGATTTGCATACTTTACAATCGTTTACATAGTTACGTTTTACAACGCCTGGTTTTTTGCTTGCCGATCGAGAATGCTGCAAGACATTAAGTCGATCGCACTTTCTACCGTATTTTTATTAAATCAGGTGGCTATTTGAGAACGTGAGTGAGTTCTCATCGACTTCTCATCGACTTTAAAGGCGATCGCACTTCTTGAAACTTGACAATTCAATTTCGGCATCACACCACCTATTCCTGGTTTAAAAAAAGTGAAAATTTTTTGGATAGACTCTAACAGTTAATTGCATAAAATCATGTAAAGATTTGGTAAAGATGTATTGATACATAGTTCCTCGATCGAATCGATCGGTTTTGCCGCAGATCCGCCGCAGATTTAAATCCCCGTCTCATAGCAAAAGTCGGTTGAAACCGACATCTTGCAGCAATGTCAATTGGGAATTTTTCGTGGGGTGGGGGCGGGTTTATTTAACCTATTTGCTGCGTTTAAATATGTTGGCGAACCCGCCCCTACAGGCTAATTGCGAATGGTGGAAGATCTGAGTTGAAACCGACTGGAAAAAAACATTAAAATAATTATCGAAAAATGTTTCTTTCAGTCCTCGCTACTACTTCAGATCCAGATCCCCCTAAATCCCCCTTAAAAAGGGGGACTTTGACACTCTTTCTCCCCCCTTTTTAAGGGGGGCTGGGGGGGATCTGAGAGGCAAGAAAACACGCCCTAGATAATAAGATCGTCTGTTTCAACAATCGATCGAATCCGCCATCGCCTTGCCGATTGCTATATTATTCTCCTTTCTTTCTAATGAAAATTTTGAGAAACCTCTTAAAAATTAAAAAAAATCTGCAACTTCAAGAGAAATATTGGCGCGGGCGGTGGTCGATCGCGCTGTTATTTGCTATTGTCGCCTTAATGGAATTTACCACGCCATCAGATTATGTATTCGGCTACTTGTATACCGGACCGATTTTACTAGCAAATTCCCGCCTGAGTCGCGGCGTAAAGTTGCAAATTACCCTGTTAGCAGCAGCATTGACGCTGTTAAATTTGTTTTTTCCAGACAGAGAAACGATCGCCCTGGCAACTGCGGCTAACAGATCGATCGCGGTGATGGCTTTAGGAGTGACGGGATATTTAAGCGATCGCAACCAGCAGTACGAAACAGCCATCGCCCAAACAAAAGCGCAGTTGCAATCCCAGCAAAAATTAGCTAGCATTCGAGAAGATTTTGTCTCTACTTTGAGTCACGATTTAAAAACGCCAATGTTGGGAGCGATCGAAACTATTAAAGCTTTTCAGTCAGCAAAATTTGGTGATGTCACTCCCAGCCAGCAAAAAGTCCTCGCAACAATGGCGCGATCGCACAAAATAACCTTACAATTAGTAGAAACCATGCTGGATGTTTACCGCAACGATACTGAAGGTTTAAAACTAAAACTTTCCCCCGTAAATTTAGCAGCATTGGCAGAAGAAGTAATCGCCACAATGCTCGATTTATCTGCGGCGCGCCGAGTTTATATTAGCATGAGTTACGGAGAGTCAGATTTTCGCCGCTCTTTGTGGGTAAATGGCGATGCAGTACAACTCGAACGAGTTTTTGTGAATTTGCTAACCAACGGCATCAATCATTCTCCCCGAGGTGATAAAGTAGAAATAGTCATGGAATCTTACCCCAACTATCAAGTGGTGAAAGTAATCGATAGCGGCTTGGGAATTACCGCAGAGGAACTGCCGCACTTGTTCGATCGATTTTATCAAGGAAATAGCGATCGGCAAGCCAAAGGATCGGGATTGGGATTGTATTTATCCCGCCAAATTATTGAGGCACATGGCGGTATAATTTGGGCAGAAAACAAATTGCCGCAAGGCGCTGTGTTTGGATTCCGACTACCAGCTACTCCTGCCTATGAAACCTCCCTCTCCATTGCGAATACTCCTAGTTGAAGACGACGAACTATTTCGGTTGGGACTGCAAACGCGGTTGCAACAAGAAACTTGCTTGCAAGTAATTGCCGAGGCTGAAGATGGGGAAACGGCGGTAGAATTAACCCAGCAATATTTGCCGGATGTAGTAGTTCTCGATGTCGGTTTGCCGGGAATTGGAGGGATTGAAGCCTGCCGCCAAATCAAACAGCGACATCCAGAAATTCCTGTTTTAATCTTAACATCTCATTCCCAAAAATCGTTAATTGAAAGGTTAATTGCTGCGGGCGCACAAGGATATTGTCTGAAAGGAATTGCAGCGGAAACTTTAGTTTTGGCAATTCGATCGGTAGTAGCGGGCGCGTCTTGGTGGGATAAGGCTGCAACTGCGGAAATTCGGGCAATTTTTGCTCATCCCGAACCCGCGAAAGTTGTGGCAAAATCGGAAGTTTTAGAAAATCCCCTAACGAAGCGGGAACAGGAAATTTTAGCTTTAGTTGCGGGCGGCAAAAGCAATCAGGAAATCGCCCAAATATTGTACATTGCGCCGGGAACCGTGCGCGTGCACGTTCACGCAATTTTGCAAAAATTAGAAGTGCGCGATCGAACTCAAGCTGCAGTGTTCGCAATTCAAAAAGGATTGGTAGCAGAAGAACTTTTAGGCAGTCAATCTTAAATTTGATATTTGATAACAATAGTTGGGAATTGCTCGATCTCAGCCAAAGAAACTGGGTTGTTTTGAGATTGACCCTTGTGAACCTGTATTTTTGCTAAAAACCAGGTCTCTCGCTACTATTTAGAAATGCGCGATCGCAACCCAAGAAACCAGGTTTTTTCCAGATTGAGAGTTTTTAGGCGTATATACTCATGCCAACAAGTTTATAGCTACTATAATAATGTAAGTATAGCAGCGAACAATCTCAATGAAAAGCTGCTACAGATTCTCGACAAGCTGCGATTGTTATGTTGTCTATTCTGCCACCAGCAGGCAGCAAATTAAGCTCGTTCGATCGCATTCAAATCTTCTACACACTCTCTCTCAAAATCAGGAGGCTTCTTATGGTTGCACAAACCACAGGACAAAATAAGATTGCACGATTTACAGCATTTATTTACGGTCTAATCTGCTATGCAATCTTCTCGATCGCCTTTCTTTATGCCTGTGGATTTGTCGGGAACTTTTTCGTTCCCCGTTCGATCGACTCAGCACCAATGATATCATGGCAAAATGCCTTGCTAATTAATGCTACCTTGCTAGGAGTTTTTGCCATTCAACACAGCGTTATGGCTCGCCAAAGCTTCAAAAAGTGGTGGACTCAGTTTGTAGCGCAGCCCGTCGAACGCAGCACCTACGTCCTATTTTCCAGTCTCTGTTTGATTGCTTTGTTCTATTTTTGGCAACCTATCGGGGGCAGCATCTGGAATGTCACAAATCCTACGGGGGTTGCCATTCTTCATAGCTTGTTTGCATCCGGTTGGTTGCTAGTATTGGTGACAAGCTTCTCAATCAATCACTTCGATTTGTTTGGCTTGCGCCAGGTATGGCTTTACCTGCGGGGTCAAGAATATACTCACCTCCCGTTTGCGACACCCGGCTTTTATAAATACGTGCGCCATCCCCTTTATGTTGGTTGGTTTTTGGCCTTCTGGTCAACTCCAACGATGACAGTAACTCACTTAGTTTTTGCGCTAATTACAACTGCCTATATCCTGATTGCCATTCAGTTTGAAGAACGGGATTTGGTGGATATTCATGGCGAAGCATATACCGATTACCGCCGCCAAGTTCCGATGCTAGTTCCCTTTACCAACCGCAGCCAGCGCGAACCATAAGCAAACACCTTACAAATCTGGATCGGGTGGGCCTTGCGCGCCCGATCCGAAATATGACTTTTACGAACTTAAAGTCATAATTTGATGATTTGCTGTCATAAAGTTTATGAATTGACAGTGCGTTTTCTCTTTGGATATTGTTGAATTGTAGGGCGAGCATTCTCTACTCAACACACCAGTAAATTTCAAACGATCGTGACTCCATATATGGAAAGTTCGATCGGTAAGATCGCTTGCGATCGCAAACTGCATCTAATAACAGCATTAACAAATCTCGATGCTGACACAACTTTTTTTCTTGGATAATCATTTTACTGAACTGGCGCTTTGGCAGCTTCACAAAAATTAGTTTGATTTGCCATTGATGCCGAATTTCACTGATGACATTGCCCGATCGAATTGCTAGGCTGAATACATCTTAATTTCCGTATCTTCATCTATCTTCAGGTGTATTATGTCAGACTGTATGGGTTTAGTCTCAACCGCGATCGCCTTTATCGATTCTGCCTTGCCCGATTTTTCAACTCTGCGCAACGGTATCAAACTAGGGACAGAAGTAATTACCATCGATGCAGCGCGGGATGGAGTAGCGCAAATCGCCCGATCGCTGGAGAATCGCAACAATATTCAAAGCATTCATATCATCTCCCACGGCAGCCCCGCAAGTTTGCAGCTAGGCGCGATCGACCTTAACTTGACAAATTTAAAAACTTATGCTGGGCAATTGCAGCAATGGGCGCGATCGCTGGCAGAAAATGCGGAGATTTTGCTGTACGGGTGCGAGGTAGCGGCAGGCGAGAAAGGCGCTAACTTCCTGCAGCAACTAAGCCAGCTAACGGGAGCAAAAATAGCAGCTTCCAGCACGCCGATCGGCTCTGCAGCTTTAGGCGGAAACTGGGTGCTAGATTGTACGACGGGAGAAGTGCGTTCGGAGTTGGCGATCGACCCAACAACAAGAACCGCCTATCAATTTGCCTTCCCCCGAATCCTCTACGACGGGACAAACTATCCAACAGCAACCATACCGGGCATCGGCACAGCAATCGGCGGTACTCAATTAGCTTACGGACAAGTACCTCTGCCTGTACCTACGTTCATTATTCCTGCCCCACTCGGTGGTGGTATCCAAGCTACTGGTGCGTACTCGCCCAACACGACGGGAATCAATACAGCCAGCGTGACGGCGGCTAATGGCATTGCAGGCTATGCAGGCTACACCAACTACCGATATATACTGCCTTCTGGACCATTGACTCCTGTTAGTGCAACTTTCCCCGCACTCAATCGCACCGACGGCTATAGCGTCTCTTTCAACGTTGCAGTTACGGCGGAAACTAGCAGTGACGACAATCGAGCTGGTTTCAGCATCATCGCTATTAGTAGCGACGCTCAAAATGGCATCGAACTCGGTTTCACCAACCGCAATCTCGGTGCCAACGGAGGCATTTTTGCTCAAAACGGCGGCGCAGCCCCAACTCTGTTTACTCGTGGGGAAAGTGCGAATTTTAACATCAGCAATGCTACCAACTACAAGCTAGTAGTTCAAGGCACGACTTACAGCCTGTTTGCTGGCAGCACACCATTGCTGGCAAATCAGCCACTGCGGAACTACACGGCATTTGATAGCACAAACAGCCAGCCTCCTTTACCCTTCGATCCTTACGAAGTGTCAAGCTTTTTATTTTTCGGCGACAACACAGACCAAGCAAATGCCACTTTTACTCTCGGCAACATCTCGGTGAATAATTTCCCGGTGCAGGCAAATGACACCTACAGCGTCGTACACGGTCGAACTCTCACCGTTGCAGCCGCGTCGGGAGTTCTCAGCAACGACACCGACGCCAACGGCGATCCGCTGACTGCGGCTGTAGTTGCAAATCCAAGTAACGGTACGATCGTATTTGACAACACAGGCGGCTTCATTTACACCCCCAACCCAGGCTTTGTCGGTACTGATAGCTTCACCTACACCGCTAGCGACGGAACAGATAGCAATACTGCACCTGCCAAGGTGACTATCAACGTTACCAACAGCGCGCCGATCGCAAATCCCGACACCTACAGCGTCTCGCACAAACAAGTGCTCAACGTAATAGCACCAGGAGTGTTAAGCAACGACACCGACGCGGACTCGGACGCGCTGACTGCGACTGTACTGACCAATCCGACCAAAGGTACGATCGTTTTCAATGGCAACGGGTCTTTCACTTACACGCCCAATACAGGTTTTGTCGGTGCTGATAGCTTCACCTACAGAGTTAGCGATGGGGCGGCAATTGCGCCCGGTACGGTGAACATCAACGTTACCAACAATGCGCCGATCGCCGCTGCCGACGACTACACTACTGATGCGGGAACGGCCCTCACCGTGACGGGGCCGGGAGTTTTAGCCAACGACTCCGACGCGGATTCGGATGCGCTAAGTGCTGCGGTTGTGGCAAACCCGGCTCAAGGCTCGATCGCCCTCAACCAAGACGGTTCTTTCACTTATACTCCTAACGCTGGTTTTGTAGGAACTGACTTGTTTACCTACAAAGCTAACGACGGGATAACCGATTCTGCGATCGCTAATGTGAGAATTGTTGTAAATAATCCTCCAACGCCAACTCCGACTCCGACTCCGACGCCAACTCCGACTCCGACTCCGACGCCAACTCCGACTCCGACTCCGACGCCAACTCCCACGGCAGCGCCGACGCCAACTCCGACTCCGACTCCGACGCCAACTCCGACTCCGACTCCGACGCCAACTCCCACGGCAGCGCCGACGCCAACTCCCACGGCAGCGCCGACGCCAACTCCCACAGGAACTCCGACTCCCACGGAAACTCCAACTCCTACAGGAACTCCAACACCGACCTCCAACTCCCACGGGAACTCCGACTCCCACGGAAACTCCAACTCCCACAGGAACTCCAACACCGACTCCAACTCCCACGGGAACTCCGACTCCCACGGGAACTCCGACTCCCACGGGAACTCCAACACCGACTCCTACTCCTGCGGAAACTCCGACTCCTACTCCTGCGGAAACTCCGACTCCTACTCCTACGGGAACTCCGACTCCTACTCCTGCGGAAACTCCGACTCCTACTCCTGCGGGAACTCCGACTCCTACTCCAGACGATCGCATTTGCGAAGAGATTACCCTACCCGGTGTCAATTCGATTCCTGGTCCGAATCCGATCGATCGCACTTTCAACGGCACTGACGGCGACGACTTCCTCACCGGCAGCAATCTCAACGATGCTATTAACGGTTTCAACGGTAACGATATTCTGCTGGGCGGCAGTGGCAATGACAATATTTACGGGGGAGTACCCACCAATGTTCCCTTGGAACCGAATGCAGACAGAGACTTGCTGTTTGGCGGGCGGGGCAATGACTACCTCAACGGCAACGGCGGCGACGATCTCATTTTCGCGGGCAAGGGCGACGATGTGGCGATCGGCGGCAAAGACGATGACTGGATTTGGGGCGACACAGGCAACGATTCTCTGGTGGGAGATGAAGGTAACGACTGCTTGTTTGGAGGCAGTTTTGACCCAACCGGACGCGATTTGCTATTTGGCGGCACTGGTAACGACCTCTTAAATGGGGGAGATGCTGCTGATACTCTTGGCGGTGAAGAAGGCAATGATACGCTGTCTGGCGGTAAGGGCGATGACGTACTTGTTGGCGGTACTGGCAACGATTTGTTGTTGGGCGATCGCGGTGCTGATAGTATTTGCGCTGGCGATGGGGACGATACGATTTTCGGAGATAGTGCGAGATTGCGCGACGGCGCGCCAGATTCCTTGTGCGGCGGTGCTGGCAATGACCTGATGTTTGGTAATGGCGGTGATGACAAACTGTGCGGCGGTGAGGGTAACGATACTCTCTACGGTGGCAAAGGTGACGATACTCTAACGGGGGGATCGGGCAATAATATTTTGAGTGGCGGTAATGGGGCCGATCGATTTGTTTTAACAGTCGGTGAAGGTAGCGATGAAATTATTGATTTCACCAAAGGTGAAGATTTGCTGGTGTTAACTGGCGGTTTAACTTTCGGTCAACTCAGCATCACTCAAAATGGCAATGCAACTTTCATTTCGATCGCTCAAAACAACGAACTTTTAGCTGTTTTGAATGGGGTGCAAGCAAGTTCGATCGATTTGAATGATTTCACGATCTTCTAATAGCTGGTAAAAGTATAGTCATTTCTGGCATAACATGGGAGGCATTAGCCCCTCCCCTTTCACTTTCACTTTGAGCAGATCGACCCTTCTAAAGCTGAACTACGCCCACGACCAATCCCATTGCTAAACGCATTTGGGATTGCTTTTCTCAAAATATTGTAAGCACCGTTAACATCGGAGTTAATTAATTGACCGGCTGATGTCTTGTACAAACCTCTTGCGATCCGCGTGCTGCTAAATACAGCATCCCGATCGGTCGAACCACAGACAGGGATTTGATCTAATATTGTACCTCAAATGCGCAGCCGGAAAGCTAGCACGTTGGTGTGAGGTTCGCGTAGCGATCGCACTTATATGCTATCGTGGCGCAAGTTTGAGGAACTCGTTATTCAAGTAATAAGTCCAACCTGTTTAAAGAATCTTACAATCCCATCTCCCTCTCGATCGATCGGGTTGTTAACACGGATTGGATATTGTAAAAGATAACTGACTTTCTAAGAACCTACCAATTATACTTGCATCCACCATGTTATACTTAGCTCGAGTACAAAAACAGGAGTTTTCAAACCAGATAAGCCTGCGGTTACTGGCTGGCAAAAATTATGACGATACTTGGGCAATTCTTGCTGACGGAACTGTCTTGATGCTAGCGTTAGATGATGTTAGCGATCGACTTAATTTGCCAACTAATATTTTAAATGAAGGGGTTTTAATATTAGCAGATATTGGCGAAAACGGCAAGGTTTTGCGGCTACAAACAGCTACAAACTGGGTGCTAGAATTAGTTGAGAAATATTTAACAACAGGCTTTACTCCCGATTTTTTGCAGCAAGAAGCCCAGAAGGCAGAAGAATGGCGGCAATCTCTTTCTTTGCAAAGCCAAGAATTGTCTCGCAGGTCGATCGAAGTTGAAGCCCGCCGAGAACAAATTCAAAATTTAGAAGCAAAACTCCAGCAGGAAAAGCAATTCCTGGAAAGTGCTATCGCCCAATTGAAAACAAAATCTGAGTCCGCCGAACCTCAGCCCGCCGAATAGAATTCGGGGCTATACAAACCAAGAACCCACCGCAGAGAATTCGGGGCTATACAAACAAAGTCCGCCTGCGCGGACTTAAGATTGAAGCAGCATTGCTTTCTCCTAAAGCATTTTTGACTTCAGCCAAGAAGCGGGGAGGCACAGCAGTTTCTGAGAATTAGTAACGTAGGCGCGCTTGTGAAACACATCGTATTGATTGCGCTCGATCGCATTTAAAATTTTGCTGTACAGCATCGTTGCTGCCCAAACAGTCCAGCGGATATCGGGACTCAAAACTTTGATTCCGGGTTCGGCGCTGGCGTATAATTTGCGAGCTCGCTGAATTTGATACTTCATCAATTCCCGCCACCGATTGTCAATTACACCGTTAAACAAATCTTTTTCGGTATAGTTAAACAGCGCCAAGTCTTCCAAGGGAATGTAAATGCGGCCGCGGCGGGCATCTTCTCCGACATCGCGCAGGATGTTAGTTAACTGCTTGGCGATGCCGAGGGCAACAGCTTCTTCTTTAGGAATTTTATTGCCCCAATGCCAATTCCAGTTAGCAGCGGGATTGGATTCGTTCACGCCCATGACAGCCATCGACATCAGCCCTACAGTACCCGCAACTCGATAACAGTAAAGATTGAGCTCTTCAAAAGTTTCGTAGCGGCTGCGGTACAAATCCATTTGCTGGCCCGCAATCATTTCTCGAAACGGTTGAATGTCGATCGGGAAACGAGATATCGCGTCCACCAAAGCCACGTCGTAGTCGTCTTGGGGATAGCCGGAAAACACCGATTCTAAGCGTTTTTCCCACAGATTGAGGGTTTCAGGGGTTGTAGCCTCAGAACCCGGTCCGTCTACGAGTTCGTCGGTGCGGCGGCACCAGACATAAATCGCCCAGATAGCCCGACGCTTGGCTTCGGGCATGAGTTGAGTGCCTAAATAAAAATTTTTGGCATAACTCGCGGTAACTTGGCGGCACAGTTCGTAGGAGTCATCAACAGAAGCCAGAGTTCTCATGCACTGGAGTTTTGACAGTTGCAGCATCCGAGAATAAGAAATTTAAAGATTTAGAACTGACATTCCCCCGTTGAGACAACGAGAGATTCTTTTAAGTGTTTATGAAAAATTCTCAATTTTTCATTTTTTACCGGCGGTCGCAATAGCCTGCGCTGTCAGCTTACCAGAAAGCACGGCACCTTCCATACTGGCAAGATAACGCTGCATTGTATAATCCCCCGTTAGATAGAAATTACTAATGGGAGTGGTTTGCGAGGGACGGCACTGCTGGCGGCCGGGAGTGGCTTTGTAGACGGAACGGGGGGTTTTTACGACGTGATATTTGAGCAGTTTTGCGGGTTCTGGGATTTGGTCGGGAAAGAGTTTTTCTAACTCGGCCATTGTGGCTGCTACGATATCTCCGTCAGATTTGCCGATCCAGTCCTTGGCGGGTGCTAACACCAGTTCCAGCATGGACTTGTCTGGGTTGGTATATTCCCGACAAGTATTGCTCATATCGGCGTAAACGCTTAGCAGGGACGATCGCGAGAATAGCAAATGGTCGATGTTTGTTAATTTGCGATCGAACCACAAGTGTACGTTAATGACGGGTACTCCCTCCAAACCTTCAAGCTGTTTGAAATAATCCATTTCGCCCCAAGGTTGCGGCAGCATCAACTTCAGCGGGTCTACCGGCATTGCAGAAACGTAAATATCGGCTGTCAGAATTTCTTCTTGGGCCCCTTTAACGCCCCGAATGTGGAAGCCGCGCACGGTGTTGTCATCTTCGAGCAAAAACTCTTTGACAGGTGCGTTGAGCCGGACTTCGCCGCCTCGCTCCGTTATGTAGTCTACCATTGGCTGGCACAACCTCTCTGTAGGCGAACCGTCTAAAAAAGCCATTTTGGAGCCGTTTTTCTCTTGCAGGAAGCGGTTGAGGGCTGTGAGCAAAATGGTTGCAGATATTTCGTGGGGATCGATGAAGTTGAGGGCCTTGGACATGGCGATGAATACTTCTTTTTCGACTCTGGGGGGGACGTTTTGTTTTTTCAGCCAATCGGAAAAAGAGTATTTGTCCATTTCTTCGACATATTTTTGACCCTGAAGCATGGCGGGAATCAAACCGATGCCAAAGGAGATTTTTTCGGGCCAGGTGAGCATATCGTTGTTTCTCAGGATAGCCGCGATGCCGTTGAAGGGGGCAGGAATGTCGGGAAAGTCAAATCGGGAATAGGTGCCGGGATTGTCTGGCTGATTGAAAATCATCGAGTGTTCTTTCCACTGCAGCCTGTCTTCGATGTCGAGCTCCTTGAAGAGTTGGAGCATATTGGGGTATGCACCGAAGAAGATGTGGAGGCCGGTTTCGTACCAGTCGCCGTCAGCATCTTTCCAGGCGGCTACTTTGCCGCCGAGTACGTCTCGACTTTCTAGGACTATGGGGGTGTGGCCCGCGTCGGTGAGATATTTAGCGCAGGATAGTCCTGCTAAGCCTGCTCCGGCGATCGCAACTCGCATTTGATTGATACTGCCCTCTGTTTGCTTCAGTTTTCATTGTACTTTACAACTCGTTACATTTTTTGGGCAATCTTTAAGGATGCGTTACAGGCCGCGGGCGTCAGCCCGACGGTCCGACAGGGACTGACAGTCCCTGTCTCATAGCGCAAGTCCTCGCTCAAGAGGACTGATAGCAAGTACCCGCACAAGGATTGGCTTTACCCGCACAAGGATTTTCTTTACTTGATGCGATCCATCACGTCGCAGCCCTGGGAGATGAACCAACAATTAGTTTTAATCTTTACGGCGAAACAGATTACGATCGCAGATTTGATTTCGATCCAATTCAAGGCACCGCCCAAAATTTTTAAAGATGCGAGATTCCCGTTCGCTCCTCGAATCTCCAATCTAACGCAGATCGAGCGCCTGCACGATAAATTCCGAAAAAGTCATTTCCTCCGAGTACCATTCGGGCGGATTCGAGTTCACTCGCTGCCAAACTTCAGGGTCAGAACTAGCTAGATCCTTGGTTTTGATACCCCAGCTAACAACTTCTTGATTCTCTTCCATAAAAATCCAGAAATCATTGTCTGCCAAAAATCCTGGAATATCCAAAAGCTGATTGTGTGCCCGATTTAACTCTGGTAAATTTCCCGCAATCTTGTAGTAGTCGCGAACAGATACTGGAAGTTGAAAACCCAATTTTTTTTCAGCTTCACCGATCTGGGTCTCAGACAAACCATCAGCAAGTTCGGGCTGTTTGCCGAGATGCCGTCGCACAAATTTAGCGTACTCTGAAGCATAGCTCATAACCACCAACGATCGAACATTAGCAAAAGTCATAACAAAATTGAAAAAATCTGCGTACCCTGCACCGAAGGCTTCGCCTACCTCCGCGTTCATCAGCTTCATCTGCAGTTCCCATCAAGATCGCACATTTACACATCTCAAATCTCCGAGCGCAAATCTAAAATCCAATCGATTTGTGTGGCAGTCAACTCTTCAACATTGCGAAAAACCTCGATCGCCCCGGCATCTTTCAGCTTCGCAGCATAAGTCTCGCAGCGCGCCACATCATCCAAAACATGAGGCGGCAAAATTCCGACTCCCACCCAAACTCGCTCTGGTTGCTGTTTGCTTGCCTTGACAACAGTATAAATATCCGCCACAGTATCCCCGGCATAAATTACAGGCAAATTGCTTGCCAAACCGTGCAGCTTTTCTAACTGTTCGATCGCGCTAAAAAGCCCTGTCGGATCGGGTTTTCCCGGCGCATCTTCCATCGCTACCAATACAGGAGATTGCAAGCCGAGTTTTCCCTCCAAAACGTAAGCAGCTTCAGCCCGCATCGCCCCGCTAAAAAATCCCCATGCAATCCCCCCAGCAGTTAAACTCTCGAAGTAAGCCGGAGTTAACAGCACGGGTTCGTCGCAAATATAACCAGTCCAAGCGCGATCGTCTGGCCCGCGATACCGACTTTGAAAAAAAGCCACTAACTTGTCATAATCGAGAGCGATTTCGTTTCTCTCTCGCCCCGCACCCTCAAAGTAGCGGCAAACCAACTCAAAAGAAGCATCCCAGTCATTATTCCAGATGCCCTCCGACTTCAGAGCATCGATATCCCCCGAATTCGGGCGAAAACCGCCCCCCGTAAAATGTTCCACCGCATCCGCAATCGCCCGCCGGTACGAGCCCGACACATCCCGCACCACACCATCAATGTCGAACACCAAAATAGCTCTGCCTGCTGCCATAACTTCCCCGCAATTAACTTACTCATTATCAAAATTGTGTGCTAAGCTTAGCGATTGTAGAAATTTTTAACAAGTTCGATCAAAACTCCGGAGGTTTCCTTGTCCAAGTTCATCCTCAAAGTTCTCTGGCTAGAAGAGAACGTTGCCCTTGCCGTTGACCAAGTAGTCGGCAAAGGAACTAGCCCCCTGACTTCTTACTTTTTCTGGCCCCGGAACGATGCCTGGGAACAGCTAAAAAACGAACTCGAAGCCAAACACTGGATCTCGGATAACGATCGCGTCGAAATCCTCAATCAAGCCACAGAAGTAATTAACTACTGGCAAGAAGAAGGTCGCCGCCGTCCGATGGGTGAAGCTCAATTAAAATTTCCCCAAGTTACTTTTACCGGCAGCAATTAAACAGTTGACAGTTGATAGTTGATAGTTGATAGTTGACAGTTGTAGTGCGAGCGTCCCCGCTCGCGAGCGTCTATAGTTGATGGTTGGTTAAGGAAGTTTTTTGGCTCGTTCCGAGATGTGGTGGATGATTCCGAAAGTCGGTCGATCGTTTTGAGATTCGATCGCTGGTTTCGAGGGTCTGACAGGGGTTGCAAACCCCTGTCTCATAGCGAAAGTCCTCTGAAAGAGGACTGCGATACTTCGGAACTTCTTTGGTAATTAACAGTCGGTTTTTACTAAATTTAGTCGCTGGTTCCGAGAGTCCGACAGGGGTTGCAAACCCCTGTCTCATAGCGAAAGTCTTCTGAAAGAGGACTGCGATACTTCGGAACTTCTTTGGTAATTAGCAGTCGGTGTTTAAAAAATAGTTAAAGTAGGTACGAATCTGCAATAATTCTGTCTATTTACAACAATTCACGCTTCGACGCACCATATCGCGATCGAGGGTCAACTATAGACAATCGCGAGCGGCGACTTTCCCACTATCAACTATCAACTATCAACTCTCAACTCTCAACTAACTAATGACACCTGACGAACAGACTGAAATGCTGCCACTGGTATTAAATCCCGAAATCCTCCAGCAAGCAGTTACATACAAAATCAATACTCGCATTACCGCTCGCGGAGAAGTAGCCTTTCCGTGCGTGCCGGGAATGTTAAACCACTATATCAAGTGGATAGAACAGCTATTTCAAACCCTCAGCCGACCCCTGCCGGAAGACAGAAAAAACGAACTCATTAAATTGCTAGCCAGCAAATTAGAACAAGGATACAACACTTCCACCGCCTCAGTGCTGCTGCTGCAATACGAATCAGTTCAACCCCCGCAAACCGGTTTGGCCTGCAAATTTATTGTCACTACTTCAACAGTTGGAGAACAATACAATACTTGGTTAGAAACTAGAGAGCCCCCGCTATTCGGCTCCCATCCTGACGCAAAATTAATGGCAGTTGCTGCTAAATTGGCCAACTCTGGGAACCTGCGAATTTTAGATGTCGGAGCTGGAACCGGACGCAATACTTTACCGTTGGCGAGATTGGGATATGCTGTAGATGCGATCGAACTGACTCCAGCTTTTGCAGAACAGTTAAAAGCCGCCGCCGCCGCCGAAAATTTGCCTGTCACAGTTACTCAAGGCGATATCCTCGACCCCTTAGTGCGGATGAAACCGGCCCGCTACCAACTCGCCGTCGCCGCCGAAGTTCTTTCGCATTTCCGCGATAGCGACCAAGTGCGGCTGTTTTTAGCCAAAATGTGTGATTTTCTGTGTCCGGGAGGTTTGCTGCTGTTCAGCACATTTTTAACCTCTGGCGACTACCAGCCCGATGCCCTCGTCCGTCAAGTCGCGCAACTTTCTTGGTCTACTTTATTTACTCCCCAAGAACTCGTTGCTGCAATGGAGGGATTGCCCCTAGAGCAAATATCTGATGAGTTGGTATTTGAGTACGAACGCCATCACTTGCCGGATGGAGCATGGCCGCCGACGCCTTGGTTTCCGAGTTGGGCTACCGGTAGGGATGTGTTTCCGATGGCAAACGGACGCCCTCCGATGGAATTGCGCTGGATTTTGTGCCGGAGAAGTTAGGAGAATAGTTGATAGTTGATAGTTGTTCGGGAGTTTTGAGTTTTGAGTTTTGAGTTTAAGAGGGAGTTTTGAGTTTTGAGTTTTGAGTTTTGAGTTTTGAGTTTAAGAGGGAGTTTTGAGTTTTGAGTTTTGAGTTTTGAGTTTAAGAGGGAGTGAGTTTAAGAGGGAGTTTTGAGTTTTGAGTTTTGAGTTTTGAGTTTAAGAGGGAGTTTTGAGTTTTGAGTTTTGAGTTTAAGAGGGAGTTTTGAGTTTTAAGTTTTGAGTTTTGAGTTTAAGAGGGAGTTTTGAGTTGTTCGGGAGTTTTGAGTTTTGAGTTTTGAGTTGTTCGGGAGTTTTGAGTTTTGAGTTGACAGAGAGTTTCTTGGGAGTTTTGAGTTGATAGTTGATAGTTGATAGCGATCGACAATCCAATAATCCCACAATAATGCCGCAATCCCAAAAGAAAAAATCATGATTAAAATTCTCCACCTTTCAGACATTCACATGGGCAGCGGTTTCTCCCACGGCCGGCTCAATCCAGAAACAGGCTTAAATACCCGCTTGGAAGACTTCGCTGCTACCTTGGGCAAATGTATGGACAGAGCAATTTCTGAACCCGTAGATTTAGTCATCTTCGGTGGCGATGCTTTCCCCGATGCGACGCCGACCCCTTTTGTCAAGGAAGCTTTTGCCCGCCAATTCAGCCGCTTGGTAGATGCGGAAATTCCGACAGTTTTGCTAGTAGGAAATCACGACCAACATTCTCAGGGACAGGGCGGCGCGAGTTTGGGAATTTATCGAACTTTGGGGATACCTAAATTTATTGTAGGCGATCGCCTGGAAACTCACTTAATTAAAACCCGCAGCGGGCCTGTACAAGTGGTAACATTACCTTGGCTGACTCGATCGACCTTAATGACGCGATCGGAAACTGAAAATCTTTCAATGGGTGAGGTCAATCAATTATTAACAGAAAAACTCACAATTGCAATGGAAGGTGAAATCCGCCGCCTCAACCCGGAAATACCCACCGTACTGTTAGGACATTTAATGGCAGATAAAGCTAGTTTGGGAGCCGAACGTTTTTTAGCAGTGGGTAAAGGTTTTAACATTCCCGTTTCCATGCTAACTCGCCCTTGTTTTGATTACGTTGCCCTCGGTCACGTACACAAACACCAAAATCTCAACCCCTCTAACAATCCTCCAGTAATTTATCCGGGAAGTATCGAACGAGTTGATTTTAGCGAAGAGAAAGAAGATAAGGGTTTTGTATTGATTAATTTGGAACGCGGGAAAGCAGAATGGGAATTTTGCGCTTTGCCCGTGCGGGTATTTCAAACTATTAAAGTGAATGTTGCGGAATCGGAAAATCCGCAGGCAGATTTGGTGAAAGCTATTGGCAAGAAACAAATAACAGATGCCGTTGTCAGGTTGATTTACCAATTGCGATCGGACCAATTAGACTTAATTGACAGCGCGCAATTGCACGTGCTTTTAAGCGAAACGCACAGCTACACAATTCAACCGGAATTAGTCAGCCAGCTAGCAAGACCGCGGTTGCCGGAATTGAATGCTAATAACAGTATAGATCCGTTAGATGCTTTGAAAACCTATTTAGCAAGTCGCGAAGATTTGAAAGATGTTGCAGAAAGTATGTTAGAGGCGGCGCAGGGTTTGTTGGGGGCGAAAGAGGAAGTTGCGATCGAATTTTAAAGTCAATATTAGGTTAAACATGAATCCCCAAAATCTTCTCGATACCGCAGAAACATACTTCCAAAAGTTCGTCGCACCTCAAGCTGAAATTATCGACAGTAACTCCCAAGCATTAGCAACAGCAATTGCCGGATTGGAAGCCCGATCGCTTTTAGCTTTGCGAGTTCCCCAACACTGGGGCGGAATTGATATTGATGCTGCATCTTTCGATCGATATCAAGAATCGATTGCCCGATATTCCGGTGCTTTATGGTTTTTGCAAGCCCAACATCATAGCGCTACTTCCATGCTGGCAGCTAGCGACAATGAAATATTGAAAAACAAATATTTGCCAGCCATTTCTCGAGGAGAATTGCGCTTGGGAATTGGGTTTTCTCACTTGCGACGGTCGGGTAATCCTGCTGTTACCGCAACTCCCGCAAAAGATGGTTTTTTACTGTCGGGAAAAGTTCCTTGGGTAACGGGTTTTGGATTGTTGCACAAGTTTATTGTAGCTGCAACTCTCCCGGACGATCGTGCTGTTTTTGGTTTGGTTCCTTTGGCTAATTTTGCAGGTGAATGCGGTACAATAACTTGCGGTGAACCGATGCCATTAATAGCAGTAAGTTCTACCAATACAGTCACGGCCACTTTTAATAATTACTTGCTGCACGAATCGCAAATAATTTCCCTGAAACCCGCTGGCTGGATTGCCCAAAACGATCGCAAAAATGTGCTAAAATCCATACCAGCTACCTTGGGCTGCATTGGCGCTGGATTGGACGCGATCGAAGCAGTAGCGAGGGAGAAAAATTCACCTGCGATATCAGCAGCCAGCAAAAAACTAGAGCAAAAGTTCGATCGGCTAAAAAATAGTTTTTACAAACCTCAAAATTTGTCGTTTGCCGAAGAATTAGCGCTGCGGACAGAGGCAATAGACTTAGCTATGCGCTGCGGGCAAGCAGCAGTTACAGTTGCTGCCGGTGCCGCTAACAGCACGATGCACCCGGCCGGTAGAATTTACCGCGAAGCTATAGTGTATGCTGTTACCGGGCAAACAAAAGATGTCATGGCAGCAACGCTCGATCGAATCTTAAATAGTTGATATATAGCCTTTCTCAGGTAGATGAGGTACAATAGCACTAACTTAAACTAAGCGGAAAATAGCAGCTCAAACTTCATCAGGAATCTTTGATTTAATTGGTG
>JALOON010000078.1 GCA_025454405.1 Oscillatoriaceae cyanobacterium Prado104 | reverse complement strand
TTCAATTCAAAACTCAAACCTCAAAACTCAAAACCCCCGAACAACTCAAAACTTTTCTTCAATTCAAAACTCAAACCTCAAAACTCAAAACTCCCGAACCACTCAAAACTTTTCTTCAATTCAAAACTCAAACCTCAAAACTCAAAACTCCCAAACAACTCAAAACTTTTCTTCAATTCAAAACTCAAACCTCAAAACTCAAAACTCCCAAACAACTCAAAACTTTTCTTCAATTCAAAACTCAAAACTCAAAACTCAAAACTCCCGAACCACTCAAAACTTTTCTTCAATTCAAAACTCAAAACTCAAAACTCCCGAACCACTCAAAACTTTTCTTCAATTCAAAACTCAAAACTCAAAACTCCCGAACAACTCAAAACTTTTCTTCAATTCAAAACTCAAAACTCAAAACTCAAAACTCCCGAACAACTCAAAACTTTTCTTCAATTCAAAACTCAAAACTCAAAACTCAAAACTCCCGAACCACTCAAAACTCCCAAATTACCATTCCTGCCTCGAACTCGGCGGCAAGCGCAACTTTGGAAACCTGTAAAAAGTATCTCCTTCCTCATCTACCTCCGGAACCGCCGAAAAAATCTTGACTTGTCTGTCTAAATACTGCTGGGCAACTTGAGCCTCCACCCTAGCGCTCGCAGCAAGTTGAATCAGCGAAACCTGGCTGTTTTGAGTTTCCAACAACCGATAAAAAGCCTCATCTAACTGCCGTTTGTAGTTGCTTTCCTGTTGGTTTTTGGCGATTGCCAATCCAATAAATCCACCCAAACTAATTATCAATAAAAATTGTAATATTGCCATATTTATGATATAGTTACCATTTTAATTTTCAGATTTTTGACAGCGGGCAGGGATGTTTGAATTTTAAATTTTAAGTTTTCCAGCAGTAGTAACTACTGAACTTAAAATACAATTTACCCATCAACGGTGGAGCCACCGGGTTTTTACCGAATCTGCTAGCTACAACGAAGTATTTTCGCAAAAAACCCGGTTTTTGACTGCCCGCGCATCAATCCTAATTAAGCGGCTTGAGGTAGCACCAAATTCTCTGCTCCTTTAATTACCTTAGCAGATACAATCTTGTCTCCCTGCTTCAGTTTTTCCAAAACCTCTTTACCCTCAGTCACGTAACCAAACACAGCATAGCGACCGTCGAGCAAATTCAGACCGGCCGGAGTCAGTTCCGGTTCAAACAAGAAGAAGAAAAACTGAGAAGAACCGCTGTCCGGTTCAGATTCCGCCCTCGCCATCGCCACAGCGCCGAAAGCCGAAAAAGGTAAAACAGGCAAATCGCGGTAGCGTCCCGCATCTTCTAAAGTAATGCCGTAGGTAGGTTCTTTATCTCCCCGAACGAGCACTTCTAGCGGTACATTGCGGTATTTGTTAGTAGCGGGGTCAAGAAAACCCACTTCCGGGCCGGCGGGGTCTCCCGTTTGCAGCACGTAGGATTCCTCAGAACGAATAAACGGCAAACCGTCATAAAAACCTCGATCGACCAAATCCACAAAATTACCTGCCGTTAGCGGTGCGCTGTAGCCGTCAACCACCATAGTAATTTGTCCCTTTTCAGTTTCTACCAATACAGTAGCCCGACCTTGAAGTTGAGGCAAATTAGCATACTTTGCAGGCACTTTATAGGGAAACTCTGCTACCATCAACTCTTCAAGTTCTCCCACCCATGCGAGTACATCGGCTTGCAATTCAATGACTTTTTCCCTGTTTTTAGCTTCAACCGCTGTTTGCAGTTGAGAAGTTTCTTCCTTGGTTTGTGCCAGTAGCGTTTCAGCTTTCGCCTGTTGCGCCTCGGGAATACTCTTTAAAATCTCCGACTCCCGTTGGTTGAGAATTCTCGAAGCCTTGCTGACATCGCTGCTAATCGGCCCCCAGCGTTTTGCCCGAATGTGGTTGCTAATATCTTCAAGACTGGTCTGCAACTCGCGTACTGTCTGATTGTCAATGGGTAAAGCGTAGCGCAGCAGCGCGCCGCCGTCCGTAATCGCATTACCGGCAGGCATACTGCTGGGGCGTTTGGCAGCGCAGGCAACCGAACTGAAACCGAGTCCGAGAGCGAACAGCAGGATTGCTAAAGCAACGGTTTTGACCCAGCGCTTGCAGGTATCGATCGCAAAATTAGACCAATGCAACATAACTTTAACTTTTATTGACTTTCCTATCTTCCCACAGCCGTTACAAGAATGATACAGTACATTTAGCGTACTAAAGAGACTCAGCAACCGCTCGTGCTTGTAGTAAATGGTAAACTGAGGTAGTTGTCCGAAATGGACTAGCGTAACAAAAACTGCTCGATCGGCTCGAATATCCAGAATCTATCGCCGCAACCGACAATACAATAAAAGAATTCGATCGCAAAAAACGCAAAGCAGGACGAAAAGCCTTAAAAGGCGAGAATAATTTATATGCTAAAAAAATTAGAAATTCAAGGCTATAAATCAATCAAAAATCTCAGCATTGAATTAAAAAACATCAATATTTTAATTGGAGCCAATGGAGCCGGAAAGTCTAATCTTATCTCGTTTTTTAAATTATTGAGATGGAGTTTGCAAAATCCCGGTCAGATGCAACTTTTTGTCGCTCAATCTGGAGGAGCCAATTCGTTTTTGTTTGATGGTTCTGAAGTGACCTCTCAAATAAAAGCTGAATTAAATTTTGAAATAAATTCAGGTAGAAATGATTATTTCATGAGGCTATTTCATGCTGCGGCAGACACGTTGATTTTTGCCGAAGAAAAGTATCGCTTTTCTAGCTCCGATCGCGATTCTTTAGCGGATTGGATATCTCTTGATTCAGGACATCGAGAATCTAGATTAATCGAACGAGCCGATCGAGGCGATAAAACTGCTAGAGTAATTTTAAGTTTAATTCAAAAAGATTGTGTGGTTTATCAATTTCACAACACTTCAGATACAGCAAGAATCAAAAGAAGATGGGACATCAATGACAATAGATATCTTAAAGAAGATGCTGCTAATTTAGCTCCTTTTCTCTGGAGACTGCGCGAGTACGAACCTAAATATTATTTGAGAATTGTCGCAACAATCCGACAAATCGCTCCTTTCTTTGCTGATTTTGTTTTAGAACCTGTTGGCAATAGCGTAATTTTACAATGGCGAGAATACAACACAGATCTGATTTTCGGTTCTCATCAAGCGTCAGATGGAACTTTAAGAGCAATCTCACTAATAGCCTTGCTTTTACAGCCAGAAAAAGAACTTCCAGATGTAATTGTTCTCGACGAACCAGAACTGGGATTGCACCCTTATGCAATTAATATTATTGCCGAATTAATGCAGAGCATTTCTCACCGCACTCAAATTATTTTAGCAACTCAATCGACAACTTTAATCGATTGTTTTGAAGCCGAAGATATTATTGTTGTAGAACGTCGAGAAAGAGAATCTTTATTTCACAGGTTAGACTCCCAAAAATTACAAGAATGGTTGGAAGATTATTTGCTGTCAGAACTTTGGCAAAAAAATGTTATTGGAGGCAGACCCAGTAAATGATTAGGTTGCATATAATTGCTGAAGGACAGACAGAAGAAACATTTATTAGGGATTTCCTGAGTGAATATGATCCATCTCAATTAAATAATATTTTTCCAGGATATGAAGAAGCAATCGGGCAATTAGTTAAAGAATGTGAAGGGTATGAGTCTCCCGAATTAATTAATCAAGGAAAAACTACAGCCCCATCCAAGAGAATTATTCAAGCCATACCAAGATATAGTAAAATATCTGATGGTTTAACGATAGTGAAAAGTATCGGCTTGGATAATATTCGCAGTAAATGCCCTCATTTTAATCAATGGATAAATACACTTGAAAATTTACAACTTTAACTATGTCAGGCATTTGGTTATCTAAATTACAAGATATTATTTAATAATCGCATCCACACAAAGAGTGCGATCGCAAAAAAAGTAAAAAAATCCTCGCATTCTCAAGCAGTCCTGCAAAGGGCGATCTGTTTGCTAGCTTCTAAAAACACAAGCAGTGGCAATAGCGATGTCTGCAAATAAAATTAGCTCTTTGTTGCGGGCTGCTCTGGGCTGCGCAGCCCCTGGGCTACACTGCACCCCATTTTCCGATCGGCAATAATGCAGGGTGCAATCTGAATTCTGTCAAACGCCTGCAGCTATCAAGCCCGCCGGGAGTGGGCTGAAATTCTTACGGCCGCGGCTGAGAAGCTTGGTTCGCCCAGTCGCATCCTGAAAGGGGAATTTGACTTGCCACCTCTGCGTGCTGGCAATTTGCCGTGCAATTAGACCCTGCTGGTAAAAGCCTGGGATGCGCAGTCGAGTCTCGCACAAAGCTCTTAAGACAGCAGTGCGTCGATCGCCGATCGCCCTCGCTCTGAAATTTAGTTAAAGTTTCTCGCCCTTGGAACGGTAAAATAAAATGCCAATTGTTTTTTGATGCCGCCCGATCGGCTGCGGCTAGAAGCTAACTGTACTTCCCCCGCGCCCTTTGGTGGCGGGATTGCCTGCAAAAATTTATATGATATCCAGTAACGATTTTCGACCAGGTGTTTCAATTGAATGGAATAACGGCGTGTGGCGCGTAGTTGAATTCCTCCACGTCAAACCAGGAAAGGGTTCGGCTTTTGTGCGGACTAAATTAAAAAACGTTCAAACCGGAAACGTAGTCGAGCAAACCTTCCGGGCTGGGGAGACGGTGCCTCAAGCCAATCTGGAAAAAAGCACCATGCAGCATACCTATAAAGAAGGCGACCAGTTCGTCTTTATGGATATGGAAACTTACGAAGAAAGCCGCCTCAGTGCCAGCCAAATCGGCGATCGGGTAAAATACCTTACCGAAGGGATGGAGGTCAGCATCCTGCGCTGGAACGACCAAGTGCTGGAAGTGGAATTGCCCAACTCTGTGGTTTTGGAAGTGATCCAAACCGATCCGGGAGTTAAAGGAGACACTGCCACCGGCGGCAGCAAACCCGCGATCGTCTCTACGGGCGCTCAGATTATGGTGCCTCTATTTATTTCGATCGGAGAACGGATTCGGATCGATACTCGCGACGACAAGTACCTCGGTCGGGAGTAATATTCTGACAGCAAAGACGGGAAATTGCAGCCGATTCACGGTCTCGCAACAGCGGACAGCCGACAGCAGACAGTTGCCAATCGTCAAGAGTCAACTGTCAACTGTGTAAAAAACCCGGCCTTCAACCATCGACTGCGCAAAAACCTCGCCTTCAACTGTCAACAGTCAGGGAGATTTGAGATTTGAGATTTGAGATTTAAGATTTGAGATTGTTCGATCGCGGGATTGTAGATCGCTTTTAGGTCGTCAACTCTTCCTTCTCCCTTCTTCCTTCTTCCTTCTTCCTTCTTCCTTCTTCCTTCCTCTTTCTTCCTTCTTCCTTCCTTCGTGTCAACTGTTTAATTACCCTTGAATCTGCTGTGCAACTAGACTTAAACCAGCTTTGCGAACTGCTGAGCGTTTTAGACCAGACAGGTATTTCCGAACTAACCTTAAAAAGCGGGGAGTTTGAACTGTCGGTACGCAAGGGCGATCGAGCCAGCGTACCAGAAATCCAGCTAGCGGGCGATCGGGCGATTGCTGCTGTCCCATCCCTGACAACTCTCACCGCAGCAGGGACTCCCGAAGCGCTACCGGCTGCTGCAACCCAAAGTCCGGGAACGCAACCCACCGCCCCCGCCACCACCCCAACCGCGCCAGCCCCCGCGCCAGCCCCTAACGATGCGAAATTGGTGCCGATTATTTCGCCGATGGTAGGAACTTTTTATCGCGCCCCCGCTCCGGACGAACCGCCTTTTGTAGCAGTGGGCGATCGGATCAAGGTCAACCAAACAGTCTGCATTATTGAAGCAATGAAGTTGATGAACGACATTGAGGCTGAGGTATCCGGTCAGATCGTGGAGATTTTGGTGCAGAACGGCGAACCTGTAGAGTACGGTCAAGTTTTGATGCGGATCGATCCGGATTGAAGATTACTTTATTGTTATAAACAGAATAAATGCTAATATTTCGAGATCAGTTCTCTCAGGTGAGTTTGATGAAGTCATCCCAGCCTGTCCCGCAAGAGGTTGTGCAACAAGTCGCTGAGTATTTCAGTATATTGAGCGAGCCGATGCGCTTGCGCATTTTGAACTTGCTTCGCGACGGCGAAAAATGCGTCCAAGAATTGGTGGACGCTACTCAAACCAGTCAAGCCAATGTTTCCAAGCACCTGAAACTCATGCTCCAAGCTGGCATCCTCACTCGCAGGAGTGAAGGTACTTCGGCTTATTACCGAGTGGAGGATGAGTTAATTTTCGATCTGTGTACTATGGTGTGCGATCGGCTTGCCACCCGAATCGAACAGCAAGCCCGCCATTTTCGCGCATTTAGCTTAAAACAGTAAGTCAACCCTCTGCTAGCCCTCGGCCATCGGTCTCAACTCCCTATTTTTCTAGGATTGACTAAAAATCACTGGAGCGGAAAATTTTTGTCAAAAGTTTGGCGCGTACTCGGTTGAGCCACTTCCAACCCTTCGCCGCCCAAAAGTTCTAAAGGCTTCCCTTCCACCGAAATCCAAACCTTGGCATCGGGTTTTAAACTGGTAGCCGTGTAAACAATTTGCCCCAACCTACCCGTCATCGAATTGCTCCCTCCCCCGGAAGTAAACTCTGCCGACAAATCGACATAAACGCTGTCATTCTTGACGCTCAAACTCCGAAGTTTTGTCCCCTGAGGAATTTCGCTCGAAACATTTGCGTCCTTGGGCCCTGCCAACAAATTGTTAAAGGCAGCCTTTAAAGTGGCATCGGGTTTATCAGTTTGTGGGAGCGCTACTTTGCTGGCAACTACCTGCAACCTGTCGCCCGCGTCTTTAACCCAATACACTTGGACAGTCTTGGTGTCCGCCGACTGGGCGGACTTTGGCTGCGGTGACTGCGGCTTCACGGTTTGTGGCACTTGAGCCTGCGGCACTTGAGCCTGCGGTGCCTGAGTTGGCGGCACTTGAGTTGACGGCACCTGAGTTGGCGACACCTGAGCCTGCGGCGTTGGGACAGGAGTGGGAGGGGGTACGGGGATAATCACCGCTGGAGAGTCCGCAGGACTTGGGGACAGTGCGGGGGCGATGGGGGGAGCAGCAGACTGGGTATCTGCTGGGATTGGCGAACGGTTCGTCGCCCACCAGGCTATGCCCCCTCCTGTTGCTACAACCAGCCCGCAAACACCGGCAATTAGGGCTGTGGGAGGGCGGCGTACTTCTTCTTGTCCATCTTTCATAATCAAAATTCTCCTTGCACATAGATTGCTTGGGACGGTGAGGAGTCGAAACTAGGTAGCGGTTTTGCGGTTTTTTACGGACATCACAGAAATTACCAGTAGATGTTTGTCCGCCGTTAGAGTCATCTTTGAGGCCTCCAAAATTCCTCCGAGCATCGGTACAATTGAGGATATATTCATCAGCAGGAGAGGATGTCAACTTTTCTTCGATCGCGCCGCTGGCTTGCGCCATAACTCAGAACGTTCCCAGATAGCGCGATACTCAGGCTATGCTCGTTTTTGCTACAACTTGGCCCTGTTGCTTTACACAGTCGGTTAACAAAAATTTAATTCCGACTCGCGAACCTTGGCAAGGAAGCATTTGAAAAAATGGCCGGTGAGGCACCTTTACAAAATTTTGATTGTTCCGTTTTCCCAAATTGATTTCATTTTTCCTTGGGCTATTGTAACCGATCGCTAAAGTTCCGTGTGGATGTTCCCGCAAACAATCTACGATTTTCTCAGATTGATTCGATTTTTCCTGGGACTATTGTAACCGAGCGGTCGAGTACCTTGTCGATCGCTCTTCTGATTCCGACGATATGCCTAACATTCAAAAACTCTGCGGTATCGCTGCATTTATCAATGCTGCTGTAGCAGTAACAACTCTGATGGTAGCGGTTTTTGCGATCGGACTTCCTGCACTTGCAGACCCCAGTAAATTGGTAGATTTGGCAATCCACAATCCGGCACCGCTGCTTGCCCAAGACTTCTTGAAGTTGGTTGCTGCTGCAATTTCGGGCGTGCTAATTTTAGCTTTCTACAACCGTTTGCACGACTGCACTCCCCAATTGATATTAGTTGCAACTGTTTTTGGCTGCTCCTCAGTTGTCTGTTTGGTTGCCAATGCTGCATTGAGTCTTTATGCAATTTTTCAGGTCGCTGCTGGTGCCGCAGGCGCATTTACTGCGGGCGATCGACTCCATAGCATCATTGGCTTGTTGGCAATAGCTACAATTATCCTTGATGGCTTCTGGTTTTTGTTAGTAAGTTGGTCGGCACTCAAGAGCGATCGACTGCCGAAATTGTTGAGCTATCTTGGATTGGGTATGGGATTTCTCAGCCTCGTACCGCCCTTAGGAATAGTTGTGCTTATTCTGAGTTCGGTATGGTCAGTTTGGTTGGGGCAAATATTGTTGCAAGAAGGTTGATTAACCGACAAACAAGCTGATTGAGAATATTGCTGCCGTGCGGGTACGACAGCTTCGTTTTACTCTGAAAAGCATTGTTGTCGCAGTCCGGCACGCAAAAAGTAACTGGGCATACTAAGTATAATAATAACTTATGGTAACTAATGTGTATATAGTATGTGCGTCAGTCTCGGACAAATCATTTAACGGTTCGATCCCCTCCGCTTCGATCGCCCGGTTAAGATAATGTAAAAAGTGCCTAAGATAAAATAAAACTCATGTCAGAAAATTACGTAACCTTAGAGTCTGAGGCTTACGAGTCTCTCATCAGCGAGCTAGAAGCCCTAAAAAGTCGCGTTGGTGAACTGGAGTTAGCGGCCAAACTAGAACCCGCACGAGTTGCCAAGCAAAAGGCGCTGTTTGCGGTAGTGACAAAAATTCGGGAATCTTTAGATATAGATATTATTTTTAAATCCACAGCTACGGAAGTGCGGCAATTGCTGAATGCCGATCGAGTGGGAATATTTAAATTTTACCCCGATTCTGGATATGATGATGGGGAATTCGTGTCGGAAGACGTGCTGCCTGAGTTTGCATCTGCTAAGGCTGTAAAAGTACACGATTGCTGTTTTGGCGAACAATACGCGCGACACTATCAAGCAGGAAGAATTCAAGTAGTTGCTGATATTTATACGGCTGAATTGAACGATTGTCACGTTACGATTCTCTCCCAATTTAATGTCAGAGCAAATTTAATTGTACCTTTAATTAAAGGCAGCGAACTTTGGGGATTGCTGTGCATTCACCAATGCAGCGGACCGCGGAATTGGCAGGAAGATGAAGTTGAATTTGTCAGTCAAATTGCAGTGCATTTGGGAGTGGCAATCCAGCAAGCAGAACTGTTAGAAAAAGCTGAAAAACGGTCAACGGCGCTCCAGACTACTTTAGAGGATCAATTGCGAAAACGAACTGAAGAGCTGGTCAAGGAAGCAGAGCGAGAACGGGCGATCTCTCGCACGATCGACAAGATCCGGCAGACTTTAGATATTAACATAATTTTCCAGACAGCAGCCACAGAAGTCCAAAAATTGTTGAATATCGATCGCATTACTATTTATAAATTTCGCGAGGACTATTTCGGAGACTTTATCTTTGAATCGGAATCTGATGAATGGCCGAAATTGGTGGGTAGCGGTTGGGAAGACCCGTATTTAAACGAACACCAGGGCGGTAGATTTACCAGAGGCGAAACCTTTGTTGTTGACGATATCTACAAGGCAAATCAGAGCCAGTGCCACATCGCAGCTTTAGAATATTTTGGAGTAAAATCCTGTGCAGTAGTTGCTATTTATAAAGGAGAAACACTTTGGGGTTTAATGAGTGCTTTCCAACACCGAAGTTCGCGACATTGGGAAGAAAAAGAAGTTAATTTGTTGACTCAAATAGCCACTCATTTAGGAGTAGCTTTGCAGCAGTCTGACTACCTGGAACAAATTCAAGCTCAAGCAAAACAGCAAGAAAAAGCAGCGGAAATGGAGCGAACTTTGGCACGAGTAATTGAAAGGATTCGCCAGACCCTGAATATTGACAAAATATTCAGCGCTACGACTCAAGAAGTGCGGCAAATTCTCAACTGCGAGCGAGTCGCAGTTTACCGTTTTTTTCCAGATTGGAGCGGGGAATTTGTATCGGAGTCGGTAGCAGAAGGTTGGATACCGTTAGTAACTGAAAAAATCAAAACAATCTGGCAAGATGAGTATTTGCAAGTAACTCAGGGCGGCAGGTATCGCGATCGCGAAGTTTTTGCAGTTGACAATATTTACAAAGCCGAACACAGTCAGTGTCACGTTGAGGTTTTGGAACAAATTCAAGTCAAAGCATATTGTGTAGCGCCCGTGTTTGTGGGGGAAAAGTTGTGGGGATTGCTGGCGGCTTATCAAAATTCTGGGCCCCGCCATTGGGAAACGGGAGAAGTTAGTTTGCTGGCTCAAATTGGCAGTCAATTGGGAGTTGCCATGCACCAGGCAGAATTGCTCGATCGCACTAAAAAGCAGTCCTGGGAATTGCGGACGACGCTTGCGGATTTGAACGCGATCGTTGACAATTTAGCTGACGGTTTGTTAGTTACTGATATTCAAGGAAAAATTACGAGGTTTAATCCGGCGCTGCAGGAGATGTTTGAATTGCAAGAAGTCGATTTGAAGGGTGAAAAAGTGTCGGAAATCTTTCCGAAAAAGCTGGCGGATTTGGTTGAGGCGACCGAACATCGGGAAGGTGAAATAGTTACTCTGGAAGTGGAACTGGGAAATCACAGAATCGGTCAAGCTCTGGCAACAACTATTCTGAAAGAGGCGGTGAAAGATGAAGCAGATCGCTCTCTGGGGTCGGTAATTCTGATTAGAGATGTTACGGTGGAACGAGAAGTCGATCGCATGAAAACCGATTTTTTGGCTACAGTTTCCCACGAACTTCGCACGCCTCTAACTTCGGTTTTGGGCTTCGCTTCAATTATTAAAGAAAAACTCGAAGAGTCGATCGTGCCTGCCGTGCCAGTGGAAGACCGCAAAACCCAAAAAGCTTTGAAGAAAGTGGGAGACAATATTAATATTATTGTCTCGGAGGCAGAGCGACTGACATCTTTAATTAATGATGTTTTGGATATTGCTAAGATGGAGGCGGGAAGGGTAGAATGGCACATGGAACCGACCGATCCAGTGCAAATTTTAAAACGGGCGATCGCTGCTACTTCATCTTTATTTGAAAAGCATAATTTGAAGTTAATTAAAGATTTTCCACGGTCGCTACCGCCAGTATCAGTCGATCGCGATCGCACGATTCAAGTTGTCATCAATCTAATCTCGAATGCGGTCAAGTTTACGCCATCCGGTTCTGTTACCTGCCAGGCAAGACTGATGAATGACGAGATAGTTGTTAGCATCATCGATACAGGCATTGGCATCGCACCGGAAGACCGCAGCAAAGTGTTTGAGAGGTTCAAACAGGTGGGAGATATCCTCACTGAAAAACCCCAAGGTACAGGATTGGGGCTGCCAATTTGCTTGCAAATTGTCGAACACCACGGTGGTAGAATTTGGGTAGAAAGCGAATTGGGTAAGGGCAGCACTTTTGCTTTTTCGATTCCGCTCGATCGCAATGTTAAGCTACTGTCAGAATACGCAAATATTCCGGCTTTAATCGCACAATTAAAACAGCAAGTCACCACCAGGACGCCGACAAATGTTAAAGAACGCAAACAAATTTTAGTGGTTGACGACGACCACAATATTCGAGAAATGCTCAGACAGTCACTCGAAGAAGAAGGCTATGCAATTGCGGAAGCATTGAATGGAGTAGAAGCTATTTCTAAGGCTAAAGCAGTCAAACCAGATCTAATTATTTTAGATGTGCTGATGCCCCATATCGACGGTTATGATGTAGCAGCCGTACTCAAACACGACCCGCAAACCGCGGGCATTCCAATTATTGTACTATCCCTAATTCAAGACCGCGATCGGGGAGGGCGTTTGGGGATTGACAGCTATTTTACCAAACCGATTAATATCGCTGGACTGTTAAAGGAAATCAACTTACTGCTGGCGCAAGAAAGTTCAAATAAAACTGTTTTAGTGGTGGCTGGCGATCGTTTAACCCTAAAAAATTTGGCAGATGCTTTGCTATTTCATGGATATAATGTTATCAAGGCATCAGGTGCAGCAGAATGTCTCGATAAAGCTACATCGATCGCACCAGATTTGATTGTTCTGGACGAACTGTTATCTCAGGATCGCGAACTGGTAAAAAGTTTGCGAGTGGCTGAGGGCTTGGAAAAGGTCTCTTTAATTTTTTTGGGGCAGTTGACGGCCGATAGCAGCTCGAATGAATAGATAAAATGAGGATTTTCGATGAAAAAAGTTTTAATTGTGGATGACGAACCGAACATTCTGATTTTAATGGAGCAGGCTCTGGAAAAACTTGAAGATGAAGATAATGTAGAGCTGCTGACAGCGAAAAATGGTTTGGAAGCATTAGATATCATTAAGGAAGAACAGCCGGATTTAGTTTTCCTTGACGTAATGATGCCAAAAATGAGCGGCTTAGAGGTGTGCGATACGGTGAAAAATGAACTGGGCATGGATGGCGTGTACATTATTATGCTCACAGCGAAGGGACAAGAGTATGACAAGCAAAGCGGGATGGCTGTTGGTGCCAATCTGTACATGACTAAGCCTTTTCGTCCGAAAGAAGTGCTGGCAAAGGCTAGAGACGTTTTGGGGCTGTGAGCAAAATTTAAACAGTTGACAGTTAAGAAAAGTTTTGAGTTTTAAATTTTGAGTTTTGAGTTAAAGACATTTCTTAATTCACAACTCACAACTCACAACTCAAAACTCCCGATAGTTGACAGTTGACCGCTTGACAGTTGACAGTTGTAAGTGCGATCGTCAGAGTGCGCGAAAATACTCAGTCCTTAGTCCTTAGTCCTGAGTTCTTCTTCCTTCTGCTTAAGACGGGGATTTAAACGGGGCCCTCAAAACTATTCGCCGCGCAGGCGGAGGCTGGAAGCTCTTAAAATTTGGTAAAATGAACTTTGCTATGGTCTTTGGTTTTTGGTCGTTGCTGGTTGACTGGTTAAAAACTAATGACTGATGAATTCTCGCGAGATCCGACGCTTGCATTGGTGGCTAATAACAAAATAAATGGTTCGCATAAATCTCAAAAAACTAATATCTCATAAAGATTTGCGAGCAGTTGTAGAGGGTGCGATCGCTGCTTTAGATGCTCCAATATCAATTCGCAATGCTGAGGGAGTTATTTTATTAGGTACGGATAGTAATATCGGCTTAAATACATATCCTATCTATCTTAATGGGGACGAAATCGGCTGGGTTAAAGGAACTGAAAAAGCAGCATTTATTGCTGATTTGATCGGTTATGCAGCCCGGACAGATTTGGATAAAAGAACTTTGGCGATCGATACTTTAGACAAGTACGAAGAAGTCAACTTTTTATACGATTTTTCCGGTAAAATATCTACAGCTTTGGGCGTTTCAGAAGTCAGTCAGTTAGTAGTTACGGAAGCTAAAAAACTAATTGATGCGACCAATGTTTCGGTAATGCTGTTAAATGAAAGGACGGGAAAATTGGAGATAATTTCAGCGCGAGGCAAAGAGTACAACCGCAAAACAGAAATCGGTCCAAATATAGGAATAGCAGGTCACATTCTAGTTTCGGGAAACGCTGAAATAGTCAACGATGTGCTGTCCGATCCCAGATACGTTCTGGGAGAAAATCAGATCCGTTCTATGATTTGCGCCCCACTCACAACTCAGAACGGCACGATCGGCGTCATCAATCTTAGCAATAGCGAACCCTTTAACTATACGTCACAGGATTTAAAACTGTTTACGGCTTTGGCATCGCAAGCGGCGGCCGCGATCGAGAATGCACTGTTGCACGAACATAAATTGCAGGAAGAACGGATTAAAAGTAATTTAGAAAGATATCTTTCCCCTCATGTCGTACAAGCCGCGATCGAAGCTAAAGGAGATATTTCTCTGAATCCAACTAAGCGAAATCTGACAATTTTATTTTCGGATATTAGAGATTTTACTACTAAGTGCGAAGAACTGCCGGCTGAAAAAATAGTAATGTATCTCAACGAGTACTTCACGCAGATGGTAGATGTGATTTTCAGCCAGCAAGGTACTGTAAATAAATTTGTTGGAGATATGATTGTAGCTATGTTTGGTGCACCTTCAGAAGTAACCGATCGAGAAAAAAGGGCGATCCAAACTGCGATCGATATGCAGCGCCGGATTGAAAGAATGTCGGTTCCTTGGATTAGGGATAATTTTCTCACGGGTATTGGCATTAGTTCGGGCGAGGTAGTTGTGGGCAATATTGGTTCGCCGCGGCACATGGACTACACTGCTGTAGGCGATGTGGTGAATACTGCTGCTCGGTTGCAGTCCCTGGCAAAAGGCAGGCAAATTCTAGTTAGCGATAGCGTTTACTGCGCTACTAAAGATTTTTTTGAGTTTAGAGAAATTGGCTCTGTGATTGTTAAAGGCAAGAAGCAAGCTGTTACAACTTTTGAGGTGATTTATCAATAAGGAAGAAGGAAGAAGGAAGAGGGAAGAAGGAAGAGGGAAGAAGGAAGAGTTGACAGTCGATAGTTGACAGTTGATAGTTGATAGTTGGTAAGGAGTTTTGAGTTTTGAATTTTTAGTTTTGAGTTAAAGACAGTTCTTTACTCAAAACTCAAAGCTTAAAACTCAGAACTTCCCCTCTCCCCCTCTCCCCCTCTCCCTCTCCTTCATTTGCCATCTTCAAGGTTTATTTGCTAAGCTAGAGTTTGCACTCTGTCATTAAGCCTTATATTTATGCACAGGTCATTAACTGGCAAACTGCGGGTAGAACATTTAACAATACCGATCGCCAATCTTCCGAGCAAATTATCGGGTACTAAAATAGTACAACTTACTGACTTTCACTATGACGGGGTGCGACTTTCTGAAGAGTTGCTAGAAGAGGCGATCGAGGCAGCAAATGAAGCTGAACCGGATTTAATTTTCTTAACTGGGGATTTTATTACCTATGAAATAGCGCCGATTTACGATTTGGTAAAGCGCCTCAAAAAATTGCAAAGTCGGGTGGGAATTTATGCGGTTCTCGGCAATCACGACCACTATGCGCCGGGGGCCAAAAAAGAAGTTGCTAGGGTTTTAAATAATGCCGATATGCGCGTTTTGTACAACGAAGCAGTCTATCCTTTGGGACTGGAATTAGCATTAGTGGGGTTTGCGGATTTGTGGTCGGGGGATTTCCAGCCGGAACCTGTATTTGCATCGATCGAGCCAACAGTTCCTCGAATTGTATTGTCTCACAATCCCGATACTGCGGAAATACTGCGAAAATGGCCGATCGATTTGCAGTTGTCGGGACACACTCACGGCGGACAAATCGTTATTCCCGGTATCGGACCGCTGTATGCTTGGGTGAGAAAAATCGGTCATGCTATTCCTAAAAATATACGCTGTTGGATTCCTTATATATCGGCGTGCGATCGAGTTGTCGTTCACTGGGAATGGGCTAGCGGTTTGCACAAAGTTGGCAGTAATTTGCTGTATGTAAATCGCGGTTTGGGAACTTACGCACCGGGAAGGTTATTTTGTCCGCCGGAAGTAACTGTAATTACTTTGGTTTGTTAATTTATCGGTAAATCCAACAAATCTTATTGAAAACTATATTGAAAACTAATTCCTCACCTCCGCCACAGGCTTGATTTGAATTGGCAGATCGAGATGAGGGTAAGTTTGGCGAATTTTCAGCATAGTTTGAATCGCTGTCGCTTTATCTGCGATCGCAATTGTAGCCGACTGCCGGGTTAAAATTTCCGCGACAATCTTGGCAGCTTCTTCGCTTTTTGTTGCTTCCGCATCCAGAAAAGCAAAAATTCGGCGCTTCGCAACTCTTCCTTTGTTCACCCGAGACAAAACGCTGACAAAAAATGGCGCTAATTCTCGCAGTCTCTCGGGATTGCTAGCGGCATAACTTTCTAAATAATTAGTAGCAAACAACTGCATATCCGCTGACGGATGTTCGCTAAACTTCAGCAAATAATCTTGCCCGCCGTCATCTTGAAAATAGCGCGTTACCAAATCTTTACCAAACTGTCGCACATCTTGCCGAATGCTGTCGCACAGACTCACCATAATTTCAGGAGTCCAATCATCTCCGGTCAATTCTGTTTGAAAAATCCTGACGGCAAATTCTTGCGAATCATCCCATTTCGCCTCCAGCATTCGCACCGCTGATAGCATTTCTTGAGGATTGGCACGAATTGCTTCTAGGTTTTGCAAAAACATTTGTCTGGCAGATTCTCGCACCGCCAAAATTTCGTGACTGGCAAGTTTTACAATTTCACTTGTCTCAAACTCTGCCGCCCAAGCAGCGCAATTTGCACTCAATATTAATCCGCCTAGTTCCTGCGCGACTGAAGATTTAGCTTTCAGCAGCCCCAAGGCCTTTTCCCGATCGATAGCTGACATTCCCGCCGGAATATTTTCGCGCAGCAAATTCAGCAAATAACTGTGAACTCCTTCCTGTCTTTCCGGCAACATCAAGACATCAATTAATTCTCCAGCAAGCCACGCTGCAAACTCCGGGTATGCTGCTGCCAAACGCTGAATAACCGGTGCAATTGAATTGCGAATATCCGCTAAAGCATTAACAGCCATTCCCAATATCAAAACTCGCTTGTCGCCCGTCAGCGATGCGTCGGGCAATTGTCCGAACAACCTGATGCCAATTGTGCGAATTTGTTCGTAGGGCGATGCAATTAAAGCTTCGATTAATTCCGGCGGCAAATCAACTGCTGCGATTTCATGATTCAGCAAAATCCTCGCCCCGAATTCCTGAATTTGCGCGATCGGATGTTTTAGCAAGTCCCAAACTACGCCCAATCCCAAACTCCGCAGTTGTTCGGAAAAACAAGACAGTAAAATTTCCGCGATTTCTCCTGCCAAACTAGATGTGCAATTTGGATAAATATCTACTGTTTCAAATGCCAGTAACTCGGCGATGATTCTGCCAATTATTACTTTAGCAGTTCGATCGCTCATCACAGAATTGCTTAAAATCTGGCGAGCTAACTGTCGCACATCGCCGTACAAACTCGTAACTAAAACAGCTATTAATTCGCTGTCTTCTAAAATCCGATATCGCTGCTTTTCCAGCCAGACGCCCGCTAATTTTCTTCCGGCTGGGGACGCGCAATTAACAATAGCTAAAATAACTTCCCGGTGTTCGGGATATCTGTTGTATCCTTTTTGAACTGCTAAATTGCAACCCAATTCAGCGGTGATTTCGTAAGGGCGATCGATAATTTTAACTATTGTATTGATATCGATGCCAGCTAAAAAAATCTCGCAGGCTTTCAGGGCTTTAACCGCAAAATGATGCACCGGGCGACAGTTGCTTTCTAATAATAACTGCAACAGTCGATCGGGATTTTGTTCCCAAATTTCTGGAAAAGCTTCTTCCCGCGCTTCCGGCTCCGGATCTCCCGGTTTGTAACCTTCTCTGCAGCGCCACGCTTCTGTATTGCGCAGGTAAACATAGCGCGGGCTGTTCTCGTAGAGAATGTGATTAAAGGTTAAATAACCAGCAAAAATATCCCACTCCACAGTTTGACTGACAGCACGAGTCCAATTAGAAGGCTCCCATTGATAATAAGTGTTCTGCAGAATTGCCTTGGCATCGCGATCGACATATTGCAGCAAAATGCTCGCAGCCATGTTTGCATAATCAGCATCTCCTGCTTCACCTAATTGTTTGAGAGTCCGCCAGACCCGCCGCAGCAAATATTCCCGAGTATTGCTGCCGAAGGCAATTCTAGCGTTGGGACTCTGCATTTCATTTGAAAATTCTTTGGTTTTAACTGGTTCGTACTGATTGGTTTTGTTGTTCTTTTTCCATTGAATCTTTCTCAAGTAACCGCCACCAGGAATATAAACACCGTACTTGCTGCTCTGGTACATGGGTTTTTCTACTTCAAAACGGCGGACTAGAATGGCAAAGACTTCGCAGTCGCGGCGGTATTCAGCCATTTTGAAAATGTGGCGGATTTGTTTGAAATAATTCGGTCGCAGCGGTGCGGTTTTTAAGATACCCAGTAAGGTCGATCGCGCGCGATCGCTGTCAATCTGATAAAGTCTGTCTAGAACCGCAAAACGGCTGCTATCTTCGCTGTCGATATAAATCTTCAATGCAGCAGAAAATGCTTCAGTGCTGCCGTTTTTGACCAAGTCGCGCAAATGTATCGGCAGCAATTCTATTATTTCAGTTTGCAGGCGCGATCGCTCTTCTTCATCCGCCAACTTCAGCAATCCTTCAAAAGTAATTCTCGCCACAAACTCCGCAGTCGCAGGATTTCGATACAGCCGAGTTAGCGCCTCCACAGCGCCCTCGCCGCCGCACCAACCCAAACTCCATGCAATACAGTAGTCTCGCAGCGCTTCTCCCGTGCCGATTAACTCAATCAGTCCCGGCCCCGCCTCCACAATTTTCAGTTCCCCAGCGCGCCAAATAGCCCTTTCCAGAGGCCATTTAGCGCTGCCTCTGCCGGCGATGCTGTTCAAAATAGCTTGCTGGCGCGTCTGGGCGGGAGGCAGCACGGCAGCGGGTGCGGTATCGTTGGCTGCTTCCTGGTAGCCTTTTTTAACTTTTTCCGCAACTAGCTTGTCGAAAACTTTTTCTGCTTGGGCTAAAGGCACTGCTGTATCGGTTTTTGTACCTTCCTTGAGATTTGCACCGCGGCGACCGTAACGAAAGTAGACTGAGTACAGGTTTTCGCCAACCTGACACAAATCCACTTCGTATACTTTATCCGATCGCCCGTCCTGAAAGTAAAGAGCCGTCCGCTTAATCAATTTCATCGCCGTTTGCCACCAGATGTCTATTTCTGTTTATAGCCCAACCTGATTCATTTCCAGCCTCCACCAGAAAATTGTCGCTGCATCCTAACTTCCGCTCTCTCCCCCTCCCCCCTGTTGCCCCCTCCTCTCTCCCAAAAGATTCTCACCAGCAGACAGCGGGCAGTTTGCTAAACTACACTAGAAACAGTTAAATACGTAAGTAGGGAGTCGGCTGAAATTTCTATACAGAATAGTATAAGAAGTGGCTTAAAACCGTTCATCAACAGGCAATCGAAGGCCTGGCGACATCGGAATAGCGCTGTAAAAAGCAGGTCTTGGAGCGGCCTTGGGGCCTCTCTAACAGAATAGTCGGAGAGGTCTATTAAATAAATTTAGGCAACCGGGGTCTATTCCCAATCTCCCGGAATTCGCAAACAAGCTCAGGTAACTGGTTGGAAAGCGGTAAAACCCGCCCCGCTTTCCTCTCACCACCACTCCCTCACACCCTGGCGTTCCGCGCGCTATCTCCCCGCCTGCGGGGCAGGACGCGGAAACCAACAGGAGTGGCAGGAAGACGGCGGGATACTCTAGCGGGAATTTTAGATGAAAGAAACTAATTCAGGAGAGCAAAAACGCTTGATGCTGGTTGATGACGACCCGAACTTGATCTTGCTGGTCAAGGATTACTTAGAGTTTCGGGGCTACCATGTCGTCACAGCAGAAAACGGCAGAGATGCTCTGGAAAAGCTCGAACAAGAAATTCCAGACTTGATGATCTGCGATGTGATGATGCCCGAAATGGATGGGTACACTCTAGTCAAACACATCAGAGAAAACCCCCGTACTAACTGGATTCCGGTGCTTTTCTTGTCGGCTAAAGGCCAAAGTCAGGACCGAGTAAAAGGATTGAGTACGGGGGCTGATGTTTATATAGTCAAGCCTTTTGAACCCGAAGAACTTGTAGCTCAAGTAGAGTCATCTCTAAAAGCTGCATCGCGGCTGATCCGGCATCAAAATCAAGGTATTGAGAGCGGCCCGAAAATTAAGGTACGGCGCAATGTCGAATTGACTCCGACTGAGTTAAAGGTGGTGCAGTTGGTAGCGCAGGGCATGGCAAACCGCGAGATTGCCGACATTATGAATGTCAGCCAGCGGACTATAGAAAGCCACGTTAGCAATATGCTGGGCAAGACAGGCTTGCACAACCGCACTGAGCTCGCTCGCTGGGCCCTGGAAAGCAAAAAGGCTTGAAGCGGCTCGAGGCTGCTGTTAAATGACGGAAAAGGTGCTTTGAATTCTTTGCTGTTTTGCTTTCCAGAGACCAGGGCAGTCAATCTATTATCAGCCGCATTAACCTTGACAAGGCAGTCGCGATCGAGTTAAGGGGAGTTTGGGTTTTTGAAAATATGAAATACTGGGGGGATGGAGTTTTCTGGCATTTAATCTATTGCCTCAGTGAGCTTCGTATTGCTAAAATCTGATATTTAGATTGAATTCTTTCTACAATTATTAGGTCTAAGTTTCTATGACAAACTTAATGAACCGCCTTTCTATTTTTGTGGACGGGAACAATATGTTCTACGCTCAACAAAAGAACGGTTGGTTTTTTGATCCCCGCAGGGTGCTCGAATATTTCAAAACTTCGCAGCCCAATGTCATCTTGATTAATGCTTTCTGGTATACGGGTCTGAAAGACCCTCAAGATCAAAGAGGTTTTCGAGATGCTTTGATCAGTTTGGGCTACACGGTTCGTACTAAAATTCTTAAGGAATATTACGACGATGCTTCGGGCAGATATTCTCAAAAAGCTAATTTAGACATAGAAATTGTTGTTGATATGTTTAATACGGTGGATCAGTACGACCAAGTGGTTCTGTTTAGCGGAGATGGCGATTTTGAACGAGCGATCGAACTGTTGCGATCGAAAAATACTCATATCACTGTGGTATCCACTGAAGGCATGATTGCTAGAGAGTTGCGCAATGCTACAGATCGGTACATAGACCTGAATGAAATTCGGGAACATATCGAGAAGATGGATTATTAGTTAGTTGACAGTTGACAGTTGTATCGAAGGAAGAAGGAAGAAGGAAGAAGGAAGAGTTGACAATTGACACTTGACAGTTGACATTCGAGAATCTTCAATCTAAAATCCAAAATCCAAAATCCAAAATCGTTTGACAGTTGACAGTTGAGTCCGAAAGCAGTCATTAGTTATCGGTCATTAGTTATCAGTCATTAGTTATTAGTTAGCAGTCGGGCGTTATGGGTTATCGGTTATTAATTATTGATTGTGGGGCGCGAGACAGGGGACTGGTGACTGAGACTAAATGTTCAAAAAGCAAACAAGTAAAATTAGGAGAACATCTTTTTGAAACCTATGACAACTCAACCAGATCGAGACCGGATTGTAATTTTCGATACGACATTGCGGGACGGAGAGCAATCTCCGGGGGCAGCTTTAAATATGGATGAAAAGCTGACGATCGCCCGCCAGTTAGCGAGATTGGGCGTAGATGTAATTGAAGCTGGTTTCCCTTTTACCAGTGCGGGTGATTTTGAAGCAGTTCAGAAAATTGCTCGATCGGTCGGTACGGAAAACGGGCCGACAATTTGCGGTTTGGCAAGGGCGCGCCAGCAGGATATTAAAACAGCAGCCGAAGCCCTCAAACCCGCGGCAAAAGCCAGAATTCATACCTTTCTGGCTACGTCTGACATTCACTTAGAATATAAGTTGAAAAAGACTCGGGCCGAGGTGCTGGAAATTGTGCCGGAAATGGTGGCTTACGCTAAATCTTTTGTAGACGATGTAGAATTTTCTCCTGAAGATGCGGGTCGATCGGACCCGGAGTTTTTGTATCAAGTATTGGAACGGGCGATCGCGGCTGGGGCGACTACTGTAAACATTCCCGATACTGTAGGCTATACGACTCCGAGCGAGTTTGGATCTTTGATTCGGGGAATTAAAGAGAATGTGCCGAATATCGATCGCGCGATTATTTCAGTTCACGGCCACAACGATTTAGGATTGGCGGTTGCTAACTTTTTGGAAGCCGTAAAAAACGGTGCCAGACAGTTAGAATGCACGATTAACGGCATTGGCGAACGGGCGGGAAATGCGGCTTTGGAAGAGTTAGTAATGGCGCTTTACGTGCGCCGCCAATATTTCAATCCGTTCTTAGGCAGGCCGGCAGATTCCGACGAACCGCTGACGAATATTGACACCCGCCAAATTTACAAAACTTCGCGGCTTGTTTCCAGTTTAACGGGGATGTTGGTACAGCCAAATAAGGCGATCGTCGGGGCAAATGCTTTCGCCCACGAGTCGGGAATTCACCAAGACGGCGTGCTGAAAAATAAGCTGACTTACGAAATTATGGACGCCGAATCGATCGGCCTCACCGAAAATCAAATTGTCTTGGGAAAATTGTCGGGACGGCACGCTTTTCACACTCGCTTGAAAGAGTTGGGTTTTGAAATGTCGGAAGACGATTTGAATAAAGCTTTTGTCAAATTTAAAGATTTGGCAGACAAGAAAAAAGAGATTACGGATTGGGACTTAGAGGCGATCGCCAACAACGAAGTACACCAAGCACCCGAACTTTTCCGCTTGGAATTAGTGCAGGTTTCCTGCGGCGACAAATCACGCCCGACAGCAACAGTAACCGTGCGAAATCCAGCAGGAGAAGAACTGACAGATGCCGCGATCGGCACTGGTCCGGTAGATGCAGTTTACAGGGCTATTAACCGAGTGGCTAACGTACCGAACGAGTTGATCGAATTTTCCGTACAATCAGTAACTGCTGGAATAGATGCGATCGGCGAAGTAACAATTCGCTTGCGTCACGAAGGCAAAGTATTTTCCGGTCACTCGGCAAATACTGACATCATCGTAGCCTCCGCAGAAGCTTACATCAGCGCTTTAAACCGACTGTACAGCGCCTTGCAGCTTCAGGCTGAAAAATCCTCCTCACAGGCAAATCAAACGAAAAATGAAGTTGCTGCAGAAGCGCATCGCTGATAAATTTGCCGATCGATTTAGAGTCAGCTAATTTTCTTCAAGCAAACCGCAGGTGAATGCAAATCAACGTAGATTAATTAAAATTTATCTGCGTTCATCTGCTCTCATCTGCGGTTAAAAATATAGCAACCGCCAAGACAGTTAGTATATTTTCGAGAGCTGAAAATATTGCTGCGATCGATTTCCCTAATGCCTTCTTTCTACCTCCTTCTTCCTTCTTCCTTATTTCTACCTCATCCTTCCTTCTTCCTTCTTCCTTCTTCCTTCTTTCTACCTCATCCTTCCTTCTTTCTTCTTCCTTCTGACGAATGACTAATGACTAATGACTAATGACTAATGACTCAGTTCATACGGATAATTCATCCGTGTATCCGTGTCATAATCCGTGTAGTGCCTTCCTTCTTCCTTCTTCCTTCTGCTATAAATTTTTTCAAACAACAAACTCTTAAAAAATGCAAGAAGAAACTTTACAAAAAGAGCGGCAATTCCACGATGCTTGGGCATCGACGATCGATGTTGACGGCATTCGAGTCAATGATTATTTTGAAGCTTGTACCGCTCCAGAAAATAGATTTATCCTCCAGCAATTAGGCGATATTAAGGGCAAACTCCTGCTAGATTTGGGATGTGGCGCGGGAGAAAACAGCGTTTATTTTGCTAAAAAAGGGGCGCTTTGTGTGGCAGCGGATTATTCTCAAGGCATGGTAGAAGTTGCTCTGAAATTAGCGGAAAAAAACGGCGTCAAAATAGACGGCTGTACGGTGAATGCAATGGCGCTGGATTTCCCTGACAAAAGTTTTGATATAGTTTATGCTTCTAATTTACTGCACCATTTACCGGAACCGAAAAAAGCAATTCGCGAAATGCACCGAGTGCTGAAACCGGGTGGCAAAGCTTGTTTTTGGGACCCGATGAAGCACAATCCGGCGATTAATATTTACCGCAGGATGGCGACGGAGGTGCGGACGGAGGATGAAACTCCTTTAGATATTAATATTGTGAATTTTGTCAAGTCTTTGTTTGCAGATACGGCTTACGATACATTTTGGATAACGGCGCTGTGGATTTTTGTGCGCTTTTATGCGATCGAAAAAGTGCATCCGAATCAGGAGCGTTACTGGAAAAAGATTATCATCGAACAAGAAAGATTGAAGCCGGAGTACGATCGGTTAGAGAGGTTGGATAGGCTGTTGAAAAAGCTGCCTTTGGCGAAGCGGTTGGCTTGGAATTTGGCTGTGGTAGCAACGAAGTAAGACTCAAATGAAAGATCCGACTATGACTCATGTCATAGAAGATTTAATCGATTCGTTAAAAATTCCAGATGTTGACAAAAACTCAACTGCCTCTCAACCTGTTAAACCTGCGGTTTAATTCAGTCAAGGGGCGTTTCGTTTTTGTCCGGGCATTCATCCCAACACTGAATCAAAGATTACAGTGTGGGGATGAATGCCCGAATTAGCTAAATCAGAGTTACAGCAGATTGCAAGTTTATGAAGTACACACCTCCAAACCCGGTAACTTTGGCGAAACCGGGTTTCTTTGTACCTCACATACCTGAAAACTGCTGTACTAATCCCCTTGATGAATGCTTCGTCGATCGCCCGAATCTATGCGATTGCGGAGCGCAGCGAACAATTACAATAACGGGGGTAGTAAACCCGGATTTGGTATAACTTCTTAAAGCTGCAATCTATTCTAAAATTGTGCAACTCCGATCGGTCTTTCCCGCCTGTTTCTCTCAAAAATCGATCGCGGTTTCAAAGCAATTTTCAACAGCAGCCACAGCGAACGCCACTCTCCGGGAGTTTCCTGCGACAGCCACTGTCCGGGCCGACAGTACAGCATTTCTATCAAGCACCGCTGCTGGCTAACATTCAGTCGATCGAACGCAATTCGCACCGTTGGCAATTGGGCAAAACTTAACTGGGCTGCATCCTTAAAACCAGATTCCAACTGACATTTACTTCCGACAATTTCAATCTTAGCCACAGGAATTAAACATTCCTCTTCTAGAATCTTGAGAGTTACAGCCTCATACTTTATCAACTCTTTAACATCACTAGCCTCTGTTCTCGATTCCCTTATTGATAGCGCGCGCGATCGCTCCATTGTTGTTGCCACAAGTGCCGAATTTTCATTAATTTTATCCGGTAAATAGCTGTTGCAATCGCCAGATTCACGCCAGATGTTTGCAGGCAAAAAACTCTCTTGAATCTGACTGTTTGCCCGCGCCCAACTCGGCATTTGCGTCAAAGCAACTTCCGCACCGCTTTCCGAAATAGCCGTAGTTATGCCCCAAAAAGTGCGTGAAGCGGAGCTATCCCGTAGGGAATCGCCCGCATTTAACTGCACCACCCGGCGTAAATTGAACCATTCGTAAATATCCGGCTTGGGAACATCCACCAAAATTAGCAGTGCAATCCCCAGCATTAACAAGTTATAAGCGCTCCAAATCCAGCCTAAATGTATGCCTTTTAACAAATCAGCAGTTTCAGCAGATATTCCCTGCATTCGATCGCCATTTTTAGCCAGATAAATTGTCAAGTTGCGCCACAAACTGAAAGCGGTAGCTGCGAACAAAACTATTAACGGCCATCCCAAATTCCAGTTGAAGTTAAATCGATCGCTCGCCATTCCTTTCGGCGTTACTTTAAAGCCTTTAGCAAAAGGATTCAGCATGGCACTCACGACTGTCACCGCTAAAGGAACGCACTGGACAAACGAGTAAACATCCGAGAGTAAAGCCGAGCGCGATCGACCGTTCAGCCACGAAAATACTGTAATTTGTACCAAATAGTAAGGCAGGAAAAAATACAGCAATTCCTGCAAGTTAGTCCGCAGCGGCATGATGTCTAAAAATGAATAAGCTAAAGGCATCAGCAAAAATACAACTCTGCTTAAACTGGTAAACCAGTGCAGCAATCCTTCTAAATGAGACAATCTTTGTACGAGTCGGAGACCGCGAATTGTTAAAGGATTAGCATCAATAAAAAATGCCTGAAGCGTACCTCTAGCCCATCGCAATCTTTGAGTTAAATGAGCGGATATATTTTCAGCAGCCAAACCAGCACTTAATTTTTCATTTAAATAAACCAATTTACCGCCGATCGCTGACAGCCGAATTCCGGTAAAATAATCTTCGCAGATCGAATCAGTTACAAATCCACCCGCTTTTTCTAAAGCGCTGCGCCTGACGATAAAGGATGTACCGGAACAAATTACGCTATCCGCGCCGTCTTTGATGGTTTCAATTTGCCTGTAAAATACTTCTTCTTCCGATGTTAAAATATTTTCCAATCCTAAATTGCGGGCGATCGGGTCGTGATTGTAAAAGCTTTGTGGAGTTTGTACTAGGGAAATTTCGGAATTTTGGAAAAAGCCAACTGTTCTAGTTAAAAAATTAGTAGTCGGGATGAAATCTGCATCGAAAACAACAATTAATTCCCCCTTAGTTCTGGCTGTAGCGTGATTGATATTTCCAGCTTTGGCGTGACTGTTGTCGGGTCTCGTTAAATACTCGCAGCCCAACTTTTTCGCCAAAGATTTGATTTCAGGACGCTTGGTATCGTCAAGCAAATATATTTTTTTGTTGGCATAATCCAAAGCTTGACAGCCGATGACAGTTCGCCGTAAAATAAAAGCAGGCTCGTTATAAGTGGGTATCAAAATATCTACTGTCGGGGCAAACTCTCCCGATTCAACGGCAACAGCCAGGAGGTCAGCTTCCCGGCGGCGGTCTTTCACTCTCAGCATTAAATACAGTTGAATGCTGCTGCTGAATAACATCAACATTTCTAAGAAAAACAGCCCCAAACTAAAGATACCGTTGAGGGGATCGCTGAGATTTAAAGTAGCGATCGACCGCCACAAAATATAGCGAATTGTTAAAGCTAAAACAATAGCAACTACCACAGCCCGAGACCATTTTTGCGGAGTTGGCGATATTTTAATTGCAGCGAAAGTAGCTGAAAATAACAACAGTGTGGGTATTAACAAATACTTCGTGTTAACATCAGGAACTTGCAGCCACACGGGCGGATTTTGCTGCCAAGAGTTGAGTTGTTCAAAAAAACTGCTGACATTTGCTTCCCCCGAACACCATGCCGCGGCGATCGCGCCTGCAAAAGTCACTAATCCCAGAATCACTAGCGTTGCCGCCGGCAGGCGCGAAATTTGCCAAAATACTCGGTGTTTGAAGTTTTGAAGGTCAAATCTTAAAGTTGTCATAGATATGCAATTCCCGATTGTGCCTGCAACAGTTAACGTTCTCTGCGATCGAATTCTCGATCGGCTGCGAAATCCCAAACACCCTACCTACTATATTTACATAATTTAACTATTTGGCAATTTTATAGTAACTAATAGAAATCACTAATTTAGGTGTTTGCTGTCACATAGCACAGATCGATTTTTTTTGCTACGGTTAGTGGTGTCAAACTTTTGGAGGAAGTTCGTTTGACAAAAAAGAGCATAAGGAGGAAAAAAGAAGGCAGAAGGTTTTTCAATTACCAGTTAACTAAGATCGATTCGCGAGCTTAAATATCAAATCAAACAATTCCCAATATAAAATCGCAAATTCCCGCCCTTACTTGTGGAAACTCGATATTTTCCACGGAATAAGAGTCGGGAATTTAGTAACAGTGCGAGCTTGTAATTGCCAGTTTTGAGTTGCAAATTCAAGCTCAATTAATTTTTTTTCTGACCTTGCAACCTAGTGTTCCAACCAGCGATCGCCTTTTGAGCCGGATCGTAACTCTTGGTGCCTGCTGGAACTAGGGAAGCAGCCGCCACAGCATCCTTCAGCCTGCCTTGAGAAGCGCGCAACTGAGCGATTTTCATAATAGTTTCGCTCCATTCACCGATCGACTGTTGGGCCTGGGGGTACAGGGGCTGATTCGGTCCGATCGTGCTGGCTTTCTGGATCGCCTGACTGTAGGAAGACGCCACGCCGCGTTTAATTTCTTTCCTTGCCGCACCCAGCAGCGCTTCATTTGCCTGCTGCTGCTTGGCTAACTGCTGCCATTGGGCGATCGCTTCCTTAGACTGATTGAAAACCTGTTTGTTAGCATCCGGCATCAACCTCGCCGCCCCAATCGCTCCTTGGAAATCGCCGCGGGCCGCCCGCCCGTTAGCAATATCCAAAATCGTCAAACTCCAGCGTTCGATATCTTGCTGGGCTTGAGGGTACAGCGGATCGGTAGGCGGAATCGATCGAGCTTTAGCTACTGCCCGATTGAAACTCGAAGCCGAACCGTTTCTGATAAAGGTTTTCGCCTCAGCCCAAACTTCCGTACTCGATGGCGGTTTGGGTTGACTCCCCGGCTGCGCGCTCACATCCACAGGCACCGGTGCGAGCTGGTTTGGCGCTGTGCCGCCCCCGCCCGGTAGCGCTCCGGGCACTGCTCCACCGCCACCCGGTATCAAATTTTCTGTCGGTTTTTCCGCAGGTCGATTCTGAGGGTTCTCAGCAACTGATGGCGTGTTTCCCCCATCTCCAGCTACAAAAATCGATCGATTCGTCAGAAACACGCCCAACAGCAGCACTAAAGCAGTAGCGCCACTCCACAAAATAAGCTGCTGCAAAAACGACTTGTCGGACGCGCCGTTATCTGAATCTTCAGGTTTTGGCGGATTCGGCCGATCGTTCCCGCCTGCTGCAGGCACTGTCGAATTGAGTTCCGATGCAGTGACTGCCAGCACCGGCTGTTCCTCAGCAGCGCGCACCGCCGGAGGCAGTTCAACTTGAGCCGTAACGCCCGCTCTCGAAGGGCGATCGAACCCATCAGCCTCAGCCGCCACCGTCATATTGCCGTTGCGCCCCGCAACAGCAGCCACCGCCTCCGAAGTATCCGGCAAAATCACCAAATGAGCCTTACCCGGAGGATGCACCAGCATCAGAGGCTCCTGCTTCGGACGCAAATGGTGGTCGCACAACTGGGGCAGGCGATCGCTCAAAAAGCGGTCTAACCCCTTAATCGTCGAGCACTGGCCCGATCGCAGCCCCTCCAACAGCGCCGTTGTAAAAAATCCTTGGCGCAAAGCCGAAGTTTCCCGCGAAACTTGATTCGGGCGGCAAGAAAGCAGCGTCGGGATTTCCAGATCCCTTGCCAACTCAGCAGTTTGAACCCCGATCGTTTCCCCCGCTTTCATACTCTGGCTGCGGTTCATATCCGCCAGCACCAAAACCGTTTCCGTAGGGGAATTTTTTAGAGTATTCAACAGCAACTCTACCGGAATTCCCGTACCCGGAATGTCGCCCGGATTCCCGTCAATCGGCATCAAATAATCCTTGCCTTCGTAGCTAACGCCGTAGCCGCTAAAAAAACACCACAGCAAATCCCCTTGCTGCACCTGTTCGTTACACAACCGTTGGGTCAAGTTCAGAATATTTTCCCGGTTCGGATAAGTCGGATGGCCCCACAGCGACGGCGACGCATCCGTCATCAGCAAACACCGATCCGCAGCAAAACCCGCCTCTTCAACCAAAAAAGCAGACAGTGCTTCGGCATCCTCTTGCGCGTAACTCAAAGGCTGAAGCAACTGATATTGATTTATTCCTATTGCAATACAAGCGTGGTGTTTCATTATTCTAATTTCTGCCTAGAGATCCCGCCATACCTGAAGCAGGTTGACGTTTTGAGGAAAGGCAGGGCAGGCCAGATGCCTCTCCTCGAATCAATCGCGATCGCACCAAGTATCGAACCAAGTACGGTTTTTCGATCGTTCGCGATCGCACCCGATCCGTTGTGCTTCGCCCGTACAGCAAGCGGCTGTTGGTTCTCACAACCCCTGTACGGCGCAAAGCTTGCACAAAAGATAGCACACCGCAGCAGAGCCGCAATCAAAACTGTATCGGACGCATCAATACCAAAGACAGCCGGTTGTTTATCAATATTCAAGGCACAGGCCGCAGAATTCCGCAAACCAACCCTGTTTCGGAGTGCGTCCCACAAAAAAACCAGAGCCAAAAGGATTCCGTAGAATGCTTGTCTTTTCGAGAATCGAGTTAAATTGGATACAGAGGCTAGCCATTTTATTTTCTGAGTAAACAGGCTCAAACGACCTGCTGCTTGAGGCCAACCGCAACGCCTTCCCGATTTGAGGATGTGTCCGATCGCGCCTTAGCTTTGGTCTGGTGGCAACTGCCGAACCTGTATCCAGTCCTCAAACTTAGTAATTTGAGACTATTTTAAGCAACAAACGATCGACAAATACCCAAAAGGAGCAATTACAAATGGTCTCTACCGCCAACAGAGAAATCGCAACCCCGATCGAATCTACCCTCAAACAAAAATACCCTAAAAGTCACAACCACTATAGATTTCAGGATTTTTTTGCCTTCGATCGCCAGCACGGCACCATTAACGACTGGAACGAATCGCGCAACATTTTTACTAGCGAAGACTTTATTATCGGTTTAGTCGAAGGACTAGAAGAAGAAGTAGGTCCTGCGTCCTCTGTAATCATGTATACTATTGGTTGCCAGTGGGGGCTCCAAGATTCGGAATTTTTTCAGAAATGGTTTAGCGCCGAATTCAGCCAAAACATCCGCCAGTCAAATCTGATGTTTTTGTTAGAAACTTGGTGGTGGCCGTTTACAGCTCAAGGTTGGGGTCGCTGGGAAGTTGACATGAGCGATCGCAAGCACGGCTGCATCTTCATCAACCTCTTTGACTCAGCAGTTGCCCGCACTTTGGGCGATGTTGGCAAACCCGTTTGTCACCTTTACGCTGGTTTGTTCGCAGGTTTCTTCGGCTCTCTAGTCAAAAAGCCTCTCAGTTGCATAGAGCTTCAATGCTACTCAATGGGAGAAACTTATTGCAAATTCCTGCTGGGCAACCCAGACAAAATTGATGCTGCGGCATTCTGGCTCAACGAAGGAGCCAACGCTCGCGACATTCAAAACCGATTGCAACACGGTGAAAGATTGCGGTAAACAGTTGACAGTTGGTAAGGAGTTTTGAGTTTTGAATTTTGAGTTTTGAGTTAAAGACAGTTCTTTATTTAAAACTCACAACTTAAAACTCAGAACTTCTCCTCTTCCCCGCTCGCGATCGTCGATAGTTGACCTGGGACAGTCGATCGTTAGGTTTTTAAGAGGGTATTTCAACCCTACTTTAAAAACCATCTACCAAACCATCATAGAAGCCGATAGCCACCATTGCGATCGCATTAGTGCAGGGAAAAAAGGTAATTTTTGTGCTGAATTTACCCATGATGAAAAGTCAAAATTCGTGGTTGGAAAAGTCAGTTCAAGACTTTTTTGGTCGCTATAACTGGTTGGGAAAACCTCTAGAAACTCAAAAGGATTCTGTCTCCGGTCAATTGTTCAGTTTAACCAGACCGGTAGCAGACTTTTTTATGGCTATTTCTTGGGAAGGCATTCCCGAAGTGGGTGCCCTGCCTCCACCCCCAGTCATGCCTGCAATTCCCATTCCCGAGCCTGCAGAAATTACCATTGATGACCTGTTAGACCTGTTTTAATAATTGTCAAAAATGGCAACTGACGGCAATCCTTTTCTCTGACAATACCTAAATGATTCTCTCCTAAATAACTAACCCTTCTTCTTCCTGATTCCTGATTCCTTCTGATAGCGAAGCTCTGACAACTTCCGATACACGCTCAAAAATTCATCCGTGTACCCGTCGTGTAATAATCCGTGTCGTGCCTTCCTTCCTTCTTCCTTCTTCCTTCTTTACCAATTAGTTAACGTCATGCACCCTGAAATTGAGGAGCTGCTGGATCGAGCGGAAAATCGGTTTCTTAAAACTGAGGAACTTACCGCTTTTAAGCGTCACGCGGCAAACCTTGCCCAGCGCTTAAAAATTTACGAATTTTTGCGAGAAAAAGAAACAAACATTTTCCAACCAGTAGCCAATAAGCTGCAAGAAACATTCCCAAACGAACAACAAGAAAACTTGGAACGATCGCTCAAACATTGGCTGTTAATCCTCCGCTACTGCGGTATGGCGATGCTCCTCAACGATCGAAATTTTCTCGAACAGCGGCTGCAAGAGTGGCTCTCGGGCATAGTCAATGCCCACGAAACTCAAAAAATAGAAGCTGCTGTTTGCCACCTGCTTCAAACTAGGATTAAAGAAATTCTTTCCGATCAAGCTAGAGCTATATTGCAGCCATTTTTAGACGACGCCCAGTCAATGCTCGTTGGCACAGGTAATAAATAGTTGATAGTTGACAGTTGACAGTTAACAGTTGACAGTTTTCGGGAGTTCTAAGTTGTGAGTTGTGAGTTGTGAATTAAGAACTGTCTTTAACTCAAAACTCAAAATTTAAAACTCAAAACTCCTTACCAATTACCAATTACCAGTTGCCAATTACCAATTACCGATGATTAATATTGCCGACTTACTCAAACAGCCCCGCCTCCCCGGAAACTACTTTGCCAGCGATGCCTACGTCCGAGGCGACCTCGAATTAGGCTTGTTGGAAAACCGACGGGGCGATCGGCTCCTCGCACTCCCAGAAACACTAATTCAAGCCATTTATATTGGCTTAGAACAAGAAACCGGTCAAGCCTCGCGCTTAGTGCTGTTTAACTGCGGTCGCTGGTGGGGAAAAAACTTTTATGTTCGCTTTTGTGAAGAAGTCAGCGAATACTACGGTCAAGTAGTTTCCGAAATGGAAATGGTCGAGTTTCTCCAGTGCCTGCAACAGTGCTGGAAAACTCACGGATGGGGAACCTTTGACCTCGATCCCAGCTATGCCGAACAGGGTTTTCTCGTAGTAAAAATTGCTAACTCTCTATTTGCAAAAAACGCCCCCAAATCTGCAAAACGACCGACTTGTTTCCTAGAAGCAGGCATTTTGAGTTCGTTTTTCAGCCAGCTCACAGGTCGAGAACTGCACTGCTTGCAAACTTCCTGCGAATCCTTGGGAGCGGACTGCAACCGCTTTATTTTAGGATTGCGCGATCGGCTCCAACCCGCAGAAGAAGCGATCGAACAAGGACAAGAACACGACGCCATACTCGCCCAACTCTGTCAAAAAAACTAACCTGTTTTACAGCTATTAGTAGAGAGTACCGTTTGTAGTGTGGACTTCAGTCTGCAGGATGTTGCGGACTCGCATTCCACACTGCGAACAAACCTTAAACAGAAAACAGCCTCAATGGATGCCAAGGAACTTCTCAGTCGATATGCAGCCGGCGAAAGAGATTTCAGAAAGGCAAACCTGCGCGGCATCATCCTGAGTACGATCGACCTGTACAGTTCCAGCGACAGCCCCACCCTAGTTTTGGGCCGATCGAGGGAACACCAACACCGACCGTACTTAATCGGTGCCAATCTCAGCCAAGCCGACCTCAGCAAATCCCATCTCGGCAAAGCCAACCTCAGCAAAGCCGATCTCAGCGGTGCTAATCTCACCGGTGCCAATCTTTTAGCAGCAAGCCTCAGCGGAGCCAACCTCAGCGGAGCCAATCTCACAGATGCCAACCTCACCGGAGTCCACCTGAATTGGGCAAATCTCACTGGAGCCAATCTCGCTAAGGCAAATCTTACAGGTGCAGACATGAGCGCGGCCAACCTCAGTCAAACCATCCTCAGCGAAGCTAATTTCACCAAAGCTTATCTGATTAAAGCCAACCTCAGTCAGGCAAACCTCAAAGATGCAGATTTATCCCTGGCCAGCCTCAAAGATGCAGACTTGAGTGGCTCTAACCTCGCCGGAGCCGAATTGCCCAAAGCCAACCTCGCCGGAGCAAACTTGACCCGTGCTGATCTTACCAAAGCCAACCTTCACAAAGCCAATCTCAGGCGGGCAGACCTCTCTGAAGCTTATTTGAATGCGGCCTGTTTGGGCGAATCCGACCTTAGCGAAGCTTGTTTGAACAGAGCCAACTTGACCAAAGCGGACTTGAGCTACACTTACCTGAGAAAGATCAGTTTAAACGGTTGCTACTTAAGCGGGATCAACCTGCGCGGTGCCGACCTCAGCGGCGTAGATTTGAGTCGGAAACTTTTAACAGGAATTAATTTGGCAGAAGCTTGCATGAGCGAAGTTAATTTCAGCGGTGCCTACCTTATGGAAGCTAATTTGAGTGAGGCCGATCTCACCTCAGCTAATTTGAGTAACGCTTATTTAATCAATGCCAACCTGGCTGGTTCTTGCCTCCATCAAACCGACCTCAGCAAAGCCAATCTGAGCAAAGCAAACTTGCGGAAAGCCGATTTGACAGGAGCCAATCTCCGGGGAGCTATTCTCGCGGAAGCGGATTTGAGGGGAGTTAAATTAATTGGTGCAATTCTGCCTAACGGCACGGTTTATCACAAAAAGTAAGGGATTTATAAGTAAGGGATTTATCCCTTTTAAAACCGAAAGGCGATCGCCATTACTGCTAATTAATTATACTTGAATTAGTACGAAACACCAAAATTTATTTCCGACAATGATTCACCAGATTTTTGCCATCTGCAAGACGAATCCTGGTAGCTCTGGATCGCCGCTTACTGTTTCGGGATTATCCAAGATTTCAGGTTCTCGATCGGGGCGGTAGATGTAGACTTTGCGGTTTTTGCGATCGATTAATAAGCCTAATAATGCACCGTTGTCAATATATTCCTGCATCTTTTGTGGCAAGCTACTGAGAGTATCGCTAGCAGACCGCAATTCAATAACAAAGTCGGGACAAATCGGTGCAAAGGAGGCTTTTTGCTCTTGGGTTAAGCCATTCCAACGTTCTAATTTAATCCATGAGACATCGGGAGAACGGGTTGCCCCATTGGGCAAGGTAAAGCCTGCACTGGAGTCAAAGGCTTCACCTGTGCCATCTTGTTCTGCCCAATTGGCAAGTTGCTGAGCAATTTTAATGTTGCGGTTTCCTGTATCTGAAAAGGCTGGTGACATAATAATAACTTCCCCACTGGCAGTACGCTCAATTCTCAAATCGCGATTAACTCGACAGAATTCATAGAACTGTTCGACAGTCATCGATTCGATCGCGGGGAGATTTACTGTCAGCGGGACGCTTTCGGTTTGAATTAATAGCGTCGTCATGATTTTTCCTCAGTTGGTGCAGGCGTGAAGTAGTAACAGAATATCCCGAGCTTATCCGATTTTAGCTTTTTACTGAACAGATCGTCCACTCAAATCAATGCTTGGTTCGCAAATTTTACAGCGGTTTTCAAGTTTATGAAGTACACCCAGAAACCCGGTTTCTTAAAGAAACCGGGTTTCTTTTTACGGAGGGGGCAAGAGATTTACAAACTAGATCGTCAATCCGATCGCTCGATCGAGAGCAATTATGGTGTTAAAACCGGATCGTCAAGATTTAAAACCCTTAGAACTTTTCTTTTTATCCTGTGCTTTGGACTTCGATTTTTGCACTTCGCCCAAAGCTTCCTGAAATAAATCGTGCAAGTGCAAAGGAACGCTGGCAATTTCCGGCAAGTCTGGTTCTAAAGGTTTATGAAATTCTTGCAGCAGTGCGTCTAAATCGCGATCGAGCTGAAAATCTGTACGACCCAAAACAACTTGCAAAATTTCTTGTAATTTAGCTGGATCGATCTTAGCTAACCGCTGCCAAATCGATACATTAATTGCCGGATCTTCTAAATAATTGCGCACTAGTTTCTGCGCGCCGACTATGCTTTGCCAATCCTCTGCTGATAGCAATGCTGTAAATTGAGTGTAATCTGGTAAAAAAGTTTGTCCCCAGCGCGGATGAGAAAGGGCTGTTACCTGCGAGGCTTTTTTGAATCGATCGGGCAATTCAACTTTAGGCGTTACCATTTTGGAATTAGCATTGCCCTCCAACAAAACCTCAACTGCTGCCGGATCTGTACCCGCTGCTGCTACTGCTGCGGCTTTAATTTCTTCAGTAGCAACTGTTGCCTCTTGAACGATTTCATCGAGGGATTTAGTTCCATCAATCCCCGTATCTGCCAAGCGTTTTTTCGCGATCGACTCCTGAAATTCTGCAATCTTTTTATTGAGTTGATATCCCGGCAAGGTCACTTCATCGCTGCCAAAAAATTCGGTAAAATCATGATGGTACTGTGCTACCGATTGCCAAGCCAATTCTAACAATTCTGGGGCGTCGCTGTACAGGTGATGTTTGTAATTCTGCTTGAAATTGCCGATCGCGACTGCCAATTTCGGCCTGCCCAATTTCCCCATCGGCACCGGAGGACCTGACATCATCCAGGAGTCATCGGTGAGAGGCGCGATGCGGGTTAGCAAAATTTCACCCAATTTAAACCGAGACATTTCTTGCAGGAAATTACTGCTGTTGGGTGTAACAACATAATGTTTGGCTGTCAGCCAGTTCATCAGTTCCCAACTGTCGGGGAAAATTTGCACGATCTCGAATAAGCCGGTGAAGCTGCGCAACCGCCATTGTGCTAGCAATTTGCGATCGGTATCGCTCAAATCAGTCTGACTTTCAGCGAACAGTTCGATCGGCCTTTTTTCGCCGACTTTACCTTCAACAGTAAAACTATCAATTACTTGATTTTGCTGGGCAATATCGTAGCGATCGCGGGACGATCGATCGGCAACGTAAGCTTCTAAAGCTACCGCCAACTCTCCCTCAGCATCCAATACAAAATCGATTAAATTTTGCTTGAGCGTCCAAGCTTCCGTCAAGATTTTTTCCATTAATATTTTTTCCGCAATAATCGTAGGTTTAAGATTTTTTTTGATAGAACTCATGCAAAAAATAGTTTGCTGCGCTGCCGATCGCCGTAAGGTGCGCATTGCGCACCCAAAGAGTAGGAGCTTTGCATAAGTCTTGTTCAATTGTAAAACCAATCGCGAAAAAAGGAAGCCGAATCTTCAACTCCCTTTTTGACAAGTTTTTTTAAGATTGGTACGCAAGGATGGCAGAAACTGGGTGTTTCTCCAATATTAAAAATTCCCAGCGAGTATTTTCTCCAAAAGCCCGGTTTCTTTAGCCGGAGTGCGTAAATCCTGTTCCTGAAAAATGTGACTGAATGCAGTGTCAAATCTCAAAAAACGAAAATACCTGCCCCCCTACCGGCCATCTTTGTCAATATCTCCAGGAACAGCCCGTTCTACGCGATCCCAAGCATCTCGCGCGGCGTGCTTGGCTTTTTCCCATTTCACGTTCGACTTGCCTCGATTGGTTTCGTAATCGCGCTGCAAATCCATTTCAATTTCGTTGAAACTTTTGCCCGTATTGCCGTAGCGACTGTATCCTTCATAGCCGGTGCGGTATGCAGGCTGATAGTCGTCGTAGGTGACGTTCGCCTCTGCGTAAGGGCGAGAATTGTAGTTGTCGCGCCAGTAAGCATCCTCTACCGTGGGGTCGATCGCCTCAGCCACGCCTTTACCCACCAAGCCACCGCTAAATGCACCTACTACAGCGCCCACTACAGCACCCACGGGTCCGCCCACAGCGCCCCCAATTGCAGCACCGGCAGCGCCCGCACCCGCCGCGCCGATACCCGTTCCCACTGGATGAGCTCCCGTTTCCCCAGAAATCGGGTCGAGGTTTGCATCAGCTTCCTTGACAGTTCTTTTGTCGTCGCTCATAATAATCGTTGCCTTTTATCCGATCTAAACTGTTACTAACTCTACTTTTATAACTGTTGTTAACTCATCTGTCTCAAGGATGAAGATAGAGAATTTATAATTTAGCTTGAAGCGACAAATTTTATATTTTGCGATATTAAATTTAAAAAATCGTAAGGTGCGCACTGCGCACCCTACATGGTTTTAGATGCGCGTCGCGCATCCTGCATAATTTTGATTTACTTGCTTTCTGTGACTTTTTCGATCGATTCTTCAATCTTTTGAATTATGCCTTCTGGCGGATGTTCTTCTCTGTACTCCTCCAAACTTTCTTCGTAAACCTTCTCTACCTTGTTGGGGTTTTGAGCTGTTTTGACAATTTCTTCGTAAGCTGCTTGGGGGTTCACAGCATCGAAACTTTCTGCGGGGTCGGTAATTTTAGCTTCCTGCTGAGTTTGAGTGCTGTATTGACCTGCTGCGTACACAGGCTGAGTGGGTAATGTTGCTAAGCTTCCGATAGCGACTAAAGCCATCATGCAGACCAGCAAAATGCTGTGACTCAATGTTTTTCCCAGCGCTTTTAAAACCCGCTTCATCTCTGGTTGCTCCTCGTATTTTTTGCAAAAAATTTGTACTTATCTCTTGCTTGCGATGCCCGTAAAAAACTCGCTTGCAGCGCAGTATTTATCTCGATCGCAGCTAACACAGCTCGATCGATGGCTAAGAGATATTTGTCGTGATGTGCAATATCTTATACGCCTGTTTGCGAGTATTACTTCTACCAAAAGATAGATAAAATAAGGTTTGTAGTGCGGACTTTAGTCCGCAGATTCGGAGGACTAAAGTCGTTACTACAAACTTTTTCGGACTAAAATCCTTACTACAAGCTTTCTGGGACTAAAGTCCTGACTGCAAACCTCGATCGCGCAACTCTAAATCCTGAATTTCAAGTTTATTGAGGTCGGCATTTACCCGCGCGAATTAAGCCGACTCGACGGGCGATCGCATCTTCAGCAGAATCGTAGGGACCCCACTTTTCCACAATCGCAGGATCTGTTGCTTGGAATTGCGCGCTGGGAATAATTTCGCAAGTTCCGGCAGGACGTTTGACAATATAAAATCCGGTGGATGCTGTCATTATTAAAATACAAAAAGCTCGATGTTTTCAACAAATGCTTAATATTATATCACGACCGTAAGGTGCGTGCAGCGCGCTCACCCGGTTCTAAAAGGTTATTGAGAATGCTGCAAAAAGTCAGTTAAAACCGAACAACAAATCGCTATTTTAAGAAAAAGCTTGGCACAGTTCTGCTATTTTGATTTTGAGCGCTGCAATGGCTTCTCCTAATGATTCGCAACGCTCTGTATCTAGCAAGTGAGCATCTCCTACATCGGCACTAGACCAGAAGTAGGAAGGCAGACCGATCGTTAAATAGCCCCGCCATCGATCTTCATAAATATCAAATGTGACGTAGAAAGAACTAGGCATTAATGAATCTGGGTCAACAGTAAATTGACCCCATATTGAAAAACCAAAATATTCTTGATTCTTTTCGTTGTTGTATTCCCAGTTAGTCAGGCGAGGGAACGCAACTTTAACTTGTTCTAAGTTTTGTTGGATTTCTAGTTCTGTTAGCATTTCATCCGCACAAAAAGAGATTTTTGACTATTTTAACAGCTCGATCGCTAGCATCGATTGTCAAGAATGGATTATCTAATGAAAATGATAAAACGATTCTGTAACTGTTTGGCGCAGAATCCGGCACCGGACAAGGCAATGCTGTTTCCCTACAGATATCGGATACAATTTATCATAAATCGACGACCCGCACGTCAATAACGATCGCGCACGCCAGCTTTAGCAGACCAACTTCGAGCAATGGGAATCGATCCGAATCTAGTTTAAATAGTTAGTTTGTAGTGCGGACTTTAGTCCTCTGAAGATGCGGACTAAAGTCCACACTACGAACTGTTTAAAAAAACCCGGTTTCTTGAAGAAACCGGGTTTTTAAGAATGAGGAAACTAATTAATGCTTGCCGTTGCCGTTGCTGTTGCCGTTGCCACTAGCAACTAAAACTCGCTTGGCTAAAGGTTCCGGTACTTCCTGCAAGTGGTCGAACTCCCAATTAAAGAAGCCGACTCCCATAGTTTGCGATCGCAATTCGACGATCGAATCTTGCATTTCCGCCAGCGGTAAATAAGCTAAAACGGTATCCCATCCTTTCCAGTCAGATTTGCCTTCGTAGCCGAGAATTTGACCGCGACGGCCGCTGACTAATTGCAATACTTTTGAGGTAAAATCGCTAGGAGCGTGAATTTCCACTTTCGCGATCGGCTCTAACAAAACGGGTTCGCATTTTGCCATTCCTTGCTGCATTGCCAAACGCGCTGCTTGTTTGAAAGCTTGTTCGGAACTGTCTACAGAATGGTAAGAACCGTTAGTTAGCGTCACCGCTACATCCACTACCGGGAAACCTAAAGGCCCGCGATCCAAATATTCCCGCACGCCGACTTCAACACCGGGAATGTACTGTTTCGGCACGACTCCGCCGACGATTTTTTCGCTGAAATTGAAGCCTTCTCCCCGCGGCTGCGGCACGATGTCGAGGTAGACATCGCCAAACTGTCCGTGTCCGCCGCTTTGATGTTTGTAGCGCCCGTGGATGGATGATGCGGGTTTGCGGATGGTTTCTTTGTACGGCACTTGCGGTAAGTGAGTTCCCATCGGCAGGTTATACTTGCGGCGCAACCTGTCTAGCGCTACTTTCAAGTGGATTTCGCCTTGACCCCAAAGTATAATTTCGTGGGTGTCGCCGTGTTGTTCCCAAACTAAAGAGGGGTCTTCTTCCAGCAATTTTGCCAGGGCACCGGTCATTTTAACTTCATCGTTGCGCTTTTCGGGGGCGATCGCCAGCGCGTACACGGGCGAGAGAATCGGGGCTTTCGGCATTTCCTCAGCAGCGCCTGCAGCCAGCGTATCCCCTGTTTTCAAGCCTTCCAGCCTGCCTAAAGCGACTATTTCCCCGGCATTGGCGGTTGTCAAGCTTTGAGTTTGCAGCCCGTTCAAGCGGTACAAACCGTTAACCCGCACTCCGTTTAAAGTCGCGCCGTCTGCCAGAGTGCCGCGCCAAACTCTCACTAACGATAGCTTGCCGCCCTGAGGTGTATAGTAGGTTTTTAAAACTTGGGCGAGGACACTGCCGTCACCTGCTGCGACTTTGCGTCTTTCGGCAGTAGTTTCTGGTGTCGGGGCTTCGCGCAGCAAAGCTTGCAGCAACGGGCGCGCGCCGAAATCTTGTTCGGCCATGCCGATGAAAACGGGCACGATTAAATCGGCACCCAATTCCATTTTTAAATCGCGGGTAATTTCTTCAACGTCGGGATTGATTTCTTCCAGTAATTCTTCGAGTAAATGGTCGTCAAAATTTGCTAATTCTTCCAGCATTTGCTGGCGCGCTGCTGTTTCTTCTGCTTTGAGGTGTTCCGGCAGGGGGACGGGATCTGCAGGGGCTCCCGGATGGTAGTGGTATGCTTGTTCGGTTACTAAATCGATAAAACCGACGATTTGATGGCCTTGGGCGATCGGATATTGATGGGGTACGATCGGCCTGCTAGAAATAGATTTGAGGGCGTTGAGAATGTCTGTAAAGTTGTTGCCGCAAGTAGTTTCATCAGCGCAAGCCCGATCGATCTTGTTAATAAAAACTAGGTGCGGAATTTCCCGATCGTCGAGGAATTTGAACAGAGGTGCTAGAGTTAAAGCGCGATCGGTTAGCGGTTCGCAAACTATTACTGCCGCATCTACACCCATGAGTGCATCGATAGTTTCTTGAGCGAATTCGATCGAACCGGGACAGTCAAGAAAAGTGAAGCGAACACCTTCATATTCAGTGCTCGCTGCGTTGACTTCTACACTCATTTGGCGATCGCGCGCTTCGGGAGAACCGTCACCTACCGTGTTGCCATCTTTAGCAGTACCTTTGCGGGTAATTGCCCCTGTCACCGACAGCAAACTTTCCAGCAGTGCGGTTTTACCGCTTAAATAAGGGCCGACAATTGCAACGTTCCGCGCGGCCCCAATAACTTTTTGGCTCATATTGCCTCCTACAAAATTGGCAAGGAGTGAGGGAAGTTGGGGAGAAAAAATGCGAAAATACTCGATCGGAAAAACAATTTGTCTTTGCCGATTTCTCCGCTTCCTTCTGTTTGATTTCCAATTGAAAATCCAAACTTCTCTTTGCGGTTTCTCCTAGTTTAAACTCAAATCGACTTCTTGAATCGTTAATTCCTATAAACTATTAAGTATTTTTGTAAAAATAAATTTCGAGTTGTTACAAGAGCTAATTTTTTGATTTTTCCATTGCCAGCAAATGCTTGCAGGACACGGCAGTGCCGTTTCCCTACCTATAAGAGATAGGATTGTCTCATTTCCAAGCTCTGCTGGGAAATGCCGATCCGCGAGGCTCTGCCTCGATTGTAACATAGTTTTTATAGATGTTTCTCGTTTCCAGGCTCTGCCTGGAAATGCAGATCTAGAGGCTCTGCCTCGATCGCAACCTAGTTTTTGTTGTGTTTGTAGATATTGCGTTAACCCGAAAGTCCGCCAGGGAATTAATTCCCTGGCTCATAGCGCAAGTCCTCTAAAAGAGGACTGAAGAAACATCGTTATTTCTAGCGCGATCGAAATAGTTTATTTGATTCATGACGCACGAGATGCGATCGCGCAACGGCCTTTCAAACAACTAAAAAGTCAACAAAAAATCAGTCCTCTTCAGAGGACTTTCGCTATGAGGCAGGGGTTTAAACCCCTGCCGGACCGCGGAACTAACGAATAACTCATTGATACCCGCGATCGACCAGAAACCGCATTTTTACAACCATAATTCTATCGAACCAACAGCTTGTGAAAAAAAAATCGGTTTCTACGACTCCTCATGCCTCCCGATCGGCAAAAAATTTGCTACGATCGCAAATAACACATCACCCACCCAGCCAATGTTCCGCAAAATTTGGCAAACAATCCTCAACCTGTGGCGGCAAATTCAGCGACATTTCCGCAAACAACCTGCACCGCCACCGCCACCGCCAACTCCGATTCGCTCTTTTGGGGAATGCGAACAGAAATTCATGGAGTTGTTAGAAGGAGTTGAACGAGGCTGGAGTCGCGGCGAAATTAAAGGCTTTTTAATCGGCAGCAAAATCAAAGATGCTGAGTGGGAAAATTGGCTGCAAGAATTTGGAGAAAGGTTGCTGGTATCCCCGGCAACGAATTTAGAATTGGGCAGGCGCATGGTGCGGCTGGGTGCGGCAAATTGCGGGAGAATCAGTGAGGTTGCTGGCAATATCGGCAGGCAATTGTTGGCTGGGGAGAGTTTGAATCTGACTCCTATGGATGATTCATCTATAAGTGATAATGTTCCTCAATTGTTGGGAAGTGAGAGTTGGAGTTCTCCTACAGATAGTTTATCTGGGACTAACCAAGGGGAATCAACCTCGCAGTCAGAATCTATAGGAAGAGAAATAAGTAAAGATGCAGAAGAATTATATAACCAAGGAGTCGATAAGTATTGTGCAGGAGATTTACAAGGGGCGATCGCAGCCTTCAATAAAGCCTTAGAAATTGACCCCGAATTCCACATTGCCTGGTACAATCTGGGCAGTACCCTAAATATTTTTGGCAGCAACACAGAGGCGATCGCAGCCTTCAATAAAGCCTTAGAAATTGACCCCAAATACCACTTGGCCTGGTACGGGAAGGGCAATGCCCTAACGGAATTGAGCCACAACACAGAGGCGATCGCAGACTTCGATACAGCCTTAGGAATTGACCCCAAATTCCACATTGCCTGGAACGGGAAGGGCATTGCCCTAATAAATTTGGGCTACTACAGTAAGGCGCTCGCAGCCTACGAGAAAGCCTTAGAAATTGACCCCAAATTCCACATTGCCTGGAACGGGAAGGGCAGTGCCCTAAGAGAGTTGGGCTGCTACAGTGAGGCGATCGCAGCCTACGAGAAAGCCTTAGAAAGAAAGCCTTAGAAATTGACCCCAAATTCCACATTGCCTGGGACGGGAAGGGCAATGCGCTAAGAGAGTTGGGCTGCTACAGTAAGGCGCTCGCAGCCTTCGATACAGCCTTAGAAATTACAGGCGATCAATTTTGGGAAGCTTGGGGCAATCGAGGTTGGGCATTTTTCAACTCCGGGCGCTACATTGAAGCCATTCAAAACTGGGATGAAGGCTTACAGAAATATCAGCCCAGTAACCGCGACTATCGCCTCGTTTGCGGCAAATTGCACCAGCAAAAAGGCAAGGTACACTACATAAACGGCAAACAAACAGCCAGATATTTTGAATCTTTCCACAAAGCCAAAGCCAGCTACGAACAAGCCCGCGAATTCTTGAAATCGCCCCTGATTCCAGAAACTTATTTAGAAGTAATGCAAGGCTTAATTACCGTCTGCCGTAGCTTGGGAGATCCCAAAACCAGCGAGTACCTTGCCGAAGCTACCACCGTCTTAGAAAATTTACTTTTAGACAACGAAACTCACCCCGAAATCAAACAGCGACTCCAGCGCAAATTTGCCGGACTTTACCAATTAGAAGTCGATACCCTCGTCAAGTCTGGCAAAAAGATAAATGCACTAGAAAAAGCCGAAGCCAGGAAAAACTTTTGCCTGCAATGGATGCGCGCAAGTTCGCCAAACCCCACCGATAGCCCGACTTATCTGCAAATCCGATACTTGCTGGCAAACAACACCGCCACAGCAATAATTTACTGGCATCTCAGCCCAGTTTCCCTGACAGCTTTTATCATTACCCCAGACAAGTTTGAAACAATCTCCACACCAGTCACCGATTTATCCCCAAATCCCAACAGTCCGAGTTTAGAAAATTGGCTGAAAGACTGGAAAACCAACTATCAAAATTACTGCCAAACAACCAACAAAGAGCAAAGCAAAGAATCCCATCCCTGGCGGCAGTCGATGACAGCGCAATTGCAAAAACTCGCTGACATCCTCAAAATCCCCGAAATTTGCACCCACCTCACCAATATCCAACACTTAATCTTAATTCCCCACCGCGACTTGCACCTTCTCCCCCTAGATGCCCTGTTTCTGCCTCCCATTTTCACCAACGCCGTTACAGATACCCAGCAACCCAAAATCCGCAGGATTACCCGCCTCCCCAGCGCTCAAATTGCCATCCTCCAGCAACAGCAAAACCCCACCCCAACAACCCCTAATTCACTGCTAATGGTAGAACACTCCCAAGGCAAAAGTGCCTTAAAATTTACCCAAATAGAAGCAGCCGCGATAAGTCAATTTTACCCGACTCAGCGCCCTTCCAATGCCTCCACAAAAACCGCAATTATTCAAGCACTAAAAGCCAATAAAGACATCTTTCATTATACAGGTCACGCCTACCACAATACCGAAAAATCCGAGAATTCAGCTTTAATCTTAGGCGAAGGCGAAGAATTGACATTGACCGAAATTTTGCAGTTAAAATTAGCCAACTATTACCTAATCTGCCTCAGCGCTTGCGAAACCGGCTTTACCAACAAAGGCGAGTTAATCGATGAATTCGTAGGCATAGCGAGCGGCTTTTTGCCGGAGACTAATTATATTATCAGCACGCTGTGGCGAGTGGACGAACGTTCTAGCGCTTTGTTAACGATCTATTTCTACCAGTTATGGAAGCAGGGAATCCAGCCGCCGGAAGCGTTGCAACAAGCCAAAGATTGGCTGCGAGAACTCACTAATGGCAAGCTAGGCGAGTGGTACGCGACAGAGTTGGTGCCGCTGCTGAGAAAGGCTAATTTTAAGAACATCTACCACTTTGAAAGAGAAGCCTCGCGACTGCAAAAAAATTCAGCTAAAATAGAAGAGAAACCCTACGAGCATCCCTACCACTGGGCTGCTTTCACTATCACCGGCAACGGCTAAAATCATATGACTTCTCAAGAAGTTACCTTATCGGGATTTGACGAGTTTGCGCCCAAAGCTTTTTTAATTGCCCTCGCGAGATTTGAAGGAACTCTTGCGCCTGAGTTGATAGCAGAAGTGAATGAAGTTGGTGCGGCTTTGGTCGCTGGGGACGCGGAAAAAGCGTCTGAACTTATTAAGATAGCTCAAAAAGATGTTGTTTTTAATGAAGTTTTTGAGCGGGCTTACGAGGATTTGCAGGAAATTGACGAGACGAAGGAAAAGAATAAGTATCTTCCTGAATTAGATGAAAATACTCCTTCGCGAGAGAGTGATGATTTTGGCAATTTTTTGGCTCCGATTTTGCGAGATCCAAATCCGCCGAGTATGGCTAAAAGGTTATTGGCTAAAGCTAGCAATTTAGTTGAATGGATCGATAAATTGAGGTTTTGATTTGGATTTGTCGTTTTTACCTGAGTTGAGATCCCCCTAAATCCCCCTTAAGAAGGGGGACTTTGAGTGCTTTGAGTCTCTCGTTTTTGCCCGAGTCTCGATCCCCCTAAATCCCCCTTAAGAAGGGGGACTTTGAGTGCTTATAGTCCCTCGTTTTTACCTGAGTCTCGATCCCCCTAAATCCCCCTTAAGAAGGGGGACTTTGAGTGCTTTTAGTCTCTCGTTTTTACCTGAGTCTCGATCCCCCTAAATCCCCCTTAAGAAGGGGGACTTTGAGTGCTTTTAGTCTCTCGTTTTTACCTGAGCCTCGATCCCCCTAAATCCCCCTTAAGAAGGGGGACTTTGAGTGCTTTTAGTCCCTCGTTTTTATCAGAGTCTCGATCCCCCTAAATCCCCCTTAAGAAGGGGGACTTTGAGTGTTTTGAGTTTGTCGTTTTGAGCAGGGTTTAGATCCCCCTAAATCCTCTTTTAAGAAGGGGGACTTTAAGCACTTCCGGTCCCCCCCTTCTTAAGGGGGGCTAGGGGGGATCTAACTTTAATTGCCCTGTGAAAATCCTTTGTTTCGTTAGACCGATCGATAAATCATGTATTTGTTATTCTGGAATTGTACACTCAGACCAAAGAAACCGGGTTTTTATTAAATCTTCTCGTTGTAACGAAGTATTTTCGTAAAAAACCCGGTTTCTACCTACCCCTACGTCCTGTTATCGTTCGATCGACTTCGATCGAAGTCCTGTATAATTAAAGTTTCCGAGATTGACCGTCAGGAAAAAATTTTATGAAATTAGTTGACCCTACCCTGAATTTATTTACCTACACTCTCAAACAAGGGTTGGGTGTCGGCGAACCGGAAACTCACAAAATATATCGCAAATTTTTAAATAGTTTGTCCGCAAAGCTTATTCACCACAAACTGAATGTTTCATTTACCCCTGAAAAAAAACAAGAATTTCTGGCTGTAGATAAGGTAAAAGAAGCAGATTTAAAATTTAGAGGAAACCTGGGCAATTATCAAGTTGAGGGTCGCTATCGCCGCTGGAATTATACCGATAATTACCAACTTTTATTTAGTGGTTATGTTCTTGATGCTAAGTATAGCATAGATAAAGTTATTATACTAATTGAAAGTTTGCAGCATTTAATTCCAAAATTGCCGAAGATAGAAAATCTTGGGCAAACTTGGATGCTTTCTGGTTGGCTGGAATTTGGAACTGATGTGGAAGCGGAAGATCTTGCCAAACGGGCTTACAAGTGTTTGTTTGTAAAGGATGGTTTTCCTCAAGCCAGCGGTGAGTTTTTAGGAGCGAAAGTATTTGAGTTTTGGGGCGATAAGATTGAGGATAACTTGCAACTGTTGGTAATTTTATATCCCGATGATGCTGCTTGTAAAGAATGGGCGAAAGATTTTTATCTAAATTGGTTGGATTTGCTGTGCTTCCGCCATAAAATTATCTGGGCTTACGAGAACAGCCTGCTGTTAAAAGAACGCCTGGTGAGAAATTACAACCAAATTGTGGCGATGAGAAATACTTCTCGGCTGAATCTCCAGAAATTGCGGGAGGCGATGGGGAAGCTTTCTGATTTTACGATCGACCTTAATTACCTAGAATTTCAATACAGTACAATTAATGTGAATCTGGAGAAGTACCAGGATAAGCTGGCAGAGATTCAAGCTAAGGCTAGACAGACGGATGACTTGAAGTTTTTGCAGGACTTTTACGATATCGCTAATAAAAAGTATCCCAAACAAATCAAAAAAGATATTGACAATTTCCGTCCTTGTTTGGAAGTTTTGCAGAGTTTGACTGATACAATTAGAGGAACGGTAGAAATTAGGAAAGCTGAGAGCGATCGCACTTTTCAAACAGTAGTCGGCATCGTCGGAGTCGGGCTGGCAACTGGCGGCACGGTAGCCTCTGCAAGTGCTAATTACAAAGCAGAAATTGAAGCAAATCCCGCAATTAATACTGCAATAAATACGCTATTCCCACTTTTTGAAGCAGGTTCGGGATTGAGAATAATTATGGGATTTAGCATTTTATCGGGAGTGGCTGCTAGCTTGCTGACATGGATAATTATAGCTTTGTGGGCGCGCATTGTCCGCCGTTAGTTTGGCTCGATCGAAATTATGCGCGCACCAACACTGTTACGCAGTTAGTATTTTACGGTATAGACTGAAATTATTTGTTAACTACCAACAGAAAATGCCGCATGATGTTTCACCTTTCCAGTCGCCGAATGCGCGCCAAAATTAAGCGATTGGATGTACATTTGAGGCACCCCATCCATAGTAAGTTCCGGGCAATTGCGAAAGCCAAAACGCCCGTAAAATTTTGGAGATCCTACCAACACGCAACCTGCTGCATTGAGGTCGCGCAGGGCAGCCAAACCAGCATTAACCAACGCTTGCCCGATACCCCGTCCGTGCAATTCCGGTGTCACCGCAATCGGACCGAGGGCATACCAGTGCAAAGAACCGTCTGAGATTTCCACGGTTGAGAACGCAATATGCCCTACAACTTGCTTGTCAACTTCGGCTACCAGCGATAGGTCAAGCGCGCCGCAGCGGCGCAATTCTTCAATAATAAATTGTTCGGTATTGTTGCTGTGCGGGTTGGTGCGAAATGCCAGTTCCGTGATGCGGGAAATAGCACCGACATCATCAGAACTTTCGGGGCGGATTGTTACATTAATTTCAGGTTTATCGTTCATTGTCGGTTAAAGTTTCTCCGATCTTATCTAGTTATTTGCTAAAATTTTAACAAGTAAATTACTCTCGATCGAACCTTATGACTGCCACCCAAGAGCAAGCAATTAAAACCGAACCCTTTGACGAGTTAATCGCCGATTTTAACAAAATCCGCAGTCTCTACATGGTAGCAGAACCGTTAGAAGCTTTTAAGTTAATTATAGAGCAAGAAGTAATGCTGGGTTTAATTTTAGAAGCTCATTCTAAAATTCGAGAACTATTTCCCAGCGAAAGCTTAGCTTTAGAAGTGAAAACAGATCCAGAAATTGCAGGCTGGCGATCGCTCTGGATTACCATTTACACTAAACTAGAAGTCGATGAAGCTTTGGCAAAATTGCAAACTCTCGATCGAACTTGGTGGCTGGACGCCAGTCTGGCTATGTCTAAAAATATATTAAATATTGACGTGGGGTGGGAATGAAATTCGATTGGTCAGAATACTTGAATTTAGCACAAGAGCTAGCAGCAAGCAATGAAGAAGCAAAATTGCGATCGGCGATAAGTAGAGCATATTATTCTGTGTTTTGCCTAGCACGGAATTATTTGCGGGACATTCTGCAAGATCCCAGACTCTCGCGCAATAAAACTTACGATATCAATGACCATCAATATGTAGCTGATGAATTTATTTTCAATCGATCGAAAGCCAAGAAACTGATAAAAATCGGGGAAAACTTAAGCAGATTGAGGCAGTTTAGGAATAAGGCAGATTATGCAGATACAGTTTTTACATTATCGATCTATGTTAAAACTGCTTTAAAAATTGCCCAAGATATTATGACATCTTTGAGTGAATTAAATCGAGAAAGCGAGCGAACGAAAAATCTGTAGGGGCGGGTTCACCAACTATCTCTAAAACCCACAAACAATCTCATAAACCCGCCCTGTCAGCACCATTATTTAAATAAACATTTTTTCAGAAATTTATGGTACATTTTGATTGTTGGTGGGGTGGGGCGGGTTTACGAGATTATTCATTCCGATCGTAAATGGTTGGTGAACCCGCCCCTACAAATCAAATCGATCGCAAGACTATAGTTTTTACAAAAATATTTCGCTACTACCAACAGCTTCGCTAAAAAACCCGGTTTCTTTCGACGACTCGCGCACAGCCAGAAACCGGGTTTTTGTAACAATATTTCGCTACTACCAACAGCTTCGGTAAAAAACCCGGTTTCTTTCTTCAATTTCTCAGCAACCGCAAACCGCTCAAAGTTACTATTACTGTAGACCCTTCATGACCGATTACACCCAAAGGCATGGTGATATTTCCTACAAAATTAGCTGCTAACAACAACACAATGCAACTGAGTGCAAAAACAATATTTTGCTTGACCACATTTTGCGCGCGCCGCCCCAAACGAATCGCATGAACTAACTGTTCTAACCTATCTGACATCAATACTATATCGGCAGTTTCCAAAGCCACATCGCTACCCGAAATTCCCATCGCAATTCCTGCAGAAGCTTGGGCGAGGGCGGGTGCATCGTTGATACCGTCTCCTACCATCGCTACTGTTTGATACTTGGTTTGCAGTTGTTTGATGGCGCTAACTTTGTCTTCCGGCAAAAGTTCGGCATACACTTCATTAATGCCTAGTTCGCGAGCAATGTATTGAGCTGTTTGTGCCCGATCGCCCGTTAGCATAATGATATGTTCTACACCTAATTTTTGCAAGCGTTTAACCGTTGCTGCTGCTTCCGGGCGCAGGGTATCCGCTACTGCAATTATTCCCAAAACCTGAGATTCCTGTGTCACCCAAACAACGGTTTTTCCTTCTGCTTCCAACTGCTGGCTAATTTGACTCAATTCAGAAGTTGCTTCGACAAATTCTGCTTTACCAACTGCAATTAGCATATCGTTAACTTTGCCAACAATTCCCGCACCGATTTTTGCTTGTACGTCGGTGGCATTGGGAAAGTCTAATTGTTGTTGCTTGGCGAATTCAACAATCGATCGCCCGATCGAATGTTCTGAATAAACTTCTACAGCAGCAGCCAATTGCAAAACTTCAGTTTCAGTATAGCCTGCTGCGGGTACAATGCGGATAACTTGCGGTTTTCCAGTTGTCAGAGTTCCGGTTTTATCAAAGGCGATCGCCCGTATTTTACCCATTATCTCCAACTGCGCGCCGCTTTTAAATAAAATACCTTGTCTCGCACCGTTAGCAATCCCCGAAAGCAGCGCCGGCATAATCGAAGCCATCAGCGCGCAGGGAGATGCCACTACTAGGAAAATCAGCGCCCGATAAATCGTATCTTCCCAATTCCAGCCCAAAATAAAGGGCGGTAAAATCGCTAGTAACAAGCCCAAAATTACGATTAATTTAGCATAACCGCGCTCGAACTTTTCCACAAACAATTGAGAAGGAGGCGCTTCAGTTTGCGCTTGCTGCACCAGGCGAATTACTCGCTGGATCAAACTGCTTTCCGGGTTTTTGCAAACCTCCAATTGCAGCGCGCCGGCACCGTTAATCGTACCGCCGTAAACTTCATCGCCAACTGTTTTTTCTACAGGCATCGATTCGCCAGTAATCGAAGCTTGATTTATCGTGCTAAAACCTGCTACAATTATCGCATCTGTCGGAATAATTTCGCCCGGTTTAACTAACAAGCGATCGCCAATTTGCAAAGAGTCGATCGCAATTTCTCGTTCCCCGTCACGGGCAATTACTCTAGCAGTATCCGCCGTCAAACTCATCAAACTGCGAATGCTGCGATCGGTCCGCTGCATGGCATAACCTTCTAAAGCGCCACTAATGGCAAAGATTAAAATCAGCACCGCACCGTCAACAATTAAATAATATTCACGCCGCCACAGCCCTAAAAAAGCCGCCCCCAAAGCAGCAACAATCATCAACAAATCGACATCTAATTGATGTTCTTCAAATAGCGCCGTTAATCCTTCGCGGGCGCTGGCATAACCGCCGATAACATAAGCAGCCGGGAGGATTAACAAAGCCAAACCCAGCCAACCGAGATGCAAGGCTAGGGAACCGGAAATTACGAGAATTCCGCACAGGGCTGCACTTGCAGCATCGGGATGTTCTGCTGCTAGCCTGGATAGGCGGGGAATTGAGAGAGAATTGGAGGTCATGGGAAATTTCGATCTGGTAGAATGACTTTTGGATTCTAAACCTTGACATTAATGTCAATGTCAAGAGTCAAACTCAAATCGATCGACTGTTGGGGATTTGCAAATCTAACGGTTCAACCCGCTATTCCGACAGTCCGCCAGGGGTTAAAAACCCCTGTCTCATAGCGAAAGTCGTCTCAAAGGCGACTGAAATTCGTTGAAAAATTGCATTGAATTGTGCAGTCGGTTTTAACCGACTTCTGCTATGAGACGGGGAATTAATTCCCCGGCGGAATGCGGGTTAAAGCGCGAAAT